>CAPEBR010000001.1 GCA_948602995.1 uncultured Dorea sp.
GTACTAATTAACCGTTTCACTTGTCTAAATTTCCATCTGCCGCGTTGTCATCAATCGGCGCAGCCACCGCGGCTGCTCTTACCTCCCTTGTCACATTCCTGAGCCATTTATATTTCCTGTATCTCCAGATACAGATCGGCACTTTTATGATCTCGTCACTCATAAGTATGGCATAGACTACCGGCACCCCCGCGTGGAAGACAAATGCCGCCACTCCCCCTAAGAGGATGGAACAGCCCCACATAGTCGTAACATCCATGTAGAGCCCGAACTTTGTATCTCCGCCGGAACGAAAGATACCGCACACCATCGTAGTATTGAATGCCTGCCCCACTACAAAATAAGACATGACAAAAAACATAAAGGTAAGGTAAGACTGTGACTGAGGAGAAAGCGCCAGCACCTGGATCACAATGGGCCCTGACAGAAGGATCATGCCTCCTCCCAGACCGCCCAGAATCAGGGACAGCCAGATAAATCTCTTCGCATAAGCCCTGGCATGCTCTGTCTTCCCTTCTCCAAGTGTTTTCCCAAGCCAGATCGCCGTTGCACTGGATATCCCGAACACCACCACCTGGGCCAGCTGCCTTGCCACCTGGGCCACGGAATTTGCCGCCACTGCCTCGCTGCCAAGATGACCGATAATCGCAGTGTTGCAGGAGGTGCCAAGTCCCCACATCATCTCATTGAGGACAACCGGCATGGCATACCGTACATAATCAAGAAACAGTACCTTGTCCATATGGACCAGATGCCTTACCCGGATTTTTACAATGTCATTTTTATAATGCGCATACAATAGTACCAGAACCAGCTCTGTAATGCGGGCGCATAAGGTTCCGACGGCAGCGCCCACAATCTCCAGCCTCGGCGCGCCGAACATGCCGAAGATTAAGACGGCATTGATGATAATATTTACAAACAGTGAGATAAAGTACACCACCGTTGCCACTACCACCCGCTCAATGCTGCGCATAATGTTCAGATACACCTGTGTCACTGCCATAAAGAGATAGGACAGTCCCACAATCCGCAGATACTTCGCACCTTCCGTTACGACAACCGCATCGGAGGTATAGATCCGCATCAAAGTGTCCGGAATAAAAAAAGCCAGCACGGTAAACACCGCCGCCACCAGAATTCCGGACGAAAGCCCCATGCCCAGAATCTTTTCAATCGTATCTGTATCCCGCTTTCCCCAGTACTGTGCCGTCAGAACCGTGGATCCAGCCGTAATTCCGAAAAAGATCAGCATCATGATAAACTGGATCTGCCCGGCAAGGGAGGCTCCTGAGAGCACCTTCTCCCCTACCCGTCCCAGCATAAATACATCTGTCGCCGTAACACCCACATTGATCAGATTCTGTACCGCCATAGGCACTACAAGGGCGAATACATTCTTATAAAAGTTCTTCCAGTCAATATTCAGATTATCTGTGGTTTGCTGCCTGATAGATCTCATATACATCCTGCGCCGTAAGTTTCTTAAAACAGCCAAGTTTAAGGGTATCTCCCTTTGTGGCATGGTCTGCCATCTCTCTTAGCACCTGGTCTTTCTGCACGCCGATACTCATCTCCCCCAGACATACCGGCATATGAAGAGAGCGGAAAAACTCCTCGGTCTGTTCAATCGCCTGAAGCGCAGCCTCCTCCTTTTCCTCTGATTCAATATTCCATACCTTTTTTCCATAGTCTGCAAACCGTCCGGTATCCAGCCTCCATACATGCCGCGCCCAGCTTCCCCAGACCGCAGAAAGAGTTGCGCCGTGAGCCTCGTCAAACCGTCCGCCAAGCTCATGCCCAAGCTTATGACATGCAAAATCCTTTGGACGCCCAAGGCCGGTCAGCCCGTTATGGGAAATGCTTCCGCACCACATAAGCTCGCTCATGGCATCATAATCCGTCTGATTCTCATAAGCCCTTTTTCCATTTCTGATCACTGTGCGCATCAGTCCTTCTGCGATCTCATCTGTCAGCTCATTCCCTTTGACCGGGGTAAAATATCTCTCCAGAGTGTGCATCAGAATATCCACAATTCCGCAGGCAAGCTGGTATTTCGGAAGAGTATATGTAAGCTCCGGATTCATCACTGCAAATACCGGGCGCACGATATCCGAGTTAAATCCTGCCTTTCTGCCGGTTTCCTCATTGGTAAGCACAGCAGAATCACTCATCTCGCTTCCTGCTGCAGAGATTGTAAGAACTGCCCCCACCGGCAGGGCCTGACTGGTCTTCGCAGACCCTGACCAAAATTCCCAGAGATCCGTGCCGGGATTCGCAGCGCCCACTGCCACTGCCTTCGCCGTGTCAATAGCGCTTCCTCCTCCCACTGCAAGAATCAGATCCGCCCCGAAAGAAACTGCCTTTTCCACGCCCTCCCGTGCAAGGGAAAGCCATGGATTAGGCCTTACTCCGGAAAGCTCTTTAAACACGATTCCTTCCGCCTCACATGATTGTCTCACCCGTTCTAACAGCCCGCTCCTCTTTACGCTGCCTCCGCCGTACACTGCCAGTACCTTTGATGCACCGCACGCCTGAATCAGCCTGCCTGTCTCTTCCTCCGTTCCTTTTCCAAAAACCACCTTCGTGGGCATGTATTGTACAAATTCCTTCATAAATGGTTACCTCCTTTTCATTCCCACAATTTCCCTGTCAGGTAAAACACTGCAAGCTGGGTTCTGTCCCGAAGTCCCAGTTTCTCCAGAATGCCGCTGATATAATTCCTCACCGTTCCCTCGCTCAAAAACATCTCCCCGGCAATCTCCTTATTGCTGAACCCCTCTGCCACAAGTGCCGCCACCTCCTGCTCCTTCCCGCTTAACCCGTACTCCTTTAAGTCAGAAGCGCTTTTCGAATTCAAAAGTCCTGGAAGCTTGGCTGTAATCTCGGTTCCGAACACACTCTGCCCCATGCATACGGCACGGAGCGCCTGGGCAATACAGGCATAATCCTGCTTTAGCAGATACCCTTTCACCCCGTACTTTAACGCCTTTACAATGTACTCATCATCTAAAAACGTAGTAAGAAGGAGAATCCTGGCTTCCTGGTCAGAAGAGAGGATTTCTTTTGACGCCTCCAGTCCGCTCATCTCCTTCATGCGGATGTCCATAAGCAGCACATCCGGCCTGTAACTTTGGTAAAGGGTGACTGCATCCTTTCCATCTGCACCAGTTCCCACTACTGTCATGTCCTCATTTGCCTCCAGGATCGTCTTAAGCGCTCCTGTCACAAAGACATCATCATCCACAATCACAATTCTCATGCCGCATCCTCCTTCTTCGGCACCGCAATATAGATCCGGAATCCTTTCTCATTCCTGATCTGCACAGTTCCTCCTAAAGCCTGGATCCTGTCCTTCATATTCTGAAGGCCGAGTCCTCTGCCCTCTCCTTCTAAGCCTTGAGTTACTGAAGCCCCACATCCCTTTCCATTATCCTCAATCACAAGCTGGTAAAGCCCTGGATGCTCCCTCGCTGTAATCTGTATCCGGGACGCATTACTGTGCTTCGCCGTATTATTAAGCGCCTCTTTTACAATGGCGATAAAGCTGTATTTCAGCTCTCCGGGCAGCACATATCCCATATCATAAATAAGCGCCGCCTCACAGAAGGAATATTCCTCAACGAGTCCTGTGAGAGCCTCTTTCAGATTAATGGAGTCATCGTGGAGATCATGGACACTTTCCCGGACACTGCTCATGGCAGCACCCAGCGTATCTTCAAGCTGGCAGAGCGCTCCCTCCATGAACTGCTCCCTGTTCATGGCTTTCAGCGCACCTGTCATCAATATGGCGCGGGAAAGCATATGCCCTACATTGTCATGAATCTCTCTTGCAATCCGGTTCCGTTCCTTAAGCTTTGCCGTATAGATCTCATCATCCTGCTGTTTCTGAAGATTCTTGTTTCTTTCCTTGAGCAGAAGATTCAGCCCCCTGCCGTCATCACGGGTTCTTTTGACCGTCTCTTCAAGTCTTTTGTTCTCCTCTGTCAGACAGACGAGAAAACAGGCTGCCAGAAATCCAAAAAGCAGGAACACCACAAGCTCCTGATTTTCCCTTCCATAAAAGACTGCGCAGAGCACTGCCAGAAGCACTGCGGATATGCCGGTTCTTTGCTCCCATCTTCCAAGGCTATACAACACCGATGGGGCGAATAACAGCATCTCCGGGAAAAAACATGATACTCCCAGGAAAAGAAAAAGCCAGCACTCCCTCCTCCTGTCAGATACAGTCAGGTGCTCTGCCGATATGCAGACCAGCGACACAAGAAACGCAATTACAAACCCTGTATCAACAGGCACAAACATAAGACACATAAAGCAATACAATAACAAAATTCCCTGCCCGTTGATCTTCCTCATAATTTCTCTCCCGGGAAATCTTTCCCTCTGACTTGATGTCTATTATACTCCTGAATCATGTTCTTACGGAATGTGAAGTCCAGCGCATTCCTGACCCGTGAATAGTAACCTTATTACATTTGTCACAAACTGTCCGTGACATAAGACACTACCATTATAAGGTAAAGTTTTTTATAATACAAGTACAATATACGTTACTATTCACGGCCCGGGAGGCCGCTCATAGTCGCAAAAGGAGAGATTCCATGATTCATATTGAAAATTTAGTAAAACGCTACGGCTCTTTTGTAGCCCTGGACCACCTGAACCTGGATATTCAGGAAGGGGAAGTCTTCGGCCTCTTAGGTCCTAATGGTTCTGGAAAAACAACCGCCATCAACTGCCTTCTGGCGCTTCTTAAATATGACAAAGGCGATATCACAGTCTTTGGCCGCCAGATGCATCCAGACAGCTATGATCTCAAGAAAGATATTGGAGTTGTCATGCAGAATGTTGCCGTATTTGAACAGATGACTGTCCGGGAGAATATTGACTATTTCTGCGGATTGTATGTCAGGGACAGGAACGAAAGGCAGAAGCTTGTAGATGAGGCTGTACGCTTTACCGGTCTTGAAGATTATCTTAAGATGCGCCCGAAGAAATTATCCGGCGGCCTCTTAAGGCGGCTCAACATTGCCTGCGGCATTGTCCATAAGCCCCGGCTGATTATTATGGATGAGCCCACAGTCGCTGTGGATCCCCAGAGCCGCAACCGGATACTGGAGGGAATACTTGAACTGAACCGTCAGGGCTCCACCATTATATACACCTCCCATTATATGGAAGAGGTGGAGCAGATCTGTTCCCGTATCGCGATCATCGACCACGGGCAGGTACTGGCAACCGGAACTACCGAGGAACTGAAAAGCATGATTAAAACCGGAGAAACCATCACCATAGAAACCATTCATCTGGGGGAAAATGAATTAGACGGAATCCGGAAGCTTCCTCATGTATTTGACCTCACCTATGAAGACCAGGTACTAAAATTACGTTTAAGCAGTGCAAAGCATAATCTGATCCGGATCCTGAATTATCTTCAGGAGCATGACATTGCCTTTGGACGGGTATTTTCGGAGCTTCCGACTTTAAATGATGTCTTCCTTGAAATTACGGGAAAAGAGCTGCGGGATTAGGAGGTGCAGGAAATGTTCTTTTTATTTAAATACAGATTCCTACAGACCATACGAGAAGTCTCGGTCATGTTCTGGGCTCTTGCATTTCCTGTCATACTGGGAACCCTCTTCTACTTTTCCTTTGGCTCTGGCATAGAAACCACAGGCGAGGAAACATGGGATACTGTAAAAGCCGCAGTGATTACGGAAGATGACTCATCGGAAAATGCAGAGGCATTCCTCACATTTCTGGAGGAAGCATCTGGAAAACTGCTGAAGCTTCGCTGGGATGCCACTGAGGCAGAAGCACTGGAAATGCTGGATGAAGGCAAGATCACCGGGATTTATTACGTAAAAGACACCCCCTCCCTGACAGTAGGGAAAAATGGACTGGGAGAAAGTATTCTCACCGGAATTCTGGACAGCTATAATCAAAACTTCGCCCTGATTCATGAGATTGCCAGCACACATCCAGAACAGCTTCCCCAGGCTTTCGAAGCGCTTAATGATTACCGTCAGACAACCAGAGAAGAGACCCTTGGCGGACAGACGCTGGATCCGAATGTGCAGTATTTCTTCGCACTCATTGCCTATGCCTGCTTATCCGGCGCTTTTCTGGGTATCCGGGCAAGCTTTGATACTCAGGCAAACTTAAGTCCTCTCGGCGCCCGAAGAAGTGTGACGCCAACCCATAAGCTAAAGCTTGTCATCACGGACATGACCGTTCTTGTCCTGATACATTTCATCAATATACTGATTTTAAATGTATATATCTCGCTGGTTCTTGGAATCAGCCTGGGAAATGACTTCCCTTCCCTGATTCTCGTAGACTTCATGGGAAGCGTGATTGGCGTCTGCATGGGGCTCGCCTTTGGCTCAATCAGCAAGATGAGCCTTGGCATGAAAATGGGGTTGTCCGTTGCCCTTACCCTTGTCCCCGGTTTTTTAGCAGGGCTCATGTTTGGAAACATGAAAAATCTCATTGAGCTTCACTGCCCGGTCATCAACCGTCTGAACCCTGCAGCAGTCTTAAGCGATGCTTTTTACTGCCTGGGTATTTATAATGACATGGAACGCTTTACAAGATGTCTGCTCATCCTGGGCGCTATGAGCATCCTGCTGTTTATTACTGCATTTCTAGGTGTAAGGAGGGAATCCTATGATAGTATTTAAAGGCTTTTTAACAATCACAAAGCGAAACCTCCATATGGTATTTCTATATATTGTCATCTTCCTAACCATCAGCATTGCCACCCAGAAACTTCTGGGGCCTCAGAATTCCGTGAGCTTTAAACCGGAATCTCTGAATATTGCTGTCATTGACCGGGACGGCGGAGAGCTTGCGAAAGGACTCGCCTCCTATCTCGCCTCCTACCACACAATAAAGGACATCCCGGATGATAAAAGTATACTCCAGGATCGTCTCTTTTACCGGGAAGTGTATTATATTGCAACAATTCCCGAGAATTTTGAGGAAAAATGCCTTAAGAACAAAGAGACACTTCCTGTCACAAAGATCCCCGGAGGCTCTAGCGGCTTTTATGTAGACCAGCAGATCGATACCTTTTTAAATGGCGTGCGCATTCTGAATGCCGGCGGCTTTTCTGTAAAGGATGCAGCCGCACAGATCATCAAAAATGCAGGAGAAATCCCGGATGTCACACTGATCGACAAGACCGGACATGGAGGAGACATTCCGGGACACGCCTTTATGTACCAGTATATGCCTTATATTATCATTTCCATTTTATGCTATACTTTAAGCTATATTATGCTGGAATTTAACAGGCCGGATGTGAAGAAAAGAATGCAGTGCTCCGCCCTGTCCGCCCGGACGCTGAATCTGCAGCTGTTTCTTGGATACGCTGTCATAGGCCTGGTCATATGGTTCATCTGCTCCTTAATGTCTGCTATCGTATACGGAAGAGAATTGCTGACGGATCCGCACCTGCCCTATTACCTTATAAACAGCTTCGTCCTCACAATTGTGGCGCTTGCAATCTCATTTTTCGTAAGCTCCTTCCTGAGATCTGATGATCTGATCAGCGCTGTGGTCAATGTACTGACACTTGGCATGTCATTTTTATGCGGAGTATTCGTATCCCTGGAGATACTTGGAAAAGGCGTCAGAACTGTGGCGCACTTTCTCCCGGTCTACTGGTATGAGGTCAACAATAACCTGATCGCTGGGAACCGCACTCTGTCTTCATCCCAGATGACAGAACTTTGCCAGGGGCTCATCATACAGCTTCTCTTTGCCGCTACGCTGCTCGGGACAGCGCTGGTATTCCGCAGGAACCAGGCGCAGTCGGAAGGTTAATAAATTGGGGACGGGGCATTTTTAAAAATGCCCCGTCCCCATTAATCATCAAAAGCCTCTTTCATTTTATCCATAAACCCTTTTTTCTTTCTTCCGCCTGTCCCGCTGCTTTTATTTTCTCCTCCAGAGACTGTATTCAGCGTATTCCCTGAAAGCTCATCGAATCTGCGCAGCGCTTCCTTCGCCTCTGCACTTAAACGATCCGGCGTCTGAATCACAAGTGTCACATAATGATCTCCCCGCATCTGTGAGCTGCGCAGTGATGGAACCCCTTTTCCTTTCAGGCGTACCTTCGTATCTGTCTTCGTGCCTGCTTTCACATTATAGATTACCTCTCCGTCAACCGTCTTAATCTTAATATCTGCACCAAGGGCCGCCTGGGCAAAGGAAATGGGCACAGTGGAAAAGATATGCATATCCTGACGCTGGAAAATCGGATGTCTGGATACGGTCACTTCGACAAGCAGATCCCCTCTCGGTCCGCCGTTCACACCCGGCTCGCCCTTTTCACGGATACGTACGCTCTGCCCATTGTCAATCCCTGCGGGAATGGATACCGATATTTTCTTCCTGCTGGATACAAAACCGGTTCCTCCGCAGTCTGAGCATTTTTCCCGGATAATCTTACCTGTCCCATGGCAGTCCGGACATGTCTGTACATTCTGTACCATTCCGAAGAAGGACTGCTGCGTATAGACCACCTGTCCTTTTCCGCCGCACTTGGAACAGGTCTCAGGAGAAGTACCCGGCTTCGCACCGCTTCCGCCGCACTTGGAACAAGGATCCTTGAGGATCACATCCAGCTCCTTCTCACAGCCGAACACGGCTTCCTCAAACGTAATTCTTACACTCTTTCGGATGTTGGCGCCTTTCATTGGTCCCTGGCCTGCACGCCCACCTCTTCTGCCGCCCCCGAACAAATCACCGAAAATATCGCCGAAGATATCACTAAAGTCCGCACCTCCGAAATCAAAGCCTCCGAATCCGCCTCCTCCGGCGCCGCCTTCAAACGCAGCATGCCCGAACTGGTCATACTGACGGCGTTTTTCCGGGTCACTAAGTACAGCGTACGCTTCTGAGGCCTCTTTAAACTTTTTCTCCGCCTCCGCATTCCCGGGGTTCATATCAGGATGGTACTTTTTGGCAACCTTGCGGTACGCCTTTTTTAAAGCTGCGTCATCCGCATCTTTTCCAACACCAAGGACTTCATAATAATCTCGTTTCGATTCTGCCATAATCTATCCCTTTCTTTTACTCAGTATAGCTGTGCATACGGAAATTCCGCGGGATCCGGCTTCCCGTAATACCACCTGGTATTCCTGGCCTGCCAGCTTCCGCGGAACAGCCTTCTAGTGAAGTACTTTAAAACTATACCTCTTTGTAATCTCCGTCTACAACGTCATCTCCTGCAAATCCGTCTGGCGCCGGGCCAGCCTGCGGGCCTGCTCCCATATCCGGGCCTGCTCCCTGTGCTCCTGCTGCCGCACCTGCCTGCTCATACATCTTGGTAAAGAGCTTCTGTGCTCCTTCCATAAGCTTTTCCTTTGCTGCCTTGATCTCGGCAATCTGTGCATCGGACATATCTTCCATATTTACCTTCTCAAGAAGCTCCTTTAATGCATTGCAGTCAGCCTCTACTGCTGCCTTGTCTGCAGAGTCAAGCTTATCGCCGACTTCTCCTAATGCCTTTTCTGTCTGGAATACAAGAGCGTCTGCATCATTCTTTGTATCAATACCCTCTTTGCGCTTCTTATCCTGAGCCTCAAATGCCGCCGCCTCTTTTACGGCCTTATCAATATCTTCATCAGACATATTAGAGCCTGCAGTAATTGTAATGTGCTGTTCTTTACCTGTTCCAAGATCCTTTGCGGATACATTTACAATACCATTGGCATCAATGTCGAAGGTAACCTCGATCTGCGGTACTCCGCGTGGTGCCGGCGGAATTCCATCCAGCCTGAACTGTCCGAGCGACTTGTTGTCTCTAGCAAACTGTCTTTCACCCTGCACAACATTAATATCTACTGCTGTCTGATTGTCAGCCGCTGTTGAGAAGATCTGGCTCTTCTTTGTCGGAATGGTCGTATTTCTCTCAATCAGTCTTGTAGCAACGCCGCCCATAGTCTCAATGGACAGGGACAGCGGAGTTACATCAAGAAGAAGAATGTCTCCTGCACCTGTGTCGCCTGCCAGCTTGCCTCCCTGGACAGAAGCGCCCAACGCCACACACTCATCCGGATTCAGTGACTTGCTCGGCTCTTTGCCTGTCAGTCGCTTTACCTCTTCCTGTACGGCAGGAATACGTGTAGAACCGCCTACCAGCAACACCTGGCCAAGCTCGGAAGAAGAGATGCCCGCATCAGACAGTGCTCTTTGTACCGGCTCTGACGTCTTTAATACCAGATCATGAGTCAGCTCATCAAATTTCGCCCTTGAAAGGTTCATGTCAAAATGTTTCGGTCCTTCTGCCGTTGCAGTAATGAACGGAAGATTAATGTTTGTTGTTGTCGCTGAGGACAGCTCCTTCTTTGCCTTTTCTGCCGCTTCTTTAAGTCTCTGAAGCGCCATCTTATCTGTTGACAGATCGACGCCCTCCTGCTTCTTAAACTCAGAGATCATATAATCCGTAATCTTCTGGTCAAAGTCATCTCCGCCCAGTCTGTTGTTGCCGGCTGTAGATAATACCTCAATGACTCCATCGCCAATCTCAATGACAGATACATCAAAAGTACCGCCGCCAAGGTCATATACCATGATCTTCTGTTCTTTTTCATTGTCAAGTCCATATGCAAGGGCTGCTGCAGTAGGCTCATTGATAATACGTTTTACATCAAGGCCTGCAATCTTCCCGGCATCCTTCGTAGCCTGACGCTGTGCGTCATTAAAGTAAGCAGGTACTGTAATAACCGCCTCTGTTACCTTCTCCCCAAGGTATCCTTCTGCGTCTGCCTTAAGTTTCTGAAGAATCATTGCAGATATCTCCTGGGGTGAAAACTTCTTATCGTCAATCTTTACCCTGTAGTCAGAACCCATCTCTCTCTTAATAGAAGAAATGGTCCGTTCTGCGTTGGTCACTGCCTGACGCTTTGCCGGCTCTCCTACCAGACGCTCGCCTGTCTTTGTAAATGCTACTACAGACGGCGTCGTCCTTGCTCCTTCTGTATTCGCGATAACGGTCGGCTGGCCGCCTTCCATAACAGCTACGCAGCTGTTGGTCGTTCCCAAATCAATACCTATGATCTTGCCCATTTTTATTTCCTCCTCTTGATTAAAAAGTTAGTTTGCTACTTTTACCATACTGTGTCTCACTACAGAGTCACGGTACATATAACCTTTCTGAAGCTCCTCAGCTACTACATTCTCGCCAAGTGTTTCATCCTCCACATGCATAACCGCATTGTGGAAATCCGGGTTGAATTCCTTGCCTGCTGCCTCAATCGGTGTCACTCCAACCCCTTCCAGCGTTGTCATTAACTGCTTATACACCATCTCCATCCCCTGAACGAACGGGTCATCCTTCTGGTCTTCCTTCACTGCCCCAAGCCCTCGTTCAAAGTTATCAACTACCGGAAGTATCTTATCTATGATATCTTTCGCTCCTATCTCGTACATCTGGGATTTTTCCCGGTCCGTACGCTTGCGGAAGTTATCAAACTCTGCCATCTGACGAGTAAGCTTGTCGGTAAGCTCCTCAATCTTCTCGTCCTTTTTATCCTTCTTATTCTTTTTGCCGAATAACTTTCTTCCAGAGGACCTGCCCCCGTCTGTTCCGGCTTCTGTATCTGTCTGTTCTCCGTCTTCGTCCCCGCACTCCTCATCAGATGAGCTGCCCTCTGGGTCTGCATCCTCTGGCTCTGCGGCATTCTCCAGCTCCTTCTTAGCAGTCTCTTCGTCTGATTCTGCTTCCTCTGCAGTCCATTCCTGCCCTGCTTTCTTTTTTGCTTCCTCCACCGCTTCCTTTACCATCTCTTCCTGGCTTTTCTCCTTACCATTCTCCAAGGGTTATTCCACCTTTCTTCATGATTCCTTATTCTTTTTTATGAAACATCTGATCCAGCTCGCTCTGCAGCCGTTTCATAGACTTTAATACGTGTTCATAATCCATTCTCTTCGGTCCGATAATACCTATCGTTCCCTTCATGCCGTCACCTAATTCATACGTTGCTGTAACAACACTGCAATCCTTCATATTCTGAACCGGCGTCTCGTCTCCGATGTAGACCTGGATCCCGGTGTTCTCTTCCTTTGACAGAGTCTGTGTTACAAGCTCCGTAAGCTGCTGTTTTTCTTCAAATGCGCTGATAATTTCCTGTGCGCTCTGCTTGTCAGAAAGCTCCGGATACTTAAATATGTTCGTCGTGCCGCTTGTGTAGATCTGCATATCCTCATCAATCTGAATCACATCTGCCACTGCATCCAGGACATTGCCAATCACCTCGCTGTGTATGCCTGCCTGTTCCTTCAGTCTCGCAATCAGTCCCAGATTAATCTCTTCAATGGACATGCCGTTAAGTGTTGTATTCAGAAGCATGTTGAGCTTTAAGAGATTCTCGTTACTTAAGGGTTCATCTACATTAATAATCCTGTTCTTAATGACATTCCCGCCAAGGACGATCACCGCAATGATCTGTTCCTCATCCACCATGGACAGCTGAATAAACTTCAGTTTATTCGCGCTGTTCATGGGTGTAGAAACCATGGTCGCATAATTCGTATTACTTGCAAGAACCTTCGCAGCCTGCTTCAGGAGCTTCTCCATCTTATCTGCCTTTTCAAGCATCTGTTCCTGCTTTTCATTCAGCTCCTGCTCCTTTTCTTCCATGAGCATGTCAACGTAGAGCCGGTAACCCTTATCCGAAGGGATACGTCCTGCCGACGTGTGAGGCTGGACAATGTATCCCAGTTCCTCCAGATCCGACATCTCATTGCGGATTGTCGCGGAACTTAGATTCAGGTCCGTATACTTGGAGATTGTCCTGGAGCCTACCGGCTCGCCTGTCTCTAAGTAGGTCTTGATAATTGCATGAAGGATTGTGAGCTTCCGTTCATTCAATCCTTGTGCCGAAACCATCTGCCTCCTCCTTTCGGTTTTGCCTGTTAGCACTCTTTGTTTTTGAGTGCTAATATCTTCGAATACTAATTTAACACTACGATTCCCGTTTGTCAACATAGTTTATACATTTTTTATTTAATTTTTTAAAGTTGGGGACGGGGCATTTTTAAAAATGCCCCGTCCCCAACTTTACCAGCTTTAAGCTTCCCGGCTGCCGCCGCCTGGTTCTGTCCTGCTGGCAGCGCCGGAATCACAAATACAGAATTGATCATCTGTGCAGAGGTCTGTAGTGTCAAAACAGTTCCTCCTCATGAGTGTATCAGGGCGTCCCCTATATAGATAACGAATCAGAAAGCAGAAATAATGTAACAAATGATCTCTTTTTTCTATTTTTATTATCGGCAGAATTGCATTTCTCATGAATATAGGTTATAATATAGCTAATATATTATCTGTTTTTCCGCTTTTTTGTATATTATAGCTAATATATTATACCTGTCTGAACTGTTACGTCAAAAGATCAGTAAATGGAGATTTTTAAACTATGGAAGCTTTACAATGGGAAACTGCTGAGGAAATCAATAAAAATCTAGCAGACCGGATACGGAATATCCGCAAAAGGAGAAGCATCTCCCAGGAAAAACTAAGCCGGCAAAGCGGCGTCAGCCACGGCTCCGTAAAACGGTTCGAGGCAACAGGACAGATTTCTCTCCTGTCACTTACTAAAATTGCAATCGCCCTCGACTGTGCAGACGAGATCCGGGGTCTTTTTACCGAGATTCCCTATAAAAACATAGAGGAGGTTCTGAATGAAAGCAGATCATAAATTACAGGTATTATATAAAGACCGTCCTGTGGGGCTTCTGGCTTTAACAGCCGGCCACAAAGCCGCCTTTGTGTACGATGACGAATGGCTTCATGACGGTTTTTCCATCAGTCCTTTTTCACTCCCTTTAAAAAAGCAGGTGTTCGTACCGGTAAAGCCTTACTTTGATGGATTATTCGGTGCATTTGCCGACAGCCTTCCTGATGCATGGGGAAGACTCCTGCTTAACCGGATGCTGAAGAAAAAGGGGATTAATCCGGATGATCTTACCATTTTAGATCGTCTTTCCATAGTCGGTTCTTCTGGGATGGGTGCGCTCTCCTACCAACCTGAGATCATACTGAATAAAACAAAAGAATCCGGAAGCTTAGATGATCTGGCATCAGAATGCCAGAAGCTTCTCCATACAGAATATACAGAAAATCTTGATGTGCTTTACCGGCTGGGTGGAACTAGCGGAGGGGCCAGGCCAAAAATCATGACACGTATTGACGGCGAAGACTGGATCATCAAGTTCCCTGCCCATGTTGACGGCACAGACGCAGGCCTTATGGAATACAATTACTCAAAGTGTGCCGTAAAATGCGGGATAACCATGAGCGAAACCCGCCTGTTTCCATCAGCAAAGTGCCCGGGATATTTTGGGACAAAAAGATTTGACAGAATAGTAAAAAACGGAAAAACGCAGCGTGTCCATATGCTCACGGCCTCCGCACTTTTGGAGTTGGATTTCACTCAGCCAAGCCTTGATTACCACAGCCTTATGAAGCTTACTAAAATTCTTACCCGGGACAATGAAGCAGATTTGGAAAATATGTTCCGGCGGATGTGCTTTAATGTATTCGCACATAACCGGGATGACCATTCAAAGAACTTTTCTTACATCTATCACGAAGAGGAAGAACAGTGGAGGTTAAGTCCTGCATATGATCTGACATATAGCAATACTTACTATGGGGAGCATACAACGACTGTAGATGGAAATGGCAAAAACCCTGGCATTAAGGAACTCCTGGCAGTCGGCGCCGCCGCCGGACTGAAGAAAAAGCTGTGCAGCGACCTGATTGAACAGGTGCAGACATCTGTTAAGGAAACACTTCATAAAAAGGGAGAATAAATCATGAAACTAATTGAATTATGGAATGCCGATTTAAAAAAAGCATACGAATTGCAAAACTCCTTTTCTCCGGATGAAAAAGGCTTCGTAAATAATGCCTTCGGCTTTTCCTTTGAAGAATTTCAGGAATACGTCAGACAGAATGAGGACTATTCTCATGGAACCGGTCTTCCCGACGGGTATGTACCCGCCACTGTATTTATTCTTGAAGACAGCGGGACTTATGTAGGTATTTTTAATCTGCGGCACTATCTCAATGATTTTCTCCGGAACGGACCCGGACACATCGGATACGGAATTTCCCCCGCATACCGCAAGAAAGGCTATGCTACTGAAGGACTACGGCTCACCATTGAAAAAGCAAAAGAAATCATACCGGAAAACAAGATCTATCTCTCCGTACATAAAGACAATCCTGCCTCACTAAAAGTACAGGAAAAAAACGGTGCTTATATCCACCACGAAGATGACAAAGAATACTATACAAGAATCCCTATCTGATCAAAAAGGTCATATGTTTCAAGACGTATAAAACATATGACCTTTTTCTTTCTATATCTACCGTTACTAATCACGGCCCGGGAGGCCGCTCATAGTTATTTCATGACACTCTTAACAAACCTCGTGAATCCATCCTTCCGGTGCCTCTATATGCCCCATCTGGATTCCTGTCAGTGTATCATACAGTTTCTTCGTTACCGGCCCCATCTCATCCATTCCACTTGGGAAGCAGATCTCCTTTCCGTGATCCACAACCTTTCCTACAGGCGAGATCACTGCTGCCGTTCCGCAAAGACCGCACTCTGCGAATTCCTTCACCTCATCAAACGGCACTTCTCTTTCCTCAACCTCCAGCCCAAGATATTTCTCAGCCACATACATCAGAGAACGTCTTGTAATCGACGGCAGGATCGTATCAGACTTCGGTGTTACAACCTTCTGGTCCTTTGTAATAAAAATAAAGTTCGCACCTCCGGTCTCCTCTACCTTCGTCCTCGTAGCTGCATCAAGATACATATTCTCATCATATCCCTGATTATGTGCATCCATAATTGCATGAAGGCTCATGGCATAATTAAGACCAGCCTTCACATGTCCGGTCCCATGAGGCGCTGCACGGTCAAAGTCACAGACACGGATCGTAATCGGCTTCGCACCGCCCTTAAAATACGGCCCTACAGGAGTTGTAAATACACGGAACTGATATTCATCCGCCGGCTTAACCCCAATAACCGCATTAGAGCCAAAGAGATAAGGACGCACATACAAAGTTGCACCTGAACCATAGGGAGGAACATAAGACGCATTGGCCTCTACCGTCTGATGCACCGCATCAAGAAATCTCTCCTCTGGAAATACCGCCATCTCAAGCCTCTTCGCCGTATTTGCCATCCTCTGTGCATTCAGATCCGGCCGGAACATCACAATACGCCCATCCTCTGTCGTATACGCCTTCAGACCCTCAAAACAAGTCTGCGCATACTGAAGCACACATGCACACTCATTAATCACCACATTAGAATCCGAGGTCAGCCCCCCTTCATCCCAGGCCCCGTCCTTAAAATTAGACACATATCTCTTATCCGTCTCTATATAACTAAACCCAAGATCTGCCCAGTCAATATTCTTTTTCTCCATCGTCCATTCCTCCATCTCAAAAAATAAAATGTAAATATCAGTTACAGTACTTTCAAGCTTTCATCCTTATCCATTATAATACCATCATCCCCAAAATACAAGAGCGCACTCTGTTTTTTACCACGAACTATAAAGTTCGCGGTTACTGTCCACTCCGTGACCAGTAACATTCGCAAGCCCCTGCCGAACGCCTTAGTCAGAGTTAACGGGTAGTTCACCGCTACCGCTCCATCATACTAATGGACTCAATCCCAACGCTTCCTCCGCGCACCACCTCGATACTTTTAAACTCTTCTTTCATAAGCTTCACCACCGCATCATTTTTCGTCGCTGTCTGCACAAATTCCAGAAGCAGGCTGTCCCTCCCATAATCAATCACCTTCGCCTTAAAGGTCTCCGCAATCTGAAAGCACTCCACCTTATCCTCCGGCGTGCATTTTTCCACCTTGATATACATAATCTCCTTCATACGCACAAATATATTAGTAAAATCAATCACCTTAATGACCTCTACCAGCCGGTTCAGCTGCTTTTTAATCTGCTCAAAGGTCTCGTCATCACTGACTGTTGCAATCGTCATTCTGGAAATCGTCGGATCCTCTGTTGTCCCCACGGTCAGACTGTCAATATTATAGGATTTCCCAGAAAAAAGCCCGGATATCTTCGACAGAACGCCGTCCTGATTTTCCACATATAAAGAGAGCCATCTCTTTTTCATACTATTCATATACATCTTCTCCTTTTTCTTACTCATACAGTCTTCAGATCATAAAAGATCATCCATCTAACAGTCTATAATCATATCCTCCAGGGTTCCTCCCGGCTGGATCATGGGATATACCAGATCTTCCGGATCAATCTCAAACTCAATAATTGTCGGCACCTTCCTGCTGCGTGCTGCCTCTTCAAACGCAGCACGGATTTCCTCCTTCTTCGTCACCCGGATTCCTTTCGCCCCGTAACTCTGGGCAAGCTTTACAAAATCCGGCGTATATTCCGGACATTCCACCTCTCCGCATCTTCCTCTGCACGCCGCACCCGATCGGAGGCAGGTCATGGAATAGCGCTTTCCGTAAAACAGCTTCTGCCACTGACGTACCATGCCAAGATTATTATTATTAAATATACAGGAAATAATTGGAAGCTCCTCCAGCACCGCCGTAGCAAGCTCCTGAATATTCATCTGCATTCCTCCGTCCCCGGAAATGGAGATGACAGGCGTATCTGGATTCCCAATTTTCGCGCCAATTGCCCCCGGAAGGCCATATCCCATGGTGCCGAGTCCTCCTGACATAAGAAGTCTCTTTTTCTCCGTAATCTCGGCAAACTGAGCGGTAAACATCTGATGCTGTCCTACATCTGTAACAATGATACATTCGTCAAACATCTCATTAATGGCGTCCAGCACATCCTGGGGAGTCATAATGGGCTTCCTCTTCATGGCAAGAGGATGTTCCTTCTTCCAGCGTTCAATCTGCGCAAGCCATTTCTCCGTATCGTATTCCTCCACATATTCCAGCATCTTCTCAATGGCTTCCTTCGCATCCGCCACAATCGGCACATCCACCTGGACATTTTTCGAAATAGCCGCTGTATCAATGTCTATATGCACAATCTGCGCATGGGGTGCAAAGGAATGAAGCTTACCCGTAATCCGGTCATTAAATCTTGTACCGATGGAAAATAGAAGGTCGCACTCACCAACCGCCATATTGCAGGCATACGCACCATGCATCCCGAGATTTCCGATATAGAGGGGATGCCTTGTGGAAACAGCGCCGCGTCCCATAACCGTTGTCACTACCGGGACATGGGTCCTGTTCACCAGCTTGGTAAACATCTCATTTGCCCGGGCAATATTCACGCCGCCGCCCACCAGGAAGAGGGGACGTTTTGCCTTCCCCAGCATCTTAAGCGCACGCTTTAACTGCCCGATATGCACACCAGTACTTGGTTTATAGCCACGGATGTTTACCTCATCCGGATATTCCGGGCTTCCAAGCTCTGCCATCACATCCTTGGGAAGATCAATCAGCACTGGTCCCGGTCTTCCGGTTCTGGCAATGTAAAAGGCCTCCTTCACAATCCGTCCGAGATCCTCCCTCTTCTTAACGACTATACCGTACTTCGTGATGCTCCTTGTAATTCCGACAATATCCACCTCCTGGAATGCGTCATTTCCAATCAGGTGCCTCGCAACCTGGCCAGTAAAGCATACAAGAGGGACACTATCATAATATGCCGTGGCAAGCCCGGTTACAAGGTTTGTCGCACCAGGTCCGCTTGTCACAAGGCATACCCCTGTCTTCCCCGTAGAGCGCGCATAGGCATCCGCCTCATGGACAAGGGCGATCTCCTGTCTTGGAAGAATCACCTTCGTATAATCCTGCTTGTACAGTTCATCGCTAATATCAATGGTACACGCTCCCGGATACCCGAAAATCGTATCCACTCCCTCCTCCTTCAGTGCCTTTACCAGTAATTTGTTGCCGCTGATCTTCTTCATATACATACCTCCTAATTATTCAGAATTTCCATACGCTCAAAAACGCCCTAAGCTGTAAAGCTCAGGGCGAATATAAGATCCGTGTTACCACCTAAATTCATAGAGACATCTATGCACTCTGCCGGTGCAGGAACCGCAGTTCCGATACCGCTCCTTTGTAACGTAAGGATCACGTTGAAGTCTACTTGGGAAACACCTCCCCTTTCGGTTCACTGCTCAAGGGCTACTTCCATAAATCCGTCACGAAGATTCCCACCATACATCTTCTCTCTTTGCTTCGGGTACTTATGTACTCCTCCCTGTCATAGCATTTCTCTAAATTAAAGAATATTATAGTAGATAAAACGGTATCCTGTCAACACATTTCGCATAACTTTATCACAATTCTGTGATTTTTGGCTGTATAAGAGAAAATTGCTTCGGAATATGGTATGATAAATGTTGCCATGAGCGGCCTCCCAGGCCGTGAGTAGTATCTGATAAATATAAAAAACGGAGGAACAGCCATGCAAAAAATATTACTGGCAGAGGATGACCGGGAACTGAACCAGTCACTCTGCTATGCACTGAAACGGGAAGGCTACTCCGTGGTCTCTGCCTTCTCTGTTAAAGAGGCCCGGATGCTTTATCAGACTGAACGTCCCCATCTGATTTTACTGGATGTAAATCTGCCGGACGGGGAAGGATATGAATTCTGCCGGTGGGTAAAAGAAAAAACAGATATCCCGGTACTATTTCTCACTGCCCGAGATTTGGAAGAGGATGTCCTCAGAGGCTATGAGCTGGGAGCCTGGGATTATGTGACAAAGCCCTTTTCCATGAAAATCCTCCTGCGCAAACTCGAAGTAATCCTCCGGCATATGAAAAGTGAATGCAGCCTTATATTCGATGACGGTTACCTTCGGGTTGACCTGGACCAGGCAAAGATCCAGGCAGGCGGCAATGAGATCAGCCTGACGCCTACCGAGCACCGTCTTCTAAAGGAGCTTGTCCAGAACAGGGGGCAGCTTCTCACCTACAGCATCCTTCTTGACCGCATGTGGGATGCAGGAGCCCAGTTTATGGATAAACATGCACTGGCAGTCAACATTAACCGGCTCCGGGGAAAGCTTGAGGATTCTGGCCATAAATATATTTCAAATGTATATGGGATGGGATATCAATGGATTGGTTTCTAATCGTAACCGCGGCAGCTGCCCTGGCGGTCACGGCAGCTGCCCTTTGGAACATGTACCGGATGAAAAAGGAAGTTTTTCTCTTCTCAGACCAGATCGGACAGGCTCTTGACTATATCATAGCGGGAAAGAAATTCCATGAGACCCAGGAAAGCACATCTGACACTCTGTGGGGCAAATGTAGTGAAAGGTTTAGCAGAGTCAGCCATATCCACGCACAGAAGGAGGCAGCGGTCCTGAAGGAAAAGCAGCAGATAAAGGAACTGATCTCTGATATTTCCCATCAGACCAGAACACCAGTTGCAAATATGAAACTGTACATGGAATTTTTACAGGAGGAGCCCTTGTCTGAACAGGGCCGGGAATTTCTGACCCATCTGTGCAGCCAGGTGGAAAAGTTGGATTTTCTTCTGCAAAGCATGGTAAAGATGTCACGTCTGGAAACCGGAACAATTCAGATAAAAAAGGAAAGGACAAACCTTAACGAAACCATTGCAGGCGCACTAAGTGAGATTGTTCCGGCAGCAGCCAGAAAGCAGCTCACCCTGTCCGTAAGCTGTGATGAAGGACTAAACATAAGCCATGACAGAAAATGGACGGAGGAAGCCATATTTAATGTACTTGACAATGCCGTGAAATACACAGCACCAGAAGGAAGCATCACCGTTACTGTAGTCCCCCGGGAGATCTACACCAGGATATCCATAAAGGATACCGGAAAAGGGATTCCTTTAGAGAGACAGGCAGAGATTTTTTCCCGCTTTTACCGGGAGCCCGAAGTTCATGATCAGAGCGGAATCGGGATTGGCCTGTATCTTTCCCGGAAGATCCTGGAACTGCAGGACGGCTATATTGAGGTCCGCTCACATCCGGGCCAGGGCAGTGAATTTCGCATATATCTGCAAAGTGACTGATCGTTTCTATTTCCGAAAGCATTCTTTATGCAGCTGTAAAAGTACTGAACCGTATGCAATCACAGTTTTGTGATAATTGGATTTTGTGACTGGTCTGTGATTTTTGTACGATATTCTAATACCATGATACATGGATTGTTCCGTGCTTACGCATGAACTTCTGACGCTTGTATCATGCCACAGATATCTAGTACTGTAGTACTAAACAGAAAGGAGACAAACATATGAATTCATGGATTGTTCAGACAAAAGGATTAAAAAAATACTATGAGTATGGCGGAAACACCATAAAAGCACTGGACGGAGTAGATTTTACAGTAAGAGAGCACGAATTTCTCTCTATTATCGGAAAATCCGGAAGTGGAAAGAGCACCCTTCTTCACATGATCGGGGGGCTTGATACCCCTACAGCCGGAGAAATCATTGTGGACGGACGGCAGCTCACGGGCATGACAAAAGATGAGCTTACAATCTTCCGAAGGAGGAAAGTGGGATTTATTTTCCAAAGCTATAATCTTGTACCGGATCTCACGGTATATGAAAATGTCACTCTCCCGGTAGAACTGGACGGACGGCATGTTGACATGCAGTTTATTGACGAAATCATGGAGGTACTGAAACTCACGGAAAAGAAAAACGCCCTTCCAGGCATGCTGTCCGGCGGGCAGCAGCAGCGGGCGGCAATTGCCCGGGCGCTTGCCTCCAAACCTGCAATTATTCTGGCAGACGAGCCTACCGGAAATCTGGATACTGCTTCTGGCCATGACGTGCTCGGACTTTTAAAGGCTGCGGCAAAACAGTTTCAGCAGACCATTATTCTGATCACACATGACAATGATATTGCACAGTTGGCTGACCGTATCGTACGCATTGAGGACGGCCGGCTTGTGAAGGAGCAAATATTAATGGTTCAGAGCCGGTGCAGTACATCCACAGATCTGTCAGCTTCAGGAGGTGACGGGTATGCTGAAAAATAATAATATGGCTGTAATTGACCGAATGGCAGGAAAAAATCTGAAAAGCAGCCGGAGAAGGTCTCTTTCCATGATTCTCTCCGTATTTTTATCTTCCTTCCTTCTTTTTAGTATACTTACCACAGGCATCACCTGGTTCCAGATGGAACGGCTTCGGAATATTCGTCTGAACGGAGCCGAATTTGATGCCATCCTGTATGGCGTTACAGAAGAACAAATGGAGGCATGCCAGAAGAATCCGGACATAAAAAGAACCGGAATAGCCGCTGTCTCCGGTTATATTGCAAAAACAGAAAAAGAGCATCTTCCAGACGTAGGGCTTTTATGGACCGATGATAGCTTCTGGAATGACATGATGGCTCCTGCCAGAAAGTGGATAAAGGGACGCTACCCGGAAGAAGAGAATGAGGTTATGGCAACAAAACAGGCCCTGGAAGAATGCGGCTTCGGCGGTCTGGACGTAGGAGACACCTTCACGGCTGTCTACGGAATACAGGATAAAAAATACGAAAAAACCTTCCGGATATCTGGTATGTGGGACGGCTACGGACCAAAAAAAGTTTTCTATGTTTCCGAAAATTTTTATCAGAAGACCGGCCTGACTGTAGAGGACGCCTCCTCGGGACGCTATTACATGGATTTTAAGCAACATCTCATATCTCCAAAGAAACAGGATGCTTTTATCTCATCCATGAAGCTTAAAAAAGTACAGCGTCTGTTCTTTACCGAAGACTTTGCATTTTCCATGCGCATACTCGGGGGGATCGCGGGACTGGTATTTGTCACCTGTCTGTGCGCCTACCTTCTGATCTATAATATTATGTACCTGTATGTAGCCGGAAATGTCCGCTACTACGGACTCTTGCAGACCATTGGAATGACCGGAGCCCAGATCCGCCGTCTGATGTACCGGCAGATACTCCGGATCTGCGGAATCGGAACCACTGGCGGCGTTCTCACTGGCGGCCTGGTTTCCCTGTTCCTTATTCCGGTTATCATAAAATCACTGGGAAGCAGAAAGGCGGACGAGATTACAGTGACCTTTCACCCGGCAGTCTTCCTCCTTACCATCCTTCTTTCCGGCATCACAGTATTAATTGCCGGAAGAAAACCTGCTGAAACTGCCATAGCATACTCTCCTGTCCAGGCGCTTGGCTATCGTCCGCAGGCGGCAAAAACAGCCGCCCGGGCAAAAATTCCAAATTCCCGTCAGAGGAAAGGCTCCCTGATCTGGTCTATGGCAAAAAGGCAGATTACCAAAGACCGGAAAAAATCAGCCCTTGTCATGCTGTCCCTGGCAGCGCCACTATCTGTATTTCTCTGCATGACAACACTCCTCACCTCACAGGGTGCACGGGAGTTCGTAAGCAGTGACCGGAATCTGGATATGAACATAAAGAATGACACCTTAAAACAGGAAAAGAAAGAAGACCGGGTGAACATTTTTGATCAGAAATTTTTAAAAACGCTGGAAAACATGTCCAGTATAAAAGAAGTGAATCCTGTCATCTACACCGAAATAACCGTCCCCTGGGAGCCGGATTTCGCGGATCTGTGGATGCGGGAATTCTACGAAACATGGATGACCATCCCTTATGAAGATGATCTCGCCGAGTACAAGGAACACCCTGAAAACTTCGGCTCCTCCCTCGTGGGCATCAGCCCTTCTGACTTCCAGTCCTTAAACAGCAGCCTGGAGAACCCCATAGACGAGGATGCCTTCCTGAGCGGCAAAACCTGTATTTTATACCGCAATACTCTTGCCTTAAAAGACAGTGACATATCCGAAAAAACCATCACCTGCGCAGAGTACGACAATCCGGAACATACCCGCTCCTTCCAGATCTCAGGCTTAACCGATACGAGCGATTACACGGCCCTTGTGGGTTTCCCGCCCACAATCATCGTAAGTGATACTGTAGTAAAGGAATTCGTAAAAGAACCTGTCATCTGCAGCCTGGGCGTCACCTATACAAAGGAATACAACGAAAAAACAGAAACAGATCTCCTCGCCGTACTGAATCAGCAGACCACTGATTATTCATACGATTCGAAAATAGAGCTCCTGAAAAATGTAAAAGAAGCACAGGGTAGCCTGCCGGTCGTCAGCGCCGGAATCGTCCTGATCCTGGCATTAATCGGAATCACCAATTACATCAACACATTCATGGGAAGCATTCACAGCCGTACTATCGAACTCTCCATTCTCGAAAGCATCGGAATGACCGGCAGACAGATAAAACAAATGCTGATAACCGAAGGCCTCCTGTATGCCGCCGGAGCCCTGGCCATAACCGGAACAGCCGGCACCGCCATAACCTGGCTTTTGTACCAGTCCATGAACTACATGAAAGCCAGCTTCCATGTCCCGGCAGCCCCGGTACCCGGAAGCGTCCTGGCAATCCTTCTGATCTGTGCCTTCATACCGGCAGCCTCCTACAGACAAATTGAAAAACAGGGAACTGTCACCGAAAGAATCAAGTAATTGGGGACGGGGCATTTTTAAAAATGCCCCGTCCCCAACTTTACGTCGATAAAGTCTGCCACGAATTCTGTCTTTGGATTTTTACAGATTTCCTCCGGCGTTCCGATCTGCTCGATCCTGCCCTGATTGGTGAGGATGATGGTACCTGCCACCTCCATGGCTTCTTCCTGGTCGTGGGTTACGAAGATACTGGTAATCTTAACCCGGTCGATCATGTCTTTCAGCCATGTACGCAGCTCCCGGCGCACCTTGGCGTCAATTGCCGCAAAGGGCTCATCCAGAAGGAGCAGCTGGGGACTTGGCGCCAGTGCACGGGCAAATGCCACACGCTGGCGCTGCCCGCCGGAAAGCTGGTGGGGAAATCGTCTGCCCAAATCTTTCATGGAGATCAGCTCCAGGAGTTCTTCTACCCGGTATGTTATTTCCTGCCTGCTTTTTTTCTGTACTTTTAATCCGAAGGCAATATTCTCTTCTACGGTCATGTAGCGGAAAAGTGCATAATTCTGAAAGACAAAACCGATGCCCCTTTTGCTTCCCGGCAGGTCATTTACCCGGGTTTCATCAATCAGGATATCTCCCGAGTCCGGTTTGTCCAGTCCTGCAATCATTCTTAAAATTGTGGTTTTTCCGCTTCCGCTTGGGCCTAACAGGGCTGCAAGCTGCCCTCTCTCTATACCGAAGTTTACATCATCAGATGCCTGAAAACCGTCAAAGGTTTTATTGATATGTCTCATCTCAACATACATAAGCTTCCCGCCTCCCGATTATTTTTTGTAACTGTTCAGCACCCTCACTGCGCAGTAGATGCGCAGACCTGCTAAATAGTTATGTCTGCCTCTGCTTTGTCTCTGCCTTCCACTCTACTATGTTCCGTGCGGCCAGGATCAGCAAAGCCAGCAGTACCAGTATGGATGATACTGCAAAGGCCGCTGTTGTATTAAACTCATTATAGAGAATTTCCACATGCAGCGGAAGGGTATTGGTTTTTCCCCGCAGATGACCAGAGATTACCGATACTGCCCCAAACTCTCCCATTGCCCTGGCTGCACACAGAATGACTCCATAAAGAAGCGCCCATTTCATATGGGGAAATGTAATCCTCAGGAAGATGGTAAACCCTCCGGCGCCCATCAGCGACGCTGCCTCTTCCTCTTCCTTTCCCTGGGCATTCATCACCGGGAAAATCTCCCGGAATACGAATGGAAATGTCACAAATATGGTGGCAAGGATTACGCCCGGAACCGCAAATACAATCTTGATATCATGGCTTTTCAGAAAGTCCCCCATCCATCCGATATTTCCAAATGTCAGGATAAATACAAGACCTGCAATCACAGGGGATATGGACAGCGGAATATCAATAAGCGAAGCCAGAAGCTCCCGCCCCCGGAAGTAAAATTTTGACAGCAGATAAGACGCGAATATACCGAATATGGTATTCACCACCGTTGCTGTTACCATAGCAATTAAGGTAAGCTTAAACGCCTTTATTGTATATTCATCGGATACCGCCTCCCTGTAGGCAGTCCATCCCTCCTTCAGGGCATTTACAGTCACTACTGCCAGCGGCAGTACAAGCATGACAAACAGAAATACGACGCAGACGCCGATCAGCACATACTTTATAGCGCCGTCCGAAGCAGCATTATGTGTCTCTATCACCTTCTTGATCGAATTAATTCCGTCCCCGGTTATATCCTGTTCAAATGATTTTTTCTTTTTTTCTGACATGGCTCTCCTCCTTCTCCTTTAAACCCTGTGCTATTCCTTACTGAACCTCTGCATATAGATCTGTACAGAGTTAATGACTAACATCAGAAGAAAGGACAAAAGGAGAAGCACAAGTGCAATTGCAGTGGCATCTGAATACTTATACTGCTCCAGCTTTGTCATAATCAGAAGCGGTGCAATCTGGGTCTCATTCGGAATATTTCCGGCAATAAATACAACACTCCCATATTCTCCGATTCCTCTGGCAAACGCAAGGCCGAAGCCCCCAAAAAGAGCTGGGAAAAGCTCTGGAAGAATAACCCTGAAAAACGTATAAATCCTGCCTGCTCCAAGCATCTGTGCCGCTTCTTCGTACTGCCTGTCGAGCCTCTTTAACACAGGCTGAACCGCCCTTACTACAAAGGGAATGCCCACGAATATCATAGCAATTGTAATTCCGGTTCTGGTGTATGCAATTTTAATTCCCGCTTTAGCAAATAATGCCCCGATCCATCCCTCATCAGAATACAGATACGTAAGGGAAATACCCGCCACAGCAGTCGGAAGGGCAAAAGGAAGCTCTATCAGCCCATCCATAAGCCTTCTCCCCGGAAAATCATAGCGGACCAGAACCCAGGCAAGAATTACCCCGAACACAGCATTTACGAAAGCGGCAAAAAAGGCACAGGAAATACTGACAATATATCCTGACACGACCTGTTTCGACGTAACAGCTTCCGCAAATTCCTGAAAATCAAGCTTCCCTGCACTGATAAAAATAGACATAAGCGGTATCAGCACGAGGATGCTTAGCATAGACAGCGTAACACCCATAGACAGGCCGAAGCCCGGGATCACTCTTATGCCTTTTTTATTCTTCACTTTTACAATCTGTTGTCCCATATCATGAAACGTCCCTTCTCAAAACAATTATGCAATCCCAGGCTATTCTGTATAGATCTGGTCAAAGATCGCGCCGTCATCAAAATAAGTCTCATACGCCTGATTCCAGCCGCCAAAGTCGTCAATCGTTACAAGATTCATATCCAGGTTAAACTGGTCAGAAAATTCCTTCAGGATATTCTCGTCTGACGGACGGTAATAATTCTCGCCTGCCAGCCTCTGCGCCTCCTCACTGTAAAGGTACTCCAGATAAGCCGAAGCCGCCTCCTGCGTTCCGTGCGCCTTTGCATTACTGTCTACAACTGCCACAGAAGGCTGGGCAAGGATACTGATGCCAGGCGTTACAATCTCGTACTCGTCCGGATATTCTTTCATGGAAAGATACGCCTCGTTTTCCCATGCAATCAGAACATCGCCCTGTCCGTTTTCCACAAATGTATTCGTAGCCCCTCTTGCACCGGAATCCAGAACAAGTACATTTTTATACAGCTTTTTCATAAATTCCTTTATTGCCTCTTCATTACTGTCCTGCTGCTTCGCAAACGCCCATGCTGCAAGGAAATTCCAGCAGGCGCCCCCGGAAGTTTTAGGGTTCGGCGTAATGATCTCAACCCCGTCCTTGATCAGGTCGTCCCAGTCCTTAATCTCCTTCTCGTTTCCCTTGCGCACAAGAAATACAATCGTAGAAGTATAGGGAGAGCTGTCTTTGTCAAATTCATCTATCCAGCCCTCTTCGATCAGCCCTGCCTCTTCAATGGCAATTACATCTCTTGCAAGAGCAAGGGTTACTACATCAGCCTCATTTCCTTCAATAACCGAACGCGCCTGAGAGCCGGAGCCGCCGTGCGACTGCGTCACATTTATTTTTTCGCCGGTTTTTTCCTCCCAGTATTTTCCAAATAGTTCATTATACTTTACATAAAATTCACGGGTAGGATCATAGGACACATTCAGAAGCTCTGTACCCCCACTGTCTTTTCCGTCACCGGAACTGCCGCCGCATCCCCATGTGAATACAGAGACTGCCATAACAAGAGCCGCCATCAAAGCAATCACTTTTCTTTTCATATTATCCATCCTCCAACTTTATTTCATTCCAAGTTTCCTGCGGATATAGCGTTTACTCTTACGGCTGATATTCTCTACTGACAGCCTGTTTTCCGCAACCTGCCTTTTCAGATCTTCACTTTTCTTCTTTAGCTCCTGATTATCCTTCTCCAGTGTCTTTACCTTTTCTTTAAGCGCAGTAATCTCTTCATGGGAGTCATATGCCATAACCGTAAATACACGGATCATATCATCCAGCATGGTCTCATTCTGCTTTTCCCATTTCACAGTTTCGGCTACATCGTAATGAAAAAGTGGCTTCCCGTCCCCGATGTATTCCTGTGCGACCCTCTCATTATCCTCCCGGTAGAGTTCAAGAAACTCCTCCGTCTCCTCCTTCGAGAGCATACTGCATTTATAATTTTTATCAGACACTTCGGAACACATACTGACCATCCTGCGCCAGTATAAATTATTATATCTTGTCAGAACCGGCGATGTATTCATAACCCGCATGATCTCTGTTATATTCCCCTTTAATGCCAGGTTTACATCTTCCTCAAGCTGCGTATATTCCCCGGTCAGCTCAAGTCCCAGGCACTGGAGGAAATCCGCATATATGCTGCCTCCAAAAAAGCTGTCTCTGCTGAATCTGCGCACAAATATATTTTCCTTGCCAAAAAAACCTGAGATCCGGCTGAGATTCGCGGCATAATCAAGCATCGCCTTCCGTTTGACAGGTGCATTTTTAAAGTGATGCTCCCATGTCTCCACAGTCGTACCTTCCTTCACAAACTGGTTCCAGCGTGAGCTAAGATATTCATCCTGTCGCCTGAGGTATACAATAATCTTAACCATGTATCCGTACTTTTCGGCATCTTCCTTTAAAACACTCCACAGGTCTTTATGGGAACTGTTGCTGGAAAGCCAGAGACTCTCGTCAGACATCACTACCTTCTCGTACTCCCCAAAGCACCGGTGCATCTCCTCCATACCCTGGTGAAATAACCTCTCTTCTTCCTGCAGGTTACGCTCCCCCTCTTCATCATAAACCTTTCCAATTAGAAAATGGGCATTGCGGCTTTCCCTTACAACCGGATATTTGTACAGGGACTTTGGAAAGCAGTATCCCTTTTTCTCCAGAACCTCCCTGTTCTTTGCACAGAACTCCTGGATAGAGGAGGTTGCAGTCTTGGCTGTCCCGATGTGTAAAAATAATGTTTTCATTTGTCTAATTCTTCCTTTCCTCTGCAAGGCTTTCCAGCTTTTTAAGAATGACGTCCACACACTCTTCCATACTGTTCTTGCTCGTATCAACCGTAATTTCCGGATTCTCCGGCTTTTCATAAGGACTGGAAATGCCGGTAAAATGCGCAAGCTCTCCTCTTCTTGCCGCCGCATACAACCCTTTCGGATCGCGCCTCTCGCAATCCTCAAGAGGAGTGCTTACATATACTTCAATAAAATCCCCTCCGATAATCTCCCTTGCCTGCCGTCTGTCACGGACGAATGGAGAGATGAAAGAGGTAAGGACAATCAGCCCTGCATCGTTCATAAGCTTCGCCACCTCTGCAATCCGGCGTATGTTCTCAATCCGGTCTGCCTCCTTAAAGCCCAGGTTCTTATTCAGCCCCAGCCGGATATTATCACCGTCCAGGAGCATCGTATGCCTGCCATTTGCAGTAAGTCGTTTCTCAAGTTCATTCGCAATGGTGGATTTCCCGGCTCCCGATAACCCGGTGAACCAGATGGTCCTTGCCTTCTGCCCCATCTGGCTTTCACGGAACTGCTTCGTAATATCCATGGTATGCCATGTAAGGTCTGTACCGCGGCTTACGGATTCCCTGATCACCCCACACGCCGATGTGGCGTGGGTAATCCTGTCGATCAGAATCAGGGAGCCCAGTGCATTATTATTGTCGAATGTGTCAAATACCAGCCTGGAGCCTGTTACAATCTCACACAGAGCAATCTCATTTTTATAAATCATATCTGCATAGACTTCTTTTCCGGTATTCACATCAATCTTATATTTTATATTCATTACCGTGGCAGGGACTGACTGCGTCCCAAGCTTCAGAATATAATTCTTTCCTGCCACAAGTTTTATATCATCCATCCAGAGAAGATCTGCGTTAAAGATGGAATTCACAACAGCTCCTGAATTCTTCGTCAGGATGCATCCCCTTGACACATCCACTTCTGAGTCAAGGCAGATGGTCACCGCATGGCCTGCCGTACTCCTCTCTACACGCCGGTCCCCTTCATAAATATCTGCAACCAGCGCCTTCTCCCGGCTTGGAAGCACCGTGATCTCATCACCCACTGCAGCCTCACCGCTTTCAATCTGCCCCTGGAAACCCCGGAATGTAAGATCCGGCCGGCACACGCGCTGCACCGGCATGGTAAATCCTGCATCAGAGGGATCCTCGGACACATCAATCTGCTCCAGATATGATAACAGCAGCGGACCATGATACCATGGCATGCGAAGGCTCTTCCTGGTAATATTATCCCCTTCTGTTGCAGAAACCGGAATTAACACGGCTGACTTATAATTGAACTCCGCAAGGAGTACTTTAATATCCCTCTGAATCTTTTTAAATATATCCTCCCTGTAATTTACCAGATCCATCTTATTGACTGCAAATACAAAGTGTCTGATTCCCATAAGTGAACAGATACGTGTATGACGTCTTGTCTGGGTGAGCACCCCCTGGCTTGCATCTACGAGAATCACCGCCAGATCTGCAAAGGATGCCCCTACCGCCATATTCCGTGTATACTCCTCATGCCCGGGAGTGTCTGCTGCAATAAAGGAGCGGTTTTCTGTCGTAAAGTACCGGTATGCCACATCAATAGTAATTCCCTGCTCCCGTTCCGCCATAAGTCCGTCTAACAGAAGGCTGTAATCAAGTGCGCCTCCTCTTGATCCCACCTTTGAGTCCAGTACAAGGGCCTGCTCCTGATCCGTAAATAAAAGCTTGGCGTCATATAGTATGTGCCCAATCAGCGTAGATTTCCCGTCATCCACACTTCCGCAGGTAATGAATTTCAACAAAGCATCCATCTAAAAATACCCCTCCCTCTTTCTCTTTTCCATACTGGCCGCCCCGCCGTCCTTGTCAATCACACGGCTGGTACGTTCAGAGGATACTGCACTTAACGTCTCCCTGATGATTCCGTCCAGGGTATCCGCCTCTGATTCCACGCCTCCGGAAAGCGGATAGCATCCAAGAGTACGGAAACGGACCTTTTTTATAACTGGCTCCTCGCCGTCCTTCAGACGCATCCTGTCATCATCGACCATAATCAGATTGCCTTCACGTTCCACAACTGGTCTCGGGGCAGCAAAATACAGCGGAACAATCTCTATATTCTCCCGCTTAATATACTGCCAGATATCCTTCTCTGTCCAGTTGGAAATCGGAAATACCCGTATACTTTCCCCTTTATAAATCTCCGTATTAAAAAGCTTCCACATCTCGGGACGCTGGTTCTTGGGATCCCATGCCTGCTCAAAATTGCGGAAGGAAAAAATCCGCTCCTTTGCACGGCTCTTCTCTTCGTCCCTCCTGCCACCGCCGAAAGCTGCTGTAAAACCATATTGATTCAGCGCCTGCTTCAGCGCCTGTGTCTTCATAATGTCCGTGTATGCTGATCCGTGGTCAAAAGGATTAATTCCCTGGGCAAGCCCTTCCTTATTGATATATTCCAGCATCTCAATTCCATATTTCTCACTGATCTTATCTCGGAAGCTGATCATCTCCTTAAACTTCCAGGTTGTATTCACATGCAGAAATGGAAATGGAGGTTTCTCCGGATAGAATGCCTTCAGAGCTAAATGCAGCATCACAGAGGAATCCTTCCCGATGGAGTACAGCATCACCGGCTTCTCACACTGAGCCGCCACCTCTCTCATAATATAAATCGCTTCTGCTTCCAGTTCATCTAAATGATTCATGTTCTCTCCTTTGTTTATAACAATCATTCAGACAGGCCGCCCCTGTCTGAATGATTCCCATATTTACCTATTATATCCGGCAAAATATCTATTTTATGCCATCTTAAAAAAGATTCCTTGAAAAAAGCTTGAAAAAAAGAGTCGAATTCAGAAAAGGTTGTTCGTATATACCATCACCTTTTCCAATCTAAAACTATACTGGCAATCCGGCTCCACGATATGCGGCTTACATCCGTTTTATGAGTTCTTTCCTGTCTGATGCTTTCTGTAAGCTCCTTTGCCAGACGTTTCTCGAATTCCGGAAGACTATCCTGATCCGGCTCGTCTGTATTTTTCATATCCGGCAGTCTGACATACCGGATATCTGCTTCTGGGGCGGCTTCCAGCATCCACTCCCGGATTCCCGGAAGGTCTGTCATTACCACCCGGTTCCCGCAGGCAAGAGCCTCAATTACTGTAAGGGGTATCCCCTCAAAAAAAGAAGGAAGCACAAATATGTCACACTGATTATATACTCTTGAAAGAGCCGTCTGGGAAAGTCTGCCTAAAAACTCCACCCGGCAAGGACACTGTTCTGCCAATTCGGCAATCTTCTCATACTCCGTGTCATTGCCTGTGCTTCCTGCAAGATACAACTCCAAAGCCTCTTTTCTGCAGCACAAAAGCGAGAGACTCCGAAGGAGACTTACCACTCCCTTTTTCTCCGCGATCTTTCCTGCAAACACCAAACGCGTAATCCCATCATACGGCTTCTTTCCTGTCTCCGAAAATATCGTACTGTTATATCCCATTCCTGCCCTCGTCAGCTTCTCCCGGCTCACCCCGTAAATATCCCTCACGCCCTCCTCCTGGGCCTTCTGGGGAACAAAGATATGGTCAAGCTGCCTGATCTGCTCTCTGATAAATCCCCGTTCCAGGTCTGTCTTTCTCATCTGTCTTAAATCCGTATTGTGGCAGAACCCGTAAACCTGATATTTTGGAAACCGCTTCCTGACTGCCGCGGTCAGCAGATACAGGTGGTGGCACAGAATCAGATCCGGCTCCAGGTCTTCCACCGCACGCTCAGTCACCGTGAGAAATTCCTGCAAAAACCGTTTCACCATTTCAGGCGTCATATCACAATACCTGGTACTCGGATACGGCATCTCATCTGACATCCCGGCAATCGGAAAGGGCAGACTCTCACTGCAGAAATAAACGGGGTAAAAAGATACCCCGTCCGGAAATTCCGCCTGATCCTCCTGATAGATTCCGGCAACAACCGCCTGTTCATGCCCTCTAAGCGCAAATTCCTTTACAAGCTCCGTCAGATAGACTCCGCTCCCGGTACTGTCAGGCTTCTGCGCTGTAATGCTTAAAATCCTCATCTTGCTTTTACAACCCTTTCATAAACCGTAAAATAATATTCCAGATCAAAACACGTCTGTTCATCGCTGATCTTCGTCATTCTCCATTCCTTGTCCATATCTAAGTCCGGAAAATACGTATCTGCATCAAAGGCATGGCTGATCCTGGTAACATATGCCCTCTCGCACAGAGGAAGCATGGCACGGTAGATACTTTCACCGCCAATCACATAGATTTCACCGCCATATTTTTCCGCCTCGTGAAGTGCTTCTTCTATACTATGGACAATCACCGCCCCCTTTACCTTGTAATCCGGATTTTTCGTAATGACAATATTCACCCGGTTTTTTAGAGGCTGCCCCTGGGGAAAGCTCTCCAGTGTCTTTCTGCCCATAATAACAACATTTCCCTTTGTAGTTTCCCGAAAAAACTTCATATCCGCCGGGATGCTCCACATCATCCGGTTATTCTTTCCTATCGCCCAGTTTTTATCCACTGCTACAATCAGATTCATTCTGTTTTTCCTCCCTGTTTTTCCAGTATGCTCCATCCCGCCGTGCCTCACTCTTGTATCATGTTCTTACGGAATGAGCAGCTTACGCGCATTCCTGACCCGTGAATAGTAACTCTGATTCCGACGCATCTTTCAGACTGCCACAGGAATATCCCTGATCTGTTCATGTGTCTCGTAATCAATCAGCTTCACATCATCCTGTGTAAACTCATAAAAATTCTTCACCTCAGGATTCAGCCAGAGCTTCGGCGCGGGAAGCGGCTCTCTTTTTATCAGCTCCTCCACAAGAGGCACATGTCTGTCGTAAATATGGGCATCTGCAATCATATGCACAAGCTCTCCCGGCTCCATCCCACACACCTGGGCCAGCATATGCAGAAGCACTGCATACTGGCACACATTCCAGTTATTAGCCGTCAGCACATCATTGGATCTCTGATTCAGAATACCATTTAAAACCAGCCTGTCCTGCCCTGTCTTCTTCGTTACATTAAAGGTCATACTGTAGGCGCAGGGGTACAGATTCATCTCATGAAGATCCTGGTGCACATACAGATTCGTCATAATCCGCCTGCTGTAAGGATTATGCTTCAGATCATAGATCACCCTGTCTGTCTGATCAAACATCCCTTCCTTATATTGATGCTTCACTCCCATCTGATAACCATAAGCCTTCCCGATCGAACCGTCTTCATCCGCCCAGCTGTCCCAGATGTGACCGTGAAGATCATGAATGTTATTCGACTTCTTCTGCCAGATCCACAAAAGCTCATCCGTGCAGGTCTTAATAGCCGTTCTGCGAAGCGTCAGCGCCGGGAACTCCTTACTAAGATCATACCGGTTCACCACCCCGAACTTTTTAATCGTATACGCAGAAGCGCCGTCTTCCCATACCGGGCGTACCTTCTCTCCTCTCGTATCTGTCCCGTTATCTATAATATCCCTGCACATATCAATAAATACCCTGTCTGCATAGCTCATTTACTTCATTCTCCTTTGCCACGCCTCATTTTTCTCCAAAACCTTCTACACTTCTATGCTTTTTCATGCCAGCATGAAACACATGACCTTTTGACACTTGTATTATCATATTATACCAACTGCATCCCGAAAAGACAATAGAAAACATACTTACTATTCACGGACGGTTAGTCCGTGAATAGTAACAAACATGCTGCTATAAATCTTGCACCCTCTGACTGATCTATGATAAAATGTTACTATTCAGTTTTGCAGGAGGGTGACAGGTTTATGGGAAATTATCTAAACAGTACAGAGCCGCTGTTCACATACACAAAGGTTTCTAATAGTCCATATTTTATTGATAAATCAGAGATACTGAACCAGATTATTCCAAGAATCGGGACTACCGAAAACTATATCTGCGTCACAAGACCCCGCCGGTTCGGGAAATCGATTATGGCAAATATGATCAGCGCCTTTTTTTCCAAAGGATATGATTCCAAAGAGCTTTTTAAAAACCTGAAAATCGCTGAATCCTCTTTTTATGAAGAGCAGATAAACCGGTATCCTGTCATATTTATTTCTCTCAACCGTCTTCCCAGACGATGTGACAACTATGAACAATACATCAGCCGCATTGAGCAGAAGCTGATGCGTGACCTTGCACAAGCCTATCCCCATGCAGGCATTGATCCAGAGGATGCTGTGTGGGATGCATTAAAGACCGTTTACCTGGCAGAACCAGACACACGATTCATCTTTGTCCTGGATGAATGGGATTTTATTTTCCACAGAGATTTTGTGAGAGAAAAAGAAAAAAAGGAATATATTGACTTCCTTAGTAACCTGCTGAAGGATCAGCCGTACGTGGACCTGGCCTATATGACAGGCATCCTTCCGATTGCCAAATATTCCAGCGGTTCCGAATTGAACATGTTCTTAGAATATACAATGGCATCTGAGGAAATGTTCAGTGATGTCTTCGGTTTTACAGAAGCTGAGGTTGATCTCCTTTTTGGCCGTTTTCTCACAAACCAGGAAAATCCAAAGATTACCCGCGAGGATCTAAAGATCTGGTATGACGGCTATTCCTCAAAAGCTGGAAACCGTATTTACAATCCCCGCTCCGTAGTTGCCGCCCTGACAAATAATAATCTGGGAAATTACTGGACAAGCTCCGGTCCCTATGATGAGATCTTTTATTATATTCGTCATAATACAGACGCTGTACGTGACGATCTTGCACGAATGGTCTCGGGAATTCCTGTCCATGCAAGAATCCGGGAGTATGCCGCTACCTCCATGAAGCTTTCCTGCAAAGACGAGATATTTTCAGCAATGACTGTCTATGGTTTCCTAAGCTTTGAAAATGGCTGCATCCGAATTCCTAACCGCGAATTAATGGAAAGATTTGACGACATGCTGCGTAAAGAGCCTTCTCTTGGCTATGTTCACCAGCTTGCACAGAAATCAGAAAAAATGCTGCGTGCAACACTTGACGGCGACACAGAGACCATGCTTCAGATCTTGGAATTCGCACATAATACAGAGGTTCCGCTGTTAAACTATAATAGCGAGACAGACCTGACAGCCGTGGTAAATCTAGTCTATCTTGCAGCCCGTGATTCCTATCGCATTGAACGGGAGGATAAGGCAGGGGTTGGTTATGCAGACTTTATCTTCTACCCTGAAACTGACAAAAAAGCAGATGGGATCATATTGGAATTAAAGATAGATCATACTGCTGAGGAAGCAGTCCAACAGATTAAGAGCAAAAAGTATGCCTTAAAGTTTGAGGGAAAACTTGGTGCAACACCCAAATATACTGGCCGCATTCTAGGTGTTGGAATTGCTTATAATAAGAAAACCAAAGAACACACCTGCATAGTCGAAATACTTCGCAGTTGAAATACACTCTTCCAAAGCCACTGTATATGCCTGACAGCTTTGCACGCCAGCCGCAGCCGCAAAGCGGCATACTTCCTTATGCGGCTGTGCGCATCATGTTATGCTGTGCGGCAGATTTATCTGGCGCGCAGTATAATATCCCTCACAGACCTTCCAGACAGATATTCATTTACTGCACTTACCTTCGCCTTATCATAAGCATAAAAAGTCATCTGCGCCCTTACCGGGTTATGATAAACCTTCCAGTACCCGTCAAGCAGGCTGTTCCTTCCCCTCTCCCTGATAAAGCATGCAACATCCTCCACCGGATAATCCAGGAATACCCCGATCTCATGAGGAAAGCCGCTATTGTGTTCCGCATATTGACAGACCCGCCGTGACAGCCTGCCCAGCACAGCCTGTATATCCGTCCCAGAATATCCATATACCTTCAGGAACTCCTGCACATCCTCTCTCCCCAGAAAACTTTCGAACTCCCGCTCCCGGTAAAACAGCACAAGACACCTCCCCTTCTGTCTCGTCAGAACCCGGTAATAAACCTCCGTTCCCTCAAAAAAACTGTCAAGCTCCTCACAGGCAGCTCCCCTCAGATTCATAATACAAGCCACCTTAAGACCCTTTAAAAACGGCGCACACTGGAAAATAATCTGGAACTGCAGACGTTTCCTGAGATCCCCACAGGAAAGCATATAAATCACAACCTCATACGGCATACATTTTCTCCTTTTTTTGAAATTAATTATCATTTTTATCGAAATCGTGCATGAAAAACACGAAATTACCCCTCCTAATCATAGTATTTTCTCTAACAGGCAAAAATATAAATTGGGGACGGGGCATTTTAAAAAATGCCCCGTCCCCAATCTTTATGGCTCTTCGATATTATACAGCACCCTTTTCAGCATCTTCTCCAGCGCGCCGATCTCTTTCTTATTCATACCAATGGTAAGCATCTTATCCAGCTTCTTGCGGTCCATCTCCATCCGTCTCTGTATATCGTATGCCTTTTCTGTCAGATAGATATTTTTGCACCTCTTGTCCTTATTGCTTGGCACCACAAGGATAAACCCCTTTTCATCCAACCGCTTTAAAAGCCCTGTAACAGTAGGGTTACGCAGACAAAGTGCCTTTTCAATGTCTCTCTGCGTCACTGCCTCCTTGCTGCTCACAAAAAGGTAATCCAGCACTGCACACTGGGATGCGGTAATCCCAAGGGTACGCAGGCGGTTATTAAACTCTTTTTCATATACATTATTAATCTGTTTAAACATAAAGCCAATGGTCATCCGCTCCCGCATACTCTTGTCCCTCTATATTTCATAACTGCCAGCCATCTACTGCCGCGCGCTCCCCCGCATAGCAGCCAGCAGATTTGCCCTGGATAAAATTTTTGCCGTCATATAAAACAGGAGCGTATCAACTGGCAGCATGATCAGCTGTTTTGCCGCCCTCGCCGGAAGCAATGCAAAGAATGCATCTCCATACAAAAGGGTAAGCCAAAGTGTATTAAGAATCAGATTGATCGTAACTGCCACAATACTGTTGGCAATGATCACACGCTTCAGGCTTAATGGCTTTTTATAGAGTATCACCCCATAGATGATTCCCCCAAGCATTGCACTTATAGTGAATCCCGGGAAAAAACCTCCCACTGGTTTGACTATGTAAGCAATCACATCGGAAAGCCCCCCCACCAGGCATCCGGTTACCGGGCCAAATAGCATACCAGTAAGTTCCTTTGCCACAGGATCAAATCCGATCCGCAGATAATCTGTAAGCTGCAGCCGGTAAAATCCCAGCACAACCGTAATGGCCAGCAGCATTGCCGCAGCGGACAGTGTCTTTAGATCCTTAAGCTCATAATAGGAATCTGTAAATTGTGTCTTCATTTTTCTCATAAAAAATACCTCCTTTGCAGTAGTCCTTAAAGCTACGCATAGCAGGTAATCTTATCAGTTTTACGTCCATACCCTGATACAGCATCCTGTTGTCTATGTGTAGCAGCGGGATGCGGAACATGTACCGCGCGCCCTGATACAGCCAGGCACTTCGTCCATCCGGCAACTCCCCGTCCGGATGGCACTTAACGCACACACTCCTACTCTGCTTTTCTCTCTTTTATATGGGTTGCAGTAACTGTTCCAGACAGTTACCATTACGGATTACATTCTAGCATAGAATAAAGCGAAGAGCAACCCCCAATCATTTACTGAATACGGCACATTTTTGATTTTAAAAAAATATGTTCTTTGATTCTATAATCTGTGTGATAAAATAGATACATCCGGCAGGAAAAATCAAAACACGAAAACGAAACAGAGACGTTTTGCGAAAGGAGGAGGATACAATGATTAATGGAATCCGCAGAACCCCGTCTAACCCAGTTTCATACAATAGGAGCGCAGTGCCCGCTCAGGCAGGACAGCCACGCTTTCAAAACCGCCTGATCGACAAGGCGATTCATTCTGACATTAGCTTAATATGAAGCTTTTCTGCGCCTTTTATAATGTCTTTGACTTTTCCACGGAAGAACCGCAGCTGGCGGCATAGGTTCTGTCCGGCCTGATTGGCAGTATATAACAGCTGATCAGGCCATTTATATTTCCGGAACCCATATGGCCTGAAATCAGCTTAACTTAACGACATTGCCTGTGAACAGTAACTTTAATTCCCGTACGGCAAGGCTGACAGCCACTATGGCTGCAGCTGTGTCTGCAATGGGCCCTGCGTACATAACTCCGTCAATTCCCAGAAACAGCGGGAAAATAATAATAAGCGGAAGCAGGAAAATCACCTGTCTCGTTAATGACACTGCAATTCCCAGCCTGGCCTTTCCGATGGACGTAAAAAACCCCGAGCACATAGGCTGCACGCCATTGATAAAAGTCATAAGCATAAAAATCCTGAAGTATCTCTCTGCAAAGTGGAAGTATTCCTCGCTCCCCGTTCCGAAAATACTGACAATCTGCCTGGGGAAAAACTGAAAGCAGATAAAAAAACAGACTCCCACCGTAAATGCAGCCCGGAATGCTTTTTTATAGGTATCCTTTACACGCCCATACAGCTTTGCCCCATAATTGAAGCCCCAGATAGGCTGACACCCCTGGGAGATACCGATGCAGATAGACATAAAGACCATATTTACCTTGGAAATGACACCGACACATGCCAGAGGAATATCCATACCATAGGCTGAATCTGCGCCATAATACCGCAATGTATTATTCATGGTAATCTGTACGATTGCCATGGCAATCTGGTTTATACAAGAAGCCATCCCGAGGGAAACAATCGCCTTCAGATATTCCGCCCTGGGCTTAAGTCTCTTAAAAGGAAACTCCATATTCCGGAATTTCACAAAATAGACAATGACCATAATCCCTGACAGGATCTGTCCAATCACAGTTGCCGCAGCAGCCCCCTGTATTCCCCAGGAAAACCCAAAGATAAAGAGAGGATCCAGTATCGTATTTGTAATTGCTCCTGCCAGCATACAGGTCATGGAATAAGCAGGGCTTCTGTCAGCACGGATCAGATGATTCCCCCCGGTAGTAAGCACAAGAAAAGGTATGCCGAATGCCGTAATGCCTGTATAGTCCCGGGCAAAAGGCAGCACCTCGGGCGTTACCCCGAACAGATGCAGAAGCGGATTTAAAAATGCAATGACAATCACTGCAATAAAAATGCCGCACAAGCCAAGCATCGTAAGACCGGTCCCAGCAATACCGGCAGCACGCTCATGGTCTCCCTCACCAGATGCAAGATTAAAATTTGAGGCACTTCCGATCCCTAGAAGGAGCGCTGTTGCCGTACAGATAATTGATACCGGAAATGCTATGTTCGTCGCCGCATTCCCAAGCATCCCGACACCCTGCCCGATAAAGATCTGATCTACAATATTATAAAGCGAACTCACCAGCATGCTAATAATTGCCGGAATCGCAAACCTCGCAATTAATTTCCCCGTCTGTTCCATGGCGAGAGGATTGTCTGTTACTTTTTTCTGATGATCCATAACTCTTCTCCTAACCCAGCTTTTTTCTCCGTTATCAAAAAAGAAACTTACGTATAAAAAAAGAGTATAAATAATTATCCAAACATATTACTCAGACAATTATCAATACCCATTTCATGATTACACCTTTGATTACACTTCTTTGAAGACCTTACAAAAAGCTTCTCTCCTTGGTGTTCTCTAGAGCGACAGACGGGGTTCGAACCCGCGACCCCGACCTTGGCAAGGTCGTACTCTACCAACTGAGCCACTGTCGCATTACTTAGTTCTTAAGTATTGTTCCCTTGAACAATATATACTATATCACTAAATACATTGCCTGTCAACACTTTTTTTCAATTTTTTCAATTTTTCTAATTTTGAAGCGCTCCATTCTTTTTTATAAACCAGTCCGAGAGACAGACAGGCATAACCATCTGCCTCCCGGTAAAATAACTGCTATTTCTCCTCCCGGATGACAAGCCCCAGCTCCTCCAGCTGCTTCTCATCCACTCTCGTAGGCGCCTCTGTCATAAGGTCAGATGCATCTTTGATCTTCGGGAAGGCAATCACATCCCGGATACTCTCCTGCTTTGCCATAAGCATAATCAGCCTGTCAAAGCCATATGCCAGTCCGGCATGAGGCGGCACGCCATACTTAAATGCCGTAAGGAGGAATCCAAACTGTTCATCTGCCTGCTCCGGTGTAAATCCCAGAACCTCAAACATCTTATTCTGTATCTCAGGATTAAAGATCCGGACACTGCCGCCTCCAAGCTCTGTTCCATTCAGCACAATATCATAGGCCTTTGCCCGCACTCTGCCCGGATCGCTGTCAATAAAGGGAAGGTCCTCTTCCATAGGCATGGTAAATGGATGATGCATGGCTACAAAGCGGTTCTGCTCCTCGCTCCACTCAAGAAGAGGAAATTCGGTCACCCACAAGAACCGGTAATCATTCTTATCTACAAGCTCCATCTGGCGGGCAAGCTCAAGCCTGAGCGCCCCAAGCACATCCCACACAACCTTATTCTGATCTGCGGCAAAAAGGAGCAGATCCCCATTTTCACCTTTCATTGCTCCTATGAGCGCACCCATCTCCTCGTCTGTCATAAATTTTGCAAAAGAGGATTTTACCGTACCATCCTCCTGAAGGGCGATATAGGCAAGCCCCTTTGCGCCATATCCTTTCGCAAACTCTGCCAGCCTGTCAATCTTCTTACGCGGCATCGCACCCTGGCCTTTGGCATTGATTCCCCGGACAGTTCCTCCCTGTTCTATGGCTCCTTTAAACACTGCGAAACCACAATTCTTCACAACCTCTGTCACATTCTGAAGCTCCATGCCAAAACGGATGTCCGGCTTGTCTGAGCCATAACGGTCCATTGCCTCCTGCCAGGTCATCCTCGGAATGGGAAGCGGAATCTCCCTGCCCAGAACCTCTTTAAAGATTCTTGCAAGAAGGCGTTCGTTGACATCAATCACATCATCCACATCTACAAAGGACAGCTCCATATCAATCTGTGTAAATTCCGGCTGACGGTCCGCCCTGAGGTCCTCGTCACGGAAACATTTTGCAAGCTGAAAATACCGGTCGCATCCAGAACACATTAAAAGCTGCTTGAACAACTGGGGAGACTGAGGCAGTGCATAAAAATGTCCCTGGTGAATCCTGCTGGGCACCAGATAGTCCCTTGCCCCTTCCGGCGTACTTCCAATCAGCACCGGAGTCTCGATCTCTAAAAACCCTTCCTCTGCGAGAAACTGGCGGGTAAGGGTTGCCACCTGGCTTCTCATCATCAGCGTCCTCTGCATGTCCGGCCTTCTCAGATCCAGATATCTGTATTTCAGACGCACCTCTTCCTTTGTCTTTACATTTTCCTCAATGGGGAACGGGGGCGTCTCAGATTCTGAAAGTATCCTGAGCTCATCCGGAATAATTTCAATCTCCCCGGTAGCAAGATTCTCGTTCACTGCACCAGAGCGCTTCTCCACCCTTCCAGTTACTGCTACGACATATTCAGCCCGAAGCTTTGCCGCCTTCTCAATCAGCGCAGCCTCTGATCTTCCTTCCTCGAATACTACCTGGATAATGCCGGCCCGGTCTCTCACATCCACAAACACGAGGCCTCCTTTATTCCTGTTTTTCTGTACCCAGCCCATAATCGTAACTGTCTCACCAATATTAGCCCCAGACAGTTCTCCACATCTGTGTGTTCTCTTTAATCCTTTCATTGACTCTGCCATGTCTGTATTCTCCTCTCGTATTGGCTCATTTTCTGCTGTCCTTTTAGTCAGAATAGCACTCTGCAATGTCTGTATAGCCCTCCGCTGCCAGCTGCTCCTTCTGAAACTTCTTATTCTTCTTCATATTCACGATCAGCACCTGCTTTCCTGCCTCCCGGTCTGCCTTTGCAAGAGAAAGCACCCTGAGAACCTCTTCCTTCGGAAGCCGTTTTTCCAGCAGATAAGCTTTCTTCTCACTGCATCCTGGCACCTCAAAACCATTTTCAAGAAGCAGCATTACGATTCTCTCGAACCCAATTGAAAAACCGCACGCCGGGATATCCTGTCCTGTAAATTTCCCGATCATCCTGTCATATCTCCCACCCCCTGCGATGGAACCGCCAAAATCATCCATGACCACCTCAAAGATCGTTCCTGTATAATAAGACTGTCCCCTTACGAGTGTGGGATCAAATTTTAGTCTGAAGTCGCATTCCTTTGCAGCATCCACACTGGACAGAATGAAGTCCATGCCATCCGCCGTCTCATCACTTAAGAATTCGCCAAGCTTCGCCTTCAGATCCCGGATTCCTGATGCATCCGGTGTAATATCATCAAACAGTCCGAGATACGTATCCACGTTCTCCGTCTGATAGCCAAGCTCCAAAAGTTCCGAAGCCACCCCTTCCTTCCCAATCTTATCCATCTTATCCAGAATAATGAATACCTCGTCAAAATCTGTTTCCTGGAAACCGCTATATGCTGCCATGGATTTCAGGATGTTCCGGTCATTAATACATACTGTAAAATTCTGAAAGCCAATCTTTCCGAGCATCGCCGTTGTAGCCAGGATTAGTTCAATCTCTGCCAGATTCCCCGGTTCTCCCAGGATATCAATATCGCACTGCATAAACTGACGGAAGCGTCCTCTCTGCGGACGGTCTGCACGCCATACATTTCCAATCTGCAGTGCCTTAAAGGGAGAGGGCAGCTCATTTACGTGATTCGCGTAATATCTTGCAAGAGGCACTGTAAGATCATATCGCAGCCCGCTGTCTGCCAGATCATTCTCCTCCTTTGCCTCATCAATCTTAAGCTTCTGTCCCCGCTTCATAATCTTGAAAATTAATTTTTCGTTATCCCCTCCCTGCTTACTGCACAGATTCTCAATGTGTTCCACGCAGGGTGTCTCCATGGACTGAAATCCAAAGGTCTTATAAGTATCCTTTATCATCTGAATCAGATAATCCCGTATCTCCATCTCCCGCGGCATCATATCATTCATGCCTGTTACCGGTTTTTTCTTTAACGCCATAGCCATTCTTCCTTTCGTTCTATCATTTCATCAACGCGGTTTATGTAGTCCTCAATAGCCTTTACATTCTCCAGCCGGATCAGCCTTGTCTTCTTATTCTTATTCGCAGGATTTTCTACCGGTTCATCAAACACAAGCTTCGTGGAAGCCCCTGCTCCTGCCGCGATGATAGTCTGTTTCTCCTCCATTATAAGTATATTGTATAGCCCTGCTTTGTCAACCTTTGCATAGCCCACATTTTCAAAATTCCCCGAGATATTCTTCTGTCTGTACAGATAATAAGGGGACATCCCCATCCTCTTTGCACAGTCAGCGGCGTCCCGGATCATCTGCCCAATCTGTGGAGACACAGGATACTCTTTTTTCTGTCCCATCCTTGCCGCCCGCTTCACCGCAAGAGAATGCACGGTAAGGCTGTCCGGTGCAAGCCTTTCGATCTGGGAAAGGGTATCTCTCATATCCTCTTCCGTCTCTTTAGGCAGACCCGCAATGAGATCCATATTAATATTATCAAACCCCGCTTCCCGCGCCATCCTGTATGCCGTCCGGATATCTTCAGGCGTATGATGTCTTCCGATGATATCCAGCGTTTTCTGCTGCATACTCTGTGGATTAATCGAGATTCTTGTTACCCCGTGCGCCCTTAAGACAGAGAGCTTTTCTTTCGTAATGCTATCCGGTCTGCCTGCCTCTACGGTATACTCCAGAAGATGCTCCTTCGAAAATCTTTCATCCAAAAAGGAGAGAAGACGCTCCATCTGTGCAGCGCTAAGAGTTGTAGGGGTACCACCGCCAATATAGATCGTATTTAACCGCCATTTTACCGCCGCACGTGCGATTGCCGCCAATTCCCGGAGCAGTGCATCAATATAATCCTCTACCCGGTCCTTCCAATCCGCCAGTGCGCCTGAACTAAAGGAACAGTAAGTGCACACAGAAGGACAGAAAGGAATTCCAATGTAAAGACTTATGCCCCTTTTATCCAGCCTGTCCAACAGCCTCTTCTCCCTCTCAGCAATCTGCCATGCAATCTCTGCCTTCTCCCTGGAGGCAAAATAATCCTGCACAAACCTGGCAGTAAAATCCTCTTTCACCGCCCCGCCCTCCAGCTCTGCCATAGCGATCTTCGTCGGGCGAACTCCCATGAGAATCCCCCATGCAAGACTCCTCCCTGTACGAGAGACAAGTTTTTTGTACAGCAGACAGTCAATCCGGTATTTTAATTCCCTGGCCTCCACGACTCCATCTCCCGGAACTTCTTCCTTTGCCACGGCAGCTACACTGCCATCCTCAAAATATACGCTAATATAATGAGAGGCTTTTTCCTCCACACAGGAAGCAGCCTCCTCATGCGGATAAAAAGCCTTCACCATATGATATCCATTATAAACATACGTTTCCTTGCTGCATACAACCCTGATCATTCCTCATTCTCCCTTTCTGATATCAGGTTTTACTCTATACATAAGGATTATGGGTCTTCTCATACCCAATCATGGTCTCGCCAGAATGTCCCGGATATACATGCGTATCATCCGGAAGTACAAAAAGGCGTTCCCTGACAGAGCGCACCAGTGCTGAAGTACTGCTATTCTCAAAATCAGTCCTGCCGACTGAATTTTGAAACAGTGTGTCTCCACTGAAAAGTATATCTTCTGATGCTATATAATAACAGCAGCAGCCCATCGTATGCCCTGGCGTATGAATTACTTCCATATCATATCCCGCAAGCTTTAAGATCTCCTGATCCTTCACATACACTGCATCCGAAAAGGTATACCCGGAGGTATAAGTCCGGGACTGGTTCAGACGCGCATCGTTCATGGCGTCCCTGTCATCCTCATGCACATAAACTGGTATGGAAAACTCCTTCAGGAAACCATCGACCCCCATGATATGGTCGAAATGTCCATGGGTAAGGAGAATCGCCGCAGGCTTAAGGTTCTCCTCTGCAATGTAGCTTAACAACTTCTTCGGGCATGCACCTGGATCCACAATCACCGTCTCGAGGGTCTCCTCATTTACCGCCAGATAACAGTTTGTTCCCAGAATCCCCACTGAAAATTTTTCTATTCTCATATTTTTTTGTAAACTCCTTATAACTATTTAACCAGTCCGTACAGGATCTGCCTCCAGCAAAGCAAGGCTGTTTCCTGCTCTAACCAGTCGTTCTCTCAATATCAATCACATCCTCCAGCATCCTGAGCCTTGTAATGATCCTCGACAATTCCTCCCGCCCATGAACAATAAACCCAGTCTCAATGGTAGCGGTCCCCTGCTTGCTGGTACGGATATTCATGGATTTCACATCCACACCCGACTCTGTAAAGATCTTGGTAACCTCCATGAGCAGACCCTTGCGGTCATTGGCATACATCTTAATCTCAGCAAGATACTGCCCTTCTGCCTTTTCCGCAACATTACTCTCCCATTCCACATCAATCAGCCTGGCACGTTCTGTCTCTGTCAGGTGGATCATATTCACACAGTCTGTCCGGTGAATGGTCATCCCCCGTCCTCTCGTCACAAATCCGACGATCTCATCTCCCGGAACCGGATTACAGCATCTGGAAAAACGCACAGCCATATCATCAATTCCCTTTACGACAATACCGCTCTTTGACTTGGCAATATGCACCTTATTCCTTGCAGCCTCAGCCACTTTTTCAAGCACAACCTCATCAGTAATCTCCTGCTTATGCTCCTTTGCATATTCCTCCATAAGACGGTTGACAACCTGGCCTTCCTTCAGACCGCCGTGTCCGATTGCTGCCAGCACGGAAGCCCAGTCCTTAAAGCCGTACTTTTTCTGAACAATCTCCTGATACTTTGACTGCAGTATATCAGATGCATGAATAGACTTCGCCCTGCAATAAGACGTAATCATCTCTTTTCCTTTTATAATATTGTCTTCCTTAAACTCTTTCTTAAACCACTGGTTAATCTTATTCTTCGCCTGGGTACTCTTTACAACATTCAGCCAGTCACGGCTCGGTCCCCTGGAATTCTGAGAGGTGAGTATCTCAATACGGTCACCGTTCTGTATCTTATAGTCTATGGGCACCAGCTTTCCATTTACCCTTGCACCTACCATCTTATTTCCCACTGCACTGTGGATTACATAGGCAAAATCAATAGGTGTGGAGCCATTGGGCAGGTTCTTGACATCTCCCTGCGGGGTGAAACAGTAGACATCCTCAGCAAAGAGGTCTAGATCCCCTTTGATCAGATTTAAAAATTCCCGGTTATCTGACATATCCTGCTGCCACTCCAGAATCTGCCTGAGCCAGCTCAGCTTCTCTTCCTCCTGGGTCGCCACACTCTTCTTGCTGTCCCCTGTCTCCTTATATTTCCAGTGAGCAGCGATTCCATACTCTGCCGTCTTGTGCATCTCCTGGGTACGGATCTGGATTTCAAAGGGCTGTCCTACCGAGCTCATGAGCGTCGTATGAAGAGACTGGTACATGTTAGGCTTCGGCATGGCAATGTAATCCTTAAAGCGCCCCGGGATCGGTGTATACATCTCATGGATCACGCCAAGCGCCGCATAGCAGTCCTTTACCGAATCCACGATAATCCGGACTGCAAAGAGATCATAGATCTGATCCACCGTCTTATCCTGATTCACCATTTTCTTATAAATACTGAAAAAGTGCTTTACACGGCCACTGACATCACCTCTGATCTTCGCATTCTTCAAGTGTGCCGCCACTTCCTCCACGATCTGCTGTACGAACTCCTCACGTTCCATCTTTCTGGCATTAATCTGATCCACAAGATCGAAGAACACCTCTGGCTGTGAATACTTAAGCGCCAGATCATCAAGCTCAGTCTTGATCCTGGATATTCCAAGCCTCTGGGCAATGGGCGCATAGATATCCATAGTCTCTTTCGCCTTTTCCCTCTGCTTTTCCGGCCGCATAAACTGGAGCGTACGCATATTGTGAAGACGGTCCGCCAGCTTAATGATGATGACACGGATATCCTTTGCCATGGCAAGGAACATCTTCCGCAGATTTTCTGCCTGTACCTCCAGTTTATCCGAAGAATACGACAGCTGTCCCAACTTGGTGACGCCATCTACAAGCAGCGCCACCTCTTCTCCAAAATCACTGCTGATCTCCTTCTCGCTAATCTCAGTATCCTCCACGACATCGTGAAGCATCGCAGCAATGATTGTCTCTTTATCCATCTCAAGATTCGCAAGTATAATGGACACCCATAAAGGGTGTACAATGTAAGGTTCCCCGGACTTGCGGAACTGATTGCCGTGAGCCTCCCTGGCCAGGTCATAGGCCTTGCGGATCATACTCACATCTGTAGACGGATGATACTTCCTGATACGGGCAATTAACATGTCATACAGCTTATCTGGATTCTCATAATCCCCGGGCGCCTTCACGGCATGCCCGTCTACCATATCAAGTCCTTTGCCAAGGTCTTCCGTAATCGCCTCAGGAGCGATCCGGTCATCTAACGATTCGTAAGTTGTAATCTTCTCTGACATATTACTTGCCTCCTTCCTTCTCTTTTTAAATGACAGCCAAGCCAGGCTTTACTGCAAACTTTTTATACGCTTTTTAGATACTCTTTTTCTAAACTGTTGCCAGTTATTTCCCCGGATATACAATTACAGAGTCAATATCATAGTCTTTCAGCCTCTCTCTTCCCTTTAAACCGGCAAGTTCCATTAGAAACACGGCCTTTACCACCTTGCCGCCAAGCTTTTCAATCAGCTTTACCATCGCCTCATTCGTCCCGCCTGTTGCCATCAGGTCGTCAATAATCACAACCCTCTGTCCCGGCCGGATGGCGTCCTTATGGATCTCAATCTCTGCCATTCCGTATTCAAGCTCGTATTCCACTGAAACTGTCTCGCAGGGAAGCTTTCCCTTTTTCCGGATCGGGATAAATGGCTTATGGAGGCTGTAGGCAATGGGAACGCCAAAAATAAATCCCCTGGACTCCGGCCCCACAATCACATCAAACTCCAGACCCTCCAGCTTTTCCTTCATCAAGTCAATGGAAAGAACCAGCCCGTCCGCATCCTGCAGCACACTCGTCACATCCCGGAAAATAATCCCCGGCTCCGGAAAATCCGGGATACTTCTTACATATTCCTCTATCTTTTTCATCCTATGCACACTCCATTCCTTTTTCTTGATTGCTCTGTGGGGAACATACTGATTCGCTATCTTCAATAAGTATACCATTAGTTTCAGATATTTTCAAATATTTCTACTTATTTATAATGTGTAATTATAATCTGGAGGCTTCTTCTGCCCATATATTCATTCAAACCTGGATAAAAAGTTGCTGAAAGGGTATTCCTGCGCTCCATAAGGGTATTTTCCATGCGGATGACATCCCCGAAATACAATGCCTCAAGCCATACTCCCGTCCTGTCACATACCTTTGCCTTAAGAACATTCCTGTTCTTTCCTATTATACGCACATCCCTGAAAACAATTTCCCGCCCGGCAAAAACCGGCTTCGTATTTCCCTTTCCAAATGGCTCCAAAAGCGACAGTTCTCTGATAAACTCTTCTGTAACGGCAGAAAAGGGAAGCTCCATATCAATTACAACCTTTTCCGTCAGCTCCTCTTCGCCAAGGGTACAGTTTTCATTAAGCAGTCTTCTAAACTCCTCTACATTCTCACGCGCAAGCGAAACTCCGGCCGCCAGAGTATGTCCGCCATACTTTGTAAAAAGATGCCTGCACCGGGTCAGCTCCTCATACATGGAATATGCCTCAATGGAGCGCCCGGAGCCTTTCACTCCATCCTTCGCGTCCGTAAGAACAAATACCGGCCTGTAAAATCGCTCCCGCACCTTTCCAGCCACGATTCCCGCCAGGCTTTCATGGCAGTCCGGCAGATAGATCACAAGCACTCTGTCATCATGAAGCGGCGTCTCTTCCACAAGCTTTACCGCCTCTTCTACCGCCTGCTCCGTCAGATCCTTCCGGCTGTCATTCAGAGCCTTCAGATCCCCTGCCAGAATGTCTGCCTCCTTACTCTCCCTTGTTCCAAGAAGAGCAAGAGCCCGCTTTGCAGTATCCAGCCTTCCGCTGGCGTTCAGACACGGACCCAGAATAAATCCGATGTGGTATGCACTCAGAGTCTCCCTGTTGATTCCTGTGCAGTTAATCAGAGCCCTGAGGCCTGGATTTGCCGTTCGTTTCAGCATGGCCAGTCCTTCCTTAACGAATACACGGTTCTCCCCTGTCAGATCCATCACATCTCCCACCGTTGCTATTGCCACATTTTCAATCAGATAATCCATATCCTCTACATCCAGGCCTGACGCCTCATGAAGCGCCTCCACAAGCTTATAGGCCACCGCAGCGCCACACAGCCCCTTAAACGGATAGCCGCAGTCTTCCCGCTTCGGATCCACAACTGCATCTGCAGGCGGGAGAATATAGTGTCTCTCTCCGTCCCTTTCCTCATAGGGCACCTCATGGTGGTCTGTAACAATCACAGACATGCCAAGTGATTTCCCGTAAGCAGTCTCCGCCGCAGCCGCAATCCCATTATCACAAGTAATAATCGTATCCACTCCTGCCTTATATGCTCGTTCAATCAGCGTACGGTTCAGTCCATATCCATCCTGCACACGGTCTGGTATGTCGCTGTCTGCATCCGCGCCAAGAGAAGCCAGCCCTTCCAGCAGAATATATGTAGCATTCACGCCGTCAATATCATAATCCCCTATGATCCGTATCCGCTTATGTTCACGAATCTTCTCAAGCAGAAGCTCTACCGCCCGGTCCATATCCTTCATAAGCATTCCATCATAAAAATCAGTCAGAGAGCCGTTCAGATAAGCATCCACTGCCTCATCTCCGATTACCTCACGGTTGCGGATCAAAGCCGCAAGCCTCCTGCTGATCCCATATTTCCTGCTGATTGCCTCAAAATCAGCACCTTTTCTAAGAAGCACCCACCGTTCCATAACATCCTCCAAATGCAAGTTGGGGACGGGGCATTTTTAAAAATGCCCCGTCCCCAACTTCTTACGCTGCTTTTACAAACTTTTTCTTCATAACATACCACAGGGCTCCGGTAATACATACGGATGAGTACGCACCGCATATGATACCCGCCATAAGCGGAAGGGCAAATTCCCTGATAGAGCTTACTCCCATGATGAAGATTACCGCCACCATGATAAAGGTCGTAAGAGAAGTATAGATACTTCTTGTCAGAGTCTGGGTAATACTCTTATTCACCAGTTCTTCAAGATCCGTCTTCTTTGATGCGTAATGGAGTTCCTCACGGATACGGTCAAAGATGACGATGGTCGCATTGATGGAGTAACCCACAATGGTCAGCATACATGCGATAAAGGTATTACCTACTGAGATTCTTGCCACTGCATAAAAAGCAAGAACTACCAGCACATCATGCAAAAGCGCTGTAACCGCGCTCGTTGCAAAGCGGATGTCTTTAAACCGGAACCAAATATAAAGGAGCATAAAGATTGTTGCAACAATAACCGCCACAACTGCATCCCGTCTCATCTCCCCGCTTACGGTGGAGCTGATATTCTCTGCTGTGATCTTTTCCTGGTCTACCTTGAAATTATCCACCATTGCCTGATTCAGAGCCTCTCTCTTGTCTAACTCCAGGGTCACAGTCTTAATGATTACCTGATTCGTCCCGGCAACCTTCTGTGTCTGCACATTCGCATCACCCGTCACTTTTTCCACAATTGGTACAATCTTCTCATCAATCTCCTCAATGGAGTAATCCTCATTAAAGGTTACATTAGTAGCTGTACCGCCCTCAAACTCAAGGCTGTAGGCAAACGCGCCCTTTCCGCCTGCCGAATTTACTCCGATAAATACAAAGCCGATTGCAATCACAAGGAGTGACACTGCAAAAAAGATCTTCTTTTTGGAGAGGAACGGAATCACGCCGTGCTCTTTTCCTTTTTTGTAATACAGCTTCTCACTCCGAAGCCCTACTGCATAGAATGCAAATATGATCAAACGCGTCACCACAAGCGCCGTGAACATAGAAACTACAATACCGATTCCCAGTGTCTGTGCAAATCCTTTTACTGTTCCCGAACCCATAAACCACAGCACCAGTGCCGCGATCAGGGTTGTAATATTACCGTCCACAATTGCAGACAATGCCTTCTGAAAGCCTGTCTTTAAGGAATTTCTCACACTCTTTCCGCGTGCCATCTCCTCCTTCACACGGGCAAAGATAATGACATTCGCATCCACCGCCATACCGATGCCAAGAATAATACCCGCGATACCAGGCAGAGTCAGCGTTACCTCAAATGCATTCAGAATAACTAATACAAGTCCTGTATACACGATCAGTGCAATACTTGACGCAAGTCCTGGAAGAAGGTATGCAAATATCATAAACAGGAATACAATCACAAGACCGATCGCTCCTGCCTTCAGGCTTGTGCTGATGGCCTGTTCGCCGAGCTGTGCTCCAACTACGTTGGACCGGAGTTCTGTGAGCTCCAATTTCAAACCGCCGATACGGATAGTAGACGCCAGGTTGTCGGCCTCCTCAAAGGAGTGATTTCCTGTAATCTGTGCCTGTCCGTTTTCAATTACATTCTGAACATTCGGAACACTAACAAAAGCCCCGTCATAATAGATGCCGATACTGTCCTGGGTCGGAGCAGCTTCTCTGGTCGCATCTGCAAATTTATCCGTACCTTCGTCAGTAAGTGTAAGAGAAACAATGTTCTCTCTCTGCTTTGTTACCGGATCCTCTGTTGTCTCTGCCTGTGCACCCTTCACATCTGTTCCGGTAATGACAATAGATCCGTCAGCCTCCAGCTCCTCAATGGTCTTGTTCAGCTGATAGTCCTGGGCAGAATCACCGGTAGAATTCACCTGCGTATAGTTATCTGTCCCATCGCTTCCCTTATGTGCTATAAAATAAAGGGATCCCGGCTGTCCCAGCTCATCCAGGATCTCATTGGCGTTGGATACGCCCGGAATTTCAATATTGATCCGGTCATCGCCCTCCTGATAGACGCTTGACTCTGTACTGTACTGCTCTACACGCTTCTGGAGCTTGTAGATCGTATCCTGCATGTCCTTTTCTGACGGGTTGTCATCCTTGACCTGATAGGTAATACTGACTCCGCCTGCAAGGTCAAGTCCTAATTTGATGTTTCTGGCTGATCCGATATGACCCTTTCCGAAACCAGCCGTTGTTGTAAATGTAAGCAGTGCGATCACCGCCGCCGTTACAACAAGACTTAGTATGCCTTTACTTTTCTTCATGGTAAACTTCCTTTCCCTGTTCAGCTAATGCTGCTTTTATCATAATAGCACATTCCACACGTTTTCTTTCCATCTCGCATCCGGTCTCATAAGTATCCCGAAGCGTTCCATGGAAATGATAGGAATTCGCCATACAACCGCCGCTGCAGTAAAATTTTGCGAAGCAATTCTTACAGCTTTCTTTGCTATATACATTTAAACTCCGGAACTCATCTGCAATCTCTGGCTTTACAATACCGTCATCCACATTTCCCATCAGGAATTCCTCCTGACCGACAAACTGATGGCAGGGGTACAGATCCCCCCATGGCGTCACAGCCAGATACTCGGTTCCCGAGCCGCAGCCAGACAAACGCTTCACCACGCACGGCCCACCGTCTAAGTCTATCATAAAATGGAAAAAATGAAAACCCTTCCCGGATTTTTCTCTCTCCACCATAATCTGTGCCAGACGGTCATACTCTTTCATGACCGCCGGCAGATCTTCTCTGCGGATTGCATACGGGTCGCTCTCATCACCTACCACAGGTTCCATGGACATCTGCTTAAAACCAAGATCTGCAAAATGCAGAATATCCTCCGCGAAATCCAGGTTTTCCCTTGTAAATGTACCCCGGATATAGTATTTTTCCTGATTCCGGCTTTCGGCAAGCTTCTGAAACTTCGGGACAATCAGGTCATAGCTGCCCTTTCCGTTCCGAAACGGACGCATCCTGTCATTGACCTCTTTTCTCCCATCAAGGCTTAAAACGACATTATCCATCTCCTGATTGATAAATTCCTGAATCTCGTCATTCAGAAGAACGCCATTGGTCGTCACCGTAAAACGGAAACGCTTATTATATGGCTTCTCCTGCGCCCTTCCATATGCCACCAGATCCTTTACAACCTGCCAGTTCATCAGCGGCTCCCCGCCGAAAAAATCCACCTCAAGATTGTGCCGGTTTCCTGAATTCGCAATCAGGAAATCAAGAGCCTTCCGGCCCACCTCATAGCTCATGAGAGCCCTTCTCCCATGATACTCGCCCTCCTCTGCAAAGCAGTACTTACAGGCCAGATTACAATCATGGGCAATGTGAAGACATAACGCCTTAACCACGGTCTTGTGCTCCTTCACCATCTGAACCATACCGGCAAAGGCATCCTTCGTAAACAGCTGCCCTGCCTTCACAAGCTCCGCAATCTCCAGAAGCGCTTCTTCAAGCTCTTCCTTTTTATATGTACTCCCAAGCTTCCTTTCCAGTATCCCGGATATCTCCGGGGAGGAAAGGGACTCTGAAGCAAGCTCCCCATACTGTCTGTCCAGAGCTTCTGTCACATCATAGCACAGATCATCCATCACATGAACAGAACCGCTGTTTACATCCAGGACGATATTGTATCCGTTATTCTTATACTGGTGAATCACATCTGTTCCTCCTACGAGAAACAGCGGCCTTTAAGACCGCTGTCTCTCAAGTATTCTCATATAATCCCGATTATCTTTTTTGCTCACATGTCTGGTTTCCTACTGTACAGGATGTCTTACATGCTGACTGGCAGGATGTCTGGCACTCGCCGCATCCGCTTTTCTTAACGGTGTTATTAAGAGTCTGCGTATTTAATGTCTTTACATGCTTCATGACAACATCTCCTCCTTACCTTTCACACTCGTAACCGTTCAGGCCTGCCGAACGGTTACTCACACTCAACTTTCGTTATTATATCATTTTCTCATTGGTTGCGCAATCTTTTTTTCTACAAAATTAGGATAGTTACTATTAGGATAACATTCCGCCGGCCATGCCGCCGCCTGCGCATAAAATGAATGTAGTGAGGAGATTCGCGGCATCCCCGTTCAGCGTGCGGTATACACCCAGTGTAACCAGAAGCAGAAGGCCGAAATAAAGAACACCAAGGCCCATCCCCCACAGATATCTCTTGATCCGGGCAAGCTTTCCGATAATAATCCCACCGATCAGCGTAGATACAAGATATACCGCAATAATAGCCGCTGCCACCGCTTTTTCATTCAGCTCGATCTTATACATGAGAAATGTCAGTATAAGGAGCAGAATTCCAGTAATAATATAAGATACTAAAAGTGCCTTTAGTATCCACATCACCTTTGAATCCTTCTGGATTTTACGTTCCATCCCATCCCTCCCTTGTCTGTCAGAATCCTCTATCACAAGGTATGACAGGAGAGAATTTTTTATGACTAATTTGCTTTCCTTTACTGCTCCATCTGTCTTCCCAGAAAGGATGCCGCGCAAGAAGCCATCTTCTCCTCCGGAATTCCAAACTTTTTCTTCTCCTCCTTTGTAAGGAAAATCACTCCCCCAATCACATCTCCCTCACAGATAATTGGTGTGATGGCTTCACACTCATAGTCCTCCTCCTGGCCGCTGATAATCTTCACATATTTCTTATCTCCCTTTGCCGCAAGAATGCTGTTCCGGTTCTCCAGCTCCTTTAGAAGCGCCTTACTGATGTACTTTTCCTGCAGCTCCTTCTTCCCATTTCCTGCTGCTGCAATGATCTGGTCCATATCACATACACAGACCAGGCAGCCCATAGTCTGGGACAGACTCTCTGCATACTGCTTTGCAAATACGGACAACTCCCCGATGGGTGAATACTTTTTCAGGATAATCTCTCCCTCCCTGTCCGTAAAAATCTCAAGGGGATCTCCTTCCCTTATGCGCAGGGTTCTCCTGATTTCCTTGGGAATTACTACCCGCCCGAGATCATCTATTCTCCTTACAATACCTGTGGCCTTCATATAACAATTCCTCCATCTGTGTATTTTCATATCACTTACTGCAATGATACTATTATTTGTAAATGAAGGAATTTTATACCTTAAATAGCAACTTTATATTTTGAATCTTCGTGCTTGTATTTTTCCATACAGGGTGATAGGATGATTACATGAACATATACAGGAGGCAGAACATGAGTTATACACAGAAGAGTATGACACTCAATGAACTTGAAACCGGAAAGACCGCCCTTGTAAAAAGCGTAGGCGGAAGAGGCGCCCTGCGCCAGCATTTTCTTGACATGGGAGTAATCCCGGGTGCGGAGGTCACGCTCATAAAACTTGCTCCCATGGGTGATCCCATTGAGCTTCGGATCCACGGCTATGAGCTTACTCTCAGACTGGCCGATGCCGCGCAGATTGAGATAGAGCCGGTCACTGCAAAGATACGTCCTGAAAAGAAACCCTCTAAGAAGACGCTGCATCCCGGCCTTGGAGAGGAAGGAAGGTTTCATCCCAAGGGCAGCGGCGACCCTCTGCCGGAAGGGACAAAGCTGACCTTCGCACTGGTAGGCAATCAGAACTGCGGCAAGACAACCCTGTTCAATCAGCTGACCGGCTCCAGGCAGCATGTGGGAAATTTCCCCGGCGTTACAGTAGACCGCAAGGACGGAGAGATCCGCGGATATACAGATACCTCCATTACAGATCTGCCGGGCATCTATTCCATGTCTCCCTATTCCAGTGAAGAACTGGTATCCCGGGATTTCGTACTCAAGGATGCTCCAAAGGGAATTATTAACATTATAGACGCCACGAACATCGAGCGGAATCTTTATCTCACCATGCAGCTTTTGGAAATGAACATTCCTGTGGTAGTGGCTCTTAACATGATGGATGAGATGAACGGAAACGGCGGCTCTGTGGATGTAAACTCCATGGAGGCCATGCTGGGCGTACCGGTAGTTCCCATCTCAGCTGTCAAAAACCAGGGAATCGACGAGCTGGCAAGGCACGCCCTCCACATTGCAAAATACCAGGAAAAGCCTCTGCGGCAGGATTTCTGCGACCAGAATGATAACAGCGGCGCAGTCCACCGGTGTCTGCATGCAGTCACCCACCTGATCGAAGACCATGCGCTTAAGGCAGGTCTTCCGGTTCGTTTTGCCGCCGGAAAAATTATTGAGGGAGACCCTCTGATTTTAGAACAGCTTGAGCTGGAGCAGAATGAAAAGGAGATGTTGGAGCACATTGTGCTTCAGATGGAAAAGGAACGCGGCCTGGACCGCAGTGCGGCTATGGCGGACATGCGCTTCTCCTACATACAGAAGATCTGTGACCAGTGTGTGATCAGGCCTCACGAGAGCCGGGAGCATGTCCGCAGTCAGAATATGGACCGGATCCTTACTGGAAAATATACTGCTATTCCCGTATTTATCGGCATTATGGCACTAGTTTTCTACCTGACCTTTAATGTAATCGGGGCATATCTCCAGGATCTGCTTGCGTCAGGTATTGAGATGCTGAAAGACTGGGCTGACAGTGCAATGACTGCCACCCACGTTAACGAGGCGCTCCACGGGCTTATTATTGACGGAATCTTCGAAGGAGTAGGCAGTGTACTAAGCTTTCTGCCCGTCATTGTGACCATGTTCTTCTTTCTCTCGCTTTTAGAGGACAGCGGCTATATCGCCCGCGTTGCCTTCTTTATGGATAAACTGCTGCGAAAAATCGGACTGTCCGGACGCAGTATTGTGCCTATGCTCATCGGCTTCGGCTGCACCGTACCCGCAGTTATGTCTACACGCACCCTGCCCAGTGAACGCGACCGCAAGATGACCATCCTGCTCACCCCGTTCATGAGCTGCACGGCAAAACTTCCGATCTACGCCTTTTTTGTCAATACATTCTTTCCCCACCAGGGAGGTCTGATCATGACAGGACTGTATGTACTAGGCGTTCTGACCGGGGTTCTGATTGCCCTGTTATTTAAAAAGACCTTATTCAAAGGCGAAGCAGTGCCTTTTGTTATGGAACTTCCCAATTACCGTATGCCAGCCCCACGCAGCGTACTGCAGCTTCTTTGGGAAAAGGCCAAGGACTTCCTTCAGAGAGCCTTCTCTGTTATTCTCATTGCCACCATCATCGTATGGTTCCTGCAGAGCTTTGACTTCCAGTTTAATATGGCGGCCGATTCCCGCGACAGTATCCTGGCCTCAATATCCGGGCTTCTAGTTCCCCTTTTTAGGCCCCTGGGTCTTGGAGACTGGCGTATCTGCACCTCACTGATCAGCGGCTTTATGGCAAAAGAAAGCGTTGTCTCCGTTCTAGAGGTACTGTTCGGCAGTACAGGCGGCATCACAGCTTCCATGACCTCCCTTTCCGCTGCCTCCCTGCTCGTCTTCAGCCTCCTTTACACCCCGTGCGTGGCGGCTATCGCTTCCATCAAACGGGAGATGGGGGTAAAATGGGCGCTCTATGTTATACTCTGGCAGTGTACCATCGCCTGGGCTGCCGCTCTTTTGGTCCGCATAATCGGAACTCTGCTGGGGGCGGGATATTAGAGCGTGTTTGAAAATTCATTCATGGCATGCCTGGGGAACTCGTTACTATGAGCGGACGGTTAGTCCGTGAATAGTAACGAAAAATGCTCCATTTCCAACATATTGTCAGCGCGATTTTCATATGTTAGTAAAAAAGGAAATATAAAAGAGAAGACGATGCGTGGATCATATAAAAAGAAAGCGAAAGAAAAAATCATGAAATCTGCATGGGATTTATTTCTAAAGAATGGCTATGATGAAACTACCATATCAGAGATTATTGAGAAATCGGGCATCTCCCGCAGTGCTTTCTACCATCACTTTCACGGTAAGGAGGAACTTCTCTTTACCATTGCATATATCAATGATAATGACTATGATGTCTGGCTTAAGGAATACTATGACAGCAGCATTCATACTGTGGATAACCTCATTTCCTTTCATAATTATGTCATGCATACCATAGAGTCTTCTCCCTTCTGCCGCTTCTATCCCCCTCTTTACGGACTCCAGGTTATGACAGACGGCGTACGCCATACTCTGAATCCGGACAGACCATATTACCAGATTTTGAGAAGCCTTTTAAAAGAAGGGATTGAAGCAGGAGAAATTCTTTCCCAGCATACCTATACAGTCCTGACGGATATGATTACAAGTTTTCAGATCGGAATCACATATAACTGGTGTCTGCAGCAAAAACGATATTCTCTTATACAGTATGGACGTGACCTTATGATTCCGTTTCTTGAATCCTTGCGGGGAGAGACCTTTGACGGGAATGAGGATTGCGGCGGGGAACCGTAAGCAGGATAAATCTGATTCATAAAACCCACGTCCCCCTATCATCAATACCGGTTATGCACATCCTCCGCAAAACACATCAGGTTCCTGATTTCCAGCAAAGTCCCATCATCAAGCACTGCTTTCCCGGTCATGCGTCCAAACACCTGATGCTGGTCACTCTCAATAATCACTGCCGAGGTCTTTGCTGACCGGTCAAGCACTGGCACAAAATCCATCTCAAACCTTCCATCGCTGGAGGTGAAGATCCAGGGCTTCATATAGCTGTCCTTTGGAATATGAAAGGTCACATCGTCCAGTTTATGCGCTGTCCCATCGTAAAATAGCATATTCTCGGATGCCGCAGATGTATCCCCGAATCCATACCCGATATTAAAACCAAATGGTTTCCCATTCACAATTCCATTTCCCGAGCCCCAGTACCATCGGTTATCATAGGTCCACACTCCCCTTCCCCAGTCCAGCGTGCCAAAGTCCCTGTCCTTTGAGAAAGTATAGGTCTTTCCGTCAAAGGTCATGCTTCCCTCTGCCGGCATACAGTTTATCTTCTGATTATAATAAAATGCCCTCCTATTTTCTTTCCATGGAGTAGCGATTACCATCGTATCCATCTCAGGCTGCTCCAGCATAATATTACAGGAAAAGGGCTTTCCCTTATAGAAATTCTTAAATCTGCAGCGAAGCTCTCTCTTTCCGTTCTTCACAAAAAATCCCATATGCAGACGCTTATCCTTATATACCGTATTCCCTTCCTCTGATGTTGACGGCAGATGCAGCTTTCCCATGGGAAATGGATTCAGAATCGTCTCCGTATGCTCCCACCCCTCTTTAAAATTCAGCAGAGAGACTGACTGAAGACCAATATAGCCGTCATCCGAAATTGTAAAGGCGCCCGCAAAATCCTCATTTAACACAAGATAGTAATCCCATTCCTTGATTCTGAACCCTGAAGCCCTGATCTGCCCCCTGTCATAAACCTGTAAAAGCCTTTTCGACCACCCTGGTTCTCTCAGACTCCCATCTTCCTTAAGCAGCGGCTGCACCGCCGTCACCTCATGATTTCTCATTCTAAAACCCTCCATTTTATAAGGAACTGTTCCTGAACTGCCTGTTTTCTCTATCTTATGGTTCCTGTCCACACAGAAATATCTGTAACTGTGAAGGTCCCTGGCAGTTGTAAATATCTTATCACATTATGAGATGAAATAGGGGGAAAACTGCAAAAAAATCGCTTTAGCTGCTATTCAGCTGCTACGATTCACGGCCCGGAAGGCCGCTCACAGGCGGTATTGAGTTTTGCAGTGCAAAAACACACCTTTATTGCAATTTGATTTTCAAAATGCTACAATAGACTCGGACTGTATACTGAACAACAGCACAATGCAGTTTGCAAATCAAAAGACCAGGAGGATTTAACATGAGTAAAATTGAAGAAGTAAGAAGCGCTATGGTAGCTGCAATGAAAGCAGGTGATAAACCCACAAAGGAATCCCTCTCCATGCTCCTTTCAGCTCTTAAAAATAAAGCCATCGACAAACGCGCAGACCTGACCGAAGAGGAAGAGATCCAGGTTGTCCTAAAAGAGATCAAGCAGACAAAGGAAACTCTTGAGATGACCCCGGCAGACCGTACTGACATCATTGATGAGTGCACCCGGCGTATTGCCGTCCTGGAGCAGTATGCACCAAAGCTTATGGACGAGGAAGAGATCCGGCACATGATAAACGACACGCTTTCTGAGCTTGGCATTGACTCTCCGACTGCAAAAGATAAGGGAAGGATCATGAAGGTACTGATGCCAAAGGTAAAAGGAAAGGCGGACGGCAAACTGGTAAACCAGATGATAACATCATTGGGGACGGGGCATTTTTAAAAATGCCCCGTCCCCAATTACACTTATTACTCTTCTGCATCCAGATCTACCTGATCATCTGTCTTTACGGAATCAGAGTACGGCGTCTCTTCCTCTACATTCATCGTCACAGTCAGATCATTAAAGTTTATCTTTTCCCATACATCCTTATGTACGGTAATCTTTGCATCCTTGCGCCACTTTTCACAGGTATCATTATAGAGCTCATTTTTCCGCTCCTGTACGATGGTATCCTTCTTTGCATCTGTAGCCTCACGGTCCAGAAGACTCGTTACCTTTGCCACATAGCAGCCCGCGTCTGTCTCAATCACATCTGTGGATTCGCCTTCCTTTAAAGCATCAGCCGCCTTCACAAGCTCCTCATCCGGAGACGTGGATTCTTTGTCAAAGGTCGCTTTGCTGACCTCCACGCCTGCTGTCTCGGCAAGAGCCTTAAAGTCCCCGCCTTTCTTCAGATCCGCCGCAAGAGTATCAGCCTTCTCCTTCAGGGCCTTCTTCTCGTCATCTGTCAGATCTGTGGATGTACCAGAGTCATCTGTAGTAGTATAAGAAAACAGCACGTAATCCATACTCTTCTGCGCAGCCTCCTCGTCAGAAACATCTGGATCTGCCCCCTCTTCAATGGCCTCCTGCATCTTCTGCTGTACTGCCATCAATGTAAGCATCCGCTCTACCGCCTTCTTATCACCGGACACCATATCCTTATCCTCCAGTGAATTATCTGCATCAAATTTCTGTGCGGTATCCTCAATCACCTTCTTCTCATCATCTGTAAGGGAAACGTCATAATCTCCCATATGCTGCTCTAGAAGAACCATGGTTGACAGGGTATCCTGGACAGATTCCTTCACACTCTCCTCATAGGTTTTCCCCTCGCCTGCCTCGGAATTCCACTTATCCTCCGGCATATAAGCAGAATAATAGGTCTCATACTGCGCCTGGGTGTACCTTGCATAGAAATTCGCCACATCTGCCTTAATCTCTGTATCACCGACTGTAATCGCCGCCTCACTTCCCTTTAAAGTGCAGCCTGACATTACTGCCGCAGCCATAATTCCTGCCAGTGCAGGTATCAATACTCTTTTTTTCATTCCTGATACAAACCTCCTTCGTGCTGTTCATGCAAAAGCCGAAACTGTTGTTAACCTTCACAGTTTCGAAAAGCTGTTTCCTTTGCATACCCTATCTAGTATACTCTCTTTTTCTCATGCAAGCAATCCTTTTATTCCAATTAACACTTTTTTCACAACTTCCACCGGACTTTCACTGTCTGTTTTCCGGCTTCTGCCTTTTTTCCGGTAAACAAAGCATGGATTTTCCAAATCTGCCTTAAAGGACAGCTCATCTTTGAACCCCAGAAGGAGCCCCGGGATCCGCTCCGGCGCCACAGGCGCCTTTTCATACATGGTAAAGGTATAGGTCTCCCCCTTCTGCTCAATCTGCGTCACATATGCCTCATGGGCAAATGCCTTAAGCCCTGCCACCTCCAGAAGCCTTTCCACCTTTTTCGGAAAATCCCCGAACCGGTCAATCAGTTCCCCTGTCATCTCCTCCATATCCTCTTCAGATTCGATGGCGGCCACACGCTTATATATGTCAAGCTTATGATATTCATTTGGAATATAGCTGTCCGGAATATAGGCATCTACATTCAGGTCAATGGTGGTGTTAAAGCTTTCCTCCTTCGTCTCCCCCTTAAGATGACGCACAGCCTCATTTAACATCTTACAGTACAGATCATAACCCACAGCTTCCATATGCCCGTGCTGCTCTGCTCCAAGAAGATTCCCCGCTCCGCGGATCTCCAGATCCCGCATGGCAATCTTAAAACCTGAACCAAGATCCGTGAACTCCCGGATTGCCGAGAGACGTTTTTCCGCAATCTCCTTAAGAAGCTTATCTCTCCGGTACAGAAGGAACGCGTATGCCATTCTCCCGGAACGTCCCACGCGCCCTCTCAGCTGGTAAAGCTGCGAGAGACCCAGCCGGTCCGAATCATGGATAATCATTGTATTTGCATTGGATATATCAAGTCCTGTCTCAATGATAGTCGTAGAGACAAGCACATCAATATCCCCGTTAATGAAATCATACATGATGCCCTCAAGCTGACGCTCCCGCATCTGTCCATGGGCAAATGCCACATGAACCTCTGGCACAAGCTTTGCTACCTGCGCGGTAATCTCCTCAATATCTTCCACACGGTTATAAACATAATAGACCTGTCCTCCTCTTGCACATTCCCGCTCAATAGCCTCCCGGACCATCTCGTCACTGTATTCCATCACATAAGTCTGAATCGGCATCCGTTCTCCCGGAGCCTCCTCCAGAACACTCATATCCCGGATTCCGATCAGGCTCATATGAAGAGTTCTGGGGATAGGGGTTGCAGTGAGCGTCATCACATCCACATTTTCCTTTAATTTCTTGATCTTCTCCTTATGCTGCACACCGAAGCGCTGCTCTTCATCTATGATCAGCAGCCCCAAATCCTTAAACTGCACGTCATCGCTTAAGACACGGTGGGTTCCAATAACAATATCCAAAAGCCCCCGCTTCAGATCCTGGACTGTCTTCTTCTGCTGGGCCGGGGTCCGGAATCTGCACATCAGATCCACTCTCACCGGGAAGTCCTTCATCCTGTGCATAAATGTATTATAATGCTGCTGGGCAAGAATGGTTGTGGGCACAAGGTATACCACCTGCTTACTTTCCTGCACTGCCTTAAATGCCGCACGGATGGCAATCTCGGTCTTACCGTATCCTACATCACCGCAGATCAGCCGGTCCATGATCTTCCTGCTCTCCATGTCCCGCTTTACGGCATCAATGGCAAGAATCTGATCCTCTGTCTCTTCGAAGGGGAACATTTCCTCAAATTCCTTCTGCCACACGGTATCCTTTCCATAGATATAACCCTCCTGCTTCTCTCTCGCGGCATAGAGCTCTACCAGATCCTTTGCGATCTCCCTTACAGCCCCCCGGACCCGGGTCTTTGTCTTCACCCATTCCTGGGTGCCCAGTTTATTCAGCTTCGGCTTCCTGGCGTCAGCACTGGCATATTTCTGGATCAGGTCAAGCTGGGTCGCCGGGATATAGAGGTTTCCTCCCTGTGCGTAGGCAATCTTCATATAATCCTTAGAGACCCTGTCCACCTCAATTTTTTCAATTCCCTGGTAAATTCCAAGCCCATGGTTCTCGTGTACCACGTAATCTCCTGGCTTAAGCTCTGAAAAGCTCTGAATCTTTCTCCCCTCGTATACCTTCCGCTTCTTTTTCTTCTTTGCCTTTCCGAAAATATCGGTCTCCGAAATGACTGTGAATTTAAGGAGCGGGTATTCATATCCCTCCGCCACATAGCCATACGCTGTCATAATCTCACCCGGCTGCACCTCACGGTCCATATCCTCGCTGTAGAAGCTGCTCAGATTATAGTCTCTCAGATCCTCCGCAAGACGCTTTGCACGGGTTCTGGATCCAGACAGAAGAACCACCCGGCTCTGATTTCTCTTCAGGCGCTTCAAGTCCTGGGTCAGAAGCTCAAAGCTCCTGTTATAGGACTGCACCCCCTTTACCTGAAGATTGTAGGAAGCACGCACCGTGAACTCCCGGCAGGAAGATTCCAGCGCAGAGAACGCAATGCAGGAATATCCGTTCATTTTCCCTGCAATCTCGGAGGTGGTATAGAGATGCGCCTCTGCGTCTGTCAGAACCTGTCCGGCCTCAAGACGCCGCTTCTGGGCCTCCATAAATTCATCTTCCACCGCATTTCCTTTCTCAATCAGACGCAAAGGCTCATCCAGGTAAAGCAGCGTATCCTCCACCGGAAAATAATCCAGAAAAGAAACTCTTTTTCCTCCTTCCCGTGGAAATTCCGTAGCAGGGTAGATCACTGCCTCTGTCAGATTTTCAATGGAGCGCTGGGTCTCCACATCAAAGGTTCTGATGGAATCCACCTCGTCCCCCCACAGCTCAATCCGGACAGGAAGTTCTCCTGTCAGAGGATAGACATCCAGGATTCCGCCTCTTACGGCGAACTGCCCCGGCGCATCCACCTGCACCTCCCGGTCATAGCCAAGACAGGAAAGCCTCTCTGAGAGCCAGGCAAGGTCAAGTGTCCCCTCCCCGGATATGGTCACGGCACGCTCCTTAATCTCCCACTTTGGAACCAGAGCATCCATAAATGCATCGAAGCTTGTCACAACAACCGATGGTTTATTCCCGGCCAGAGCCTCTATAACCTCCATCCGCTGCCGCACCAGCTCGCGGCTCCTGATATCCGCCTGGTAAAAGAGCATATCCTTTGCCGGATACAAAAAGACGGAAGAATCAAACGCCCGGTATTCCTCATAGATCTGCCTCGCCTTTGATTCACTGGAACAGGCGATGACTTTATAAGTAAAGCCATCGCACAATGCATACATCATATGTGTTTTCTGCGAATTGACACATCCTGAGATCCGGGTCACTCCCGGTCCCTCCCTGGAGCCCTTCACAATCTCTTCGTATTCCGCCAGTTCCTTAAGTGGTGCGGTTAACGCCTGCATATCTGCTATTCCTCCATTACTTTCACTTTTCGATTATATTCATTCATGGCGGACTGGATCTCACCTTTTACAATCTGCTCTGCAGCCCGTACTGCATGCACATATGCCTCCTCCACAAGTATGCGTTCCTCTTTTCCAAAACGGCTCAGCACATAGTCTGCCAGGTCATATTCCCTCGGTTTTTTTCCAATCCCCACCTTAATCCTTGTAAATATATCTGTCCCAAGGCAGGTAATGATATTCTTCATACCATTATGTCCTCCCGCGCTTCCCTTTGCACGCACACGAAGCTGTCCCGGGTTCAGGCTGATATCATCATAAATAACAAGAAGCTCCTCCTCAGGGTCAATTTTAAAATAATCCACAATTCCCCTGATACTCTCCCCGCTCAGATTCATATAAGTCTGAGGCTTTACAAGAAGGACCTTCTGTCCCTCTATGATTCCCTTTCCCACATATGCACGGCACTTTCTTGCATCCACGGCTATATTATATTTATCCGCAAGCGCATCTATGACATCAAATCCAACATTATGCCTTGTCCCTTCATATTGCCTCGTTGGATTTCCAAGTCCTGCGATCACAAACATCCTTCCTTCACCTCCTGTCAGCTTTCCTATTATACAAGAATCTACGCATATTTTCCACTCTTTTTTCATATGTTATAAAGACAAATAGTAATGAAAAAATCCATTATAAGAGACAGGGAGGCGGACGTTTATGAGTTCGAAAACAAAAATTGTTGTACTTCATATGAAGGAAATCATCTACACGGTCATATTTGCCGTGTTAGCAATAGTATTAATCCTGTTACTGATCTTTATGTTTCTTCCAAAAGAAAAAAACGAACCAATAACGGAAGCAAAATATAAGCCGGGGGTCTACACCTCTACTGTAACCCTGAACAATACGGCGCTGGAAGTAGAGGTTACGGTAGATGAAGCCCATATCAACTCCATACGCTTCTCCAATATTGATGAAACCGTTACTACCATGTTCCCACTAATCCAGCCTGCCATTGAGGATATCGCAGAACAGGTTTATAAAAAACAGTCCCTTGAAGATATTGACTATCCATCCGAAAATCCTTATACATCGCAGATTATTGTAAATGCCATAGACGAAGCATTAAAAAAAGCCATAGCTACCAGGTAGTTATGGCTTTTTTGTAACTGTTGTACGTTTTCCCAGATAGCACCAGCCGTCCTGTCCCACAGCTACATTTACCCCTCTACGATCAGATATCTGCCTCCTGGAATCGCAAATACTTCTGATGCTTCTTCCAGTTCTTCATCTGACATTCCCGCAGCATCTACACCTTCCTCTTCGAAGAATGATCTCACTTCCCCGATGCTGTCCACAACAACTGCCATACAGTCCTCAAGAAATGCTTCCGCCTCTTCCATCGTCTCTGCAACCGGTTCATCAAACAGACAGGACTGATTCCTTAGAAACGCCTTCAGACACTCCTCATCGTACTCATACATGATCTTTCACACCTCCTTTACCTTTATTCTAAACATATTGCAAAAGTTCTTCTGCTCTATCTATTATATATTCCGCTCCTGCTGCTTTTAGTTCTTCTTTTGTCCGAAATCCCCAGGAAACACAGATTGTTTTCAGCCCTGCATTCCTCCCGGTTCTCACATCCACCTCGGAATCCCCTATGTAAAGGCAGTCCTTTGCCCGGACTCCCAACTCCTTAAGGGCACACCGAATCCCCGCCGGATCCGGCTTCCTCGGAATTTCGTCCCGCTGCCCCTGTACGTATGAGAAAACATCCTCCCCATACATGGCGCGTACCACCTTAAGCGTCTGTCTGTGGGGCTTATTCGAAAGTACCGCAAGAAGAAGCCCCTTCTCCTTAAGCCTCCCCAAAAGTTCCCCAATCCCCTCATAAGCCTTCACCTGATAAGTACAAAACTCATCAAAAATACGGTCATAAACCTCCATGCCCTCTTCAATTCTCACTTCATTCCCCGCTCCGGAAGCTTCCAGGGCTCTCTCCATAAGACATCTCGCCCCATTTCCCACAAAACGGATACACTCTTCCCTCGTAATCCCAGGAAGCCCCATCTCCTTAAGCGTACGTCCCACCGAATAAACAAGCGATTCACGCGTATCACCCAAAGTACCGTCCAGATCAAAAATACATGCCTTCATAACTAATGCCATCCCTTTCTCTGTAGTCGCTGCCTTATTATAACTATACTATACACTGAGACCCTATGCAAGAGTTGGGGACGGGGTATTTTTAAAAATACCCCGTCCCCAACTCTCAAGATCTTGTCAAGGTCTAAAAGTTTTTTTATTTTCCCTCTAATTGGAATAGAGGAAGCATATATGGAGAATCATTTTATTAGACATAAATACCAGTTCATAAAGAGGAGGATGATACAATGGCACAGGGAAAGGTTGAAATATGCGGAGTCAATACATCCAAGCTTCCGATTCTGAAGGAGAAAGAAAAGAATGCACTATTTGAACGGATTAAGGCAGGAGATGAAGAGGCAAAAGAAGAGTACATTAAGGGAAATCTGCGACTGGTTTTAAGTGTAATTAAGCGTTTTGGCGCAAGCAATGAGAATCCTGATGATCTGTTTCAGATCGGCTGTATCGGCCTGATTAAGGCAATCAACAATTTCAATACAGAATTAGATGTGAAATTTTCCACCTATGCTGTTCCCATGATCATCGGAGAGATCCGGCGCTATATGCGTGACAACAACTCCATAAGGGTGAGTCGTTCTCTGCGCGATACTGCCTACAAAGCAATCTATGCCAAGGAAAATTATATAAAAAGAAATCTAAAGGAACCAACGGTTCAGGAAATTGCAGAAGAAATCGGAATTTCCAAAGAAGACATTGTCTTCGCACTGGATGCCATCCAGGCGCCCATGAGCCTCCAGGAGCCGGTATACAATGACAGCGGAGACGCACTCTATGTGATGGATCAGATCAGTGATACAAAAAACAGAGAAGAACGCTGGGTAGAAAATCTGTCGCTCCAGGCAGCCATGGAACACTTAAGCGAACGGGAAAGACATATCATTACTCTGCGTTTTTTTGAAGGTAAGACACAGATGGAGGTTGCCGGGGATGTTAAGATCTCTCAGGCCCAGGTCAGCAGGCTGGAAAAAAACGCCCTGCGGACCATGAAACAATATCTCTCCTGACTTAATCTGGGACGGGGCATTTTTAAAAATGCCCCGTCCCAGATTAGTCCCCCAGTTTACCGGTCCCATTTATCTGCCAGGTTTTGTATCTGCCCTTCAAATTTCGCCAGTTCTTTATTTGCCAGCCCTTCATTTTTGTATACCACCTCAAGCAGCCGCTTTGCTGCTGCAACCACGCGTGCAAATACGCCGTGCTTCTTCGCCTGTGCCGGTTTTTCTGCTGCTTTTACAGGCTCCCGGATTCCGGGTGAGAGAATCTCGCCTGTGGCAAGATCTACACAGCCTCCGGAATATGGCGCGAATGCGGGACAGCCGAAGCGCTCTGTAACTGTCTGCGCAAAGTCGTCGGTAACGGTATCCTCGCCGTGCACCACGAATACCTGCTCCGGTACCTTCTCAAATCCGGACAGCCATCCGAGAAGACCATTCATATCGGCATGTCCGCTGATTCCCTTCAGGGATTCAATCCTGGCATTCACCTCCACGGATTCACCAAAGAGCTTTACGTTGTCCGCCCCTTCGATCAGCTTCCGTCCCAGGGTCCCCACTGCCTGGTATCCAACGAAGCAGATCGTGCTCTCTGCACGCCAGAGATTATGCTTCAGATGATGACGGATGCGTCCCGCCTCACACATGCCGGAGGCAGACAGAATGACCTTTGGTCTTGAGTCAAAGTTGATCATCCTGGACTCATCACTTGTTATGGTTGTCTTAAGTCCCGGGAATACAAGAGGATTGATTCCCTTCTCCACCAGCGCCATGGCATCCTCATCGAAACAGGATTTTACATTTTTGTTAAATACGCTTGTAGCGTCAATGGCAAGAGGGCTGTCCACATATACTTCAAAATTCGGATATTCCGGTATGAGGTTTCTCTCCTTAATCTCCCGGATAAAATATAACAGTTCCTGCGTCCTCCCTACGGCAAAAGACGGTACGACTACATTCCCTCCCCGCAGAAATGTGTCCTTAAGTATCCTTGTAAATTCTCCAACATAGTCCGGCTTTTCTGTCCCGTGAACCCTGTTTCCGTAGGTCGATTCGATTACCACATAATCTGCTTCCTTCACAGGCTGGGGATCCTTAATGATCGGCTGGTCCAGATTCCCCACATCACCGGAAAATACAATCTTCTTCGAGATGCCGTCCTCTGTAATCCATACCTCAATCGCCGATGATCCAAGAAGATGACCCATGTCCGTAAACCGCACTTCAATCCCTTCACACAGTACAATCTTCTGATCATAATCACAGGGAGCCAGAAGCTTAACCGCAGCCTCTGCATGCTCCATCGTGTACATCGGCTCATACAGCGGCTCACCGCTTCTCTTCGCCTTCCGGTTTCTCCACTCTGCCTCAAATTCCTGGATGTGCGCACTGTCACGAAGCATAATGCTGCACAGATCAGAGGTTGCAAATGTAGTCACGATCTCCCCGGAAAATCCCTGCTTGCACAGAAGCGGAATCTTTCCCGAATGGTCAATGTGAGCATGTGTCAGCAGCACAAAATCTATATCCCCCGGGGTCACCGGTATCTCCTGATTCTCATACAGATCCGGCCCCTGCTCCATGCCGCAGTCTACCAAAATGTTTTTCCCGCACGCCTCCAGAAGGTGGCAGCTTCCTGTCACCTCATGGTCTGCCCCAATAAAAGTAAGTCTCATAAGCACAACTCCTTTTTCTTTTATTGTAGCACTTTTTTTTCTTTCTGGCTATGAATACTTTACCATCTCTTTCTTTAATCTCTGCATAATCTTCTTTTCAAGCCTGGAAATGTATGACTGGGAGATACCAAGGATGTCCGCCACCTCCTTCTGCGTCTTCTCCTCCCCGTCAGGCGTCCCCAGACCGAACCGCATGCGTATAATCATCCGTTCCCTGCCAGACAGCCGGTTAATTGCCTTAATGAGAATCTTCCGCTCCGCCTCCTGCTCAATATCCCTGTAGATCGTATCCTCCTCCGTTCCCAGAATATCCGACAGAAGGAGCTCATTCCCGTCCCAGTCCACATTCAGCGGCTCGTCGATAGACACCTCCATCTTTGTCTTATTATTCCGTCTCAAATACATAAGAATCTCGTTTTCAATACACCTTGAAGCATATGTGGCAAGCTTGATGTTCTTATTTGGATTAAATGTATTAATCGCCTTAATTAATCCAATTGTGCCGATGGAAATCAAATCCTCCACTCCGACTCCCGTATTGTCAAACTTCTTGGCTATGTATACTACAAGGCGGAGATTGTGTTCAATCAGAAGCTTTTTTGCCTGTTCATCCTCCTCCGTTCCCAGCTCCTCAATCACGGCTGCCTCCTCGTCTGTCTCAAGAGGCGCCGGCAGGATCTCTGAGCCTCCGATATAATGGATGTCCTTTCTGTCCGGAAATAACAGTGTTCTGAAATCCGGTACAACTTTTAATTTAAACTGATGTGGCACTGCAACTTTTATTACCATAAATAAACCTCCTATAATAAGTCAGGATTCAAAAGCATCTCATAATCATCCTCTGTTATATACTCTTCACATACCGCGACCACCGGATTTTCAATCTGCACCACCGGATTTCCAGGTACATACAGGGCATCCAGCATCACTGCCGGCATCACGCCCTCCGCCCTGCCTACAGAATGATAGGGAATATACCAGAATCCGCTCTGCCATAAACCATCCTCTTTCCTGCTGCTGTCATGTTTTAAGTCCTCTTCTTTTAAGCTGTAATCTCTGCCTCCTGCTTCTGTCAGTGACGGAAGGCATATTCCAAGTGCTCCGGCTGCCCTGGCGGAAATAATACTGACTGATTTTCCTGTCACCGGATCCCGAAGCCTGTTCCCTGTATCTACCAGTGCCTCCGTCTCATACTCGCGCCCTTTCCTCAGAAGCCTGACCTGACAGTATCTCGCATTTCTCTCTGCAAAACAGGTCAGCAGCCTCCATATTCCAAGACTTAAGGAATACCCCAGAACCGCAAGTGCAAAAAACAGGCTTCCCGTTCTAACATACTGGCGGAAATGCTCCATTACCCCGCCCAGTAAAAATCCGTTTATGTAAAGTAACAGAAGGGCTTTTAGAAATGTCCTGTCCCAGCCGGCTCCAAGCCCTGTTTTAATCATTAGAACATTTAAAACTGTGTGGAATAGCAGAATCCTGACAAAAGCCCCAATTCCAGGAATCAACATAACAATGCATGTGCACAATGCCCCAAGTGCCGCCCCGAGGCAGATCCTTCCATGCGTGGCAGGACACTTAAGTATCTGACGGACAAGACGCAGCAGAAGATAATTCATCGTAAAATTCACGAGAAAAAATGCGTCTATATACAATTCATAGTACACGTTCCACCTTCTTCCGTCTTAAATGGTTTTGATGATGAAATTTATTATACGAGGATTCAGACAAGGAATTTGTCAGATGCTGTGAGAAAACTCAAGGTTTATTTCGACAAAAAAGGGACACATCTCTGTGCCCCAAAAAGCGATGCAACTGCTCAGTACTTTCACAAAATGTGCAGACCTACTGAGTAATTACGAAACTATTTACTTTCTAAAGAAATCCGGTATTTTGATTGACTGCTCTTTTACACGGGCTGTTGGCGTCTTTGGAACCTCAAGTGAGGGGGCTGTACCGCCTACAGTTCTCCTTGGCATCTGTGTCGTCTGTGTACCGGCCTTGGAAGGAGCCATGCCAATATCAAGCTTTGGTACCTTTGCCGTCTGTTTTGATACGGACGGACGGTCATAGCCTGCTGCCGTCTCTGCAGTCACTCCTGGCCTCTGGCTCTCAAGTCTTGACTTCAGCTTGGACGCACTTCCGCCCACATTATGAAGCCCTGTGGCAATCACTGTAATCGTCGCCTCGTCAGTATGAGAATCATCATACATGGCGCCAAAAATAATATTCGCCTGCTCGCCTGCCAGTTCCTGTACATACTCTGCCGCATCTGACGCATCCATAAGAGTAATATCCCCGGATACATTAATAATAACATGGGACGCTCCTGCAATCGTCGTCTCAAGAAGCGGACTTGCAACTGCCTGTTTCACAGCCTCCAGCGCCTTATCATCACCACGGCCCTGTCCGATTCCGATATGTGCAATTCCCTTGTCCGTCATAACCGTCTGTACATCGGCAAAATCGAGGTTGATCAGTGAAGGTACATTAATCAGATCCGTAATGCCCTGAATACCCTGCTGCAGAACCTCGTCCGCCTTCTTAAGCGCCTCCGGCATAGTGGTACGCCTGTCCACAACCTCCAGCAGCTTGTCATTTGGAATCACGATCAGAGTGTCTACACTCTCCTTCAGCTTTTCAATCCCTGTAAGGGCGTTCGTCATACGTGTCTTAGATTCAAAACGGAAGGGCTTGGTCACTACACCAACCGTAAGGGCGCCAAGTCCCTTGGCAATCCGTGCAACAACCGGAGTGGCGCCTGTTCCAGTACCGCCTCCCATACCACATGTGACAAATACCATATCCGCGCCTTTCAGCGCCGCAGATACCTCTTCTGAGCTCTCTTCTGCCGCTTTTTCTCCAACCTCGGGTCTTGCTCCCGCACCAAGACCTTTCGTAATCTTCTCACCAATCTGCATAAGTGTCGGAGCCTTACTGAGCTGCAAGGCCTGCTTATCTGTATTAATCGCTATAAATTCCACACCGGCAATCTGTTCATCTATCATTCGGTTTACAGCATTATTACCGCCGCCGCCTACTCCTACAACAATTATCTTAGCCGCCGCTTCTGATTCATTCGTTTTAATTTCTAGCAAGGGTTTCTCCTCCTTTGTTATCCTTATTATATACTCATACATCCCATGTACCGGAAGATGCAAGCTCTCCGCCATATATACTATATAATATAGACTTTTGTCCAAAATATCAATAGAATTCGTCCATTTTTCTTAATTTTCTTCGGTTTTTTCACCAATATCAAAGGTAATGGTTTCCCGTCCCTCGGCATAATTCTCCAGGTGCAGGGTTCCTTCCTTTCCTTCCAGCTCCTCAATAATCGGAGCAATCTGCGCAATCTTTTCTGAAGTCACATTATTCCCGACTGATACACATATTTTTTCAACATATATGTATATTCTGTTGTTTTTACAAACAATTTTTTCGATCGGCATCTGATACTTCCTCAACTCCTGCGATGCCTCAAGAATCTCTCCAAACAGCCTGGAATTCCCACTCTCGATCTGACTGTACAGCCCGGTATCGCCCGCATCAATCCCTTCTACCCTGGGGATTCCCTTTATGTGCTTCTTATCCTTGCTGACAATCAGTCCTTCCTTATCAAAATATGAATAGCTGTCTCCTTCAGGCAGATACCCTACAATCTGCTTTTCCTTCACTTCCACCTTAACTACCCAGGGCGGTCCCATCCGGACGCGCATACTCTCAATACACGGAAGATTCTTTCCGTAACCAAGGACATATCTGGCACAGACATAAATGCTGTTCACCGAATACTTGTCGCTCTGTATCGCCTCCGCGATCTGCTCATCCGGGCAGTAGGTATTCCCGCTGATCTCAATCCGCTGAATATGAAACAGCAGGAGCACCGTAAGCACTATAATCAGTAACCCGAGCAGAAGCACAAAAAATGCATAGAGCTTATGTCCCTTCTTCTTTCTTCTGCGTGGCTGCTCCCCGTAAGGATATCCTTCCCTCGCCATCCATACTCCCCCTATCCCCAGAACGGCTGACTATATTAGTAACTGTCCGCTCCATTTCAAATTGCCTCCGGCAATGGAATTTTTATACTCCTGCATCATCTGTATTATACCATTCTTGATACACTTAAGACAAGCCCCATTTCAATTAGAAGAAATACGACTGAGGTTCCTCCGTAGCTAACGAAGGGCAGCGTGATTCCCGTATTGGGAATGGTGTTCGTGACCACCGCTATATTCAGAATCACCTGTATCATCATATGAGCCATGGCTCCTGACGCAATCAAGGCTCCAAAAAGATCCTTGGCCCGGGTGGCAATGATAAAAAAACGCCAGATCAGAATTAAGAACAGGATCATCAGAAAGCCTGCGCCAAAGAGGCCCAGCTCCTCACAGACAATGGAAAAAATCATATCATTCTGTGCCTCTGGAACAAAGCCCAGCTTCTGTACACTTGCTCCAAGCCCTCTCCCGAACAGTCCTCCAGAACCTATGGCATAGAGACCCTGGAGCGTCTGGTAGCCCTTTTCAAAATTTTCCGGATTCCGCCATATTTCCAGTCGCTCCAGACGATAGCTCTCCAGTGCCAGAAAGACCGTCATAAATCCGATACCAAGAGCCCCCATTACAATAAACTGCCCGTATTTCGGGCTGGCCACAAACACAAGGACCACACCAATGCCAAGGATAATGATGGCTGTACTTAAGTTGCTTGCACCCACAAGTCCAACAATGGGGAGAATAGATACCATAACCAGAAACATTGTCTTCATCTTCCCCATATCCTTTGCCCTGTTCGTCACAAGCACTGCCAGAAACAGAATTACCGCCACCTTTGCAAACTCTGAAGGCTGAAAAGAAAGCGGGCCCAAAGACAGCCATCTTTTGGACCCGTTATACTCCTCTCCTACGAACATAACTGCAAGAGACAAAACCAGTGCAATCAGATACCCCAAAATGGCAACAGATTTCCACACATGGTAATCCATCTCTGCCACAAAAAACATACATGCAATTCCAAGGCTGGTAGCAAAGATCTGTTTCTTCAAGTAGTAAAATGAATCATGGAACTTAATCTCTCCGTTATAAGTACTTGTACTGTATAAAATCACGAGACCCATAATAATCAGAAGTCCCAGCGCGGTAAGAAGTGTGTAGTCATATCTTCCCTTTTTCTGCTTACTCAATCTTTTATGCACTCCTTATAAGGAATTTACAATTTCTTTAAACTTCTCTCCACGTACCTCATAATTAGGGAACATGCCCCAGCTTGCACATGCCGGGGATAACAGCACCGCATCCCCCGGCACTGCCTCATCTGCCGCCATACGGACTGCCTCCTCGAATGTATCCGAATATACATACTCATGAAAACCACACGTCTCTGCATCAGCCGCAATCTTCTCCCTGGTCGCGCCCATAAGAATCAGCTTCTTCACCTTCCCGTCAAAGCTTCTGATCCACTCCGTATACTCTGACTCCTTATCATAGCCGCCGCCAAGGAGCACTGTCGGGCGGTTCATCGCCTGGATTCCCTTAATTGCTGCATCCGGATTCGTTCCCTTAGAATCATTATAGTACACCACGCCACGCTTTTCCGCAACATACTCAATCCGGTGCTCCACACCCCGAAATGCAAGAACCGTCTTTTGGATCTGGTCCATCGGTACACCATACACAGCCGCCATCATAACAGCTGCCATTACATTTTCATAATTGTGCATGCCGAGAATCTGAAGGTCGCCGGTCCTGCACACAAGAATCTCCTCCGGGTTTTTATAAACGATCTTTTCCCCGTCAAGATAGATGCCTCTTTCTAGTTTACGCCGGCTGCTGAAATATAGAACCTGACACTTCAGATTCTTTGCGAATTCCCGCATAATCTTTTCTTCATAATTCAAAATGCAGAAATCCCCCTCCCTCTGATTACGGGCAATGTTTTCCTTTGCAGCAATATAGGCCTCCATTGTATGGTGCCTGTTCAAATGATCCGGCGTATAGTTTAAAATCGCACTTACCTTCGGCCGGAAGTCTTTGATACTCTCTAACTGGAAGCTGCTCATCTCTGCAACTGCAACAGAACTCCCCTTCATCTGTCCTGCTGCAACTGTATACGGGTTCCCTATGTTCCCGACCACAAACACATCTTCTCCCCGGTAATCCTTCATAATCTCGCCAAGAAGCGTTGTGGTTGTTGTCTTTCCGTTCGTCCCGGTAATAGCGAGAACATCTCCCTTCCCGTATTCATAGGCAAGCTCCACCTCCCCCACAACCGGTATATTCCTCTCATGCATCCTTTTTATCACCAGAAGATCCGTCGGCACCCCCGGGCTTAGCACAACAAGCTGCAGGCTGTCAAGCTCCTCCTCAGGGAATGCCCCTGCCACAATCTGTATATCCTTATATTCTCCAAGCTGCTCTTTTACCTTTCCGGTATCAAGCTGTTCATTTCCATCATAAAGAATGACGTCTGCCTTTTGTTCCTTAAGAAGCCTGACCGCTCCGATTCCGCTGATACCGGCCCCGAATACAAGCACCTTTCTTCCTGTCACTTCCATATTCTTCCTCCTGGATTTACGTATTCTTTCTACATTGCCATCAGTGCAACCAGGCAGAGGATCGCCGTAATAATGGAAAACACGGCAACCACTCTCGTCTCTGACCATCCGCACAGCTCAAAGTGATGATGGATCGGCGCCATCTTAAAGATTCTCTTTCCGCCTGTCTTTTTAAAATACGTTACCTGTATCATAACAGACAATACCTCCACCAGATAAATCAGTCCCACAATCAGAATAAACACCGGCATCTGAAGCATATATGCCGTTGACGCCACGAATCCGCCAAGGGCAAGGGATCCCGTATCTCCCATAAATACACTTGCAGGATACACATTAAACAAAAGAAATCCCAGAAGCGCACCCACCACCGCACAGGTCACCGGCTCTATGCCGCTTTTTGTCCCGATTGCAACTACTGTAAAAAAGGTGGCTACCAGCACCGTAACACTGGATGCCAGCCCGTCTAACCCATCGGTAAAATTCGTACCATTCACAGTTCCGATCACCGCGAAAAAGAGAAGAGGGATGGCAAGCCACCCGATGTCCAGATATTTTCCGCCGGAGAATGGAATCAGCATTGCCAGGGATACATCTGTAAACCTAATGAGATAAAAGGCGAAGATTGCCGTCACCACAATCTGAAGCGCCATCTTCTGCATGGGGAACAGACCGTCCGAACGCTTCAGGACCACCTTGAGATAGTCATCCAGAAATCCGATCAGCCCAAACCCGAGGGTCACGAACAGAATCGGGATAATCTTCGGATAATCACGAATATAAAACACAGATGTTACCACTACGCTAAGCAGAATGATCACGCCACCCATAGTGGGCGTACCTGCCTTTTTAAGATGGGACTTTACGCCTTCCTCACGTTCCGTCTGTCCCATCTTAAGCCTTCTTAACACCGGAATGATCACCGGCCCCATCACAACACTTAATACAAATGCAATAATCACCGGAATAAATACTGTATAATCCATAATCCACCTCTTTGTCTCTTTTGTTAACTTATCGAATAGTTACAGTATACTTTATTTTTTAGTCTTTTTCAATGCCAAGATAAGGGAATATATTTTCAAAAATATCTCTGACCACTGGCGCGGCGATGGTTCCCCCGTAATAGATTCCCTGGGGGTTGTAGATCACACACATTCCCAGCACCTGTGGATCATCTGCAGGGGCAAATCCGATAAAAGAGGAGATATACTTATTGGCACTTCTTGGAAGTGTCTGGGATGTTGCAGTCTTTCCGCCTATGTGATAGCCTTCAAGGAAGGCATTCTTTCCAGATCCTTCTGCCACAACACTTTCCAAAAGCTTCTGCATCGTCTCAGACGTTTCTTTTGAAACAATCCGTTTTCCTTCCTTATAAGAAAATTTCTCCACCTCTTTCCCCTCCTTGTCAAGCACGCGCACGCCAAAATGAGGTGTTACCCTCGTCCCCCCATTTACAAGGGAACTCATCGTTGCCGCCATCTGCATGGGAGTCACCTGAAAGGACTGTCCGAAGCTTATGGTTGCAAGCTCCACCTGCCCGATATTCTCTTCCTTATGCATAATGGTTGCTGCTTCCCCCGGAAGATCCACGCCTGTCATGCCCATTAGCCCAAACTGTCTGAAATAATCACAAAACTTTTTTACGCCGAGACGCAGCCCGATCTCTATGAATACCGGATTACAGGAATTCTGAATTCCCTGGACAAAGGTTTCTGCCCCGTGCCCGCCCACCTTGTGGCAGCGGATCTTCCGGTCATCCACAATCCGGTATCCGGGGCAGCTGAACTGGTCTGTCAGAGAGACCACCCCCTCCTCCAGGCATGCAGATGCAGTGATTACCTTAAAGGTTGAGCCAGGCTCATAGGTATCATTAATGCATCCATTCCTCCACATCTGATTCAGAGCATCCTGCTTCTTTTCATCAGAAAGAGTATCCTCATCCACACCGGTATTCAGAGTGAACGGCTCATTCAGATTGAATTCCGGCACATTAACCATGGCGATAATTTCACCGTTTTTCGGATTCATAAGCAGGATCGCCACCTTATCTGCCTGCTTTTCCTCCATTACCTTCTCTGCCATCTGCTGGGCATACATCTGAATATTGTAGTCAATGCTAATCTGGAGGGAGTTTCCTGCCACCGGCTCAACCCGGTCTTCTGCCACCCCGTCAAGCTCTACACCTCTTGCATCTGTAGTCGTAAGAATCGTGCCATTGGTTCCCCTCAGATAATCCTCGTATTTCACTTCCAGGCCAATGATCCCCTGGTTATCTCCCCCTGTGAATCCAAGAACCTTTGACGCAAGCTCATTATATGGATAGTAACGCCGGAAATCCTCATCTACCTTTACTCCGTCAAGCTCCAGATTCCGGATAGCGTCCCCTGTCTCCTTCTCCACATTCGTCTTGATACGCTCCATGGAGGATACCTTCTCTACCCGTTTTCTGACTTCCTCCTCATCCATCTCAAGTATTTTGGAAAGCTCTGCCACTACTCTGTCCGGATCTGTGATCTGGCTGTGTATAACCGATATGGTGCATACCGTCTTATTAGTAGCCAGCACCGTTCCGTTTACATCCACAATCTCTCCCCTCGCCGCCTTGATCTTACGCTCCCTCTCGTGGAGATCCTCTGCCTTCTTCTGATAATATTCTGCATCAAAAACCATCAGATAGAAAAGCCTTCCTACAAGTCCAAGGATGACTGCCACTGCACAGACGAATACAACAAGCATTTTCTTCTTATTATATGTTTTATTCTTCATAATTATAGAAACCTCAGAGAAGCCGTTTCTATAATTTATTAGGACTTCTCTGAGGTTATTCTTCCTTTTCCTGTGAAGCCTTCGTCACTCCAAGGTATGGGAAGATCTCTTTCATAATATCCGCCGCCAGACCCGGCGCCAGTTTCCCGTCTGACGGAGTTGCAGAATTCACCTCGTCAATCGCCACATACACCACAACCTGGGGATTCTCCTGGGGAGCATATCCGATAAAAGACAACACATATTTTTCATTATCACGCGGAAGCTTTTCCGCTGTGCCTGTCTTTCCTCCCACGTCATATCCCTTTACCGCCGCCGTGGATCCGGTGCCTTCTTCCACCACGCCTCTCATATAATCTTTGATGATATCACTTGTTTCTTTAGAAATGGTTTTCTTTATTAAGACAGGATTTTTATTCTCAGTAATGTTCCCGTTCTCGTCCTGAATCTGCTTTACCACATGGGGCTTATAATAATTACCGCCATTGACAAGAGAACAAAAGGAACCGGCAAGCTGGTTCATGGTTACCGTAAAGTTCTGACCGAATGCATTTGTCATCAGACTGACCGGATCCATATTCTCCTCTGTGTAGAGAAGTCCTGCAGCCTCTCCCGGGAGGTCGATCCCGCAGTATTCCCCGAATCCGAATACCTTCTGATACCGGACGGTATCCTTTACCCCCAGCACATTTCCGATATCCATAAGCGCCACATTGCAGGAATTCTCTACGGCCTGCTTCAGCGACTGCATGCCGTGGCCGCTCGTATTATTACATTTAATCTTCCACTCCTCTGTCTGAACATAACCGCCGCAGACATAGGATTCCCCTCCGGTCAGCTTCCCGAGCTCCAGCCCTGCCGCTACGGTAAAAGGCTTAATCGTAGAGCCTGGCTCGAAGGTCTCGCTGACACAGAAATTGTTCCACAGGGAATACAAAGTATCCAGCTTCTTGTCATCCTTCATCTTCTTAAGCTGCTCTTCTGAATAATATGCGCTTAAATCTCTCGGGTTATTCAAATCATAGTTCGGATAAGAAGCCTCGGCCAGGATCTCCCCGTTCTGCGGGTTCATAACAATCACTGCTGTATTCTTGCTTCCCGCTCCGTCCCATGCCTGATTCTGATGCTCCTCATTAAATGCCAGGATATGCTTCTCTACAATGCTCTGAACCTGAAGATCTATTGTAGACACAACCGTATTCCCATTCTCCGGCTCCTTAACTGTTCTTTCATAAGTAGAATCCTTGTCCTGGTAGCCGTAAACTCTTCCGTCTGTTCCATTTAAAACCGAATTATAGGAATCCTCGATTCCGTTGCTCCCTACATTACCGTCCACGGTAAATCCAATCACATCACTTGCCAGGGAACCATAAGGATACGTCCTTACATAATCCTCCTCAAGCCATATTCCATTCACATATGGATGATTTTCATCATCCTCATCGATCTTTTCGAATGCCTTCGCTTTGTCATAGTCAATTCCTTTCAAAAGAACAGTATATCTGGAAGAAGGATTCTCCTGGGCTATGCCCCTTACCTCCTCCGGGCTTAGCTCAAAAAGTTCCAGGAGCACATTCAGCGTCGGCTCTATGTATTTTTCGTCACTTAGCATTACCTTGCTGTCCAGAATGACATTATAGACCCGGGCACTCGTGGCAAGCTTGGAACCGTTACGGTCTACAATATCTCCCCTCTTAAAGGGGATCGTCCGGCTTCCATACTGCTGCTGGTCCAGCACCAGCTTCGAATAGCGTTCCCCGCTTGATGCGTTGATGTAAGTAATTCTCACCACTAAAACAGCAAAAGCTAATACGATACCCATGAAGAGCATGATTAGCTTTTTCTGCATCAGCTTTGTAGATTTTCTTTTGAATATTTTACGCCTTTTTCTTCTTATTCTTCCTGCCATAGTTCCATCTAATCCTCATGTTTATCTGACTGGGCAAGTACCCCGTCCTCAGGTATGTCCTCATACTGCTTTACATAATCCGCAGAGGGCCTGGTGTACTCTATAATCTGATCCTCTGAGGCATATACCATGCCGAGATCCTTCTGTGCCTTTGTCCTGATCTCATCCAGATTCACGGCATCCATCACAAAATTATATCTTGTGTTATTCTCTTCTTTTCTGTCAGCCAGCTCTGCCTGCAGCGCCGTAATATTCTCGGAGCGCTTCGTAATCTTCGACTGAAGCTTTACATAGTTCACACAGATCACCAGCGCAAGCACTGCCGCAAGTGTAAGAAACATAACATAACCGGCATTCATGCAAAGCGCCTTCCTTCGGTTCTTCCTCACCTGGCTGCTCGCCCTGGCGGCAGACTGTGGCTCTTCACTTTGTCCTGCCGGCCAGTATGCAGGCTTGGCCGCAACATTTCCATGAACATATGTCTGTCCTGCCATCCTGTCCCGCCTTCCCTGACTGCCCGTACGTGCACGATATCGTGCTGCCATTACACTCACCCCTTTGCTCTTGTTATCATAACAGCTCTGTCCTCTTTCCCGCTATGCTTTACCCATCATGACCCCGCTCAAATATGCGAAGCTTCGCACTCTTAGAGCGGCTGTTCTCCTCCATCTCTCTCTCCCCCGGAAGGATTGGCTTCTTCGTCACAATTCTCCCCTTTGAGACGTTTCCGCACACACACACCGGGAAATCGTGCGGACATGTACAAGGATTCTCATTCCTTCTGAAGGCACTCTTCACAATCCGGTCCTCCAGCGAATGGAAAGTTATAATACATAGTCTTCCGCCGGGATTCAACAGTTCGATCATGTTATCCAGTGAATCCTTTAAAACCTCCAGTTCTCTGTTCAGTTCGATCCGGATCGCCTGGAATGTCCGCTTCGCCGGATGACCTGACTTCTTCTGATACTTCATGGGGATGGCTCCCTTAATAATCTCTGCCAGCTCCCCCGTTGTTTCCACAGGCTTTTCCTTTCGCCTTTTTACAAGATGCTTCGCAATATTCTTTGCGAATCTGTCCTCCCCGTAATCCCTGATCACATGAAAGAGTTCCATCTCACTGTACTCATTGACGATGTCTCTGGCCGTCCTTACCTGACGGGTATCCATCCGCATATCCAGAGGCGCATCTTCGCGGTAGGAGAATCCCCGCTCTGCCGTATCAAGCTGATAAGATGATACGCCCAGATCGAGAATGATCCCATCGACCTTGTCAATGCCAAGCTTTTGAAGCTGGGACTTCACATCACGATAGTTGCTTCTGACTATCCTGACCTTCTCCCCGAAGCCCTTTAGCCGCTGACCTGCAGCTTCGATCGCTGCAGCGTCCTGATCTACTCCTACAAAAATCCCCTTATTTCCAAGGCGGCTGCATACCTCAAAGGCATGCCCGCCTCCGCCGAGCGTTCCATCCACATAGATGCCGTCCGGCTTAATATGAAGTCCCTCTATTGTCTCTTCAAGTAACACTGACCTGTGTCTGAATTCCATACCTGCCCCTTCATTATGTTATATTATAATAGTTCAGATCTAGATACTGAATCCACTGGCTTCCATATCTGCCGCAATGTCCTCAATGTTAAGCTCCACTTCAGCATTCTTTTCATCCCATCTGGCCTTGTCCCATATCTCGGCACGCTTCCCCATACCGATAAACACGACTTCCTTATCAAGTCCTGCATAGCCTCTCAGCACAGAAGGGATCAATGTCCTGCCCTGCTTGTCCAGATCTCCGTCTGTTGCACTCCCCTGGAAAAAATAGGCAAACGCGCGGGCCTTCTTATCTGTGGTGGTCGGTAAGGCGTTAAGCTTCTCCTCAAAGGCAGTCCATTCATCCTCCGGGTAGACGTACAAACAGTTCTCCATCCCCTTGGTAATGACGAAATTCTCCCCTAGATCGTCACGAAACCTGGCGGGAATGATCAATCTGCCCTTGGCATCAATATTATGACTGTACTCTCCCTTCAACATATGTACTCCCTCTTGTATGAAGTATACTCCCCCGTGTCTCCACTTTTTTACCACTCCATACCACTTACCACCACTTTTTACCACCTGCAACCATTGTAAAACACTTTTGGGGTGATTTCAAGCACTTTTTTCATTTTTACAGAAATAGAACAGGTCTTACTGTTATAATATAGCCGGAAAAACGCAAAAAAACAGACAGTACACACTGTCTGTTTTTTGCGTTTTTCTTTTATTCCCGTTCTCTTATTCCTGTGCTGTGTCTTCCTTTTCTGCTTTTTCGTCCTCTGTATCATCCGGAGCGGACGCGTCAGTAATGTTTTTCGAAAAATCGTTGAATGCACGGTAATCTATCTGAACCTTTTCCGGTTCCTTATTGGATTCATACATGTCATAAGCAGAATAGCCAATCCATACAACAAGCAAAAGACCTGCCGCAGCCACAACACACTTACGCAGGGCATTGGTCATCTTCTGCTTTTTCATAATCTGCTTCCGGTTTGCCTTTTCCTGTTTATATCTGTCTACTTTTTCCTGACTCATATGCGAAAACTCCTTCTATTCTCCGTATTTCTTTTGTCTCAGCCTTTTTATTATAGCACAGGTCAGAAAATTATACAACCACTATTATTCCGCCATCGGCAGCATACATACTGCTGATTCCAGCGGTATCCAGTATAATAATATTTTTAAAATCCGCCTTACTTTTCAGCATCTCCTTTACCGACTCCGCGCGCTCCCTGCAGTTACAGTGAGAGATTGCCAGAATCTTTTCCTTCGAATTCTTCACATCAGCAATCACATGCTCCCCCATCTTCGCCAGTGCCTTCTTCACTCCCCGCGCCTGCCCAAGCTGGCAGATGGTACCTTCCGGTGTGGCGCCCATGACAGGCTTAATATTCAGCGCTGTCGCCATGACCGCCTTAAGTCCAGTGAGCCTTCCATTCTTTCGAAGCGTCTCAAGAGTCTCAAGGACGAAATACGTATTCTGCCCTTCAATATATTCTTCCACCCTTCGCACCGTCTCATCAAAGGAAAGTCCCTGCTCCTCACACTCCTGGATCTTAAGGGCAATCAATGTCTCTCCTATGGATGCAGAGCGGGAATTAAACACATAGATATCCTTTTCCCCATATTCCTCTATATACAGATTCTTCCCCAGCACCGCGCTGTTATAAGAACCGCTCAATTCTGCTGAAAGCGTTACGGCATATACCCTGTCCGCCTCGCAGCAGTATCCCTCCATATATCTTTTTGGCGAAGGGCAGGAGGACTTCGGACACTCCGGCGATTCCTTCACATATTTTAAAAACAATGACTGATCAAAGGTGTCGTCATCCACCATGTGGTGTCCATTCACATCAATCTCCAGTGATGCTGTCTCAAAATTTCCTGAGGCTTTCATCTCTCTGGTCAGCTCTCCGCAGCTGTCCACAATTATCTTGTAACTCATAATTTCTCTCCATACTCCTTCGCATGTTCTCATTTCCATTGCGTAAAAATACCTTTTGACGCTTGTATTATTATATGTAGTTTTCATTACTACGTACCCTATCATAGCATACTTTATATGGAAAGTCAAACTGTTGTAAATGCAAAGTCCTGTGTGAACAATAACACGGTTACTGTTCACTCCGTTCACAGTAACATTCGCAAATCCATTTAAAATTCGCTCCGCGAATGGGATTTGCTCACTCCTGAATCACTTTCTTACGGTCTGTGCAGTAAATGCACAGTCCTGTGTGAACAGTAACGTAACACGCACAGTTATTCATCAATTCGAATACTCCTGGAGACTGCGAATGCAATCCCCATCTCTGCCAGCAGAAACAGGATTGATGTGCCTCCGTAACTGATAAACGGCAGTGTGATACCAGTCGTAGGGATAAGGTTTGTAACAACCGCTACATTTAAGATAACCTGCAGTGCAATGTGGGCGAAAATTCCCGTCACCACCATAGAGCCATACATATCCGGCGCATTTTGCGCGATAAACAGAAGACGGTACAGAAGCATGGCAAACAGAACCAGTATCATAAGTGCGCCAAATACCCCAAGCTCTTCACAGATTACAGAAAGAATCATATCATTCTGAACCTCGGGTATAATCATCTTCTGCGCACTATTTCCCAGTCCCTTTCCGAAAAATCCGCCTGATCCTATGGCATAGAGCCCCTGAAGCGTCTGATATCCGTCATCGGATGCATATTTTTCCGGATCCAGCCATGTGATGATTCTCTGCAGCCGGAAATTATCGCTTGTCACACTCATCACAAGAACCTTTCTCAGCGCCCACACAATGGCAATTACCGCCGCAATTCCTGCCGTCACAAGAGCAATGAATGGCTTTGTCTCTGGATGCATCACAAAGATCAGAATGCAGGTAATCCCCAATACAATAAGAGCTGTACTCAAATTATCCGTAAGCTTATATACACAAAGTGCTGAAAAACCGCCCCACATTAAAATCCTGCCGATTCCACGTCTTGTCTTCGCCTCCTTCCCCAGTTTAATAATCACTACCGGAATAAACAGGACAACCGCTATCTTCGTCACCTCCGCCGGTTGGAACTGCTGCCCGAAGGGCAGCCTGATCCATCTGCGGGCGCCGTTTACCGTCTTTCCCAGCGGCGTCTGCACAAGCAGCATCAGTACAACAGATATGTAATAAAAATATCTGGCCCATTTTATATAAAAATGATAATTAATACGGGAGACAACCATCATCCCCGCAAAGCCTGCCGCACAGAACATAATCTGTCTTTTAAAATAGAACATACTGTCACCATAATCCACCAGCGCACTGTATGAGCTTGTACTGTAGAGCATTACCAGCCCGAAACAGACCAGGCAGATCAGAACCGCCAGAAGGCTATAATCAAAATAGTGTTCCCCCCGTTTTTTCCTCTCTCTCTGTCTTTTTTCCATATATCTATACTCCCATCTGTGAACATAACTTATTATCCCCCATTATACCCTGTAGACTCCTCAAAAACAACCTCGGGCACAACTTTTCATTTTTCACATAGTATAATATTGCAAATATTTTATGGAAGGAGCAAGAACAAATGCCCAATTACCGTTACAACCAGCAGGATTTTTCAAGGCGCAGGGGCTGCGGGCAGCCGTTGCCTGTCACTCCAGAAGCCACATACCCTGTCTGCCGTGACTCTAGATCCTCCTGTGATGAACTCAATAATATGCCGCTTGCCATGGCGTACGTTCCGTGGCAGGAATGGCGAAATATTTATGAAGCAGAAAAAGGGTTCCACTGCGGCACAATCTTCGAAGAGCTCAACAAACCATTCCGCGGGATAGGAGGATGCCAGAATGTCAGATAACAGACCTTGCCGTGAAGAATTATTTGAATGGATTAATGTGGTAAGCTTTGCGGTCGATGATGTAAAGCTGTACCTTGATACACATCCGTGTGATCGTGATGCACTGGAATATTTTGAAGAATTCAAAAAACAGCGTGTGCAGGCTTTAAAAGAATATGCAAAATATTATGGTCCGCTTACTATAGATACAGCCTGCACGCCGGCGGAGCGCTGGGCATGGATTGACAACCCGTGGCCATGGCAGGAAGGAGGATGCTAATTTATGTGGAATTATGAAAAACGATTACAGCACCCAGTAAAGATTACACAGCCGAATCCAGAGATCGCACAGGTAATCATCAGTCAGTTTGGCGGACCTGACGGTGAACTTGCCGCTTCCATGCGTTACCTCTCGCAGCGTTATACAATGCCCTACAACGAAGTAACGGGAATCTTAACGGATATAGGTAGAGAAGCCCCTGAAATGTTCCATCTCAGGGGCCTGCAATTTTAGTATTTCTTTAAATATTTCAATCCCTTGCCAGCACAAACTGACCTACTAACTTCTTCAGACTTTCAGCTTCTGCAGAAAGCTCTTCACTAGCTGCAGCGCTCTGCTGGGAAGTCGCGCTATTCGTCTGCACTACAGAAGAAATCTGGTCAACACCCTCTGTAATTTGCTGGATAGCCGCGGTCTGGTCTTCTACCTCATTTACAACAACGTCCATTTTTGCAGTTACTTTTCCGGCGAGGGAACTGGTAAGTTCCAGAGAATCCGTAACCTGCCCCACAGCCTGCGTACCTTCATTGACAACTGAAATGGAACCTTCAATTAGTTCCTTTGTAGCTTTAGCTGCAGCATCGGATTTAGACGCAAGATTACGTACTTCATCCGCAACAACGGCAAAACCCTTTCCAGATGTTCCCGCCCGTGCCGCTTCTACAGCAGCATTCAAAGCAAGAATATTGGTCTGGAACGCAATATTTTCAATCGCGCCGATAATCTTGGCAATCTCCACAGATGAGTCCGAAATCTTCTCCATAGCCGTATTCAGGTCTTTCACATATTCCACGCTGGTATTCAATTGCGCTCCTGCCTGATTTACATACTCACCCGCCTCCTGAGCCGCAGTTGCTGTCTGTCTGGCGCTTTTGGATATTTCAGTAATCGTAGCTGCCAGCTCCTCTATAGAACTTGCCTGTTCCACAGTCCCCTGACTCAGCGACTGGGCCCCGTCGGATACCTGGGAACTGGCAGAGGACACCTGTCCTGCAGAACAATCTATCTGGCGCATGGTATTGCTCAGCTCAGTCTTCAGATGACGCATGGAATGAAGAATACTCTGAAAATCACCCACATATTCCTCGCGATGGTCAGACTGTATATCAAAATTCTGATTTGCCATCTCATTAAGCAGATAACCCATATCATGAATAATTGCATTAAGCCCGGTCACCATCTCTGCTGTAGACCTGGTCAGCTCTGCCGTCTCATCATGCCCCGTAACCTGGGGTACTGGTGATGACAAATCCCCTTCTACCAAAAGCTTCATACGCCCGGCACAGGCACGCATAGGTACACTGATATTATTGGACAGCTTCAGAGCTACTACAATAGATGCCAGAACAGACACTGCAATCACAGCCAGGTTAATAATTATACCAAAATATGTATCAGCCAGGTAATCTGTCTTCAATGCAGTAACCGCAACGCTCCAGCCGTCTGTACCGCTTACCGGCGCATATGCCAAAAACCGGTCATCATCATCTCTGCGGAAGCTCCCGAATCCATTTTTCCCCTGACACATTTTTTTATGAAGAGCTGCCAGTTCCTTTAAAGAATCATCTTTTTCTGCTTCTTTTTCAATATTCTGAGTGGTAATCGTCTCCAGTGTAGTATCAGCAATCGTGTCCCCTGATTTATTAAGCATATACGCATGACAGCTGTCACTAACATTAATAGAAGAGACAATATCATTCAAAAATGTCTCCTGAGGTACAAAATAAACCACTCCTGCTATATCGGAATTACCGTCTCCTCCTGCATAAAGCGGTGCTGCTACCATGATAGACAACTCTCCAGTAACTTTACTTATCAGCGGCTCTGATACACTGACATTTCCCTTCATTGCCTCCTGCACATACTCGCGTTCAGAATAGTCTTTCCCGTCAAGGATACTGTAGCCGTCTGAATTGATAATGTTACCCCGCTGGAAACCATGCATTTCAACACGCTCATTTATAATAGCACGTTTCTCATCCAGAGACACATTCTCATCAGATAACTGCGAAATACGTCCCGTGTCCACAGCAACATTCTTATAGGCTGTCAGCTCCTGTTCAATACGTTCTGCCGCCAAAACAGCCGTCTCACTCATCATCTCTTTTACAGTAACAAGAGTGCTCCTGTAATTTAGCAAAATACTAGATGCTCCTACCGCAATCAGAGCAGTCAGGACTGTTGCCATCAGACTTATGGTGATTTTCTTACGAATACTCTTCATTTCGTTTCTCCCTCACTTTACTATAAAATTGTCAATCTTTTATCTGGTGTATATATTGCATCATAACATACACAGGCAAAATTATATTCATATTATATCATAGAGAAAAATTTACGTCTATTTAAAACACGAATTTTCATCTTTTTCTTCTTACATCATAATATCATAAACGAAGAGAAAAACAAAAGCAAGACATAAGAGAAGATCAGGGCAGACAGCTTCCTGTTATAATTTACGCTTTTGCAGCTGTGTAGCTCCATTTGAAAGGAAGCAGCTTCAAATACACATCAATATGGTCTTTATCATTTACGATCATTTTATCTAATATTTCCTTATAGAAATCATCTTCATATTCTACGCCATTTATAAGTTCATTTACCGCTTCTGTAATTTCAGCGGCAAGCTCCTGCTGTTCTAGGTGCTTCTCCCCTGGTTTATCTATCTGATCAGCCACCCCTTCGGAACATTTGCCCGGATACTCAGTCATACTTTCTATAACGGATTGCAGTCTGGCAATCTCATTCTCACATTTTGCCCTTGCTGCTGTAAATTCATCTTTGGTAATGTCGCCAGATGAATAAAGGTCAATAAGGTTTGTGCGTTTTTTCTCAATCGTCCTAATCTGTGATTTTAGCTTTTCACTGCCTGTACCCGCGGTATCCATTGCAATAATAGACTTGATAACAGTAAGAAGATTATCAGTTATTTTCTTCTTATTATATTTTAAGCTCCTCATGACAAGATACATGATGTGGGTAACATCTTCGTTGCGTATGCCGGGTCCGCTGCACCCAGCCTGATTTCCCGCTTTGTCCACATGAGGACTTCCATGCCTTGCTGCTTCAAGACACCGCCAAGCCTTATAACAGCTTCCATTTTTCCGGATTTTATAACGTGCCACATAACCCCCGCCGCAGCATCCGCACTTAATTTTCCCTGAAAACGGATAACGATTACTGTACTTTGATTTTCCCTCCTGCGATAGTGATTTTTCATCTAACATACGGTTTGCTTTATCGAAAAGCTCACGGGAAATAATCGGTTCATGATGGTCTCTGATAATCACAAATTCCTCCTGCCCGAGGTTTACTTTCTTTTCATGGGATAAAAAGTCTGGCGTATAGGTTTTCTTCTGCACCAGGTCACCGCAGTATTTTTCATTGCGGATAACACGGAGAATAACTGTGTTCTGCCAGTTCTTAACCCGCATGGGCTTAATCCCCTCCTCCTGAAGTTCACGTGCAATCACATGAGTCCCTTTCCCCTCATCTACAAACTTGTGGAAGATAAGGCGGACAACTTTTGCCCCCTCCTCGTTAATATACATTTTGCCGTCTTTCACATCATAGCCAAGCATACTCCGTCCGAACACAACTCCCTGCTCCATCCGGCGTTTCTGCCCCCATTTTACACGCTCAGATGTCTTACGGCTTTCCTCCTGTGCAATCGAGGACATAATGGCAAGACGAAGCTCTGCATCGCCGTCTAAAGTGTTAATATTATCATTCATAAAAATAACACCCACACCGTGCTTCTTGAGGTCACGGGTATAGAATATGCTGTCAAGGGTATTTCTCGCAAAACGGGAGATTTCTTTTGTTACAATCAAATCAAAATCGCCGTTTTTTGCACTCGCAATCATGCGGTTAAATTCTTTCCGTTTTTTCGTATTCGTACCAGAGATGCCTTCATCCGCGAATACTTCATAAATCTCCCAATCGGGATTACGCTCTATATATTGTCTGAAAAACGTACGCTGGCTTTCAAATGAATTTGACTGGTCTTCGTTGTCCGTAGATACACGGCAGTATGCGGCAACCTTTTTCTTTGTGTGCTGTATCTTTCTTTCCTGATTTAGGGTTTCGTATTTGTCTATTGACATAAGAATATCTCCTTATTGTTTTTCAAGCTCTAGCAAACAGCGTTCCCGCTGTGATGCAGTCAACAGATTCTGTTTTTCTAATGATAAAAGGATCGACCTCTGAAAATTCAAAAAAAATGCCGCGTGTTCCCGCTCATTCAATTCTGGAACAGGCTCGCCAGCATAACGAAATTCTCTATGCTTCAACAGGCAGCACCCCCTCATTCTCAATGTATGAGCGGATGATTGTACCATATAACGAGAATGCTAATTCTTTTTTTGAATACGGATAGACTGGAACTGCCTAGTAAGCGGAACATTTCCGATGCTTCAGCAGGTACAGAAGAACTGGCGCACATGGAAATGGTCTGCGCCATTGTCCATCAGCTTACCAGAAACCTGACCCCGGATAAGTTGATTGAGTCCGGTTTCGACAAATATTATGTAGATCACACACTGGCTCTCTGGCCGCAGGCAGCAAGCGGCGCACCTTGGACTGCAACCTATTTCCAGTCCAAGGGTGACCCTATCACTGATATTCATGAGGATATGGCAGCAGATGGTACGATTTTGTAAGTACAACATATGGGGTTTTAAGAGACGGTTCTCCATATCTGATATATAATTATACCAGATATGAGAACCTTAGAAATTCCAATGTATTTCAACAGGTACTTCCTTAGTTACAGGGTCTTTTTTGCCGACCAGTATATAATCAATCAGCTTTTCGACAGTTTCTCTGTCTAAGTGTTCGAGATTTGTATATTGCTCAATCAACTGACGTCTATTGTCACCAGCCTGTATTTTTCTTTCGATAACATCAAGCCTTTCTCTCGTATCTGCCACCAGTTTTTCAAGCCTGTCTTTTTGTTCCTGGAAGTCTTTGGATAAATCCATGTAGTCTTGTTCTGTAATAACTCCCTTTACTTTATCCAAATACAATTCACGAATACCTTTGATGTATTCCAGGATTTTCTTTTGATAAGCGGCAATTTCCTTTTGGAGAGTTTCTTTATTTCCCCGCAGGTCACTGTTAAAGACTACATTTTGCTCTAACTCGTCTTTATTAAGATAAGCTGCTGATAACTTGTTAAGCTCTTCAATTGCTGCCTGTTCCAGTTTCGGAACGGAGATAAAAGAACCGATACAAGCGTCTTTTGCTACGTGGCGGTTAGAACACCTTAAATAACGTCTGCCGTCTCTTTGTTTATTAGAGGACATTGTATATCCGCAATTCATACAGCGTGCTTTTCTGGCAAATAGCCCGATTTTTCCCTCTGTAAATGGTTTTGCCTTTTGCGCGATCAGTGCCTGAACTTTCTCCCACAGCCCACGGTCAATGATTGGTTCATGCGTTCCCTCCACTATATACCATTGATTCTTAGGTCTGGGTTTATTCTGCTTTGTCTTATAAGAAACGCTGCCATATTTCCCCTGTACCATGTTACCAATGTAGATTTCATTTACCAGCATATCCGATATAGCAAAATATTTCCATAAGGTACTGTTTTTCCTTTTGGGCTGCTGATAACGTAATCCATGAATTCGCTTGTATTCCGTAGGATTAGGAATTCCTCTGTCATTCAGCATACGGGCAATAGCTGTCTTTCCATACCCTTGTGAAAACAGGGTAAAAACTTCTCTTACAACCTGTGCAGCTTCTTCATCTATAATCAAATGTCCTTTTATATCCGGATCTTTTTTGTATCCGTATAAAGCAAATGCCCCAATATGATGTCCGTTTTTCCGTCTGTCTGTCAGAACGCTTTTGATATTATCCGACATATCCTCTAAATACCACTCATTTACAAGTCCGTTAATCTGTCTTGACTTTTTATTTCCTTTATTAGCGGTATCTGCATTATCAACAATACTGATAAATCGAATCCCCCATATGGGAAACAATCCATGAATATATTTCTCCACCAGTTCTAATTCTCTAGTAAATCTGGATTGTGTTTTACAGAGGATAATATCAAACTTATGCTCTCTTGCGTCTGCCAGCAGCCTGTTAAACTCCGGCCGCCGCCTGTCTGCGCCGGCGTAATCATCATCACTGTAAATACCTGCGACCTCCCAGCCTTGTTCTAACGAATACTGCAATAACATTGACTTTTGATTCTGAATACTGTTACTGTCGTCTGTTTCTGATTGTTTGTTTCTATCTTCTTCTGATAAGCGGCAATAGATAGCAACCTTAGATTTTGTACTCATCATGTTTTGTTCTCCTTTTCAGAGAAGCCAAAACAAACTATCTCTACATGATATAATTATACCATTTTTGAGACAGTCTGCCTATGATTTGGCAGGTATCCGCTGCCCTTTATTCCTTTCAAATTCATTGATTAATTCTGTCCATTTTCGTGTGTATTCTTTTGCAAATGCCGCTTTTTCTTTTGTTTTAAAAACATTCCTGCACACTATTTTTGTATCATTTGCCAAATAATCACCTCACAACAATATATTAAAAAGTATGCAAAAATGCTTGTACGTTATGAAAGAAAATGTTGTGACAGATATCGTGCCTGGTATTAGGTTTGCCGTATGAAAAGCTGAAGAAACTGACCGAGGACGAATTTGCCGGACTTGTGTTTCTGCTTGCTGAAGATAAGATACAATAAAAAACCGGGACATAGTGGTATTGAGAAATACTTAACATGCTTCTTCCCACTGTAATAATACCATACAAATTTTACGAATACAAGACTGTTTATATAATCTGACATATGCTAAACTAGCCTAGCAATGTTTCAGGATAAAATTTCTTTCATTTTTTAAGGAGGTCATAATTATTATGGGGAATAATCAGACGGAAAGAGCATTTGAGGAAAAAAGATTAAAGCAAACTATATCTTTAGCCGAGGAGCAATTAAAGCAGGCAAAAGAAGCGGCGGAAAAAAAGAAATCAGAAATTATTAAAGCAAAAAAAGATGTGCGTGAAAATACAGAACACGGCATTACATCGCTGTATACATCAGACGGTTTCGAGGCACTTGTTGAATTAAGCCAATATATCAATCCTGTTACAGACAAAATTATAGATTATGAAGAAGAAGAACGTAAAATACTTCTGTTAGAAAAGATGATAAAATCGCCCTATTTTGCCCGAATTGATTTTAAATTTGATGATGAGGACGAATTTGAAAAAATATACATTGGACGTTCTTCTTTACGGAAAAACAGCTATCAAGAGATGTACGTTTATGATTGGAGATCGCCGATTGCCAGTATTTTTTATCGTTTTATGACAGGCGAGGCGTTTTATGACGCTCCATGTGGACGAGTAACAGGCGAACTCAATTTGAAACGCCAATATGAAATAAAAAACGGAACACTGGAATATTTTTTTGATTCAGATGTACAGATTGTTGATGAATTTTTAAGGCAATTACTGTCACAAAATACTACTGCCAAAATGAAAGCGATTGTTGAAACAATTCAGCATGAACAGGACGTTGTTATTAGAGATATGGAAAATGACCTGCTAATGGTACAAGGTGTGGCAGGAAGCGGCAAAACATCTATTGCACTCCACCGGGCTGCTTTTCTTATGTATCAAGGCTTGCAAACAAAATTGTCTGCAAATAATATTATGATTATTTCCCCTAATTCTATATTTGAGCAATACATTTCAAATGTATTACCCGAATTAGGAGAAGATAATGTTGTTTCTTTCGTATTTGAAGATATACTTAATGCAATATTAAATGGCAGGAAAATTCAGTCAAAAAATGATTTTTTAGAAAATCTGATTATTACTTCAAAATACAAGGAAATTTCAAGAAATAGTATTGAATTTAAAACGTCTAGTTTTTTCAGGAAGATATTAGACCAGTTTCTCCGTGATATACCACGCCAATGGATAGTATTTGATGATGTTTATTATGACGGAAAATGTGTTGTAAGTAAGCAAATTCTAAAGGATAAAATCTTAGGAAGGGCAGGAACACCATTGGGCATAAAATTAGAGCAATTAGAAGATTATATTTTGGAACAAATATTTGGAACGGGAAAAGGGCGGGGACATAAAGAGGAAAAGAATTTAATCAAGCAGGAAATACAGAAATTTATAAAAATAGACATTGTTGAATTATATAAAATATTATTTAGCAATGAAGCCTATTTTTATAGCCTGCTACAAAATAGCAATCCGTCACAAGGCATAAAAAGTATATGGGAATATACTAGAGAAAATTTGGAAACTGACATCTTGCATTATGATGACGCAATAGCAATAACTTATTTGTATTTAAAAATATACGGAACTAATAAATATAAAAATATTAAGCAAGTAGTAATTGATGAAGCACAGGACTATTACCCTCTCCAATATGAAATATTTAGTTTGCTATTTTCAAATGCTAAATTTACTATTTTAGGAGATATGAAGCAGACTCTTGCCAAAAAAGAAGATATTTCTTTCTACGAACAAATTCAAAAAATATTGAACAAGAAAAAATCTTCTCTTATTATGTTGGACAAAAGTTTCCGTTGTACTAATGAAATTTTAAATTTTAGTCTGAAGTTCATTGAACAAAGTTCACAGATAAAAAGTTTTAATCGGAATGGTGATAGTCCAAAAGTATTTATTGCTGATAATTCCGAAATCTTCATTGATAAAATTGTTAAGGAAATAAAATTATGCCAGGAAAAAGGGTTTCAGTCAATATGCTTAATTTGTAAAACCGATAAAAATTCAACCTATCTATTTAGTAAAATTAAACACAAACTTGATATTCAATTAATCAAAAATGGGAGCGTATCAGATTTACAAGGCGTGTTTATCTTACCAGTATATATGTCAAAGGGATTAGAATTTGATGCTGTCTTAATTTGTGATGCAGACAGCCAAAACTACCATGATGAAGATGATAAAAACCTCTTATATGTTGCCTGCACGAGAGCACTTCACAAACTTAGCTTATTTTGTGAAAATGAGGTTAGCCCGCTGATATAGATAAATTTACAATAGCCGGGCGCTGGGATTCTAATTCTTTCTGCAACGTACGGATTGCCAGCCCGCTGATGATATTGCGGCGTAGTTTTTTAAATAAGCAGCAGGCCGCAAAATAGCTGCGGACTGCTGCTTATTTTATATTACCTTACCCGGATTCAGTAATCCTTTCGGATCAAAAACCCGTTTAATGCCCTGCATAATCCCTATCTGTTCTTCTCCTAGCTGTTCTCTTAAATATACCCGCTTCGCATATCCAATTCCGTGCTCACCGGAAACTGCGCCTCCTATTTCGGCCGCCTTTACATACATATCCTCCATGACGCTCTCAAGCTTTTCCCTCCAGGCCCCCTCCTCAAGATTGTCACGGCATATATAAATATGAAGATTTCCATCTCCCGCATGTCCAAAACTCGGTATCCGGATATGATATTTTTCTGCAAGTTCATGTGTATAGCGTATAAATTCTGCAATTTTATTTCGAGGAACGACAACGTCACACTCGTCCATTTCCGTTGTAGACGCCTTGATCGCTTCCAGGAACGCACCTCTAGCAGACCACACGGCATCCTTTCTCTCCGGTGTATCCACCAGAAAAACATCCAGCGCCCCATTCTCAAGACAGAACCTGGCCGTTTTGTCATATTCCGCCTCCACCTGCATCTTGGAATTTCCGTCAAAAGTCAGAAGCAGATAAGCCGGACTCTTTCTGTCTGGAAATTTCTTTCCAAGGAAATCCTCAGCAAATAAGATGACCTCCCGTTCCATAAATTCAATTGCCGTGGGACTGGATTTCAGCCGTATAATTTCCGGCACAGCTCCAATCGCATCCTCCATTTTTCCATAAGGAATGAGGAGGCTGACCGAATGTTCCGGAAGAGGGACAAGCTTTAATATTAATTTCGTAATAATTCCCAGCGTTCCCTCGGAACCGATCATTAGATCCTTCAGACTATATCCAGAGCTGTTTTTTACGATCTTGCCTCCAAATTCTTCTACCTCTCCGTTAGGAAGCACGACTGTCATTCCACGAACATAATCTCTTGTCACCCCGTACTTTACAGCCCGCATCCCGCCTGCATTGGTACTGACATTGCCTCCGATTGTCGCGGACTTTTCCCCCGGATCGGGCGGATACAAAAATTGATGGTCTTCTGCAAATTTTGCAAGCTCCATCAACAGGACGCCTGGTTCTACCGTAACTGTCAGATTTTCCTCATCCAGTTCCAAAATATGATTCATCAAAGTTGTTTCAATCATAATACCGCCGTCAAGGGCAACAGCCGCTCCCACAAGCCCTGTACCGGCTCCCCGCACAACAACCGGTATCTCCTGATCGTATGCATATCTCATGATGGAGGAAACTTCTTCTGTAGACTGAACCTTAATCAAAATATCAGGATACCCTGACACTCCGCCCAGCTCGTCATGACTGTAATCCTCACCGATTTTCTCCTTTGTCCAAATCCGAGGTACATCCACAATTTCTTTTAAATAGGCAATCTGTTCCTGTTTCAGACTCATCTTGCTCCTCCTTTCAATCTGCAAAGAAGCTTTGGAAGAATCTCGTACAAATCTCCCACAAAGCAATAATGTGCCAGATTAAATATATCCGCATTCTTATCCTGATTTATAGAAATAATGCATTCCGCGCCCTTCATGCCCGCAGCAAACTGGACCGATCCTGAAATCCCCAGCGTAATAATTAATTTAGGCTTCACTGTACGCCCGCTTAAACCAATCTGCCTTCTTGCATCAAACCATCCCGCCTCAATCAATGGTCTGGTGCAGGCAAGCTGCGCTCCGAGAAGTTCTGCAAGCTCTTGTGCCATTGCCAAATCCTGCCTGTTTTTGACTCCCCTTCCCACTGCGACAATCACCTCGGCCTCCGCAATATCAATTGTCCTGGGCTTCTCAATTTCTCTCTGAACTTTCACACAAGATTTCAGCTTTTCATCCGCAAGTTCCATCTTTTCTATCTTCCCTGATGCCTGTCTGCTACGCTCTGCCGATGAAAACACCTTATACCGCACTGTGCAAAACTGTGGTCTGCAATTTGGAGTAACAATCTGCGCCATAATATTACCCCCGAAAGCCGGCCGGATCTGTACCAAATCTGTATTTTTTTTCATCTTTAATACAGTACAATCTGCAGTCAGCCCTGTCTGGAATCTCGCGGCCGCTCTGGGAGCAAGAGAACGCCCTTTCACCGTTGCGCCATACATCATGACAGAAGGATGTATTTTGTTTACAAAATCTTCAATCACATTCGTATAAGGACCTGTCTTAAACTCGCTAAGATACTGGCTGTCATAACAGTATACACAATCTGCACCGTAATGCAGAAGCTCCTCCGCCGTCCTGGAAAGCTCATATCCCGCAAGCAGCACATAAACTGGATGACCGTTTACCTCTGCCAGTTCCTTTGCCTTACCCAGCAGTTCATATACCACTGGATGCACTTCTCCCTTTTCCCATTCTGCAAAAACAGCAATACCATTCCAGAGATTCTTATCAACCTCTTGTGCCGCTTCCTCCTCGAATGTAACTACTCCCGGAACGCCGTTCTTTACGCAAAGCCTGCACATTCTGCAGCCTGCATCAATTTTAAGTGTTCCATCCTCATATGAAATTGCATGAAAAGGACATAGTGCACACATTTTTTCTGCAATTTCAGAAGTCACCTTTTCCTGGTGCACTTTTAAACTTCCCATTTTAATTTACTCCTAATCGTTCTATACTTTATTCTCTGAAACAAATTTTTTCTCAAGCAGCACCCGATAGAATAGATTCCCCAGCTTTTCCGGCTCTCCCTCGTATTTCTGACAGGAAGCGTTCCTCTCCGGCGGAAAGATACGTTCTACCTGTGTTGGAGAACCTTCCAGGCCGTAATGTCTCCTGTCCTTGTCCGAAAAATCAGACAATCCAATCCGTTCAATTTCCAAACCTCCTGTCTTCATCTTTCTTTTGTAAGAAGGCAGCCTTGGAGTATTGGCATCCTTTTCTATCGTCAGAAGACAGGGCATGAAAAGCTTAAGCTGTCTCTGACAGTTCTCCTGATTTTCTAAAACCGTAAGCTCATTTCCCTCCGCTCCCAGAACCATTTCTACATTTGCTATATGCTCTATTCCGAGAAATTCTGCCATTTCAGGCCCAACCTGTGCAGTATCCCCGTCCGTTGTCTGTTTCCCGCATAAAATCAAATCATATGTACCAGCTTTCCTGACTCCCTGGCTTAAGGCATAGCTGGTTGCCGCAACATCAGAACCTGCAAAGCTTCTGTCACTGATTAAAATCCCTCTGTCTGCTCCCATCCAGACCGCTTCCCGCAGCACCGCTTCCGCCTGTCCCGGTCCCATCGTAATCACATCCACTTTTCCGCCGTATTTTTCACGCAGCAAAAGCGCCTGTTCTATTGCAAAAAGATCAAAGGGATTCATTTTTGCCTCCACTCCGTCCCGTTTCAGTACACCAGTTTCCTCATCTACTTCAACCGCTGTCGTCCCCGGCACCTGTTTGATACAAACAAGAATCTCCATACATTACCCCCTGTCCTGCTAATACATTTTATCTGTAATTGATTGTGATGTTTTCTGATTATTTTTAAAACTGTCGTCAAATGTCTTGCGGTAAAACTCAATATATAGAACTTCAATAATGAACATCTGGCTTATGACTGCCGTTGTAGAGCCTCCCTGGAGAGGTCCTTCGTTTGCTCCACAGAGTAAAACCATATCCGTATAATCTACAAGAGGTGATTTCTGAAATCTTGTAATACCTGCAACATACGCCTGGTTCTGCTTTGCAAGCTTGGCAACTAAGACAGAATCCTTTGTAGAACCAGAATAAGATATTACAATTGCTACGTCATCCTTTTGAAGTGTAGACGCCATCATAGTCTGCATATGCGAATCTGTAAAACAATAAACCTTATTTGAAATACGAAGAAACTTATTCACTGCCATCATCGCCATCACCTGGCTCGTTCCCATTCCAAAGAAAAAAATCCTCTTTGCAGCAATCATTTTTTCCAGCAATATCTCCATCTTTTCTTCTTCCAAAAGTGTATGAGTCTCTGTCAGCACACCGATATTGGAATTTAAAAGCTTTTTTGACATCACAGAAAAGAAATCATCCATTCCGATATTCCCATTCAGCATCTCCTGTCCTTTTTTTTCTGTACCATCCTGGACACAGAGCGACAACTGAATCCTGAACTCTTGATATCCCTTAAGCTTCATACTTTTACAAAACCGAAATACTGTTGTTTCTCCAACCTCACACCCCGCGGCTAAGTCGGTAATTGACATATAAAGACTTTCTTTCGGGTTTGACAGAACGTAGTCTGCTACCTTTTTTTCTGCTTTTGTCAGATGCGGATACATCATCTGTATCTGTACAATAAAGTTATTCTGAGCCATCTGTTTTCCTCCTTGGTTTCTTAAAACTTACAGGAAACGTAACAGTTCAGACACCCTCACTGTTACGGGAAACACCCTCTACTCTCTGCAAAGCAGCATAAAATGCCCCCCACAGCCCCGCCTGGTTGCCAAGAACCGCCGCCAGGATCTCCACATCGTCAAAGCTTGACATAATCCGCTTCCTGACAGACTCTCTAACCATGTCAACCACATCTGCCCGCGCCATAATGCCTCCGCCTAAAATAACACATCTTGGATTAAAAATGTGAATCAATGTGACGAGTCCATGTGCGATTTCCTGCACCCATTCCTCAACAATCTGTCTTATTTCCGGTAAATGTATATTCTGAAACACTTGCTTTCCATCTGCAATCTGCGGAAATTTTTCCGAAACTCTCCGTACTAGTACACTTGTCGATGCATAATCCTCATAACAGCCGCTGCTCCTCACACCAGAACGCACATCTCTTCCATGAATAATCATACTCCCGAATTCTCCCGCTGAACCTGCAAAACCTCGAAAGACCTGTCCGCCGGTTACAAAAGCTCCTCCTACCCCCGTACCGTAGGTTAAACACAGATATTCCTGCCTTCCCTTTGCCGCACCGAATATTCCTTCACCAAGAGCCGCTGAATTTACATCATTCTCCACTGCCGTCGGAACTCCAAATTCATTTTCCAGCACCTTACGTATCTCCATTCCTGTATACCCAGGAATGTTATCATTCGCATATCGGATACATCCCTTTTCTGTGTCTACCTGTCCCGCAGTGCTGATCCCAATCCCGTCGCACGGGCCAAGCATCCGGATAATTTCTATTACTTTATGCATCAGATATACTCCGCCCTTTCCGGCTTCAGATTCACATTCTGCTGTTTTATACATTTCCCCGTCTATACACTTTGCATATTTTATAGATGTTCCACCTATATCCAGTATTACTATCTCCATTTTAACTCCTGATTTATATACAGTACAACTAGTTTCTGACAAAAACGTCAAATATCGCCCCTCACCCTTGAATCACGTTCTTACGGAATGCGCAGCTTACGCGCATTCCTGACCCGTGAATAGTAACGTCCATTCTGCGGCCAATCCCCCAAAACTATGTATGTAACGCTTTCACGAATCGTTTCGTAATGTCCATGGGCCTTGTAATTGCCGTTCCAACTACAGCAGCCAGTACTCCTGTCCCGATTACACTTTCCAGTTCCTCAGGCGTCCATATTCCGCCTTCCGCAATCACAGGTTTTTGCGTCTTTTCTACCAGGCTTTTTATAAGCCTGATATCAGGAAGCGCATTTCCCTTTGTATAAGCTGTATAACCATTCAACGTTGTTCCTATCACATCAAACCCTAAGTCTGCCGCACGAATTCCTTCTTCCAGTGTGGAACAATCCGCCATGAAAAGCTGGGCCGGATATCTTTTCCTCACTTCTCGGAAGAACTCCTCAAGCCTGATGCCTCCCGGCCTGATTCTGTCTGTTCCATCGAGAGCAATAATTTCCGGCCGGATGGAGGCAAGCTCATCTACCTCCTTAAGCGTCGGCGTAATAAATACTTCTGAATCTGCATACTCCTTTTTAATAATTCCAATCACAGGAAGATGAACTTCTTCTCTGATTTTTAAAATATCTGAGACAGTATTAGCACGAATTCCTGCCGCGCCTCCCCACATTGCCGCTACTGCCATCCTCTGCATAATGTAGGAACTATGCAGAGGTTCGTTTTCAAGCGCCTGACACGACACGATTAATCCCCCTCTAATAGACTCCAGTACTTTATCTGCCATTCGACAACCTCCCTCGCAACAGATTCCTTAACTGCAAAACATTAGATAATCTCTTGAAACGCGATATCCAGTCTCTCTAAATCTGTTTTTTCTGTAATATTATTTTTCATGATATTCCATTCTCTTAGTCTTGCAATATTTTCTGAGGAAGGCTCTACGCCAAGCGCCTCTAATTTTGTCGGCATCTTCATCTCCTTCATCAGATTCAGAATCTTTTGATACTCTTCCTCTGTATCATTATTAAACCGCATCTGCATTAATACTCCGACTGCCACAATCTCTCCATGCAGAGCGCCTTTTGATTCTTTTGGAAAATATTTACGCATTCCATCATATAGTCCATGTGCTATAGCAAGTTGATCCGAACCGCTGGAAAAACCGCTCACCATAGATGTAATAATGAGATTAACCAGTACCAGATCCCGGAGAAGTTCCTTATCATCCTGCGGATTCTTGTACACTTTCAGTCCATAATTTGTTAAAAAGTCATATATGAAAGTAGAATTCATATAAGCCATCTTCTTAAAAATAGATACTGCCGGATATCTCATATCCGCCCTTCCATTTACAATTTCGGGCAGCTTAGCAATGGAATCCAGTATTCCAGAAGCAAACAAACGGCTCGGCGAGCTCCCAATAATATCTAGATCTGCAATAACAGAATCTACTTCCTTTTCCTTTTGAATAGAACAATCATAGCTTCCTGTATCTTTTGTATACATGATACTTACAGCTGAAGACGCCGCACATGTTGCCACAGAAGTCGGTACTGTAATCAGCGGCAGACGGCTCATATCAGAAATCACCTTGCACAAATCCATACATTTTCCTCCTCCGACGGCAATGATGACCCCTGTCTTTTCTTCCAGCGCTTTTTTAGATAATCTTTCTGCAAAATCCACAGAATTCGGTTCATCCATCAGATTCCATTGTGCCTCTATTTTTTCTTCCTTCAGCTTTTCTTCGACTTTATCCCGAACAAGAGGAAGCGTGATACTGCCCCCAACAAAAAACGCGCTGTCCGCATACCTTTTTATTTCTTCCGGAAGTTTCATGACTGCACCTTCCCCATAAATAAATCTGCTTACTCCAATCATCAGCATACCTGTTTTATCCATTCTTTATTTCCTCCTATAATTTACTCAGAAATTGATATGTCCCCTGTGAAACTTGATAACTACTTTCTTACTTATCACTGCCTGCCGTCAATCCTCCTATTAGGTATTTCTGCGCAATGAGATAAATCAGAATCGGCGGTATGATTGCAATGATTGTCCCCGACATAATCCAGTTCCACGGCGTAACGATATCCTTCATCCTGGAAAGACCTACCGTCATAGATACCTTTCCCGGAGACGATGTCAGTATCATCGGATACAGATATGCGTCCCACCCTGTAAAAAATGAAAGAGCAAATGCCGTCGTAACTGCTGGAAGTGAAATAGGCAGAATAATTTTTACAAGCGCACCAAGCCTTGTACAGCCATCCACTGCCGCCGCTTCCTCCAGCGTAGATGAAATACTGTCAAAAAAACCTTTCAAAAGCAGAATAGGATTTGCTATGGCGGACGCTACCATCGCCAGCACGACAACAATATATGTGTCATACAGCCCCGTTGAATTAGAAAGTCCATAAAGAGGCGTTACGATAACAATCTGCGGAATAACCTGAATTGCTACAATAAGCATCATAAACGCAACTTTAAATCGAAACCGAAACCTTGATAATGCATAAGCCGCCAGAATTGAAATAATAATTGTAAAAATGCTCGTCCCCACCGCATAAATAACAGACGCTTTCAAATATTCCCACATTGGTGTCTGTGCCGCGACCTCCACATAGTTCTCCCATGCAAAATATTTGGGATACAGCATGCGTTCTCCTAATTTTTCAAAAGGCGTAAGCGATGTGATAAACGCGGTATAAATAGGAAGCAGAGCAATCACTACCCAGACAATAATAACGAAATAGCGTACTATATAATCTCTGATTGTTTTATTTCTTCTTTTCCTTTTCATCTAATCGGCCTCCTTTGAATTGCGTTTCATCAGGAAAAATGCAATCACTGATACAAACAGCATAGTAAATATTGCAATAGCCGATGCCCCGCCCATATCACCATTGATAAACGCCTTTTTATAAATCGTAATACTAAGCAGTTCAGTAGCATTTAACGGGCCTCCTCCTGTAATGACATAGACTAGATCAAATATCGTAAATGACCATGCCATCAGGATGGTTCCACTCATTACCATAACAGGCCTGAGAAGCGGCAGTGTAATATGCCAGAAATATTTCCATCCAAGTGCGCCGTCCAGTTTTGCCGCCTCTTCCACTTCTGCCGGTATTGTCTGCAGAGCGGATAGTAAACTCATGACCAAAAACGGTACACCCTTCCATATACGGATAAAAATAACTGTGGCAAGAGCCAGTTCTGCCCCCAGGAAGCTGATAGGTTCTTTAATAAGCCCCAGATCTAAAAGAAGCGTATTCACAATTCCATTTGTAGAATTTAAAACCCAGCTCCACATCGTCCCTGCAAACACATGGGGAATGACCCATGGAATAATGACAACTGTCCTGAAAAAGCCTCTGCCCGGAATCGGCTTATTCAGTGCAAGTGCAAGAATCGTCCCAACTAAAAAGATACCCACAATACCACATACTACCCATATCATTGTTCTTCCCAGAGTTTTTGTAAATGTCTCGGTAAATAGATATTTATAATTATTCAACCCTGCCCAGCTGTTAAAGTTACCAATCAAATCTACTTTTGCAAAGGAATACCATAATAAATTGAAAAGAGGTATGGCAAAAATCATAATAATAATGACGATTGCCGGTACTAAAAATATATAAGGCAGTGCTTTTCTTTTCCGTTTAAGGTTCATATACTACCACCTTTCAATAAGTGTAAAATGAAATGGATGGACCGCCGTCAGCCCATCCATTTTCTTCAATTACTCTACATAGTTTGAATGTACTGTTTCAATCATAAAATCAATCGCTTCGTCCGGGGTCATCTTCCTTGTCGCCGCCGCCTGCGCACCATCTGCGATTGCCTGCTCAATCATAGACACGTTCTTGTCCTTCGGACGGGCAGAAACTGTACCAAGCTGCTCTACAAGTGCATTCCAGTATTCTCCCGAAAATTCATCTATTCCTTTTTCAGATTCAAGAATTGGAAGCAGTCCCCACTCTGAAGCATGTCTGGTCTGATTTTCGGAGGACATCAGATGCTGAACCATCTTCCACGCCTCGTCCTTATCCTTACATTCTTCTGGTATTGCCCAGCCATCGCAGCCAAGAATAGGATGTGAGCCTGCCGGTCCCGCCGGGAATAATCCTGTATTAAATTTACTTTCCTCTCCTTTATCCAGTTCTTCTTTTAATTCCTTTACTGCCCATACCCCGTCCAGATACATTGCAACTTCACCGTCACGGAATAACGTTCTAATACCAAACGGATTTTGTTCGATAGAGTTTGCCTGTGTAATCCCGTAATCATTCGTAATTTTTGCAAATTCCTCCAATACTTCTGCAAACAATTTCCGATACTCTTTATTATCTTCAAATGTAAATTTTTTGTCTGCATCACTCCAGATATCTACACCTGTATAGCTTGAATAAAAGCTCTCGGTAATATTGGCGAAATCTTCTGTTGCCGTAATTCCCCAGCCAAGTCCTGGAACGCCTGTCTTTTCTGTAATTGTCTTTGCCATGGAAATCATCTCTTCTACAGTTTTAGGAGGTGAATTAGGATCAAGCCCCGCCTGCTTAAAATACTCTTTGTTATACCACACTCCAAAGGCGCCTGTAGCAGAAGGAATCCAATACATTTTTCCGTCCTCTGTTGTCGCAACATCAATAATCGACTGTGGAATGTCTGCCGACAAAGAGTCATCTCCCTTAAATAAATCACTCAAATCAGACAAGTAACCACTTGATGCCAAATCCCATCCATTGATGATATTAATAAACATAACCTCCGGCAGTTCACTCTGAGCGCCTAATAATTTCAACTTTGTTCTTGCCTCATCCCATGCCATAGCCTCAAAATTTACTGTCGTGTCCGGATTATTCTTTGTATAGCTGTCCATAATCGGAGCAAAGATAGGTTCTGCCTTCGTAATATCTCCAAGTCTTAATACGCTTATTTCTTTTTTTCCGCCGGAATCTTCTGTTTTTTCTTCTTTATCAGATTCAGCTCCACCGCTGCTGCAGGCTGCCATAGATAATACCATTGCGGCACATAACAACATAGCCAATAGCCTTTTTTTCATATATTTTCCTCCATTTTCTTTCTGGCAGTGTGTACAACTGCCTTCTTCTTAATGTGTAACATCTGATTGTCTTTTTATTACAAGTCAAATATTTAAAGTCAGATATTTCAAATCAGATATTTTAAATCAAGCCTGCTTCCTTTAACATCTTCTGAATCTTTTCATCCAGCTCCTGTGAAATTTCCGGAAGAGGTATCCGTCCCGGTCCGCAGTCTGAACCAACTAATGTCGCTGCTCTCTTTAATATTGCAAGTACTACCGGCTCACCGCCTGTTGCACTTTCTGCCGCCGCCAGGTCAAGGTACGGTGATAATCTGTCCCTGATCTGTTTTGCTTTTACATATTCTCCGGCGCTTCTTGCTTTCCACATTTCTACTGCAAGCTCTGGTGCGAAATTTGAAGTACTGGAAATAAATCCTTTCGTTCCCGCTACTGCTGCGAACGGTTCAAGGAATTCGCCATGTCCGTTGATAACCGTAATCTTATCCCCTATCTTCCTGGCAACTTTTTCCATTTTTGCAAAGTTCGGCGTACATTCCTTAATACCGACTACATTAGAATCTCCGATCAACTGCTCCATAACTTCAAGTGGTACATCCTTATGTGTAACCTCAAGATTATTATATAGAAGGATTCCGATATTAGCTGCCTTTGAGATCTCTTTATAAAAACGTAATACGGCGTCATCCGTCGGCACGTAATAATAAGGAGACAAAACCATAACACCGGCTGCGCCTGCCTGTTCTGCATGTGCCATTAAATCCTTTACATCCTCTATATTGCTGTGATTGCATCCAGCGATGATCGGAAGCTCATCTCCCGCCGCTGAAACTGCTGTCTCTATCAATTTTTTTCTTTCCGGGATTGTAAGAGCGCCGCACTCTCCTGTACTTCCTCCTACTACTAATGTACAGCTGTTGCTGCGGTTAATTCCCTTTCCAATTAGAAAACGAATGTGGTTTTTCACTTTTTCATAATCAACCTGCCGTTTGTCATTCATCGGTGTAACAGCAATTGCGCAAATTCCTTCTAGTGCCTTCTTCAGTTCTTCTGGTCTCATTTTTATACCACCTTTCTTTTCTCTTAGAATTACCTGTAATTCATTTCTTAAATACATAATAACATGAAAAAAAGAAAAAACAATACTTTTTTGAAAAATATTTTCTTTTTATTAATCTTGCATAAAAAATATTTTCTTTTTTATATATTTTTCCTAAATGGTTTGTGAGAATGCAGACAATTTAAGTATATTATCCTGAAGACGTGACTACAGACGCGAAAAAAATATAACCAGGAGACTTGTATCAATTTTTCCATAATGTTATTCCTGCCACTGTTGTCTTTACAAGGCCGCAGCAGAGCAGAAAGCAAGAACCACCTACGACAATATCCTCCGTCTTGTAAAAGATCCGGAGGTCTGTGAACCCATCCGCTTCTTAAGAGAACGGGAAATTGTTCACTATCAGAGGTTCGGTGAAGCCAACCGGGAGATATCAAGTGGATTATGGTGTAAAAATTCTTCACTGTTACTGTTCACTCCGTTCACAGTAACCTTCGCAAATCCATTTAAAATTCGCTTCGCGAATGGGATTTGCTCATTCCCGAATCACTTTCTTACGGTCTGTGCAGTAAATGCACAGACCTGTGTGAACAGTAACTCTTCACTTTCCATAATTTTTCCATATTCAGAAAATAATTGAATATGTATGAGAGAATTGCTATACTAAGAGAAGAAAAGGGAGGTTGCATATATGGGCATTTATCTGAATCCGGGGAACAGGGGTTTTTGGGAGTCTGTCCGTTCTGAAATTTATGTGGATAAAACAGGATTGATTGCAGAGACAAATAAGTGTATCAATACAGAGCAGAAATTTCTTTGTGTGAGCAGGCCCAGACGCTTTGGAAAATCCATGGCTCTGAAAATGCTTGCTGCCTATTACAGCTGCGGCTGCGATTCCGAAGAGTTGTTTGCAGGATATGCCATTGCGGGGAATCCGACGTATAAGGAGTATTTGAACCGATATGAAGTGGTTTTTCTAAATATGCAGCAGTTTCTGATTGAGGCGGCTTCCGGGAAGGTGATAGAATATCTGGAACAGGAAGTGCTGGAAGAATTAAACGAAGAGTATGGAACTGTTTTAAAAGGGCGTGAAATGGGGCTTGCCGCTACGTTTCGGAAAATCTACGCCAAAACGGATAAACAATTTATTTTTCTGATCGATGAGTGGGACTGTGTCATGCGTGAAAAGCAGGAGTTGGAAACTCTGCAAAAGCAGTATCTGGATTTTTTAAGGAATCTTTTAAAAGACCAGCCGTATGTTGCGCTTGCGTATATGACCGGTATTCTTCCTGTAAAAAAGTATGGCCAACATTCGGCACTAAATATGTTCTGGGAATATTCCATGACGAATCAAAAAAGTCTTGAGGAGTATACCGGCTTTACAGAAGAAGAAGTAAAAGGGCTGTGCGGACGCTTTGGTATGGATTTTACAGAAGCCAGCAGCTGGTATGACGGATATCAATTCAAAAAATATAGGCATGTATATAATCCAAAGTCTGTTGTGGAGGCAATGATCTGCGGGGAGTTTTCAAACTATTGGACGATAACGGAGACCTATGAAGCCCTGAAAATCTATATAGATATGGATTTCGACGGGCTTCAGTCAGATATTGTACAGATGCTCGGCGGCGGATGCGTCAAAGTCAATATGCGGAGTTTCCAGAATGATATGAAAAATTTCAGGACAAAAGATGATGTGCTTACACTGTTGATTCATTTGGGATACCTTGCCTATGATTCCAAAAAAGAAGAAGCGTTTATCCCCAATAAGGAAATTATCGGAGAGTTTGAAAATGCCGTGAGTGTAAGCGGCTGGCCGGAAATTGTGCGCATTTTGAAGGCGTCAGACAAATTACTGGAAGATACGCTGAATGGGGATGAAGGAAGCGTTGCCGAGGGACTTGACAGGGCGCATACAGAAGCGGCCTCGATTTTGACTTATAACGACGAAAATTCGCTGGCGTGTGCGATTGGCCTTGCATATTACAGCGCAAGAAAAAATTACAGGCTCATAAGGGAACTGCCCTCAGGACATGGTTTTGCTGATATCGTATTTTTGCCGCTGCCTTCCGTAAAGAAACCGGCGCTTATTGTAGAATTAAAATATGACAAGACGGCTCATACGGCAATTCAGCAGATCAAAGACAGGCAGTATACGCAGGCGTTGGAAGGATATGCGGGGGAAATACTGGCTGTAGGAATCAATTATAATCGGGACAATGCCAACAAACCGCACAGCTGTGTGATAGAGAGGATGAAAAAGTAATAGAAAATGACACTCTAAATCCTTTACGAGCCAGACAAGCTGTTGCAGCCTTTCACAGACCGTTTTAGGGAAAAGTATGGTGCGGAGTGTGTATCAGCACTGCACCATAACAAACGAAAGACAAATTACCATATCCACCTTATTTTTTCGGAACGGGAACTGTTACCCGAACCTATAGAAAAAGCCGCTACACGCAATATGTTCTATGACAAGCAGGGAAAGCACGTCCGCACCAAAAAAGAGGTACTTGACGAAAATGAAAATGTCCGCAATGGCTTATTGTTATAGTGTACTTGCTGTCTTTCATAAGATATACAAAAGCACCTGCCAGGGGGTATGTTTTATGGAGGATAAAATATCTTATGCGATTGATAAAGATAGAATCAATCAGCAAAAAATGAAACTAATTGTAATCAACCGCCGCCCACAATATACAGAACAATCACAGAAAACCACCAGACAGGAAATTGAAAAACAATTATTCCAGATATTTAAAAAATATGATTGATTTTGTTGAAAGAATGTATGTTCGATGGCGTAATATAAGTGTGGGCGGCTTATGTCATACATCCTTGTCAGGAGGACAAAGAGATGATGTATGACGCATTATATGGACGCCAATCAATAGAAAAGAAAGACAGTATATCTGTTGAAAGCCAGCTTGAATATTGTAAATATGAAACCCATGGAGACCCTTATATCGAATATGCAGACAGGGGATTCAGTGGAAAGAATACAAACAGACCGGATTTTGAAAAAATGATGTCTGACATCAAAGCTGGTAAAATCAAGCGAGTTATCGTTTACAAACTAGACCGTATCAGCCGTTCGATACTAGACTTCGCTAACATGATGGAAGTATTTCAAAAATACAATGTAGAATTTGTCTCCTCAACAGAGAAGTTCGATACAGGGATGCCAATCGGCAGAGCTATGTTGAATATCTGTATTGTCTTTGCACAGCTTGAGCGAGAAACAATACAGAAACGAGTAACGGACGCTTATTATGCAAGGTGTAAGCATGGTTTTTACATGGGTGGCCGTATTCCTTATGGTTTCCGGCTCGTGGATACGGTAATTGATAATGTCCGCACTTCCATGTATGAAGAAGTTCCAAAGGAAAGCGAACAACTGAAACTCATTTATTCCATGTATGCCGACCCGTCAAATTCGCTTGGTGAAATTATGCGGTATCTTAATAATCACGGTATTAAAAACTTACGAGGCGCCAATTGGAGTACCGCAAGGTTAAGTGAAATGTTGAGAAATCCTATTTATGTTGAAGCGGATATTGATGTGTACAATTTCTACAAAAGTCAAGGTGCGAATATCTTCAATCCTGTAAGTGATTTTACCGGCTACAATGCCTGTTATCTCTACAAAGGAACGGTATCAAAGACCAGAAAACAATGCGACCTTGCTGATAAAGAAATTGTGTTAGCGCCACATAAGGGATTTATCCCCTCTAAGACATGGATAGCATGTCGGGTACGCTGTCTGAATAACCGCCAGTCAACTAAGACCTGCAAGGCTAAAAATTCATGGCTGGCAGGGAAAGTAAAATGTGGTAATTGCGGTTATGCATTAGTAGTGAGAAAAGCAAAGACAAAACACGGACGCTATTTTGTATGTAGCTGCGCAGGAAACAGTGGAGCCTGCAAAGGAACTGGCTGTACCATCTATGCCGACGTTCTGGAAGAATACATGCTGAACGCTATCCGTAATAAACTGTCAGAATTTAAAAAGCTATCCAGCGGAAAAGACGCTGGGGCAAATCCCCAATTATCAAAAATAAAAATCCGTTTGACGCAAATCGACGAGGAAATCAACGACCTGCTTTCAAAAGTGGCGAACGCCAATATTGTTTTGATGAAATACATTAATGATAAGATTTCCGAGTTAGACACTGAACGACAGACCTTACAGGAAGAACTTCTTTCTCTCACCGTTTCTAAAGCAGGTGATAAAATCGGACAGATAACAGACCATGTAGGGAAATGGGATAAGATTTCCTTTGAGGATAAGCAGACAGTCGTTGATACTTTAATCAAAGTAATTAAGATAGCAAACGGGAATATTGAAATCACATGGAAAATCTAAAGCGGATTTTAACCGCTATCTTTTCCCCGGTAATTCTACTTCAATCCTCCCGTTTCGGTGAATCCCTCCGAATTATTCAAGATCACTTAGACAGCAAGAACTTCTATGCGTTCAACCCGGAATTTGATATTCGGACCTGCTGCAAATAAGATCATCGGATATTCCAGTTAAAGACCAGTCCGGCCTTGAACTGGAATATCTGCATTCTCACAGAACAGTCATCTGCCAAATTTTAGCAGCATCCACTACTCCAGTGCGAATTGCGGCCCGTAAATAGTAACACACAGTGCACAGTGGTATCCTGTTACCTCCTCATTCTGACTTGACACAGCACATATCTTCTATTACACTAAAATCAATAGTGAATACATAATTTTCCTAATTACACAACCAATAATACACAGTCTTATGAAGATGAAGGAGGTAAGTTTGTCTTATGAATTCATTACCAGATGCAGCAAAAGCAACACTCTATAACCTGGACTGTACTTATCTGACTGATGTCCAGTATAACAGGGAAAGTCTTGATACCGTCACGCTCAGCTTTTTTGAAAAACCCTCCAGGCAGTTTCCCCAGAAGTTTTTTCTCATGCCCGAGGGCAACGCTTTTGATTACCGGGCATTTATCTACACCTTGACAGAGGACATACACTCTGATCCCGGCAGCGGAGACACAGCGCGCTATCTTGCCCGCGCCATTACAAATGATATTCCCGAACAACGGAAAAATTTCCGCGTATATGTAACCTTCCAGGTATCTGTCCTGCTAAAGGGGCAGAAAAAGCAGATACCCGTTACGGTAAAGGACATCGGGACAGGCGGCTTTCAGTTTGTTTCAAAGCAGGTCTTTGAGCCCGGAACCACCCTGACCACTATGTTTACCCAGGCAAGAACTCCTGTATGCATCTCGGCCTGCATACAGAAGCTCCGTCCTGTGCGCAGGGAAGGACTTCACGGCTATGGATGTCAGTTCATTAATCTGACTCCGAATGCTGAGACACTTATCCGTAATTTTGTGTTTCAGACAGAAGCCATCCAGGCAAAGGCAAAAAAGGAAAAGGAAATGTAGCCGCCATTATGCCTTCCACACTGACCTGATAATAGATCCGATCTTAGGCGTGGTCCCATAGAGGAGCACGCCTACACGGTAAATTTTTGCAGAAAGAACCCCGATCCCAACTACGGATCCTGCAAGAATTGCGATAGAGATCACTATCTCATACCATGCGATTGTACTCATGGCAATCCGGGTAAACATCGCCATGGAGGATGTAAACGGAATGTAGGAGCACACCTTCATCAGCGTGTTATCCACATCTCCCGAAGCAAGGGAAAACATCACAACCATGAATGCAATAATAAAAAGCATCGTCACCGGCATAACCGATGTGTTAATATCCTCAAGCTTTGAGGCAGTGGAACCGATGGCTCCGTAAAGAAATGCGTAGATAAAAAATCCAAGCACGAAAAATATAAGCATATAGCCCAAAAGCCCTACTGGCATATCAAATATAGAAGCCACGATTGGATTGTCATTCCACTGCTCCTGATTCATGCCATAAAACAAGATCGCAGATCCGAACACTGCAATAAGCTGGACCATTCCTGCAAGACAGGAGGCAATCACCTTCCCGAACATCATGGACACCGGCTTTGCACTGGTAATAAGCAGTTCCATTGCCCTGGAGCTTTTTTCGGTTGCAACATTCGTTGCAATCATCTGACCATACAGAAGAATTACCATATACAGGGCAAAGATCATAATATAGGTATACCAGTAATTCTGCATCTGATCCTTTCCAAGGCTTACCGCATCATTTGTAATTTGAACCGACATGATCTCACCCGCCTGCTCTGCCGACATACCTGCTTCCACCATTGCCCCTGTCTGGATCATACTTTTCAATACACTATCTGCAGCCTCCATATTACTGTCATACATGGAAAGGTTATCTACATAATAGGTATAAGAGGTCATCCCCTCCAGGACAAACGCACACTCCGCCTCTTCTTTAGTTATTCTCTCCTTCATTGCCGACAGGCTATCCTGTGTAGTCTGCACATCATAGTCAGAAAACGCCGCCTGAAAGGCTTCCCTGACCGCCTCTTCCTCCCTTGGCGTCTCTGCCTTGATAAGCATGACGCTGCGCTCCGAAGGCGAACTGTCCGTCCCCTCCCCGCCGTCCTTTATCATGCCCACAATCCGGGGCAGAAACATAACAACTGCTATAAGAAGCACTAGAAATATTGTCACACCTACAAAAACTTTATTTTTAAAATAGTACTTCAATTCAAATTTTAGTATTTTCCCAAATTGCTTCATCTTACGTCCTCCTTATCCGCTCCGTCGCCTGCATACTCAACAAAAATGTCATTCAGAGAAGGCTCGAACACCTTCACTCCGTCAACATCGTAATTGTCTACAAGCCGCTGCATGACTGACTTCTTGTCTTCAGCGCAAACAAGCCTGATCATGAGGCTTCCATCCCCCATCACGGTACAGTCTTTCCCAAAATCTGCCCGGATATTGTCTGGATACTCAGTACGGACAATGAGCCGGTCGCGCACATAACTCCTCTTAATATCATGAAGCTCGCCAGAGAGGACAGCCTGTCCGGAATTCAGGATCGCTATACTGTCACAGAATTCCTCAATATAGCTCATCTGATGGCTGGAAAACAGTACCACCTTATTCTCCGCGATCTGCTCCCTTACTACTTCCTTAAGCAGCATGGCATTCACCGGATCCAGTCCGGAAAATGGTTCATCCAGAATAATAATATCTGGATTGTGCGCCAGAGCGGTCACAAGCTGAATCTTCTGCTGGTTTCCCTTTGACAGTGTATCCAGCCGCTTATTCCGGTATTCCATCATGCCCAGTCTCTCAAGCCAGTGATCTACCGCTTTCACAGCCTCCCTGCGGCTCATGCCTTTAAGCTCCGCGAAATACACGAGCTGATCCGCGATAATCTTCTTCGGATAAAGCCCCCTCTCCTCCGGGAGATAACCGATCTTCATCCTCCCGTAATCAATCGGACGCCCATCGAGCAGTACTTCCCCGCCATCTGCCGGGAATACATTCATCAGGATACGGATTGACGTTGTCTTACCGGCGCCGTTTCTGCCGAGCAGACCGAAGGCCCTGCCTCCTTCTGCCCGAAAAGAAACCCCGGAGAGAACCTGTTTGCTGCCAAATGATTTCTTGATGTCTTTCAGTTCCAATACCATTGTCTTTTCTCCTTATGTCATGTCAATTACGATCACATTATACCACAGGTTCCCAAAAAACATCTCATAGAATTGAGGAAATTAAGAAAATCTTATGTTTTTAAATCTAAATCGTTTTTCGTTTCACCCTCCTCCCAATTCCGCTCAGTATCTCATTGGTAATCGTTCCCGCATCGCCTGCAAGCTCCTCTGCACGGATCTCTTCATCACCGGAGCGCCCGATAAATATAACCTCATCTCCTGCAGACGCCTTCTTCACTTCTGATACATCTATCATAAGCTGATCCATACAGATCCGCCCAATTACAGGAACCCTGCACCCATTTACAAGGGCATGCCCACGGTTTGACAAGTCCCTTGGAATACCGTCCGCATACCCGATGGAGACTACCCCGATTCTCATTTCACCAGACGCCGTAAATGCCAGCCCATATCCTGCGGATTCCCCTGCATGGAGCATCTTTATGCACACGAGCCTGGCTCCCAATGACATCACAGGCTTTAGCCGGATGTCTGCAATCGTCCAGTCCCTGCGGCTGCTCAGCACCCCGTAAAGGGCAATGCCCACCCTTGCATAATCATAAGACAGCCCTGGATAATTCAGTACTCCGTAGCTTCCCTGCAGATGAGTCCAAAACCCGGTGATTCCCCGCCTGTGAAGCTTTTGTACCATATCGTCAAAATCTTGAATCTGTCTTTTCGTATATTCCCGCTCCTCTTTCGTCATGCCATCGGATGCACACAAATGAGAAAACACTCCAGTAATACTCAAATTATCGTTTTTCCATATTTCATATACCGCTTCCCTGTGGTCGCTCCGCTCACCAATCCTGTGCATCCCTGTATCAACACACACATGTACCGTCAGCTCCTTCCCCCAGGCGCCAAGCTCCTTCGCATACGCAGAGTCAATGACCGTCTGAGTAAGCCCGTACTGCCAGAGCTCCTCAAATTGGCATGGCGGTGTATATCCCAGAATCAGAATCTGCCCCGTGATGCCGCATTCCCGAAGTTCTACTGCCTCGTCCACAGAAGCCACACAAAAATCCCGTATTCCCCTGTTCCACAGTTCCCTGGCAATCAGGCGCGCCCCATGCCCATAGGCATCTGCCTTAACTGCCGGCATAAGCCTGCATTCCTTCGGCAAAATCTTCTGAAGCTGCCTGACATTCTCTTCCAGATGATTTAGATTAATCGCCGCCCATGCCCTTTCCTTCCCACACACAGCACTCATCCCCCTTTCCTTTCATCAGAGCGTACTCATTCACCGTCATCTACCAGCCATTAGAGCGCCCCATTCACTGTCGTCTATCTCAACTGCCAGCCCATAATCAGCCTGTCAACCACTTCTTCAAAAGACATTCCGGCAGCCTTCAGCATATTGGGATATCGGCTGTGTGCCGTAAAACCGGGAATTGTGTTGACTTCATTAAAATAAATCTCGCCTGATGGAGTAAGAAACATGTCTACCCTCGCAAAGCCGCTGCAGCCTAGCAGACGGTAAATGCGAAGTGCTGTGTCCTTAATCTCTCTGGCTTTTCTTTCAGGAATACGTGCCGGGACATGGATGCTTGAAGTTCTCAGCGTATATTTTTCCGTATAATCAAAGAATCCCTGGGACAGCTGAATCTCATCCACCTCACCAGTAATCAGCTCCCTGGTTCCAAGGACAGCACAGCCAACTTCAAAGCCCTCAACCGCCTTCTCCAGGATAACCGCAGAATCATGGCAGAATGCCTCCTCCACTGCTGCCGGCAGCTCACGCTCTGACAACACTTTGGTAATACCGAAAGACGAGCCTGCACGAACCGGCTTTACAAAAAGTGGGTATCCGATCCGGCAGGCGGACTTCCTGATCTCCTCTTCCCTGCTCTCTGTCTGTATTACTGCCGCCTGTGCCGTCTGAATCCCTGCCGCTGCCACAACACGGTGAGCCAGATCTTTGTCCATACAGAGTGCGGATGACAACAGCCCGCAGCCAATTACCGGTACGCCCATCAGTTCCAGCACGCCCTGCACGGTTCCGTCTTCTCCGTTTTTCCCGTGAAGAATGGGAAATGCTGCATCCAGCTCCAGTGTGCACATCCTCCCCTCCTTCATGTAATGCAGCCCATGGACGCGATGGTCCATGGACGGATATACCGGTATACAGGTCTCGTCTTTCTGCCAGCAGTCCTCCCTAATGTTCTGTAAAGCTCCCCGATACCAGAGCCATCTACCTGTTTCTCTCTCAATCCCTATCAAAACTGTTTCATATTTTTCTGTATTAATCGCCTTAATTACTGCAAAAGCCGACTCAAGCGACACCTCATACTCTGAGGAATTCCCTCCAAAAAATACTGCAATTAGCCGTTTCTCAGATTCTCTGTACATCTTCTGTTTCCTCCTCCATCCTTAATCAATTGCAACCTGTACTCGTACAACTACAATTAATTATACTGGACGGACATGAAATCTTTCTGTAGGACACTGGAAGATTTTATTAAGATTTGCAACGGAAGATATGAAGGTTCTTAAGATTTACAAAGAAGATATAAAGATTTTTAAGATCTATTTAGAAAAACAAGAATTCTATTAGATTTTCAACAAAAAGGGAGTGAGAAAATCTCACTCCTCAGTCATAGAAGCTGAACTACGTTCAGTTCCTTAAGTCATCAGCAGATAAACAACCACTGCCGCCGCAATCACAATAGCAATGCCAAGGATGATGATCGGCACTTTGGAAAATCCCTCATCGTCATCATAGTCGTCATAGTCATCATCATAGAGAGCTTCATCCGGCTCTGGTTCCGCCATCTTCGCCCTCTTCCGTCTTGACCTATTGTCCTCAACCGAAAGCATATCGTCATATGCTTTTTTCATCTCCCGTTCCCGCTTTTCGCGCACTGCCTTCGGCGGGATATTCGAATACCTCTGCTCTTCGCCCTGATCGGACTTCCTTTTTTGCGGAGCTTTAAATTTCTTCTTACAGCTATAGCAGAGAAGATAATTCGGGTCTTTTTTTCCTGGACGCAGCGTCTCGCCGCATATCGGACATTTCATTTGTATTTTCTTCCTCCTCGCATCATATTTTGCCTGCATTGGCAGAGTCAGCCTGCCAAACTGCCTGCCGTTTATGGCAGCGGATATCTGTCTGTCAGATCTTTAACCATGCCGCGGACTTTTTCAATATTCTCCTCGCTCTTCATGACAAGCATGACACACTCCGCAATTGTCTCCATCTCCGATTCTCTCAGGCCGCGGGTTGTAACCGCCGGGGTCCCGAGCCTGATTCCGCTTGTAACAAAGGGAGAACGCGGATCATTGGGGACTGTATTCTTATTGCACGTAATATGCGCCTCATCCAGACGGCGCTCCAGCTCTTTTCCGGTAATCTCTTCATTTCTCAAATCTAAAAGCATCAGATGGTTATCTGTTCCTCCTGACACAATCTGAAGGTTCCTTGCAAGAAGACCCTCGCAGAGTGCCTTCGCATTCCTTAAAACCTGAGCCTGGTATTCCTTAAATTCTGGCGTCAGCGCCTCCTTAAAGCAGACTGCCTTTGCCGCAATCACATGCTCCAGAGGTCCGCCCTGTGTTCCGGGAAATACAGCCTTGTTAAAGTTGAACTTCACTGCCGCCTCCTGGTTGCAGAGGATCATGCCGCCCCGCGGCCCTCTAAGTGTCTTATGAGTGGTTGTCGTCACCACATCTGCATATGGAACCGGGCTCGGATGAAGTCCTGCTGCCACAAGGCCTGCAATATGAGCCATATCTACCATAAGATACGCACCGGCCTCATCAGCAATCTCACGAAACCGCTTAAAATCTATTGTCCTTGCATAAGCACTCGCTCCTGCAATAATAAGCGCAGGCCGTTCTCTTAAAGCAGTGTCCCTCACCTTATCATAATCAATAAATCCATCCTCTTCTACCCCATAAAAGGAAGTTTCAAAATATTCCCCTGAAATATTCACCGGAGAACCATGTGTCAGATGTCCGCCATGATCCAGATTCATACCCAGGATCTTATCACCTGGTTTTATCATTGCAAAGAACGCAGCCATATTCGCCTGCGCTCCGGAATGCGGCTGTACATTTGCATAGTCACATCCAAATAATTTCTTTGCTCTCTCAATTGCCAGCTCTTCCACAGTGTCTACACAACTGCAGCCGCCGTAATATCTCTTCTTCGGATACCCTTCTGCATACTTATTCGTAAGAATGCTTCCCATTGCTGCCCTGACTGCACTGCTGACCCAGTTCTCGGATGCGATCAGCTCAATGTGTGAATTCTGTCTGTCTGCCTCTGCTGCAATCGCATCCGCAATCTCTTTGTCTACCTGTTTCATTTCGTCAAATGTGTTCATATACGCACCCTCCTACGGGTACTATTATAACACCATTATGAATTAGTTCCAAGTACAACTTCTACTGTTTCTTCCTTATATTCACCATTTTTTGAAGGGATCTGTACCGTCACCTTCACTGCCTCCCCCGGACTGTAGTACTGAAGCTGCTCTCTGAGTGTTGCAACACTGTCAATGCTGATGCCTTCAATCTTGGTAATGATTGAGCCCTTGGAAAGTCCCGCTTTATCTGCAGCGCCGCCTTCTACTACCTCAGAGATGTAAACGCCTAACGGCATACTGTACATCTGAGCCATATCACTTCCCACCTCTGCCGGCTGAATACCAAGATACCCCTGTTCTCCATCCGGGAGTTTTGTCCTTGTTTCCTTATTCATCAGAAGTTCAATCACATCACTGGCATCGGAAATCGGGATCGCATAGCCCATACCCTCTACTCCCACCTCGCTCTCACTTGAAGATGCCTTCATTGTGTTAATTCCAATCACTTCACCGTTCGCATTCAGAAGTGCACCGCCGCTGTTTCCAGGATTGATCGCTGCATCTGTCTGAATCAGCTCACTGTCAAAGCCCTCCAGCTTTCTCTTTGTGGCTGATACGATTCCGGTTGTTACGGACTGTCCATAGCCCAGTGCATTTCCTATAGCAATCGCAGGCTCTCCCACCTGAAGCGCCGTGGAGTCTCCCAGGGTGGCTACCTTGATCTGATCCATTGTTGTGTCCTTAATATCCTTAAGATTCACTGATACAACAGCAATATCCCTTGCTGCATCTGTCCCCTTAACATTAGCCTCCACACTCTCCTCATCTATAAAGGAAACGGTAAGCGTCTCGCTGTTGGCCACGACGTGATTATTCGTAAGTATCAGAAGCTCTTTATCATTCTGACCCACAATAATTCCCGAACCCGCACTCGGAATCTCCTGCTCAAATACACCGCCGAAAAAGCTCTGTACCTGCTGAATACTGATATTCGTGATGGATACTACAGAAGGCATTGCACTCTCGGCAATCCTTGTAATATCAGTAGAAATCTTTCCACTGGAGGCCTTCGTAAGCTTCGTGCCTTCCACCTGTTTATCCTCCGACTTATTCCCGGAAGTACGTCCCCCGATTCTGTCCAGCACACTTCCCACCGCAAAGCTCGCTCCTTCAAATCCAGCCCCTGCAACGAGACCGAATACCAGCGCCGCACATATAATCTTTACCCACTTCGGAACCTTGTGCTGTTTCTTCGGCTTTGGAGCCTGCTCATTAAAATTCTGTTCCGGTGTATAATAGGTATATTGATTTTCCATAAAAGTATCTCCCTTCTTTATGACTTCTGTCTTTATCTTTATCATTTCTATGACAGTAAGTTTACAACCTAAATGTGTTTAAAATGTGATAAATTCTTGTCGAAATCTTTAAAAGTTTTTTGGAGGGACGGGGCATTTTAAAAAATGCCCCGTCCCCCAAAAAAGGTCAGCTTCTACGAAAAAGCTGACCTTGTCTATCTTTATTAAGCTTTTAATTGCTCTAACTTTCGTAGGCATTTTTGAGATCCAGAAGAGCTTCTTTTAGGAGTGCATCGGAATTGACGGCTGTCTTGTATTCCTGGTCAGCCTCTGCGAGGAGCTGTTTTACATCCTCATGGGAGCCGAGCACTGCCATGTATTCTTTCAGATCCGACATCTCCGGGTTGCTTATGATCTCGTATCTTCCGCTTGTCCTGTTTTTTTCCACATACAGTGTTCCAAGTCCCGGTACTTTTGTATAAATATCCTTTATCTGCATCTCATACTTGACAAATACGATATATGAGCCTGTATATCTGCCTTTCTTCGTATATACACGGATGTTATCATAAGATTTTATGAACTCTGTATCTGCACCGATCTGTCTGTAGTATGTCTTCACTGTTCTTGCAACTTCCGAGTATGCCTCTTCGCGGAGAGGATTCATAATCATTACTTCACATCCGTGATTGCTTGTCCTTACCGCCTTCCGGCTTATCTTCTGTACCTTGTGCGCTTCTTCTCCGGTAAGACCGAATCCCATGACACCAACAATCATTACGAGTATCAGCGGGATGAGCCAACCTTTTTTCATAGACTACCTCCGCACAACCAGTACTTTTTTCAGGTACACACCCGGGCGGATTCGAACCGCCGCTCCCGCCTCCGGAGGGCGGTGCTCTATCCCCTGAGCTACGGGTGCATAACAAAATATGAATTTGCAAATCATATATTAACACATTTTTGATTAAAAGTAAAGGAAATCCTGCGAACAAATTTCAAAACAGGCATTGCGGCGGGATTATCCTTCACTACAACTGCTTCGCATCTGCCAGTCTTCTATGTGTCAGTTTTTGCAAAATGCTGCAGTATCTTCTGGAAATCAGTATTCTCTTTAAGAGCCTCAAAAGCCGGGTGGCTTAATGCTTCCTGCAGATTCTGAAAAACGAATTTCCGGCTTCTTGGAGCCATTTCTCCCAATGGAAGAGCTTCAATCCATGCGTCTAAGCAGTCAAAATATTCATCCCCGTGGAGTACAGCCTTCTCTGCCCGTAAGAGCCCGTCAACACACTTCTCAAAAAGGAAGAGAGCCTTAAGTGCTTCTTCCTCCTCCCCGCCTGCTGCATAGATAACTGCCGCCTGGTAATGGAACTGTGCAGCAAGATTGGGATGGAGCTTCTCCAGCTGGTAGGATTCCATTACATTTCTGATCCTGCATATCGTCTTTCGGCACCGCTCTATGTCGTCCTGATATAAAGCCAGGGATATCGCGGCATCACCAACCAGATTCAGAAGATCCAGCCATTCCCTTGCCTGGATATAATTTCTTGCCTTCCCATGTTCCCCCGCCATCTGATATGCCTGGACCAGTATGGCCCCGTCCTGCCCTGCAAGACGGGCGGGGTCAGAAGAAGGCTCCAGCATAGTAATCGTTTCAGCCGTTTTCCCAAGCCATAAGCTGATGCCAGCCTTCAAAACCAAAGCATCACTGCATATGCCCACGTCACTGCAGCTTTCCAGAATATGGTCGCACCATGAAGCAGCCTCTTCCAAAAGATGTTTTTGTTCCTCTTCTGACTCTGCCAACATGTAATGGTTCAAGTACAATACGCTAAGCTGCAGCAAAAAGGCATGGCAGGAATAGTACCTGTGGGCCAGAGTGCGGGTCTTTTCAATGGCCTCATGAAAAGGAAGCCTGGCAAAATCCTTTACAAGCTCCGCATAGAATCGACGGATCTGATCTTTGGAGAGCTGGGCTTTGTACCCGATCAGTTCATCTATCGTCGTGCCAAAATAAGCAGAAAGTTCGAGCAGAAGCATAAGATCCGGCGTACTTTGGGCATTTTCCCACTTGGATACGGCTGCCTTACTTACTCCGAGGAAGTCTGCAAGTTCCTCCTGGGTAATCTTCCGCTCGCGCCTGAGCCGGATAATATTGTCCGATAAATTCAGTCTGTCCATGTTATTATTGTTCTCCTTATCCTCTATTGTATTACCTCTTTTCTTCATTATAATAAAAAGGGGATTCCCTAACGACTGATTTCCTTCCCCACCGCCACAGCCAGGACAGTATTTATTCAAAAACATGGGGCAAAGCCCGCAATTCAATCCGCAGAGGGAAAATAACTGATTTTCTCGGTTAAACCCTTTCATTCTGTCACTCCCTTTCCTTCAAAATACAGGAACGCCGTTAGCGGCAGGTTTTGCATGAATAAATTTCAGAATATTGTCATTGAGCGGCTGTATATCTTGATATAAAAAACCTATTTCACGGGACGGAACAGGATTGGACAAGGTGATTTCCATCAGGCAGCCCGTTTCTAATTCCTGCTCTACAAACTGTTTCACAACGCAGGAGATTCCAAGCCCCATTTTGGCAAATTCAATCAGCATATCCATCTCATTTACCTCAAGAATATGAAGGGGAATGATATTGTTTTTTGCATAGTAAGCATTAATATGCTTCCTGGATACATTATCTTTATCAAGGAGCATGATGTTCGCATATTCGAATATTTCATCATTCTGGCAGTCCCATTTCTCCCTATAAGCCGGCGTGCAGATAAAAATATACTTAATCATCCCCAGGGAATGATACATGAACCTTCCGGGGTTTGATGGCTTCACCACCAGCGCCAAATCAATGCTGCACTTCTCAATCATAACAAACGCTTCTGCTGAAGACGTACATGTGATTGCCAGATCTGTATCAGGATATAAGCTCAAATATTCTTTCAGATAAGGCATGAGAAAATGTTTACACAACACATTGCTGGCAGCTATTCGTAAATGCCCTGCATGAAAGGGAAACTTAAGACTTTTTTCCGTATCTGAAAGCATCTGAAACGCTTTTTTCGCACTATCGTACAATAATCTTCCGTTCTCTGTCAGCTCCACTCCCTTTGACTTTCTGACAAAAAGCGTGGTGTTAAGATTTTCTTCCAGTTTCTTTATTGTAATGCTCACTGCAGGCTGGGAAATATACAGCGAAGCGGCCGCTTTGGATATGCTTTTATTTTCAGCAACAGAAAGAAATATCTTGTATTTTGTGAGATTATCAAATGTATTCATAGCTTCTCCATAATTATAATTTATACATTTTATAAAAATCATATATTTGAACTATATCATATAGAGAAGTATAATGCAATAAAACATATTAATGTAAAGGAGGTTTTGCATGAATACATTTGAGTTTGACGGCGAAAAATACAAAACTGCTTCAAAACACCAAAAAGAATGGGGAAATGACCTGATTTCAGAATTTTCGTTCAAAGGAAATGAAACTATATTGGATCTTGGATGCGGAGACGGGATTCTGACGGAGCGATTAGCACGATCTGTGCCGAGGGGAAAGGTGCTGGGAATAGACGCTTCCCTTCACATGATCGAGACTGCCAAAATGATCCATAGAAATAATCTGACATTTATACATATGGACATAAACAAGATGAATTTCGAGAAGGAATTTAACCTTATTTTTTCTAATGCAGCCTTACATTGGGTGAAAGACCATAGACGGCTTTTAAAGAATGCACATAAAGCGTTAAAAGCAAACGGGAAAATACTGTGGGATTTTGGAGGCATCGGTAATTGTGCCAATTTTATCAGCGTGATTCAAAGAATTATGGCGGAACGTCCGTATGCAGAATATTTTAAAGAATATGAATGGCCTTGGTTTATGCCATCCAAAAAACAGTATACGAAATTTCTTTCAGCGGTTGGATTTTCCTCCTGTACTATCATGGAACTAAATAGAGACAGATATTTTCCCAGCGCTTCAGATATAATCCGTTGGATTGACCAGCCCTGCCTTGTACCGTTTCTTAATCAGGTTCCGCAGCAATTAAAGGCGGTTTTCCGCCATAGGGTAATCGAAGAAATATTTAAAAAAACACAGATGCCGGATGGAACTTATTTTGAAACGTTTTGCAGAATCAGAATATATGCGGAGAAATAAAGGAGGAAATAATTTGCCGTTTCCAAATGCGCAAATCAGATCAAAGAATTCCGCTGCCGCTTTGCTGACGGAGAACCGTTGCTGTTTGATAAGATTCACACCGCATTTACCTATCCGAATAGAGGAAATTGGTCTGCGAACGATTAGGTTCGTTAGACCAATTTCTGTAAGATACTTTATAGGTATTTCTTTTGTGAAAAACCGGGATCTGCCATATCATAAAGTAAGAATACGCCTTCTGCGTCAGCATACCAGGTATAACAGATTGCCCCGGATAACCAATGGCTGTACTTCCTCACGGGCCTGGATATTTACCTAATTCCATATTGATCTCTGCCTTTTTTGTACATGTTCCAGAATCCGCAGATAATGATTTGCTTCACGGAGCACATGGTCAGCCAAAAGTGGAAGGATGATAGAACGGATCTGACAGCCTGTAATCCCTTCTGTCCCTGCTGTCTTAAACTTCTGATACTTCTTTGTTGTCTGTAAGGTCTGCGCAGTTAATGCATCCGCCGCCTTCCGATCCTGCTTTCTTGCCTCTTCTAAAAGGCGGCAGTAGTCTTCTGCAAATCCATCTGCTGTTTCGATCAGCTCACATTCTGTCGGATCCAGCAGCCCCCGGATGAACTGGGCATGTTCCATCATGATCTGATTCCAGAATATCTCCTGGTTTCTTAGATCAGGTATATAGATCCTGCCTCTCTTTTCCAGCTCTGACAAAATCTGCTGGTACAGTTTTGCCTCCCTCAGAATGTGCTCGATCAGCAGTGGGTAGTTAGTCGTATAAAGACTACACCGTGTCATTTTATTCAGAATCTCTTCCTTAAACGCAATCAGTCCGTTCAGGCTTTTTAGCATCTGCCGGTTAAGCATTCTTATATGCTGAACCATTTCCCTGTTTACCATAACGCAGTTTCCGGCACGAAGCCGTTCTTCTGCCTCAGTAATCTTAACGTCAATAGGGATTCCTGCCAGTTTTTTGGTCTGGCATTCTACGCTTTGTGTAAATTCCGTTACAACCTCCCCGGAGTGCAAAACGGATTCGCTTACAATGCCGTCTGCAAGCATTACCGTCCTTCTAAGCCCCTCTTCAAATTCCGCGCGGAACTGATCTGCACGCTGTATCATTTCCGTTTCCTTCGCCGGATACCCTGCGAGCAGGAATAGAGAATGTTCTTTCATGATCCTTCCGAAAAAAAGATGTGTTTCTAATGAGAAAGTTACATATTCTTTCATATCTTGACATACCTTTATAACTTACATTTCTTTCTACTATATGCAGAAGATTTCTAAAAGGAACTAAATCTGTCCCGCCAAAACAGACAGGACAGACCGTGCTCCGGCGGCATTATCCGCATCAGGTCCAAGGGTCGAAGGTCAAACGTGATTCAGGAGTGAGTCCCCCCCGCTCCTGGATCACTGACACTGTTTTACAGGGAAAGACTTCCTTTCATACGGTCAAAATAATATGCCTGATTGGACAGTACCTCTTCTTTCTCCACCTGGGTTGCATTAATGTCTGTGACCATGGCACTTAAGGCTCTCCTGTCAGGGGCTGCACTCTCCCGTATGATAATCATCTCATGCACACTGCTTGGAAGCACATAATAGTCTTCTCCCAGATATTCTCCAATCTCACACAGGCATCCTGGATAGAGCACTGCTGCCGCTCCAAAGCTTCTGAGATGATTGCTGAGCACATAGAGAGCGTCCTCTCCGCCTGTATCCTCTATATTCGTAAGCTCCGCGATCACAGAACTCATCGCCCTGAATTCAGACGGGAACAGATGGCAGGTATTCTTACATGCCTGCTCGTACACCTGCTCCTTCTTAACATTCCAGAGCCCCAGATGCTCAAGCTTAACAGGCATCGTAGCTGTCCCATAGTCACTGGCCTCCACAAGTACATAAAATACAATAGCAAGATCAAGATACATCACATAAGGCATGTCCTGAAGCATCAGCTCGTTTTCCTCCTTGTTAATCAGGCGGTAAATGATCCGATCCCTGACTTCACTGTAATTACGGATGATTCCCTCCTTCCACGGCTCTCTGAAACGGATCTTTCCATACAGGATCAGGATTTCTTTTGTGATCAGGTCAATCGTCTCCCCAAACTGGAACTGCCTGTAGTATTCCTCCAGGTAAATGGTCGGGGAAATATTACTTCCCTGTTCACTAAAGAGAATCCCCTTGCGCACAGTTCCATTATACTTCCTTGCCGTGTAAATACTCACACAGACACGCTCCTTAAGCTCCTCTTTTACCTTCTTTTCCACCATCTGCACAAACTGGCAATATGTCATAATCCTCCTCTCTGCAGACAGCCTTATTTTTATGTTTCAAATATTATGGTATATGCATTATAAAAAAGCCCTGCATAAAATGCAAGGCTTTTTCCCTTATGTTTTCCTTATGTTTTCCTTATGGAGTTACTGTCCACAGGCACGCCTGTAAACAGTAGCCTTATAGGGTAAAATTCAGAAATCTGCCGCCTATGCCCTGGACAGGTATTCGCCGGAGCGGGTGTCAATCTTAATCTTCTCGCCCTGCTCTACAAATAGCGGAACCATAACCTGTGCTCCTGTCTCTACAATCGCCGGCTTTGTAGCGCCTGTTGCTGTATTACCTTTTACACCGGGCTCGGATTCTGTGATCTCAAGCTCTACAGTAAACGGAGGCTCAATGGAAAATACTTTGCCCTGGTAAGACTTCATCGTAACCATCTCATTCTCCTTCACAAACTTGAGAGAATCGCCCACATCATCCTTACCGACCGGTGTCTGCTCAAAGGATTCCATATCCATGAAGTAATACAGATCTCCATCATTATACAGATACTGAACTTCCTTTCTCTCAATAAATGCCTTTTTCAGCACATCCTTAGATGGGTTGAAGGTTCTCTCAACCACGCCTCCATTAATTACATCCTTAAGCTTCGTACGAACAAATGCGGATCCCTTTCCCGGTTTTACATGTAAAAACTCCAGGCACTCGTATACCTTCCCGTCAATCTCGTACGTGGTACCTTTTTCAATATAAGCATCTGCCATTATATAAATCCTCCTTAACCGCGCCCGGATAGCGCTTAATACGTTCTTCTGCCTTTTCCATTCTATAATAAAACAGAAGTATTTTCAACTAAATTTTTCGATTATTCTCATTTTTCAGCCCTGAATAGAAGCCGTCATATCTGTTCCATGAATCAGTTCCAGCACATCCTTTAATTTTTCGGCTCTTATCTGTCCTGGCGCGGAAGCTTTTCCCACTGCCCCGAAGGTAACTGCCGACCCAAACACCTCGCCGCAAAGACGGCTGAGCACACCGGTTTGAGACATGGACATGGTAATAAGAGGACGGTCCGCATAGGTACATCTCATCTCCTCCGTTGCCTCAAGAAGAATAAGCACGTCTCTGGTACTCCCAGGCATTACCGCAATCTTCAGAATGTCAGCACCCAGTTTCTGCATCCTGCGAAGCCTTGACACAATCTCATCCTTTTCCGGCGTTTTATCAAAATCATGATTCGACAGCACAACCTTAACTCCAAGGCGGTGTGCCTCTTCTATCAGTTCTTGTACAGTCTCGTCTCCGGAAAATAACTCCACATCCGCCAGGTCAATGTATCCTGAGGCGATCACCGCCTTATTAACCTTCATATAGCCCTCCACATCAATGTCCCTTTCTCCTCCTTCCCCTTTTGTACGGAAGGTAAATAGAATGGGCATTTCCTCCAGAGTCTCCCGCAGACATCTCAGAACCTCTCTGACCTTCTGAACGTCAAATATGTCCTCATACCAGTCGGCGCGCCATTCTGCCATATCAGCAGGCTTACTAGAAATCATCCCCGCCTCCTCTATAATCTCCTCTCTTGTCGTACCCGTTATCGGGACACAGATCTTCGGAATTCCTTCCCCGATTCTGACGTCTCTGACTACAACAGGATTCATATCAGCTTCCCCCCGTCCTTCCTGTCTGAATGCATATATGCTACGCACAGCCGCATAAGGAAATATGCCGCTTTGCGGCTGCGGCTTTTGCGATACTCACGGCAGATTTCATCGGCCGTGAGTATAAAAATAAAGAACGATCCGTTCAAGATACCTTTTTAACACAATCTGTATCTCCTCCTTCGGATAAATAGGTCTTACCAGAATGCTTTTTATACCAGAACGCTTTGCTCCCCATACATCCGTAAACAGCTGGTCGCCTATAAAGAGGGTGGTCTTCTGGTCTGTCCCCATCAGCTCCATGGCCCTTTTATAGTTCTTCACAGACGGCTTATGGGCATTGAATATGTACCGGCTCCCCACCTGATCCGCAAAAGGCTTTACCCTGGGCTCCTGGTTATTTGATATCAGACAGGTATCAAATCCGGCTGTCCGAAGCCGTTCAAATAACCGGACAGCACGCCCATCAGCCGGAGCTCCATGGGGAACAAGTGTATTATCAATGTCAAAAATAATCCCTCTGTATCCTTTTCTGTACAGTTTTTCATAATCAATTACATAGGAGGACGCCACAAAGGCATCCGGATAAAATGTACGAAACAGATCTATCAAGCTTTGTCCCTCCCGTCCTGCGGTGTATTTTTTATCGCTGCCTTAATATCCTTGCGAAACCGTTTCCACGCTTTTTTATCTTCCACAAAATACTTTGGGCAGTTCTTCCCCGTCACATCATAATGACGGATTACCTCCTCCTCACTGAGATCAAACTTCAGGCAGAGCCATGCACAAAGCTGAACCATGGAACGATATGTCTCCTCTGTAAACTTCCCACTCTCATCCGGATGACAGCATTCAATGGATACAGTGTCAATATTGCGTGAATTGGATGCATACGCCACCTCCCAGGTCGGCACACATTGTACGATCTCCCCTTCAATCCCGATAATAAAGTTGCTGCTTGCCTCCGTTATATGGGTATCCTTAAGCCCTTCAAAATAATTCCGGTTATCAATCGCCGTTGAACCGGGATTTGCCGTATAATGCACGACAATCCCCGTAATCTTCTCTGTCTCTGTTCCAGGTCTCGAATATTCATTTACCGTAAGAAGTTGTACGTCAATTTCAGGTTTGGAGGCATCAATATCCTTTCCCTCCATCTCATAATATTTCCTTGTAAACCATCCCGGCTTCACCTTTTTTGTAATTCCCAGAAATACTGCCAGAACAATTAAGAAAATCAGGCCCAGCCACATATACCGCCGGACCCGTTTCATTCTCTGTATATCAGATATCTTTTTCTTCCGTCCTTTTTTCATATGTACTCACCATCATCTTATCCTTTTTACAGCTGCTCAGCGCCCCTGCCACGATTCTTTCTAATTACTGCCGCGCAGTATAACATGATGCACACAGCCGCATAAGGAAGTATGCCGCTTTGCGGCTGCGGCTGGCGTGATACTCACGGCAGAATCATCGGCTGTGAGCATATTTAATTCTAACACATCTGCCGGATAAAACCATGAAAAGCCATTTAAAAAATTATGAATATTTCCTTAAATATGATGATGTATGCATCAAAGGGTATTTTACACCTCTGATACAGTTCACGCCTGCGCCATCCACTTATAGCCTCTCTACTCATCTACACTATAGTTCGGTGCTTCCTTTGTAATATGAATGTCATGTGGGTGGCTCTCCTTTAGGGAGGCGGGCGAGATCTTAACAAATTCTCCGTTTTTCTTCAAAGATTCAATATCTGCCGTTCCACAGTATCCCATACCTGAACGCAGGCCTCCCATAAGCTGGAATACTGTATCCTCAATGCTTCCCTTATATGCAACGCGGCCTTCCACGCCTTCTGGAACCAGCTTCTTGGCATCATTTTGAAAATAGCGGTCCTTGCTTCCATTTTCCATGGCAGCGATGGAGCCCATACCACGGTAAACCTTGTATTTTCTTCCCTGATACAGCTCAAACGTTCCCGGACTTTCATCGCAGCCTGCAAAGATACTTCCCATCATACATACATTCGCACCTGCTGCAATTGCTTTCGTCATATCACCGGAATATTTGATACCTCCGTCTGCAATAATCGGGATTCCGTAACGGTCCGCAGCCTCATAGCAGTTCATAACCGCCGTGATCTGCGGTACGCCAATACCTGCCACAACCCGTGTCGTACAGATGGAACCCGGCCCGATTCCAACCTTAACCGCGTCAACACCTGCCTTAATAAGCGCCTCCGCACCGGCGCCTGTGGCAACGTTCCCTGCGATTACCTGCAGGTCAGGGAACTTACTCTTTACCATATCTACCGTGCGCAGTACATTCTCAGAATGTCCATGGGCAGAATCCATCACAACAACATCCACTTTTGCATCAACAAGCTCCTTTGCCCTCTCCAGGCAGTTTGCAGTAATACCGATCGCTGCGCCGCAGAGCAGACGGCCCTGGGAATCCTTGGCAGATATAGGATACTTGATCTGCTTTTCAATATCTTTAATTGTAATAAGTCCTTTTAAATTGAAATTCTTGTCTACGATCGGAAGCTTTTCCTTTCTTGCCTTCGCAAGAATCTTCTTTGCTTCCTGTAAAGTGATGCCCTCCTCTGCCGTAACCAGCCCTTCAGAGGTCATAGATTCCTTGATCTTCTTTGAGAAATCCTCCTCAAACTTCAGATCACGGTTGGTAATAATACCGACAAGCTTCCCGTCCTCCGTAACAGGAACGCCAGATATACGAAACTTCCCCATCAGCTCGTTGGCATCTGCCAGTGTATTATCCGGTGAAAGATAGAACGGATCTGTAATAACGCCGTTCTCAGAACGCTTTACCTTGTCTACTTCTTCTGCCTGCTGTTCAATCGACATATTCTTATGAATAATGCCGATCCCCCCCTGGCGTGCCATGGCAATCGCCATACGGTGTTCTGTAACAGTGTCCATACCTGCACTCATCATCGGTATATTCAGTCTGATCTTCTTCGTCAGGTACGTAGACAGATCCACCTGATTCGGAATCACCTTTGAATAAGCCGGAACCAAAAGAACGTCATCGAATGTAATACCCTCTCCTATAATCTTTCCCATGATATTATCCCTCTCTTTTCGTATATTAAGTATTCTGGTATCTGTTCAGCACCCTCTTATGCTTCTAAAGTGCTTTCTTTACACCAACGGCAGAAAGAACCCTGGCCTGTTGGATATTTATATGCTATAATACAAAATACTCTCCCTACTTGTCAACAACTTTTTTATCTATTTTTCACAACCTTTCGCGGGGCCATAAGAAAGATCCCTTCAATGATGTCATCATTCGGTTCAAAGACCAGCTTAGTAACCTGTCCATTGTCCGCCACTACAAGTACATAACGCCTTGCATCTGCGCTTCCTGATGTGTAATCTACCACTTTTGCATTCCTGAACTGGTTAAGGCCCTCGTTTCCTTCTGGCGCCAGCAGCTCCATGTTGTCAATATTTGTTGAAAATATTCTCTTACGCTTTGCTTTGTGCATAATCTTGTCAATGTCCAGGTCGCCGTTCACATACAAATACTCATACTCTACATCCAGCCTGCGGATCAGGAACACAACTGCTGCAATTACAATAATCGGGACAATAATTGCTACCGGGAACATCAGTACCACAAACACTGACACAATGGCAATTGCCACGAGAAATGCCTTAATGAATACATCCTTCATTGTTGTCTGCTTCTTGATCAGCTGCTCTGTATAAAAATCACCCATATACCTATCCTCCTTAAATTCAATTTCACTCCTATTGTATCATATATAATCCCAAAAATCATCTATAATTTATTTTCTTCGCGGGGGAGGAGGACGCGGGGCGGGGGAGGAAGGTATCCAACGTAAACGGGACAACGCTGCGGCGAACTAACTGTCAACTCCGGCTTAGGCGCAAGGGCTCTCCCGAGCGTCTTAGTCGGAGTTGACAGTTAGTTCACCGTAATGTTGTCCCGTTTGCGTGGGATATGTTTTTTTCGTCCCCTGCTCCAGCCTTTGGCGCGGCGCGCCCGTTTCTTTGGATCCTCTGCCGCGCTTCCTGTGCAGGGTATACACTTTTCTGCATTGCGGACGCGGCTCTTACGCGGGCTTCTCATCCCACGACACCGCGTCCGCCGCCACACCTTACACGGGGTGAGGATGTTACATCATCCCCATTCCGCCGCCTCCTGCGGGCATTGCTGGTGTTTCTTCTTTTATATTGGCTACTACGGACTCTGTTGTAAGGAGTGTGGATGCCACGCTTGTTGCGTTCTGCAGTGCACTTCTTGTTACCTTTGCAGGGTCAAGGATTCCATTCTGTACCATATCTACATATTCTTCTGTCAGAGCATCGAATCCAACGCCCTCTTCTGCTTCTGCTACCTTACTGATAATAACGGAGCCTTCGAGTCCCGCATTTGCAGCGATATGGTAAAGCGGAGACTCCAGTGCCTTTAATACAACGCCTGCGCCAGTCTTCTCGTCGCCTTCCAGGCTTTCAGCAAGCTTCTCTACCTCTTTTGCCGCATGGATATAAGCAGAACCGCCGCCTGCCACAATACCTTCCTCTACTGCTGCCCTTGTAGCTGCCAGGGCATCCTCCATACGGAGCTTTGCTTCCTTCATCTCTGTCTCTGTCGCCGCGCCTACACGGATAACAGCTACGCCGCCTGCAAGCTTCGCAAGTCTCTCCTGAAGCTTCTCTCTGTCAAAGTCAGATGTTGTCTCCTCAATCTGAGCCTTGATCTGTGCTACCCGTGAGGAAATCTCGTCTTTATTTCCAAGACCATCTACGATCACGGTATTTTCCTTCTGTACCTTTACGGATTTTGCACGGCCAAGCTGCTCCATGGTTGTCTCCTTTAAGTCCAGGCCAAGCTCTTCAGAGATTACCTCACCGCCTGTAAGAATCGCAATATCCTTTAACATTTCTTTTCTTCTGTCACCATATCCAGGCGCCTTCACAGCTACTACGTTGAAAGTTCCTCTTAATTTATTCACGATCAGAGTTGTGAGAGCTTCTCCTTCTACATCCTCTGCAATAATCAGAAGCCTTGCGCCGGACTGTACGATCTGCTCTAAGATCGGCAGAATATCCTGGATATTAGAAAGTTTCTTATCTGTGATCAGAATATATGGATCCTCAAGAACAGCCTCCATCTTGTCCATATCTGTTGCCATATATGCAGATACATATCCACGGTCAAACTGCATACCTTCTACAAGGTCAAGCTCTGTCCTCATTGTCTTGGACTCTTCAATGGTGATTACGCCGTCTCCAGAAACTTTCTCCATCGCATCTGCCACCATCTCTCCTACGCTCTCGTCACCGGCTGAGATTGCAGCTACCTTTGCGATCTGATCCTTTCCGTTAATCTTGCTTGACATCTTCTCAATTGCCTCTACTGCTACATCGGTCGCTTTCTTCATACCCTTTCTCAGGATAATCGGGTTTGCGCCTGCTGCCAGGTTCTTGATTCCTTCATGTACCATGGACTGTGCAAGAACTGTAGCTGTTGTTGTTCCGTCTCCTGCCACGTCATTTGTCTTGGATGCAACCTCCTTGATCAGCTGTGCACCCATATTTTCAAATGCATCCTCAAGCTCAATCTCCTTTGCAATTGTTACACCGTCATTCGTAATAAGCGGTGCGCCAAAGGACTTGTCAAGGACAACATTGCGTCCCTTAGGTCCAAGTGTTACTCTTACTGTGTCAGCCAACTGATTTACTCCTGATTCCAGTGCGGCTCTTGCCTCTGCACCATACTTAATCTCTTTCGCCATGATTCATACGCCTCCTGAATTTTTATTGCTTGCTTATCTGGTTTCCCTGCAGCCTTTTCACTGCTGCATAACTAAATGCTCCTTCTCAAAATCGTACAGGCTGAATAACCTGCCGGCAGCTGCCTTTTATTCTACAACTGCAAGGATATCATCCTGTTTTACGATAATATACTCTTCTTCGTCAATCTCAACAGTAGTTCCTGAATACTTGGAATAAATGACAGTCTGTCCGACTGCAATATTCATCTTTACTTCTTTCCCGTCTACTGTTCCGCCAGGTCCCACTGCAAGAACCTCTGCCTGCTGCGGCTTCTCCTTTGACTGTCCGGGAATCACGATTCCTGACTTTGTAGTCTCTTCAGCTACTAACTGTTTTAATACAACTCTGTCTCCTAATGGTACTAATTTCATTGTGCTACCTCCTTAACTATTCTAAATATATTTTGTTAGCACTCATAAAAAGAGAGTGCTAAAAACTTCTAGATATAAAATAGCACTCTCCCTTTGTTTTGTCAACACACTTTTATTTAGTTTAGATTATTTTTATAAAATCCATTTTCCACCCGGAACACAATTACCCTTCCCGCTTTGCTCCAGTACCGGTCCCGAATCGTGCCGGTGCATATAACCGGTGCATCTTTCGCCTGAATGATGCACTCGTATATTCCATCCAGGGAAAATGTGGGGAGATCCACCTTTCCTGTTAGTAAGTATATGCTCTCCTCCTCTTCAATATACCGGATAATTTTACAATGATAAGAAAGATCGTCAAAAAAACCGCCCTTTTTGATCATTCTGATCATCCGGAGGTCCGCAGAACATTCCTCGTACATAGTTTCTCTCCTTATAGCTACTCGGCAGATCAGTCTCTGCCCCGCTCCATTCTGATGCGTTCAAGCTCCGTGAATACATAGTCATTCACAACCTTGATATAGGTTCCCTTCATGCCGGAAGACCTTGATTCAATCACACCGGCACTCTCAAACTTGCGGAGCGCATTCACAATCACAGAACGGGTAATCCCTACTCTGTCTGCAATCTTGCTTGCAACTAGAATTCCCTCGGTACCATTAAGCTCGTCAAAGATATGAATAATCGCCTCAAGCTCCGAATAGGACAGGGTGCTGATCGCCGACTGGACAATATGCTCCTTCCGGCTTTCCTCCGCACTCTCCTCATTTACTGAACGGAGCATCTCAAGGCCTACCACCGTTGTTCCATATTCACTTAGAATGATATCATCAATCTCATACATCTGGTTATTCTTGTAGATAAACAAAGTCCCCAGACGTTCTCCCGCGATATCAATCGGCGTAATAATCGCCTGATATCCCTTCACCTCTTCTTCAGAAAAGCCTAATGTCTGTAAATTCACATTTTCCTTTGTCGAAAGGATGCTAAGAAGCCTTTCATTCAGCATCACATCAATATGCTTTCCGACTTCATTGACTATCAGCTCCTGAATATACGGTACTCCTTCACACTTGCTCTTTCCGAGCACTTTCCCCTTCTTGCTTACTACCAGCACATTCGAGTCCAGAATCTCTGTCAGAACTTCACATATATCATTGAACACCACTTTACTCGAATTGTTGTTGTGCAGTAACTTGTTGATTTTCCTGGTTTTGTCTAACAATTGTACGCTCATCAGCAATCCTCCATTTTTTAAGTGTATATTATCATACAATTGTTATTTATTCAATAAATTTCCCAATTATTTTTCATTTTTTTCTATCTTCTCTGTATATCCACACTGTTCGTCACTGCAAAGGAGCCTGCTGCCCTTCTCAACCATGTAATTTCCGCATCTCGGGCACTTTTTTTCAGACGGTTTCTGCCAGGACATAAATTCACATTCCGGATTATTCTCACATCCAAAATACCGTCTTCCCTTCTTCGTCTTCCGGATGACTACCTCCCTGCCGCACAGAGGGCACTTCACACCGATCTTCTCAAGATAAGGCTTCGTGTTACGGCAGTCCGGAAATCCTGGACAGGCAAGGAACTTTCCGTGGGGGCCATACTTAATTACCATATTGCGGCCGCATTCCTCGCAGATCTCATCTGTAACCTCATCCTCAATGGTAACGCTCTCCAGCTCCTTTTGTGCCTGCTCTACTGCAGTATCAAGATCCGGATAGAAATTCTCAATAATGGTCTTCCACCTCACCTTCCCCTCCTCGACGCCGTCAAGAAGGCTCTCCATGTTTGCGGTGAAATTCACATCCACAATACTCGGGAAGGAGTGCTTCATAATGTGGTTTACCACCTCCCCCAGCTCTGTCATATACAGATTTTTATTTTCTTTTGCAACATATCTCCTGGCAATGATGGTTGAAATCGTAGGAGCATAGGTGCTGGGACGCCCGATTCCCAGTTCCTCTAAGGTCTTGACAAGTGCGGCCTCTGTATAATGGGCCGGCGGCTGCGTAAAATGCTGCTTTGTATCCAGGCTGTCCTTCGTAAGAGCCGTTCCTTCTGTCAGGCTTTTCAGGAATACACCTCCCTCTTCCTTTTCCTCTCCTGCCTCTGTATAGATCAGGCGGAAGCCGTCAAATACCAGCTTGGATGCAGCTGCAGTAAACCGGTAGTTTCCTGCAGCAATTCTTATGGATGTAGTCTCATATCTTGCCGGCTGCATACGGCTTGATACAAAACGCTTCCAGATGAGCTGGTACAGCCGGAACTGGTCCCTGGTAAGGGAATCCTTCAGCATGGCCGGAGTTCTGCTTACATCTGTAGGACGGATTGCCTCATGGGCATCCTGAATCTTTCCGCCTGTGCTCTTTTTGCTGACTCCTTCTGCCACATACTGCTCTCCGTACTGTTCCTTTATATATGCCCTGACGCTTCCTTCCGCCTCCTCGGACACACGGGTAGAATCCGTACGAAGATAGGTGATCACGCCCACAGTCCCGTTTCCCTTAATGTCGATTCCTTCATAGAGCTGCTGTGCAATCCGCATAGTCTTTGACGTTGCAAAGTTCAGCGCCTTTGATGCCTCCTGCTGCAGGGTACTGGTGGTAAAGGGTACAGATGCCTTCTTGCTCCTCTCACCCCTCCTGATGCTTTCTACCGAAAAGTCGGCTGTCTCAATTTCTTTTAATATAGCATCCAGCTCTTCCTTCGAGCCGATTGTCATCTTATCGTTTTCTGTCCCATAAAACTTCGCTTCTAAAAGCTTCCTCTCTCCCGGCGCCTTAAGTTTCACATTCAGGCTCCAGTACTCCTCCGGAATGAACGCATTAATCTCCTCCTCCCGGTCTGCAATGATGCGCAGCGCCACTGACTGGACACGTCCCGCACTTAATCCCCGCTTCACCTTGGCCCAGAGCAGCGGGCTGATGCGGTAACCCACAACACGGTCCAGAACTCTTCTTGCCTGCTGTGCATCCACCAGGTCCATATCAATCTCCCTTGCATTTTTCAGAGATGCTTTTACCGCATTTTTAGTAATCTCATTAAAGCTGATCCGGTATACCTTTTTATCCTCAAGCTTGAGCGCTTTGCTCAGATGCCAGGAGATTGCCTCCCCCTCCCGGTCCGGGTCAGTTGCAAGATACACTTTATCCGCACGCTTCACTTCCTTTCTCAGATTCGCCAGTAGTTCTCCCTTTCCGCGGATGGTAATATATTTCGGTTCATAACCGTTCTCTATGTCTATTCCGATCTGACTCTTCGGCAGATCCCGTACATGCCCGTTGGATGCCGCAACCACATAATTACTCCCCAGAAATTTTTTAATTGTCTTCACCTTTGCCGGTGACTCCACGATTACAAGATAGCGTGCCATATGATAATTTCCTCGCTTTTACATGATTTTGATATAATAACCTTTTGATAATTCCTTTGCCATTCCCTCGATCTCCAGTGTTGTCAGAATTTCAAGCACCTTTCCCGGAGGTAATCCTGTGTCAGAGACAATCCCGTCAACACTTCGGGGAAACAAATCAAGGCAACTATACACCATATTTTCAATAGTTTCAAGTTCTTTTTTCTCTTTGTTATTATTTTCACGTAATTTAACGGTCTTGACATTCAGTTCATTCAGCAGTTCTCCAGGCGAAAGCAGGATACCGGCCCCCTGCGAAATAAGCCTGTGGCATCCGGTACTTAAGGCGCTGGATGCCGGTCCGGGAAGAGCATAGATATCCTTTCCCTGCTCTAGTCCTAAATCTGCGGTAATCAGAGAGCCGCTCTTTTCCCTTGCCTCCATCACGAGAATAACGTCCGAAAGTGCGCTGATAATCCGGTTCCTCTGCGGAAAATAGCAGGGAAGGGGAGGCTCCCCCGGGCACTGTTCCGAGAGGATTCCCCCATTTTGCTGTATATCCATGTAGAGGCCAATGTGATCTCTCGGATAGCAGATATCCACTCCGCACCCAAGCACTGCAAAAGTACTGCCCCCTGCCTCTAATGCTCCCCGCTGCCCGGCTCCGTCAATTCCCTTTGCCATGCCGCTTATAATCTCCACCCCCGCCCGTGCAAGCTCATATCCATATATCCGCGCCATCTCTTCCCCATAAGGCGTACACCTCCTGGCACCAACGATTGCCACCGCCTTTCTTTCGCCATCTGGAAGTTTCCCTTTTACATAGAGTGCATAGGGATGGTCCTTTATTTTTTTCAGGCTCTCAGGATAACTGTTGTTATGGCATAGAAGAAGACGTATTCCTTTTTTCTGTATTCCCTCGTAATTTTCGGAAAGCCCTGTGTCTTTTTTTGCTTTTTTCAGAACTTCCCTGTCTTTTTCTGTCAAAAAGGACAGACTGGAAAGCTCCTTTTCTTTTAGATAAAACAGCTCTCTTCCACTTCCAAATATTTCCATCAGACGCTTCTTTTTTTTATCTGAAAGGGGTTTAATCCCCGCAAACCAGTATTCATAGATCAATCTTATTCACCTCCCCCAGTATTTCTTGTCAATGGTGCGATAGCCTACTGCTTCCCCCAGATGGCAGGGCAGCACCCTCTCACTCTCATCCAGATCTGCAATTGTCCTCGCCACCTTCAGGATTTTATGATATGTACGTGCCGTCAGCCCCAGCGCAGTAAAGGCCCGCTTCATCAGAACCTCTCCCTCCTTGTCAAGGTGGCAGTATTTCTCAATTTTCTTCATTCCGAGCATGGCATTTACGGAAATATCCATCTCCTGGTATCTGTGTTTCTGAATCTCTCTTGCCCGGCACACCCGCCTGCGAATGTCCTCTGAACCCTCGGACGCCTCCTTCCTGCTCAGTTCCTCATACCTCACCCCCGGCACCTCTACACAGATATCCATCCGGTCCAGGAAGGGCTGGCTGATCCTTCCCAGATAATGTCTGATCTGGCTCTCGCTGCAGGTACATTTCTCCATATTAGGATAATTTCCGCAGGGACATGGATTTAATGCAGCTACAAGAATAAAGTCTGCCGGAAACACATAGCTTCCGTGGCTCCTTGCAATTCTGATTATATGTTCCTCAAGGGGCTGTCTTAAAACCTCAAGCACCGGCTTCTGAAATTCTGCCAGCTCATCCAGGAACAGCACCCCTCCGTGTGCCAGGCTGATCTCTCCCGGAGACGGCACAGCCCCTCCTCCGATCAGCGCCGCCTTTGTCGCCGCATGATGGACATTTCTGAAAGGTCTTGTGCGGATGAGCGGCTGTTCCTCATCCACCATGCCCAGAACACTGTAGATCTTCGTAATCTCAATGCACTCTTCCCTTGTGGGAGAGGGCAGGATGGTGGAAATTCTTCCCGCTATCATGGATTTTCCGCTGCCGGGAGGCCCCATAAGAAGCAGGTTGTGCCCTCCTGCCACTGCTACCTCTGCCGCACGTTTTACCGTCTCCTGACCCTTTATATCGCTAAAATCCGCCAGTCTGTTCCCATCCGGCTTCCTTTGGTCTGCTTTCCTCTCATGGGAATATGCGTCAATGAACTGTTCTCCCTTAAGATGAAGGCAGATCTCCTTAAGGCTTTCCGTACCAATAATCTGTATATCCTCCACCAAAGCACCCTCCGCCGCATTCTCCTCTGGCAGAATGCAGGTGCAAAATCCTGCTTTTTTCGCCTCCAGTACAACTGGGAGCACCCCTTTTACCTTGCGTACTCTCCCGTCCAGGCTGAGCTCCCCGATTACCAGCGTCTTTCTCAGACAATCCGGCGGGATGACCCCTACGGAAAGAAGCACGGACAATGCAATGGGCAGGTCAAAGGAGGGACCCTTCTTTTTCACGGTCGCAGGCGACAGATTAATCACTGTCTTCTTCGGCGGAAAGGACAGCTCCGAATTATGGATCGCTGTTCGTACCCGCTCCGATGCCTCTTTTACCTCTGACGAAAGATAGCCTACCATATGAAACATGGGCAGGCCGTTGCTTACATCCGCTTCTACCCTGACCAGCTCCACATGAAGTCCCAGGAGAGCCGCGGATGACACATAACTGAATGCCATTTATACACCCCTTTTCTGAATACAAACTGTAACTGCGCAGACCTGCTGACTAGAGCGTGTTTGAAAATTCATTCCCACAATCTGCCGCCCCACTTTACACCAGATTTTATGCTGAATTTAGTCAATGTAGCCCGCTACACCTCCTAAATCCAGCATAAAATCTGATGCAAACTGGGACGACATCTTGCAGAAAGCAATTTTCAAACACGCTCTAGTATAACCCGCACTAATTACCATAAAATAACCAAATCTCTGATCTCATGCATGAATCTGCGTGAATCTAAAAGAAACGGTTAGAAATAAAATAGAATCATTATCTGACAGATTGGATTTAGTATAACACTTTGCCGAATGATAGGCAACATGTATTTTTGCACAAATTTTCTTTTGGAAAAGCACAAACATCACATTTTCATCATAGATTATATCAAATATGTCAAGAGGTGCTTTTCTTGAAATCATTTCCCCAACCCCTCACAGCAGCGGAAGAACGATATTATATGCAGAAATATACGGAGGGTGATCTCGAAGCAAAACACATTCTTATCGAACGCAATCTGCGCCTCGTTGCTCATATCGTCAAAAAATACCAGACAGTCTGCGACGATACAGAGGATCTCCTCTCCATCGGAACAATTGGCCTGATTAAGGCTGTGGTCACCTTTGATCCGGACAAAAGCGTAAGGCTCGGGACCTATGCCGCAAGATGCATTGAAAATGAAGTTCTCATGCATCTGCGGGCCAGAAAAAAGACCTCACGGGAGGTATCTCTCTACGAACCCATCGGCACAGACCGCGAGGGCAATGAGATCCAGCTCTTTGATATTATTGAAACAGAGGAAGATGACGCACACAGAAAGGTAGAGCTAAGCGATGACATACAGATGCTTTACAGTAAGATGGAAGCAGAGCTGACTCCAAGGGAACGGATGGTCCTCAAGATGCGTTACGGACTATATAATGAAGAAGAATACACACAGCGAGAGATAGCAGCTCTTCTTGGTATCTCTCGCTCTTACATTTCAAGAATTGAAAAAAGTGCCATTGAAAAACTGCGGGAATATTTCTGAGATCCAGGCCGCTAATTATGCAAGTCTGTACTAGTACTCCATAAATTGCTTTCTTCTCTTCTTAAAATATCGTATGTTTCCGCTTTCCCGCCTTCCAGTCCGATGTAGAGCACCTGCTTTGGATGGGGGGCGCTTTCCACGTCATTTCCCTCCTCGTCCTGAATCCGGTCTACACGTACCCTGACATTCCTTCCGTCCGGCTTCATAATCTCAATCTCTTCCCCAACTGAAAACTTATTTCTCTGTTCAATGCGGCACATTTCGTCTCTTTCTCCCCTGACAATTCCTAAATACGTATATTCCTTCACATACGTATTATTGTCATAGATCTGCGCCTCTTCACCAGGCTTTCCAAAGTAAAAGCCTGTAGTAAACTGCCTGTAGGTACAATTTGAAATCTGGTCAAGATACCAGGGCATATTTTTTTGATACAGCTCTGGAGACTCCAGATAATCGTCAATAGCCCTGCGGTAGGTCCTTGCCACGGTTGCCACATAGAGAGCCGTCTTCATGCGTCCCTCTATCTTAAAGCTGTCAATTCCGGCATCTATCATCTCCGGAATGTGCTCAATCATGCACAAATCCCTGGAATTAAAAATATACGTGCCTCTCTCATTTTCATAAACCGGCATATATTCTCCTGGTCTTGTCTCCTCCACCACAGAGTACTTCCAGCGGCAGGGATGAGTACATGCCCCCTGGTTGGCATCCCTTCCCGTAAAATAATTACTCAGAAGGCATCTTCCCGAATAAGAGATGCACATCGCTCCGTGAATAAAGCTCTCAATCTCCATTTCCTCCGGGATGTGCTCCCTGATCTCCCTGATCTCTTTAAGAGACAGCTCCCTGGCAGAAACAACACGCTTTGCCCCCAGCTCCCACCAAAAACGGTATGTGCCGTAATTCGTATTATTTGCCTGGGTACTGATATGACGGTCAATCTCCGGACAAATCCGCCCTGCAAGCTGAAAGACCGCCGGATCCGCAATAATCAGGGCGTCCGGGGCCATTTCCTTAAGCTCCCTTAAATACGCTTCCACACCTGGAAGGTCAGCGTTATGCGCCAGTATATTAACTGTCACATGAACCCGGACTCCGCGGGAATGGGCAAATTCAATTCCTGCCCTCATTTCCTCCGGGGAAAAATTCTTCGCCTTTGCCCTGAGCCCGAACGCTCCGCCCCCGATATACACTGCGTCTGCACCAAAGATCACTGCTGTCCTTAAAACCTCCAGGCTGCTTGCCGGAATCAACAGCTCCGGACGTCTCTTTTCTATATTCTTCCTAAACATATCAACAGAAAATCCTTTCTCTTCATTATGGTCCTTGCCTTTCCTGATGAACCCCTTATCCTGTTTCATGATCATTCCTCTGACAACGTACACTGAGAGCCACACCGTCCCCCAAAGGGAGAATTGATGTCTGAAGCTCCTCATGATGCTTCAATTCATAGAGAAACTCCCGCATCCGGCTGTGAATCGTACGGTTGCGCCGCTCCACGGCAAAACGGGACTCAATCACCTCTCCGCCTTTAAGCACATTATCCGCCAGAAGCACTCCCTCCCCTGCAAGAAGCCTGACCACCTCAGGAAGATACCGGATATACTGTCCTTTGGCCGCATCTAGAAAAATCAGGTCATAAGGTCCGCCAAGAGTTTTCATCACTTCCAGCGCATCCCCTTCGATCAATGTAATCTGTCCTTCCCTTCCTGCACGCCTGAAATTTTTACGGGCAATAGGAATCCTCTTTTCATAATTCTCTATCGTTGTAATCTGCGCCTCCTCTGGCAGATATTCGCACATCAGAATCGCAGAAAATCCAATGGCAGTTCCAATCTCCAGAACCCGAACCGGCTTCTTAATCGTCAGGAGAACCTTTAAGAAGCTCTGGGTCTCCTTGCGGATAATCGGCACATATGCATCAAGAGCCTCCCGCTCAATTTCTTCAATAATGCCCTTCTCCGGCTTTTCCAAAGACCGGATATATGACACAATTCTTTCATTATTATCCAATCCGGGACACCCCTTTCTACAGTTGGGGACGGGGTAAAATTAAAAATGCCCCGTCCCCACTTGAATATGGGACGGGGCATTTTTAATTTTACCCCGTCCCCAACTTTATACGTCCATAATAATAGGCAGTATCATCGGCCTTCTCTTTGTCTTTTTCCAGATAAATTCGTTCATGGTATCTCTGATTACGAGCTTGATCTTACTCCAGTCTGCATTGCGCTGGTGACCGAGGCAGTCTTCTACTGCATCGGTCAGGACACGTCTTGCTTCTTCCATCAGTCCTTCGGATTCTCTTACGTAGACGAAGCCGCGGGATACGATATCTGGTCCGGCGAGAAGCTGGTTGCTGCCTCTTTCTAGTGTCAGCACAACTATCATGATTCCGTCTTCTGCCAGATGCTGTCTGTCCCGGAGGACGATGTTGCCTACATCGCCTACTCCCAGTCCGTCTACGAGGATCTCTCCGGTATGCACACGTTCTACCACCTTTGCCGACTGGCTGCTTACTTCCAGTACATCTCCGGACTGGAGCATGAAGATATTCTCTTTTGGGATTCCAAGTGCTTTTGCAATTCCGGCATTGGCTTTTCTGTGGCGGTACTCCCCGTGGATGGGGATGGCGTACCTTGGCTTTACTAATGAATAAATCAGCTTTAGTTCTTCCTGGCAGGCATGTCCGGATACATGGGCGTCGGAAAAGATGACATTCGCCCCTTTTGCAGACAACTCATTGATGACTTTTGATACGGACTTTTCGTTACCGGGAATCGGGTTCGAGCTGAAGATTACAGTGTCTCCCGGCATGATCGTTACTTTTTTGTGTACATCTGCCGCCATGCGGGACAGTGCCGCCATGGATTCTCCCTGGCTTCCGGTTGTGATGAGTACAGTCTTTTCCGGAGGATAATGCTTAAGCTGGTCGATCTCTACCAGTGTATTCTCCGGTACATCCAGATACCCCAGCTCCTGGGCAACCTGGATGATGTTCACCATGCTGCGCCCTTCTACAACTACCTTGCGGTCGTATTTACATGCGGAATTGATGATCTGCTGCACCCGGTCCACATTCGAGGCAAAGGTCGCTATGATAATCCTCGTATTATAGTGCTCCGCAAATATATGGTCAAAGGTGATACCTACCGTGCGCTCTGATTGGGTAAATCCGGCGCGCTCCGCATTCGTGCTGTCAGACATAAGTGCCAGGACGCCCTTTTTCCCAATCTCTGCAAAACGCTGCAGGTCAATCGCATCCCCGAATACCGGGGTATAATCTACTTTAAAGTCTCCCGTATGCACGACAATACCTGCCGGCGAATAGATGGCAAGCGCCGCTGCATCCTGAATACTGTGATTCGTCTTGATAAATTCGATTCTGAACTGTCCCAGGTTAATGGACTGTCCATGCTTCACTACCTTTCTTCTTGTACTTCTCAAAAGATTATGCTCACCAAGCTTCCTCTCAATGATTCCCATGGTGAGCTTTGTCGCATAGATAGGCAGATTCATCTCTCTAAGCGTATAGCACAGCGCCCCGATGTGATCCTCATGGCCGTGAGTGATGACAAATCCCTTCACTTTCTGAATATTGTCCTTCAGATATGTCACATCCGGTATCACAAGATCAATTCCCAGCATATCGTCCTCCGGGAATGCCAGACCGCAGTCCACAACAATAATACTGTCTTCATATTCGAAGGCAGTAATATTCATTCCGATCTTCTCAAGTCCTCCGAGCGGAATGATTCTCATACTTCCATTATTCTCTTTTTTCAAATTTACACCTCCGTGTGTTTTCCGTTCTTATTTTCCTTTTCCCGGCACTCCTGGCACTGTCCATAGAATTTTAATTCATGGTTTACCACATGGAATCCTGTCTCTTCCTCAATATGACGTTCCAACTCCTCCAAAAGATCGTCCTTAAAGGGCAGAACCTTCCCACAGGTATTGCAGATCAGATGATGATGGTGATGCTTTCCACACATGTCCCCATCTGTATCCTGTCCGATCTCATACCGCACACATCCGTCATCCAGATTAATGCGATCCACCAACTGCATTTCTAACAACAGCTGCACTGTCCGATAAATCGTAGCCAGTCCTATCTCCGGATAATCCTCCTTCACAAGCTCATAGATATCCTCTGCGGTCATGTGTCTGTCACGGTGACCTGCCAGCACCTCCAGCACAAGCAGCCGCTGATTCGTTACCTTAAGCCCCTTTTTCTTTAATAATTCCTTAAATTCTTCCTGACTGACTGACATATTGCTTACCTTTCAATCTCCACATCCTCTAAGAGTTCTTCAAACACCTTCGCGATCGCCGCCAGTTCCTCATCATCCTCCACGACCTCATAAATGCCTTCCCCTTCTTCCTCCGAAGACATGTCCCTTAAAATCATGCACTCTGCATCGTCTTCCTTAGAGTCCGTCACAAGAATATAAGATATCCCCTTGATCCTTGTCTGTTCAAGTACATAAAATTCTTCTTTTTCCTGCATTTCTTCAGACGTAAATGTTATCTTCTCCATAAACGTACCGCCCACATTCCTCTATAAATGAACCTGCAGTGAATCAAGATATGACTGTAATATAAAAACTGCCGCAAGCTTATCCATATACTTTTTGCGGTTCTCCCTTCTCACCTTATTCTCAATTAAAACTCTCTCGGCCGAAACACTTGAGAGCCGTTCGTCCCACAGCTTCACGGGGAGACCCGTCCTCCTTTTTAACATCTCTGCAAATCTGATTGCATACTCCGCCCGTTCCCCAATCTCTCCGTTCATATGCTTCGGAAGTCCGAGAATAAGCTCCTCCACACCGTATTCCTGCACCAGTTCCTCAATGCGGGCACACGTTCTGCGAAGCTTGTTCTCCTCCTTACGGCATATTGTCTCTACCCCCTGGGCTGTAATCCCCAGCGGATCGCTCACTGCTATTCCTACGGTCTTCGAACCATAATCCAACCCCATAATTCTCATATATTATACCCAGCCATTATGCCTGATATACGTCTTAAGCATCTCTTCCACTAATTCATCCCGCTCCATCTTCATGATCAGGCTCCTGGCCCCGTTATAGCTTGTGATATACGTGGGATCACCTGACATAATATACCCTACAACCTGATTCACCGGATTATAGCCTTTTTCACTCAGTGCCTTGTATACAATCTCAAGAATGTCTTTTGCCTGAATTTGCGGAGCGCTTTCTACTTGAAAAAACTGGGTATTACTTAAAGTATTGCTTAACTCTTTCATGTATTCACGTCCTCCAAAAATACTTCTATAGACTATTCTACCTTATTGCTTATAAAAATTCAATGAATTATTTGAAAAGGATTTTTAATTTCTACATTTACGAGCTGATTTTCCAGATTTTCCCCTGTTTTCTGTCCAATTTTTACATATTCCCGTGTATGCCCCACCTGATAGATACCGTCTTCCCTTTCGACGCACTCCTCCATAAGCACCTCCTGCACAGTTCCAATCAGTTCCCTTTCGTATTCCGCCTGCTTTTTCCTGCTTAATTTGATAAGCTCACTGCTCCTTGCCGACTTCACAGCCTCAGGAACCTGCCCCGGAAGAACTGCTGCCTTTGTCCCTTCCCTCACAGAGTATTTAAAGATATGGGTCTCATAAAAGTTTACCGCATCAATAAATGCTCTGGAACGTGCAAATTCCTCCGTTGTTTCTCCAGGGAATCCCACGATTACATCCGTTGTCAGCGCTGCACGTTCAAAATACTTCCGCAGAAGCATACATTTTTCCATATACTCCCCGGATGTATAGCGCCGGTTCATCCTCTGCAGAGTCTCATCGCACCCGCTCTGCAAAGACAGGTGAAAATGGGGACACACTTTGGAAAGACCGGCAATCCCCTGCACAAATTCCTCCGTAATAATCCGGGGCTCCAGCGAACCGAGACGAATCCGGCTGATTCCCTCTTCCTTATGTACCCCGCGGATCAGGGAGAGCAGATCCTCCCCTGTATCCATACCGTAAGAGCTCAGATGGATCCCGGTAAGCACAACTTCTTTATAGCCTCCGGACGCAAGCGTACGCACCTCACTGAGAACATCCTCCTTTTTCCTGCTCCGTACTCTCCCCCTCATATAGGGGATGATACAATAGGAGCAGAACTGGTTACAGCCGTCCTGTACTTTCAGATAGGCTCTCGTATGCTCCGCCGTACGGGTAAGTCCAAGCTCCTCATATTCCCTCTGTTTCCCCATATCAAGCAGTTCAATCTTCCTCTGTTTTTCCTGCTCATATTCCTTCAGAACCCTGACCAGGTCCTTCTTCCGGTTATTTCCGAGTATAATATCAATATCCGGATCAGCCTTGTCCCCCTTTGCCTGGACATAGCAGCCCGCCGCTACGATCACAGCGTCCGGATTGTGCTTTCTTGCCCGGTGGAGCATCTGCCTGGATTTCCTGTCTGCCATGTTGGTCACTGTACACGTATTGATCACATAGACATCCGCACGCTCTCCGAAGGGGACAATCTGATACCCGTTCTGTTCTAAGAGCTCCTGCATTGCCTCCGTCTCATACGCATTCACCTTGCACCCAAGATTATGTAAAGCTGCCTTTTTCATGTCCATACCCCCTGTTATAAATAATCCGATTAAATGTTACTGTTCACTCCGTTCACAGTAACATTCGCAAATCCATTTGAAATTCACTTCGCGAATGAGCGTTGCTCACACCTGAATCATTTTCTTACGGACTTTGCAGTAAATGCAAAGTCCTGTGTGAACAGTAACGTTAAATTCCTGTATATCTTTGGTAAATTGTTTCTTGACTTTTCCGCCCAATGCTTTTAAGATAATAACATAACATGAAATAAGGAGGATATTTCCAATGAAAACAGTATTAATCTCTTTAAATTCAATTGATAAGGTAAAGTCTTTTGTAAACTCAATTACAAAGTTTGATTATGATTTCGATCTTGTGTCCGGCAGATATGTTATAGATGCAAAATCCATCATGGGAATCTTCAGCTTAGACCTGTCCAAACCGATTGAGCTCAACATCCATGCAAGTGAGTCTGACATGAACAATATTCTTGAGACACTGAAAGAGTATCTTGTTGACGGAGAATAAGGGAAAAACGTAAGTTTAACCGCGAAGGCACTGACCGGTTACCTGCAGCAAAAGGAGTTTCGCCTGCGAAGCTCCTTTTTTTGCTGCCATCTGCCGCCATCCTTATGCAGCGGCCCGGATGATACGGATGCCCGCGGGCCAGGTCACGCGCTTCCCCGCCTACTCTCCAATCTTTATTACTTCTGCCGTCTCAACCGCTGTCTTTACCAGCTCATTAATCCTTTCTGCAAGCTTCTCTTCAGAATGCCGGATCACATCCACCTTTGGCTTTGTCACCGGATGCTTTGCCACAAAGATCGTACAGCAGTCCTCGAATGGCTGGATGGATGTTTCAAAAGTCCCGATCTCCTCTGCAAGGCTTACAATATCCCGTTTGTCAAAGCCAATTAACGGCCGGTAGACCGGCATCTGGCAGACATCATCTGTAGCGGCAAGGCTCTGCATGGTCTGGCTTGCCACCTGGGCAATGCTCTCTCCCGTAATCAGTCCCAGACAGCCGTCCTTTCTTGCAAAATGTTCTGCAATCCGCATCATATAGCGGCGCATAATAATCGTCAGCTCATCATGAGGACACTGGTCATAGATGTAAAGCTGTATATCTGTAAAATTCACTACATGGAGCTTAATCTTTCCTGCATAACGGGACACAATCTGCGCCAGGTCAACCACCTTCTGTTTCGCGCGCTCGCTCGTATACGGAGGTGCATGGAAATAGACCGCCTCAATCTCCACTCCCCGCTTTGCGATCATATAACCAGCCACAGGGCTGTCAATACCCCCTGACAGCAGGAGCATGGCTGTCCCGCTGGTTCCCACCGGCATGCCGCCGGCTCCCGGTATGACGCGGGAGTAGAGGTAGATTCCGTCTGTACGCACCTCCACGTTCAGCATAACGTCCGGATGATGTACATCCACCCGGATATCCGGAAATGCATGGAGGATTGCCTCCCCCAGGTCACGGCTGATCTCCATGGAATTCATGGGGTAGGTTTTTTTTGCCCGCCTGGTCTCCACCTTGAAGGTCAGCTTTTTGTCCGGATAGGTTTCATCCATATATGTGACTGCATCCTTTTTCAGTTCCTCAAATCCCCGGTCCATAAGACGTACAACCGGACAGATGCCCACCAGTCCGAAGACCCTCTTAAGCCTCTCTGTAACCTCCTCATAGTCATACTCGCCCTCACAGTCCACATAAACTCTTGCCTGGGACTTGTATACCCGGAAGCTGCCGTCCGCACCGGAAAGGGCATGCCTTACCCGGCGCACCAGCGCATCTTCAAACAGATACCGGTTCTTTCCCTTAATTCCTATCTCACCGTATTTTAACAAAAATGTGGAAAAACGCATTTTCTTTTTCTCCTCTTCTATTCATCCTTCACACGTATTTTCAGTAATTGTTTCTATATTAACGTCTGGTATATTTCCGAAGCACTGGTACGATATGATATAACGTATCCAGCGTATAGTCTATCTCCTCTCTGGTTGTAAATTCCGACATGCTGAACCTGAGTGTCGCATCCAGGAATTCCTGGCGGGCGCCGATCCCCTTAAGAACACCGCTTACCTGGGGATGGTTGGATGAGCACGCCGAGCCAGAGGATACATAGATTCCCTTCTCCTCCAGTGCGTGGAGCAGAACCTCGCTCCGGATTCCGGCAAATCCCACGCTGATAATGTGCGGCGCTGATGTCTCGTCATACAGACCGTGTACTGCCGTATTCTCAATCTGCGTTACTCCGCTGATAAAATACTGCTTGAAAGTCCGCATCCTGTCTACCTTCTCATCCAGATTCTCGTAGATCATCCTTGCCGCAAGAGAAAGCCCTGCAATACCCGGTACATTTTCCGTGCCGGATCGTATATTTTTCTGCTGCTCTCCCCCAAATACAATGGGGTGAATCTTCACATGCTCTCCGATGTAGAGTGCGCCGGTTCCTTTAGGCCCGTGAATCTTATGTCCGCTTATAGAACACAGATCCACCTTCAGCCGCTTTGGATAAATGCGGTACTTTCCAAAGCCCTGCACTGCATCCACATGGAACAGGATCCTTTTATTATATGCCTTTACAATCCCTGCCGCCTCCTGGATTGGCTGTACAGAACCCACCTCGTTATTCACATACATGACTGACACAAGAATCGTGTCCTCACACAGTGCATCCTTCAGGGCATCCAGGCGGATTCTTCCGTAGCGGTCCACTGGGAGATACGTAACCTGGAAGCCCTCTTCCTCTTCCAGATAACGCATGGTGTTAATAATAGCAGGGTGCTCGATCGCTGATGTGATCAGATGATTTCCTGCACGCTTATTCGCCCTTGCAGCACCGATCAGCGCCAGATTGTCACTCTCCGTTCCCCCAGAGGTAAAGAAGATCTCCTTTGCCTGTACCTTGAACAGCCCGGACAGTGTATCCTTTGCCTCTTTTATATATTTCTCTCCCTCTATGCCCTTCGCATGCATGGAAGACGGATTCCCATAGTCCTCGCACAGAACTCTTTTCACCAGCTCCCCGACCTCATCGTAAGCCCGCGTAGTGGCAGAGTTATCCAGATAGACCTCTCTCATATATTCACTTCCTTTTTCTTTTATTCGCCTGTAACAGCCCGGACAGACTGCCCTGTCCGGGCTGTTACATCCGCTTACTATAGAATATGTCAGTTTCCCTCTAAATGGAACATGAGCACAGAAAGAATCGCAAGCCCTGCTGTCTCGGTCCGCAAAATACGCTTTCCAAGTGTAATCTCTCTTGCCCCGGCCTCTAATGCCAGTCTCACTTCCTCCTTCTCAAAGCCGCCCTCCGGACCGATCAGAATTCCCACTGACTGTCCGGGCTCAATGGCATCAATCACACGCTTTGTCTCTGCCATTCCCTCTGCAAGCTCATAGGGAATCAGAAGAACATCCAGCTCTTTCGCCCTCTTAAGGGCATCACAGTACGCAAGCGGCTCCCAGACCCGGGGGATCATCCCGCGCCCCGCCTGCTTTGCCGCACTTTCTGCAATCTGCTGCCAGCGCGCCGTCTTTTTCTCTGCCTTTTTATCATCCAGCTTCACAACACACCGCCTTGTGGCTGTCGGTATAATCTCACAGACTCCAAGCTCCACACATTTCTGCACGATCAGCTCCATCTTTTCCTGTTTCGGCAATCCCTGGAAAAGGCTGATCCTGCATGGGAGCTCTGTATCTGTCTCCTGTTCTTCCAGAATCTGAAGTAATGCTTCTCCCACTTCGTAGCCAGTCACCTCGCAGAGATAACGCCGGTTGTTGCCGTCGCTTACCATGAGCCGCTCACCGCACCGCATACGGAGTACATTTTTCATATGGTTCACATCTAAACCGCCAATTACAATCCTGTCTCCCTCCACCTGGGAAGGAGTCACAAAAAAATTCTGCATCCTCTACTTCTTTCCTGCCACGACAGATACCCATTCGCCCTGATGATTCACCTCAAGAATCTCAAGCCCTGCTGCCTTCACGGCATCCTTCACTGTCTCTTCCTTATCGTCAATGATACCGCTGGTAATATACACGGCCCCCGGCTTCATATGTCGGACGATCACAGGTGTAAGGGGCACCAGAACATCCGCCAGAATGTTGGCCGCAACAATATCATATTTCCCGAAGCCCACTGCCTCCTGAATTCTCTGGTCATCAATAATATTTCCTGCTATAATCTCATAACGGTCTCTCCCAATGCCGTTCACTTCCATATTCTCATGGGACGCTGTAACCGCACAGGGATCCAGATCCGTTCCTACAGAATACCGGGCGCCGAATTTTAGCGCAAGCATGCCGAGAATCCCGCTCCCGCAGCCTACATCAAGCACAAGTGAGCCCTCTGTCACATACTTCCTGAGAGCGCGGATGCACAGCTGCGTCGTCTCATGCATCCCTGTCCCAAAAGCCGTTCCCGGGTCAATGTGAACCACAAGCTTTCCCTGGTCCTCCTCCTTAACCTTCTCCCAGGAAGGAATCACAAGAATATCATCAATCAGAAACTGGTGAAAATACTGCTTCCAGTTATTTACCCAGTCCACATCCTCTGTCTCGGATTCCTCTATGGTACAGTCTCCCACATCCACATAGGCGCCCATCGCCTCAAGCTCCTCTTTGATCCTCTTAAGAAGCTCTTCCTTCTCCTCCTTCTCTTCCAGATAGAAGGTCAGATATGCACATCCGTCATCCTCCGGAACATCTGGAAGAATATCCACAAACATCTGCTCCTTATCCTCCTGTGAAAGAGGAACCTTATCTTCAATCTGAACGCCCTCCACACCCAGATCAGCGAGCATACTGCTTACAATATCCTCAGCCATAGTCGTTGTTTTCAGGCGAAACTGCTTCCACTTCATGTCATATTCTCCTTTTATAAAAGGTTCGAAAAACTATTGCTATAATTTTCCGAACCCCCGATTCTCTTTAATCAAGATCAACAAAGTCAACCTTGAATGCATCATCATCCTCCTGATGCCCCGGCCTTTTCCCTGACAGGTCCTCCAAAAGATCATCCAGATCGCCCCTGTCATCAATATCACCGATCACCATACTCTCCCTGATCGTCTTCGTGTCGTACCGTTCCAGCTTCTTGTCAGAAAAAATGTCGTCCTCTTCAAGATCATCTTCCTCAAAGTCCTCTTCAAAATCATCCTCATCTGGTCTGACCCTGCGGACATTCAGTCCTGTATCCTTAAAATCATCCTCATCTTCAAAGTCATCATCATCAAAATCATCTTCGTCAAAATCATCCTCGTCATCATCCTTATGATGCCCAAATAACGGTTTCTTCTCTTTTTTATTCTCTCTTTCCAAAACCTGCGGTTCATCATCCTCCGGATCAATCCCGTATTCATCATACAGATCATCCAGTTCAATGTTCCGGTTCCTTAATTTCACCGCAAGCACAATGATAATGATCAGGATAATAAGCCCAAGCAATCCTGCAATGATCGCTGCAATCTGAAAATGCCGGTCCAGGAAATCCGTAATCTTTCCTGCCAGCCCGGAGCTCCTCTTCGTCTCCGTCTTAGCCGCTGCCGCGATCTCAATACGCTGATAGGTTCCCTCCTCGGAATCATACTGATAGTAGCCGGTCTCACCCTTGTTATTCATGGCGTACATCACATAATATCCCTCATGTTCATTATCCTGCCACACAGGAAATTCTTTTTCATTGAGGGTCAGTCCTGCCTCTTTATAGGTATCCGGAAGCTTCACCTTGGATGTATCACTAAGCACGATAATGGATGTGGTATCCGAGATTGGGACCTCCTCATACGGGGAAAATGTGGCGTTCTCCTGGTTGTATATATAAAAATCCCCTACATCCTTTGAATCACGCAGATAGCCGAGATAAATATTCTCCGCTTCATTTGTCACCATCTGGCGTTCTGCGCCTTCTAACGTTATGGTGGTCTTTGCATATCCTGCCGGGATATCCGCATCAGCAAAATCATCCGTCAGCGTATAGGAATTTTCACCAATCGTGACCTGCATATCCTCCACTTTGCCTGACTTTTTTTTCTTTTTCTTCTTACTTCCTCCCTCATCAGACTCACCGTCCTCCTTGATCTTGGACGGGTCTCCTGCAGCGATGGATACCGACGAATTCCCTTCATCCATGGTCATGGCACTGCCGTCTCCTGAACTTACCGTCGCGCTGGATATGGAAACACTGGCACTTCCTTCCTTCAGCGCCTGGAACTGCATGACAAAAGCAATCTCCGAAGAGCCTCCCGCATCCTGGAAGGACAGCGTACCGTCCTCCTCCTTCGTAACTCCTTCTCCTGATTCAAAACGAAGTGAATCACTGTCATAGCTGAGTGTCATCTCAACCTTACTGATATTGCCGGCTGTTGAACGGACAGCACATTTGACGTCTACCATCTCGCCAACTGCTGTCTCAGGATCTGAAAATGTGATATTGCCATCGGACGCATAGACTGCCACTGACCCCCATGATATACTCAAAAATAATGCTAATATGATGGCACTGATCTTTTTTCCTATCTTCATATTCCTACCTCAATTCTCTTCTTATTGTTCTGTCTGATCACCGGTATACATCTCTGCTGCCCCCGTATCTCCGGCATAAGGATCTGTTCCCCCTGTGTCTCCTCCGTAAGGGTCTGCTCCCCCGGTATCTCCTCCGTAAGGGTCTGCCATGCCCGTGTCTCCGGCATAAGGGTCTGCTGTCCCCGCATCTCCGCCGTAAGGGTCTGCTGCCCCCGCATCTCCGCCGTAAGGATCCGTTCCCCCGGTGTCTCCTCCGTACTGGTCTGCTGCCCCGGTATATGAGCCGGTTCCCTCTGTGTCCTGGCTGCCTCCGGCGTCTCCTGTATTCTGTACAGCGTCACCCTCTGTATAATCTGAGGACACTCCGGTCTGGAATGTAATATCCGCCGCAATCTCCTCCACTGTACTGGAAGGAGTATACTTTGTTTCCTTGGGGTACAAAAATTCATGAAGCTTCACCACATTTTCCGTCAGGCCAATGGGAATCACGATGCTTCCCACTGTGTCAAACTCTCCGTCGGTCTTATCAATCGGAAAACCTGTATTCTCACCCAGTTCATACTTCATCATACCGGATGCCAGAGCCAGGAGTTCTTTTAGCGTAAAGCTCGTGGACACCTGCGGAAATACCTTGTCTACAATCTTATTAACAGTTGACAGATTTGTCTTCATCACCTTTTCGAACAGCTTCTCAATCACCAGTCGCTGACGCTCTGTCCGGGTATAGTCTCCTCCGGCTGTAGAACGTATTCTTGCATAGGTTACAGCCTGCGCACCGTCCAGATGCTGCTTTCCGGCCTCCGAAAAGCCATTTGCCTGTGTACCCGCCACCTTTGCCGTCTCCTGGATATATTTATTCAGTGGTTTTAGCTCCTCTTCTTTAATGTCTATGTCGATTCCGCCCAGCAGATCAATGGTATCTACCAGGGCTTTAAAATCTACCGTTACGTAATCCTCAATATCCAAATCCAGATTCTTGTTCAGCATACTTAATGCTTCGCCGGGACCTCCTGAAAAATAAGCATAATTAGCCTTCTGATAATCGCCGTTCTTCTGTTTCAAGAAAGTATCCCGGTAGACAGATGCCATCCGGATCTCCCTAGTCTCATTATCAATGGCAGCGATAATCATGGTATCCGCATGAGTCCCCTCTTCCAGCTGCCCGTCCCTGGAATCTCCGCCGAACAGGGCAACCGTTGTATAGCCCTCCTGCCCGATTCCGTCGTTGATCCCAAGATCATTTTTATTAATGGTTACTGTCTGAAACTTATCATACTTTGCCATCACGAATGCCGCGCCCGCAAGCAGGGAAAAGATAATCACCTCTGTCACCAGTATGGCAATCCTCTTTTTTTTCCTGTCCCGTCTTCTCTTTCTGACAGCGGCATTCTGTGCAGCCATAAGCTGTGTTTTATTTCTTGACATAATCAGCCTTTCCTTTTTAGCCGGAATTCACTAAAGATCAGTTATCCCAGCTCCTCATCCACGCACTTCAATGCTTCCGCAGCCACATGATGCATGTCGTAATACCTGTATTTTCCTAATCTTCCCCCGAACGTCACATTCCTTTCCTGCTCTGCAAGAGCTGCATATCTCTCATATAAAGCGTTATTTCTCTCATTATTCACCGGATAATAGGGTTCATCCCCCCGCTTCCATGGTGAAGAATATTCCTTTGATATAACTGTCTTCGGCTGCTGTCCGAATTCAAAATGCTTGTGTTCAATAATGCGGGTATACGGAACCTCATATTCTGTATAATTCACAACCGCATTTCCCTGGTAGTTCTCTACATCAAGCACCTCTGTCTCAAAACGGACAGAGCGGTATTCCAGCTCCCCATACCGGTAGTCAAAATACGCGTCAACCGGACCGGTATAGATCACCTTCTCTGCAAGTCCCCGAAGCTCTTCCCTGTGCTCCAGGTAATCCGTATTCAGCCGGACACAGATTCCCTCAAGCATCTTCTCAATAATCTGTGTATAGCCTCCCACCGGTATTCCCTGATAGCTGTCATTAAAATAATTATTATCGTACGTGAATCTTACCGGAAGTCTTTTGATGATCTCCGGCGGAAGCTCACATGCTCTGCGCCCCCACTGCTTTTCCGTATAACCCTTAACCAGCTTTTCATAAATGTCCCTGCCTACAAGGCTGACCGCCTGCTCCTCCAGGTTCTTCGGACTGCTGGTCTGGCACTCCTGCTTCTGCTCCTCAATCCGCTGCCTTGCCTGGGCAGGCGTAATCACACCCCACATCTGGTTAAAGGTATTCATGTTAAACGGAAGGTTATACACCTCACCCTTATATACAGCTACCGGCGAATTCGTATACCGGTTAAATTGTGCAAACTGCCGGATGTAATCCCACACCTTCTGATTACTCGTATGGAAAATATGGGCTCCATACCGGTGTACCTGAATACCTTCCACCTCTTCTGTATAGATATTCCCGCCAATATGCCCTCTCTTTTCTACTACCAGACAGCTCTTCCCTCTCTTTTTCGCCTCATGGGCAAATATCGCTCCGAACAGGCCGGAGCCTGCAATCAAATAATCATACATCTTTTTCACCTATTCTACCGTTACGGATTTTGCAAGATTTCTCGGCTTATCTACATCACAGCCTCTTCCAACGGAAATATAGTAACCGAACAGCTGCAGCGGAATGATGGCAAGGGAATTGGTAAAATATTTATTCGTCTCCGGAATGTAGATTACATAATCCGCCGCGCGCTCAACCTCTGTATTTCCCTCATTGGTAACAGCAAGAACAAAGGCTCCCCTTGTCCTTACCTCCTCCATGTTGCTGATCATCTTTTTATAGAGCTCTCTCTGGGTCAGCACAGATGCAACCAGGGTCCCTTTTTCAACCAGGGAAATGGTTCCGTGCTTTAACTCCCCTGCCGCATATGCCTCTGAATGGATATAAGAGATCTCCTTAAGCTTCAGGGAGCCTTCAAGAGAAATCGCATAGTCAATTCCCCTGCCGATAAAGAAAATATCCTTTGCTGCCAGATACCGGTTTGCAAAGCGCTGGATCCTCTCTTTATTGTTAAGCAGCATCTCCACCTGGGATGGCAGAGCCCTGAGTTCCTCCAGCATCCGGCTCAGGCCTTCATCCGGCAGAATGCCGCGTATGTTCGCAAATTTCATTGCCAGCAGATACAGGGCAATCAGCTGGGCGGAATATGCCTTGGTTGTCGCCACCGCAATCTCCGGTCCTGCCCATGTATACATAACATTATCTGCTTCCCTGGCAATGGAGCTTCCTACCACATTGACAATTCCAAGCACCCTGGCTCCTCTCTTTTTGGACTCACGCAGAGCCGCCAGCGTATCCGCAGTCTCGCCTGACTGGCTGATCACAAGAACCAGCGTCCCGGCATCCAGAATCGGGTTCCGGTAGCGGAACTCTGACGCAAGATCCACCTCCACCGGAATTCTTGCCAGATCCTCGAATATATATTTACTTGTAACTCCTGTGTGATAAGCGGAACCGCAGGCAACAATCATAATCTTCCTAATGGACTGAATATCCTCCTCCGACATGCCAAGCTCTTCGATGACAATTTTTCCATTCTTAATCCGTGGAGAGAAGGTATCCGTAATTGCTTTTGGCTGCTCATACATCTCCTTCAGCATAAAATGCTCATAGCCGCCCTTCTCGGCAGCATTGACATCCCAGTCAATCTTAACAGGCGTCTTCTCAATGGGCTCCTCATCCACTGTAAAGAACTCCATATCCTCCCTTGTCAGCCGGACGATCTCCTCATTCTCTATAAAATATACATTCCGTGTGTACTTAAGCACCGCCGGAACATCCGAGGCAATGATACTCCCGTCATCCGTATGTCCCACAATAAGCGGGCTGTCCTTGCGGACCGCATACACCTCATCCGGGTGATCCCGGAAAATAATTCCCAGTGCATAGGAACCTTCCATACGGTGCATAATCTTTGTCACTGCCTGAAGAGGATTGCCTGTATAATAGTAATCAAGCAGATGGGCAATCACCTCTGTATCTGTCTCTGAGATAAATTCATACCCCTTCCTCTTAAGCTTCTTCTTAAGCTTCAGATAATTCTCTATAATCCCGTTATGCACAACAACAATGCTGCTGTCCTTATTAAAGTGGGGATGGGCATTCTTGTCTGACGGCGAGCCGTGAGTCGCCCATCTAGTGTGCCCGATTCCCACCGTACCCGGCAGAATCTCTCCGCCGTGGGACAACTCGCCCAGAACCTTAAGGCGTCCCCGAGCCTTTACCATATCTATCTTTTCACCGTTATAAACCGCTATTCCCGCAGAATCATATCCTCTGTACTCCAGCCTGGACAACCCGTCCAAAAGAATCGGGGCTGCCTGCCGGTTACCGATATAACCTACAATTCCACACATACTGCCACCTCCATCGTCAAAAGCCTCATGCAACTGATCCGTGCCTTCACAGTTACATACAAAAATTCATCTAAAATGTCTGTGCCCAGCTTTGGCCGGCGCTAAGCGAACATTTGGCGGACGTTCAGCACCCTCCGCTCATTGTAACAAATTCTTAATATTTTGTAAACCTTTAGAGACAAAAAAGATTCTGCCCGTGAATAGATCTGCCCCGGGCTGCAGCCGCAGCCCGGGGCAGAAAAATATCTCTCTATTCAGCTTCCGGAGTTACTGGCGGTTCTGTACCGCCAGTGTCTCCTCCGGTATCACCGCCTCCGGTATCTCCTCCTCCAGTATCACCGCCAGTGTCTCCTCCAGTATCACCGCCTCCAGTGTCTCCTCCGCCAGTATCTCCTCCGGTGTCTCCGCCCAGATCATTTCCCCCGGTATCACCGCCAGTGTCTCCTCCGCCGGTATCACCGCCTCCAGTGTCTCCATCATCAGGGACGTAATTGTCTCCGCCGGTATTGCCATCCCCATAATTGTCCCCTTCTCCTGTATACGGAAGTCCTGTGCCGTAGTCATTGTACTCCTGTGCCTGATCCTCCGGTGCAACGGTATAGGTCTGTGAGGTAAGCGTAGAATCATCCACAGCCTCACGGTCCCCAATGCGTGCAACGATTGATCCGCTGATATTCGCCACCTCGGTGGAGGGACTGTAGTCTGTTGTTTCATATAAAAATTCATGGAGCTTTTTCACATTCGTATCCAGTGTGACCGGAATCACAATACTGCCAAGACCAGCTATGGTATCCGTTGTCTTATCAAACGGGAATCCAGCAGTCTCTCCGATCTTATACTTCATAATATCTGCCGCATAGGCAAGAATCTCCGTTGATGAAAAACTGGTCTTGATCGTCGGGAAGAGTTCATCCACCATCTTATTGAGCGTTGCAAGATTTGACTTCTGAGCTTTTTCAGCAATCTTCTCAATTACCAGTCTCTGCCGCTCTGTTCTTGTAAAGTCTCCGCCTGCCGTTGACCTGATCCGGGCATATGTGGTTGCCTGGACACCGTCCAGCTTCTGGTTTCCCGCCTTTGTTACCTCATGAGCCTTCTTACCTGCAACACGGGCTGTCTCACGCACATACTTATTCAGATACTGAATCTCTTCCTCCTTAACATTTATCTTGATTCCGCCAAGAAGATCAATCGCATTGGCAATCGCAGCAAAGTCTACGGTAGCATAGTCCTTGATATCAAGATCCAGATTCTTATTCAGCATGTTGATCGCCTGCTTCGGACCGCCGAAGCTGTAAGCTGCGTTGCACTTCTGCAGCTCCCCGTCCCCGATATCCAGCACGGTATCACGGTAGACGGATACCATCCGGACTTCCTTGGTCCTGTTATTGAGACTTGCCACAATAATACAGTCGCTGCGTGTGCCGATCTCCAGCTCGCCCTCACGGGAGTCAATTCCGAACAGTGCCACATTCGTGTACCCTTCTCCTGTCTCCTCTGCCTCCTGATTGACAACAATATCCTCTACCGGAATATCCTCATCATTATCAATCTTCTGAAGTTTCGCCGCTACATATAATGCACCTGTTGCGACAAGGCAGAGAAGAACGCCGCTTAAGCAAATCGCCGCCTTTTTTCCGGCACTCAGGCGTGTAAACCAGTTTCCCTTTTTTCTTCTGCCTCTGTGTCTGCGCCTTTTTTGTCTGGCCATCTTTTATCGTACCCCATTTCAATTTATCAAAATTAAGAATTCCTTCCTATAATACACTATTCTTTCAAATTGGACAAGTCCTATCTTTCAAAAATGTTTGTTACTATTCACGGACTAACCGTCCGCTCATAGTAACGATTCGGGGCGGCATTCCAAGTTTTGCTACGCAAAAACCGCCCCTCACCCCTGCATCATGTTCTCACGGAATGCGCAACTTGCGCGCATTCCTGAGCCGTGAATAGTAACAAATGTTTTTACATCTATTGCAAAAAAAATATTTCTAATATGATTTTTTGTGTTATACTTCTATTAGAGCGTGTTTGAAAAATGCTCTAGGACATACACATTTCCCATCATTAGAGAAAGGACAACATCATATGGCCAGCCCGAAGCATAAACGAAAAAAAACAAAACGAAAGAATCAGAGCCGCAAAAGGATGCGCATCATCTGTTTCTGTATGACACTCATACTGATTCTGCTAATTGCTGCGGCAGCCGGTATTGCATATTGGAAGATGCCCATAAAGACAAGGCCTCTGAAGAGGAACCTTACATCTTCCAGTACCAGTTCTGAAGGCACGGAAAACAGCCCGTCTGATGCCGCACAGGTTTCGGAAACGGAGGAAAACAGCACGGACCGCACGGATGAACCAGAGGATACCCGTGCCGTAAAAAACACCGCGACCCAGGAGCAGCACAAAACCAACGGCCTGTCAATCTGTATGTACCATTATGTGTATGATCAGAATGATCCGCCAGAAGAGATCAATAACAACTTCATCGAGGTCCATGCGCTGGAGGAGGAATTAAAATACCTTGTTGAAAATAATTATTTCTTTCCCACATGGGAAGAGGTGCGCAAATATATTGACGGAGAGCTTCTTCTGCCGGAAAAAAGTGTTGTGCTGACATTTGACGACGGCGCAAAGAGTTTCCTGAATCTTGGCGCTCCCCTGTTTAACAAGTATAAAATTCCTGTGACATCTTTCCTCATTACAAGCCAGGACGGCCCGGCAAAGGTAAAAAAATATGCCAGCGAATATGTCACCTTCCAGTCCCATTCTGATAATATGCACCGGGGCGGCGGCAACATCGGACACGGCGGAATCTTCCCTGTCTTAAGCTATGATGAGGCTGTAGCAGATCTGAATAAGTCCACCGAAATCTGCGGAAATGGAGATTCATTTGCCTATCCTTACGGAGATTACACCGATGACTGTGTAAAAGCAGTGGAGGGCGCCGGGTTTCTGTGTGCCGTTACAACGGAATATGAACGCGTCTATCCCGGAGATAATCCGCTTCTCCTCCCCCGCATCCGCATGCTGGAGGGACAGTCCCTGGACAGCTTTATAGGATTGGTAGAATAGTTCTGCCAGTCCTATTATATCGTCCTGTCAAGGCAATTATTCCTATTCCTGACCCGCAAATAGTAACAATGGGATTAGTTTCCTGTTCTTGCGCTCTTTGCGGCGGACCATTTGCTGTATACTTTCTTTCCCTTTACCTTCTGGTATGCCCGGATTCTATATTTATAGGCTGTATTAGCCTTTAGTCCTCCATTTGTATACGAAGTCCGGGATTTGCCTGCAGTCTTAACAGTCCTGTAAGTCTTTCTGGAAGAATCATACCGCTGAATCTGGTAGCCGGATGCCTCCGGCACCTGATACCATGAAAGCGCGTTTTTAGAAGGAGTCAGATTTGACACCTTGAGCACCGGCTTCAGGGAGGCCATATCCAGCTTAACATATTTCTTCTGGATATATCCATTCCTTGTCTTCCCATTTACCTTCAGGGAGATCCGGTACCATTTCCCACTACTCCCATTGATCTTAAATCTTTTATTTTTTCCTGCTGTCTTTAGAACCTTATAATTAGTTCCCGCCCCTGAACGGACATTTACACCGGACGCTGTTACAGTACCCTTCACCGTTCCCAGTGTCTTCACAGCAGTCACCTTTGACCAGGTGCTGTAGATCTTCGTGCCATCCACATTTTTGTATGCCCGGATACGGTACTTATAATTTTTCCCTGCATTCAGGCTCTTATCCTTGCAGGATACCTTCGATTTCCCTGATAATGTTTTGATTGTCTGATAGGTCTTTTTCGCTGAGTTATATCTCTGTAGCTGGTAACCAGATGCGGAGGATGCCTTTGCCCAGGATAAGTATACTGTATCAAACGCCACAGCTTCTCCGGTTAATGAGGTTCCGTTTATTTTTGTAGTGGCCTTCGCCGTTTTCGTATAGAACCCATTCTGTCTTCCTGCCTCGGTATCTGTATAAGACCTCACTCTGTAAGTATAGGTGACAGCCTCTTTCAAGTTCTTATCTGAATAGGATACAGTTTCTCCTCCTGCTACGGAACCCACAAGCTGGTAATCCCCGTCTCCGCTCTTTCTGTAGATATTATATCCGGATGCCGCCTGAACCGGCTTCCATTCCATCCTGATGCTCCCAGCACTGACAGCAGTAATGGTAAGGGGCCCCTTCTGCACATACCGGAAATCCAGATCCACTTCACCTTTAATACCAGGAACCCTTCCTGTAGCAGAATACTGCCAGTACTCATAGCTTCCTGAATAAGAAACTGCATTCGCCCACTGTGCTAGCCAGACCGGCGCGGCAAGGTCCGCCGGGTTCAGCTGATTGCCAAGCATACTCGGATTGGAATAAACCATTGAGGACAGTCCTGACGCCTCCACGGTCTCACAGAACTTATTGCAGATCTTTGTTGCCTTTGATTTCGTAAGATGAGCATCAAATAACCTTCCGCCCTCTCCGTCAGATTCGCTGACATACTCAAAGTCAAAAACAACCGGGAGTGCAATTCTGCCCTTATAAGGCTGAATCGCATTTAAAATATACTGTGCCTCTTTCTGGGCTTCCTTCTCCGTAATCGCCTGGGAAAAATGGTATACTCCAATCGACATCCCCACCTTCAGGGCTCCTTCTATATTCTGTATTGCCTTGTAGTCCATAAACTGATCACCGGATTCTGACCCGGTAGCTGAAACACGGATAATGGCGAATTCATAGCCTGCTTCCTTTACCTTTGCCCAGTCAATGTCCCCGTTCCATTGCGATACGTCAATTCCTTCCTGAATGATATAGCCATTAAACCTGCTGTCATGCTGAATCTTATCATTCACCACTCTGCCAGAAAGGCCGTAAAATCCTGGCGAGGCATATCCCGAATAACGCCCCCAGCCTGGATCTTCCGTCATGGCCATGTCTTCTGATCCAGAATCCTCTGTTTCTGTGTTCCGAAGCATTTTTCCAGATTCCGCCTCTGTCCCGGCTTCCCCGTTCTCCTCTGAACTCTCCGGTTCTGCTTCTTCCTGTTCTGCTTCTTCCGGTTCTGCCTCTTCCTGCCCTGCTTCTTGCAGGACTGTCTCTTTATTCCCCGCTTCTTTTTCTTTTACTCCTCCTGAGAGCGTTTCCTGCTGCCCTGTCTCTTTTTGCACTGCTTCTTTCTGCACGCTCTCTTCCTGTGCCGCTTCTATATCCTTTGCAGCAGATACCTCAGCCGGTATTACTGTAAAGCTCATGCAAAATACTAATAAACCTGCCAGTTCTTTCCTCCATCTTCTCATGATTTACCACCTCGAATCACTCTGTTCTTCACCTTTTGCATAAGGGTAGGAGGGATCTTCTCCCACACAGCCTCTAATACAACTGTAGCCACATAATTCGCTGGAACATAGGGCAGCAGCTCTCCATCCTTCAGAAGACATCTTTCCCCATCCCTGTCTCTATTATATTCAGATTGAAGCTTCAGCGTTCCATCATCCAGATACCAGTACCACCGGTCATCCTCCCGGATTCTCATGCGCCAGCCCAGGAATTCATAGCCCGGAAACCGGAATTTATTTTCCAAAAGCCTCGTATTCCCATCATTCGCTGTCTGCTTTCTTATCCGGTATTCTGCCGAGCCTGTACTTAATCTGCTTATTTCCCCCTCTTCCTCTCCATACTGGCAGATCAGCTCAGGAGATTTCGTGCCGCTGTGATAGACAACTGTATACTCCGACATTCCCTCCCTCCAGAGAGCTTCTGCAACCACCGCAGAGATCCCTGTCACCGGAAGATATGGAATCCGGCCGCAATCCGAGAACTTTTTAATTGCCGGATGGATGCTCTTCTTATACTCAGACTGGAGCATAATGGAGCCGTCCTCAAGATACCAGAACCATCTTCTGTCGATCCGGAAGCGGATCCGCCAGCCATCCGGAAGGTATCCCTTTCTGGCAAACTGATTTTTCCGGAAACGGGACAATCCGTCGTTCTGCATGATCTCCTTTGGCCAGAATTCCCATGATCCGGTTGCAAATCTCTTCATCTCGCCTGCCGATTCATCATAGGTTCCCTTATGGATATTCTCATAAACACAGCTGTTACTGAATACCCTGTACCGGAGTCTGCGCTTCCACCATTCGTAATTACGCTTCGGAGGCTCACTTTTCTCCATCCGCCGGATCGCAGAAAGAATAAAGTCCGAAGCTTCGGCTCTTTTCGCCTCCATAAGCGTCCGGACCTTATTATAATCAATATCCGGAAGCGGCGTTGTGAGAATGTCGCTCTTCCTGCCAATTCTTCTGTCTGAAAGTCCGAACATCTCAAGAACATGGGTCACCTTGTCACCATGGCGGTATCCGGCATAAAACTGCTTCTCAAATAAAATGCTAAAGCAGCAGGCATGAAAGGAGTTCGTAAACACACAATCTGCATATTTAATATATCCCAGCCACTCCTCGATCCCCATATCGTACTGATAGAGCTTCTCTATCCCTTCATATCCTGTAAGGCGTCCCTCCTTAAGAGGTCTGTCTGTGACCTCCACAATCTTAAGCCCATATGCCCTGGCATATTCGACCGCCTTTTCAATGGTATCCCCCGCCTTCTCCATGACATAATATAAAAACAGATAATGCTCTGTCTCCGGTTTTTTGATAATCGGATCATAGAACTCCTTTTTATGGAGCAAAACCGGATCTATGACCGCAGTCACCTCATTTTCAATATTCTGCTCAAGGTATTCCTTAAGGCTCTTCTCACGCACAGAAATGGCATTAATATCCTCCACAAAATGAAGAAAGGTTTTTTCATCCTCCTCTGTCTCGCTGTAATATACCCCTCTGCTTGCCGCATATGAAATCTTCCACTTATCCTCCATGGCTCCAGACGCAAGGAAAAAACCCCTGTCATATCCAATATTCGGCTCCTGCTTCCAGATCACATCTGTACAGCAGATATAGCAGTCAAATCCCGGATCACGAATCTCCAGGAGATCACTGTCATAGCATTCCTCTGTCTTAATATAACGAGAATCAATAAAACTCTGAAACTTATCATAACGAGTTTCCCGTTCCTGATACAATTCCTTCCACGCATCACGCAGCTCTGAAATTCTCTCCCACTCCTCTGAACCTTCTTTTTCTCTTCCTTTTGCTTCAAAATTATTACACATACTTACATAATAATCATAAGGATGCCTCAGATCGTAATTGTTAAAATATATTGGTTTATAGCTGATAACCGTACTTTCGATTCCATGCATCATCAAAAACTGCTGAAATGCGTAATTATGCAGCGGACACGCAAAGTTCAGGCCTTTCGAGTACATATTGATTGATATAATGCCAATCTTCATCCTTCGTTCCTCCCGGATAACAATTCTTTTATACAGGCTGCAAACTCACGGGGCAGATCCTTTGCCACATTATGGAATCCCGGCAGGGTAACAACCGGCCAGCCAAGCTTCATAGCCCCTGTCTCGGAGGACGTGGCAAATATACTGTTTCTGCCTCCCTCTGTCACAGCAACCAGTACCGGCATGGGGAGTTTCTTCAGGCTCTCTGCCGGCGGAAGATACCTCTGGACCTCATTTAACTCACCGTACATAAAGGCAGAAAGGTTCTGGTAAGACCTCTTAATCTCCTTTAAGGAAGCTGCCTTCTTCGCCTCACCACTCCCTGTAATGCGGGAAAATGCAGGCAGCGCACTCTTAATCCTGCCTTCCTTCACGTACTGGTTCAGCTCCTGATTCCAGGAAAGGAGTTTCTCTCTCTCCGTTTCCTCATATCCAAGGGAAGGCTCGATCAGAATCATCCCCTGGATCAGCTCCGGATAAAAAAGCGCTGTTTCTGTTGCAATCAGCCCGCCTGCACTATTTCCAACCACCCACGCCGGTTCACTGCAGTAAGCTTCAAGAATCTCTGCCAGATCCTCTGCCTGGGCGTGTACCGAGTAGTCTGAATATTTCTCCTGGGTATTTTCACCGTATCCCCTGCGGTCATATGTAATTACCTGGTAATCCTCTGCAAGAATCTCTGCGGACTCCTCAAAAAAAGAACTGTCACTGATAATCCCATGTACCATCACAAGGGGCGTCCCCGCCCCTTTTATATGCACATAAGAATCCCGGATTTTTTCTTTCATCTGTACTCCCCCCTGTGTAACCGCTCAGACAGGCTGCTGTGCGTGCTATCCTGAACGGCATGGTTTCTGACATTCCATATACATCCCTGCTACTTTGGAATCTTTGACTCCACTAATTTTTTATACCGAATCAGGTCTTCATTCCATCTTTTATTCGTTGGACGCTGGTCCTCCAGGTCATAATGCTCCTGAATATATTCTGCAAGATATGCACTGAGCTTCTCAGCCCCACGCTGGTTCAGGTGGTTATTCTTATCCCTGAAATCCATCTTTCCATCTAGTCCGATCTCATCCACCTCGTAAAAAAGCTCCAGCCATGGAACATCCAGCATCTCTGCAATCTCCTTTGCTCCCTCCGACTGGGATTCATACCAGGTAGGGGTAGGAATCTTATAGAAGATCAGCTGGATTCCCTTCTCATCACAAAGTCTTTTCATCCTTTTGATATAATCCAGGTTCCGGTCAGTCAGAACATACTCCACATCCTCATAAAAATGAAATTCTGTCTCTTTACTCTGGTAAGTAATATAGTGCCCTCTGATATATGTATCCTCCAGATCATTCAGGACATATTTGAAATCATTTTTCCCAAGATCAGACCAGCGGGAATGATACCGGAAAAACGGGAAGAGCACATCCAGAGGCTTCATCTCCTCACTCTCTGTGTTGAACGCATATTCCAGTTTTGAGCTGGTCATAGGAAGCTGGTCCAGAACCTTGTGGCACTTTGCCTCCTCCTGCTGAAAATCAAACTGTATGGCTGACATATCCAGAAAAACGATAGACGGAGTCTGGGTTTTTAATGCATCCTCCAGATTCATATAAGTCAGATCCATCCGAAGTCCGGGACCCCCGAACACATAGCCGGTAATCCCTGTCCTGTCATAGATATACATGGGATCCACCCCAAAATAAGAATGGCTTGTTCCCAAAAAAAGTACATCCAGAGAGTTCTCTTCCAGACTCCTGTATTCAATCCAGGCGCTCGTGCTTGCAGAGTTCTCACTATCACTTGCAATCCATTTTGCCTGAAGAAGTTTCTGAAAAAAGAAAAATAAAATCACAAAAATCAGTACAAAACAGATCCCCTTCAGAACCTTTTTCTTATTCATCACCCGCATACTCTACCTCCTAATACTGCGCATAGATAAATGCCGCCGCATCGTACCCAAGACCATAGATGCCGAAAATAAGAATACTGAAAATCGCCGCAAAGATGACCGCCCAGCGAAAAACGATATTCTGTTCTTCCAAAAGCTCCCGGACAGAAGCGCGCTCCTGCAGCATGCTGACTCCCCATAAAAGCAAGACAGAACCTGCAATCAGCACCAGCTGGGGCCAGTCAAGTCCATAGGTAAAGAGCGTCCCGTCTGTCAGACACCATGCCTGTAGATGAAGAAGGATATTCTTGATTACCATAAGCGTCTTTCTTAAGCCCCCGGGGCTGGTCAGAAGTCTGCCGCCCATAAAACAGCAGAAAGTACGGAGCATCCTGAAAAGCTGCCAGGAAAAGGTATCTGTCCGTATTTTCAGAAACTTTGTCACCTTCTCAAACTCAGGCTGGAAAGCAACGGAAATCGTGATCAGGGTACTATAATAGATTCCCCACGCCAGATAAGTCTTACCGGTTCCATGCCACAGGCCAGTCAGCACCCATGTCACAAATACCGGGATGACAACTGTAACAAAACGGCCTCCCCGTTCAGAAAGGGTCTTTTTCGTCCTCTTATTGATTCGTTTCATAAAGTGTGAGATGGTGCACGGATAGTACACATAATCCTTAAACCACCCGCCCAGTGTCATATGCCATCTGCGCCAGTACTCGGGCACAGTCTTTGCAAAAAACGGGTGATTGAAATTCTGCTCCAGCTCCACCCCGAAAATCTGGGATGCTCCCCGTACAATATCCGTATATCCCGAAAAGTCTGTATAAATCTGAAAGGCGTCAAAAAGCATTGCCACAAGGTAAATACTTCCGGCATGCTCCTCCCCGTTATATACCGCTGACACAAAAATATTCAGTCTGTCTGCTATGACCAGCTTCTTAAAGAACCCCCACAGCATCAGCTCCATACCAAACGCAATCCGCCTTGAATCGAACCGCAGCTCCTTTTTTAGCTCCTGTCCCAGGAGGTTATACCTGGAGATCGGCCCCTGTACAATATGGGGAAAATAAATTGCATACAGGAAAAACCGCAAAAACTCCGGCTCATATGTATATCTTTTCCAGTAAACGTCCAGAATATATCCAACCGTGGAAAACGTATAATAAGAAATTCCAAGGGGCACAAGAATCCACTCTGCACTAAAGGGGGCACTCCCATTTGCCGCCTCCGCAATCAGATTCAGATAACGCACGGCGTATCTAGTAAATTTTGTCACACAAAGAATGCCGACACAACAGACTAATGCCAGCATCAAAACACGTTTCGCTCTTTTTTTATACAGTTCCTTTATTGCCTTTTTTTCGGCCCGTCCCAGATCACTGCCCTTAAGCTTCTCATCCTGCTCCTCATAAAGCCTTCCGATGCTCCGCGCACATATCCAGATCACGCCGGATGTAAGCACAATAAATGGAAGGAAGCTCACAGCTCCTGCCATCACATAAAAATATATGCTGCTGACAAGAAGTGCCACCCAGCGGTACTTCACCGGGCAGCAGTAAAACACACAAAAAGTAATAAGTAAAAAAATCAAAAAATGGACAGATGTAATCGCCATATCCTACCTCCACCTTAGTTTATTCTTCTGCAAGCTCCTCTATCATCCCCCAGATTGCAGCGGCAGAGTCAAAATTCTCATTTTCCATATATTCCATACCAATCTCCACATCAAAATCATCTTCCAGCATAGAAATCAGAGATGCGATATCAATGGAATCAATAATCTTATTCGTTACAATTCCTTCTGCTGTGTGAAAATCCACGCCTGACTTCAGACTGCTTAAAATCTCTACTACTTTTTCCATACTATTCTCCCTCCAACATGGTATATATTGTCTTTCCGGCATCATTCTTCGGAATTTCAGGTACATAATAAACTTCGAATGCAGATTCACTCAGATGTGTCGTATTCGACAGATACTGCCTCACCTTCTCTATGCATTCCCTGTCTGTAATGTAAGTCTTCATCTTGTCATCTACTCCGGTCGAAGCGCAGTCTATTCCCTCGAACTTCGTCTTAACCAGCCGGTCGATCTCATCCAGATTCACTCTGTTTCCAAAAATCTTAAGAAAACGTTTCTTCCTTCCTACAATATAATAGAAACCGTCCTTGTCAACCTTCGCCATGTCACCGGTCACAAGACGTCCGTGCCTCTCATCTCCCTTTGCCAGATCCTCTCTGCACTGTGCATATCCAAGAGTCACGTTATCACCCTCATAGACCAGCTCCCCGGTCTCCTCCGGCCGGCTGAATTCATTCCCTTCCACATCAATCAGTGAAAATCTTCCGCCAGGGATGGCAATACCCATACTTCCGTATTTTTCCAGACTCCTCTCTGCCGGCAGGTAAGACATACGGGCCGTTGCCTCTGTCTGACCATACATTACGATAAACTTCTTATTCTGCTTTAGCGCCCATTCGGCAAATTCCCGGTGAAGCTCTGGCGACAGCTTTCCTCCTGCCTGGGTCATATACCTCAGATCAGGAAGTTCCATCTTAAAGAAACGAACCTTCTTCAGCATCTCATATGTAAAAGGAACTCCCGCAATGGAGGTTGCCCTCTGTTCCTTCATGAAACTCCAGAATGCCTTCATCATCATCGTCGCATCCGTCAGAAGCACAGTCGCCCCTATCTGCATGTGACTGTTAATTACTGACAGTCCATAGGTATAATTCATAGGAAGCGTGCTCACCGGACGCTCCGTCTCATCCAGCTCAAGGTAACAGGCAATGGACTCTGCATTAGACTGAATATTCTGATAACTCTGCCTTACCAGCTTCGGACTCCCGGTAGAGCCTGATGTGGTGAGAAGCAGCCCCAGCTCCTCATATAGCACAATCTCCTGCGGATACTTTGTCCTCATCAGCACATACTGGTAATCCTCATTCAGAATCCGGCAGTCTGAAAAGCTCTCCTTCATATCAGACGGAACATACAGATAAGCCGGCTGATAGAGCTCCAGCAGATGCCCCAGAAGCTGGCTGTCTATCTTACGGTCCAGCAGAAGAGGCACAACATTATGCTCCAGACAGGACACATAGCCTGCCGCTGAACCTACACTGTTCTCACACAGGCAGAATGCCAGGGTTCTCCTCTTCATCTCCTGTCCGATCTTCCCGGACAGCTCCCCCAGCTCTTCATAGGTGACTGTCTGTCCCCTGTCATCCAGAAATGCAGTCCTTTCTCCAAATTTTCGATAATCGTTATAATAACTCACAGTTTTCCTCTCCTTCTTCATGCGTACTTCCATAGATTTTTTTCGGTTCAAATCATAATCTGCAGTCACATCATTTTTTTCCGTTTTTTCCCGGATATATTACATATTTAAAAAATGGTTCAAACACCCCGGCCGAAAGCGCCACTGTCAGCAAAAGCGCCATTACTGGCACAAGGTATCCATAATACCCCGGAAGCACAGCCTTCAGCCATTCCTTCATATGAAGTCCATCCACCAGGACTCTAAGTACAGAAAAATGAAGGGCAAATACCTGGAGGGTCCTTCCACCCCATTTCGAAAAGACACACTGAACCGACGGCGTCACTGCAATCACACAGATAATCAGAAACATTGCAATCACATAATAAACTCCTCTGTATAACCCGCCGGCCCCTCCTATATTCAGAGCCTCATAGGCTGCTTTTCCTTTAAAAAACCCTAGTCTTGCATAGAGCTGGCGCTCGAACACAAAACTCAGAATCAGTGCGCCTGCCAGCGCGGCAGCCGAACAGATTCTGACTGCTTTCTTTCTGGTAAATCTCTCGACTACTTCTAACGGAACACAGTACCCCGCCAAAAAGAAGGGATAAAAGGTAAACAGCCTCATGCCTGTCAGAAAGTCTCCAAGACTGGAATCATACCCCGCCATAACTCCCAGAATAACGGACACTGCCAATATATACGGAAAGCGAAACCGGGATAAAACAATAGTAAGAACATAGCATAAAAACAGAGTCAGCGCAAACCAGGGAACCCCGCTCTCAGACAGAAGCCTGAATCCACCCACCTTCCCATAAATAAGAAAATGAACTATAAAACGCAGCGCCTTCATAAAAAGATACAGAAAAAAATACGGTAAAATCTTATCGTATCTCCGTCCATCCACTGTCCGCTTCGAGAACAGACCAGAAATAAATAAAAATGCCGGCATATGAAATGTATAGATAAAAAACTGCAGTCCCCGGAGAAATCCGGAATCGCACTTCATTATCTGAATAAAATGTCCCATAACCACACAATAGATCAGCCCAAACTTCAAGTTATCCCATTTCGCAATTCTCATAATGCAGATTCCTTTATCAAACACATTTTGTCGAAAAATGACATCTCTATTATACTACCTGGACATCAAATCTTCAATCATAAATTAAAAAGATTCTTAAGGGGGCCTTAAGAATGTTACTGTTCACTCCGTGACCAGTAACATTCGCAAATCCATCTAAAATTCGCTCCGCGAATGGGATTTGCTCACTCCTGAATCACTTTCTTACGGTCTGTGCAGTAAATGCACAGACCTGTGTGGACAGTAACCTAAGAATCTTTTACCAGTCTATTACTTTAACAAAATATTATCAATTACTTTATCACACGCATACCCCTCGGTCTCATCAAAGTTCTCAGAAACAAACTGATAGAGCTTTTCCATCTCAAAGTCTTTCTTTTTAATTGTATCAACCACCTCATCCAGTGTGGTGCAGACCTTTCCCGGTGCATATTCATCCAGTGTTCTGTGGACGCTTCTGATGAGCTCATACTCCGCTTTATCATATGCAAAAGAAATAATTGGCTTCTTCTGCAGCGAAAATTCATATATATTGGATGAATAGTCAGTAATCAGTATTTCTGTTACATAGAACAGCTGATTGATATCCGGATAATCGGAAAATTCGATAATACGATCCTTGTACGCCTCTTCAATCAGCAGTCTCTTGCGTATGAAGGGATGCATTTTAATCAGGAACACATACTCATCGCCGCACATCTCATAAATCTTATCCTGCTCCAGGACACTGTAAGGATAATACGCACTTCTCTGGCCATTTCCCCTGTAGGTTGGCGCAAAGAGAATAATTTTCTTATCCAGAAACTGCGGGTATTCCTTGTAAAAATTCTCCCGGAAGGAGGTAATCTTCTCTTCGTCCATATAGCCGTCGATACGCATCAGACCGTAAGGGAGACATTTTTCCCGGTTAATTCCGAATACCTCTGCATATACATCCCGAAGCGCCTCACCCCCTACAATCGCGTAATCATACTGCCGGTGTGCCGCTGCATACGGATAGGGGGAGCCACTCTCTCCGAACCTTGCATATCCCACCGACTTAAAGCCCACGCCCGCATGCCATACCTGAATTAGTTTTGTCCTTGGATCCTTTTTAATGTATTTAAAAAAGGGTACATAATCATCTACAAAAATGTAGTCCTGCCTCGCAGTCAGAACTGCCAGCCTAAGCCACAGGAAAAAGATCTTCGCCCTGCGTGATTCCAGCGTCTTATGAAAAGAATAGGTAATCTGAAACTCCTTATCCAGTCCTCTTTCCTTCAGCCGGTCATCCAGCGCCTTCAGGTTCCCGCCCATATCCCGGGTTTCAGACAGCATCAGAATCCTCTTCCCATTCTTCCTTGTAATATGGGTAAACAGCTGGTAGACATGGTTGTGGAACCGCTCCAGATGATAAATCAGCCACTTTTTAAACCGTTTGGAATAATATTCCGATTCTGCCCTGAATACTCTCTCCTCCGGGTCGACGTGCCGCACCATAAAGGTCGTCTTAATGGTACAGATAATCTCGTCTCTCGTCTTAAACGGGGTAAAACTAAAGATGTACGCATAATTATTTCCGGAATATCTGTAGATCTTATCCAGATCCTTCAGTTTATAACAAGTATCCAGATCCACGCGGATATCTTTCCATTCATAGGGAACCCAGGGCTTCGGCGGCTTCGGCAGGTCTGGATTGCTTTCTTTTTCTTTCATGTACTCTTCAAGCTCTTTTTCATACTCCGCAAGCTCTTTTTCAAAGATCTCCGTCTCCTGCGCGAAATTGTCATTATGATATTTTATATACCAGTCTGCATTAAAGAGCATCTCCTGGTCTGATATATTCGTAATATTAAGAACAAACTCATTCGTCTCTGTATTCAGGGCAATCCTGTATAATCCCTTTTCCTTTCTTGTGGCAATAGCATATTCTTTATGATAGATATCCCTGCCTGCAAGCTTAATATGGAGATAGATTCTGTCCCAGTATATATCAACAATCTGGATGTCCTCCTTCTCCTGATCCTGAACGTAGCTTCCCATATCTTTCCTCCCACGTATATCTTGCACTGCTTTTCAAGTGCCTTCGTAACTGCTCACTCAGTACCTTCTCTACTGAAAAGTTATACTACTTCTTCAGACCACTCGAAACCTCTCCCCTGGAGAATCCGAAGATCTGCTCTGTCTCTCTGTACTTAATCATGGCACGGAAAGTATAGAGATCCTCTGGTGTTGTAACCTTGATATTGCCCCGCGGCCCTTCTACCAGGTGCACATTCTTCCCCAGCATCTTCATCATCGTACATGTATCTACAACACCCTCATAGCCCGGATTCTTCCGGCGCATCTGTTCATGAGCCTCAAGTACCTCTCCAAGGTAAAAACTCTGTGGCGCCTGGGCTGTATAGAATAATGATCTTGAGGGAACCTCGTCCACTGCAATGCCGTCCCGGCTCACCACCGGCGTCTCATAGAGCGCCGTGCACGTAACTGCAGAGCCATACTCCTTTACACTCCTCAGGTTGTCGTCAATCAGCTCTTTTGTAATACAGGGGCGAACTCCGTCATGAATCATCACAATGGCATCCCCGTCATGATTCTTTCCTGCCGCTGACAATGCATGATAGATGGAATCCTGTCCGGTAACTCCTCCCGGCACAATCCCTTCAAGCTTTGTAATCATGAATCTCGCCGCATATTTCTTCAGCTTTCCAATATATTCCTCTTTACATGCCACATAGATCTCATCCACATCCGGATGATCCTCAAACACATCCAGAGTATGGATAATAATGGGTTTCCCATTCACCTCCAGGAACTGTTTCGGAATACCTGAGCCCATTCTTGCCCCACTGCCTCCGGCAAATATAATCGCAATATTCTTTCCCATAACCTGTCTCCTTTTCCGATTCTTTACTCATTCGCTCTTCGAATCTGAATAATGCATCTGGCTGTCCCATATTCTCCAGGTTTCATACAAAGGCACACCAGGTGGTCTCTCCTTAGTCTTCACGCCTTTGATGCCAGAATGATACACTGCCAGGCAGTTCTGCCTAATCAACATGTTCAAGCTCCAGGTATCTCAGGGTTCTAGCAAAGCCTTCCTTTACCGTATATCTGGGATCCCATCCTGCCTTCCTAAGCTTCCTGCTGCTTAAAATCCCAAGGGTAAAAGGAGCCGTACCCTTCGTACCTCCCTCCGGGATATCGAAAACCAGCTTCAGATTACGCTCCGGATAAATTCCCACCATAATCTCAGCGAGCTCACGGATGGATACCTTGCCCTCTTCATTTCCAATATTATATACAATCTCCTCCGTGTCAAGCAATACCTTAAACAGACCCGTAACGGCATCCGCAATATAGGTATAAGTCCTCACTGCCGTCCCTTCGCTTTTCAGCACAATATCCTGATTATGGTATACATTATTCAGAAAATCTGCCTGAACCCGTCCGTCATAAATGGACATCCCCGGCCCGTAGGTGTGGGCAAGCCTTGCAATCTTTACGTTCAGATTATATTCTTCATGGAAGCAGATACACATAGTCTCTGCCGCCTTTTTTCCTTCCGGATAGCAGGATCTTGCATTCAGAGGATCCACAAATCCATAAGTATCCTCCGTAAAAAACTCCTGTCCCTCCCCTGGCTGCCCATAGATCTCTCTGGATGAAATATACAGATATCCTTCAGCATTCTTCTCCTTTGCCAGCATCAGTGTGTAAAATGTACCAAGCGTATTCGCCGCAGCCGTCTCCACCGGCTGATTCTGCATAATCAGCGGACTCGCCGGACTCGCCGCATGGATCACATAATCTACGGCTTCTTCTATGTGAAGCTTCTCTGTCACATCATGTACAAGAACCTCCACATCCTTGCGGTTCCTTACCTCGTCTGGCAGCTTGTCCGGATTGCGGAGCATAGCCAGAATCCGGATGCCATAATCATGCTGGTCATTCAGAAGCGCCAGTGTCTGAAGCATATAAGAACCAATCATTCCGCCCGCGCCAGTAATCAGTACACTCTTCCCTTTCAGCTTATCCCACCTTATATCTTCTCCTGTAATCATTTCCAGATCTTCTCTTAATACTGCATTCATATCTATCCTCCATCTTTTTCTGAATACCTTTTGAAGCTTGTATCATTTTAAATATTTCAGGACAAAGGCTGCAATATCTTCTGTTGCATGATCCGTCGGATGTACATACTTTTCTGCAAAACTTTGCAGCCTTTTCATATCATAGGGCTTTTCAAGCTCCCCAAGAAGCTCCTGTGCATTTCCCGAGGCCGCCCCCGGAAGCTCCTTCTCATAGTCAATCGCAAGCCCTCGTCCGTCCGTGTACAGTTCCATATCAAAATTATAAAAGAAAAGCGGAATACCTCTCACTGCCGCTTCATATATAATGCAGGAATAATCACTAATCATATAATCCGCAATAAACAGCATATCAAAACTGGAAAATTCATCCGCTGTAACCGCTTTTCCAGATACAACTGTCTTAGATAATGGATGAAGCTTAATAACCAGATTATATTTTCCCAGATCAACTGCCCGGATCAGCGCATCCACTGCCTTCCCAAATTCCGCCTCCTGCTTCCGGAAGGTCGGACAATAGAGAATCACCGGCTTCTCCTGAAGCCCTGGATATTTCTGGAAAATTCTTTTCCGGATCCTTTCCTCATACTGCCTGTCCTTTAGAATGTCAAGTCTTGGGAGCGGCATCGTAACAATCTTTCTGATGTCGCAGTGAAACCCTCTTGCCAAATCTCTCTTATATGCCTCTGAGCTGGCAAAAATATAGTCATAATTCTGATGCATCTTCATGGCATAAGCCAGTTCATGCCTGCTTCCCTCTGCCGTATCAAGAGCCGTGTATCCAAACTTCTTCATCGTCCCCATAGAGTGCCACATCTGGATCACCGTCAGACTCTTCTTATGGCGCAGCAGGCTTATCACAATACAATATGTGTCCAGTATAACTACCTGTGAGGATGCTATGTGAACCATCTGCACAAACATATGAAGAAAATAAGACGCTTTACTAAGTAAAGTGGAAGACACCCCGCCATCAAGCGTTCTGCACAACATAACAACCTCTATTCCTGGACAACGGCGCTTCAGCTCATCCCTTACCATCAAGAATTCAAACGAAGGATCATTGCTCTGGCGGCTCATCATTACCACCTTCCTGCGCGTCGGAATCAGCTTAATAAATGCATATATAATATTAAGTATTATCGTTCCAAATTTAATTATAAATATCATCCCGGAATCCTCTTTATGAATCGTAATCTTTTAGTTACAGTTCAAACCTGATCCAGTCACTCCGCTGACTGGACCGGAGCCATAGCGTAAGCTCTGCCTGTAAACAGTAACATCTTTTATGCTACAAGACGTATTCTAACATACCTTAATTCATTTTACAATTTATTTCATCCGCAATTTTGTATGCCTGATAAAAGGTTATATGTCAACTTTTCGATCTTTATCTCTTCAGCTTCTTGAAAATCTGTTCTGTACTATATTCCTCCCCACAATCCTCTGCGGCTTCACATATCCGGTTAATCATCGAAACATCTTCTTCCAGCTCATCCGCAATCACTTCTGGTTTCTTTGATTTTCTCAGCTTTTTGCACACCTGCGAAATAAGTTTCAAGGTTTCTCCCTCTCCTCTTCCTTCTTCCCTCAAGTCACGCTCATAGATTTCCCTGTTGAATGTCGATAATACCATATCCCGAACCTCCCCACGGCATTTCTCTAAAAGCTTCCTCAGGATGTCATCACGGATACAGTCATCAATTGCGCTCTCCACTGCCTCCTCCATCCCAAGTCCCTTCTTCTGGTAATCCCGGATACACTGAATAAAAAGCGCATATTCCTTTAACTTCCTGCACTTCTCCATCAGTTCGGCATTGTGCCCGTAATTGATGTTCAGCAGGGTCGCCGTGCACTCTACACATGATGTCTTCCCCTCTATCTCTGGGAAAGCATCCGTCAGCTTCATCTCCCGCCTGTCCGGCTCGTCCTCCGTCCCGTTATAGAAAATGTAATACTGGGGCAGCGGAAACTTCTGCAGGGTTCTTCCATACATGTTCAGGTGATTCTGCGCGATATAGGATTCAAAGTTCCTTGCCAGATATAAAAGACCCCTCATGGGCATATTGGGATTCCGGGTGCTCTGATGCTCATACAGGTTCAACATCTCCCCCACCAGGAAGGACATGTCATTCTTGATCCCGATATAGACCGCATCCTTTAGCGTATATACAATCAGCTCGTCTGGATCCTCATATGACGTATCATTCATCGCATTATAGAGCGACAACTGGTCTTCTGCATCCTGGAATGCAAGGCAGAAGACCGCGTCCTTGTGTTCTCTGTTCACATGATAAAAGCTTTGATTTGCCGTATTTACTTGTTTTGTTGTCTGATTCATCTGTTCTCCTCCATTATATATTTTTTCTTCAGATCTCACAACCGTCTCTTTACAGATTTTCGGACTTTTGGAATTTCGTTTGCCATTATCCGAAAGTGCCTGCTTTTATAGTTGACAAAAACGGGTATATCTGGGAGAATCCCCCGAATGATTACTCCGAACGTCCTAATTCCTGGAACAATAGATTTAAAATTCTTTGATAAATTCCCTGATGGAATTTTGTAGATTTACTTTATCACACCCACCCTTGTGGCACAATGTATTTTCCCTTAAAAAATGGAGATTTTTTTCTTATCATTTCCTTATGGCATCAGGAAGCATCTTTTGGTAAATGCCTCAAAAGATGGCGTAGTGTAATTATAGCTCCAACCTGTTATACTTACAAACAACTGTTGAGCAGTAATGTCTCTATTAAAAGAAAAGAAAGTATGCTCCAGCAGTCGGCGGTTTCATAAAGACTGCTATGATTCTTTGAATGAATTCTTAAATCAGACAGGACGGGAATATTCAGAAAAAGCAAGAGATGAATGGCTTAATATAAATAGTACAAGTTAGACATGGAAATTTCTTACAATAAAAGTATAATAGAAAAGATATGGAGGAATGGATATGGCTACACAGTACACAAAGGAATTTAAGAATGATGCAGTAAGGTATTGGAAGGAGCACCCAGAGCTGGGGATTGGCACGTGTGCAAGGAATCTTGGGGTGAGTAAGAGCACTCTTTCAAACTGGAAAAAGCTCTATGATTCAAATGAAGGAACTGTCCCAACCAGGGGACGGGGAAATTTCGAAAATTATGAGGCAAAGGAAATTGCCCGTCTCCGGAAGGAACTGTGGGACACCCAGGATGCCCTTGATATCCTAAAAAAAAGCAATCGGCATACTGGGAAAATGACACAGGCCCTGTTCTTTGAAACGGCCAGGCAGGAGGAGCTGTTAAAGGAGCAGGGAGGACACCGGCTGAATGTCTCCGGTGTGCTGAGGATATTAGGCGTCTCAAGAAGTGGGTACTTGAGGTGGAAAAGTTCTGGCAGGGGTCTTAAGTGAAACGCTGGAAGCGAAATGGGTAGTAGAGGCAGTAGAAAAAGCAAGGTCGGCAAGAGGCGCAGGCAGGCCCAGGCTCCTGCATACAGACAGGGGAGTCCAATATAACAGCAGCGACTATATCAAAGCTACAGAGGGGATACAGCGGAGTTATTCAAAGAAAGCATATCCATGGGAGATGCCTGCATAGAATCCTTCCATGCGTTGCTCAAGAGGGAATGGCTGAACCGTTTTAGGATAAAAAACTACAATCATGCCTATCAGTTGGTATTCCAATATATAGAGGCTTTTTATAATACCGTAAGGATACACAGCCATTGTGGATATGATTCTCTGAATGAATATGAGAAAAACTACAGGAGAGAGTTGGAGAGGATGGAAAAAAAGCAGGTTAAATAGCAGATGTTTTCAGAAAGGCACAGGGGCAGGGAACATGAGTGAAAGGAGGAGGAAGAAAGGAGATATTGATAACAGATAAGAGGAATAAGCAGGAATCTTCTTTGAAAAAGAGAAATCGTACAATATAGGTACTACCTATATTGGTAAATACCTATAACAGGTGAGGAGAAATAAAATGGCAGGCTGGGGGATTACATCAGAATCACAGGTAAGGGCACAGGCACGGTATGACGCAGCACACACCGTGCGGATATCACTGAAATTAAACACCCGGACAGACCAGGATATTATCCTGTGGCTCCATAAGCAGAGATCGAAGCAGGGGAGCTATAAAACAACTGATTCGTGAAAAAATAGAGCGGCCGGGTAAGTAGGGGGAGTTTAGAAAAAAGTTCACGTTTAACTTGTACTTTTTCTTGACATAGTACCAGTGCTTACACATGAATTTTCTCAATCATTTTCTTTAGTTTCTTCCGGGCAGCTTCGCTGTTTTGTTTACTGATAGACATATCGAATACATCTTTTCCATCAGAATATTTATATGGCTCGCTAAACACAGCGCCAAATTTTTTATTCCAGCGTATTGCGGGCGAATTATCGCAATACACCCAGCCTGTAACTTGCTCCAGTCCCAAAATATCAAAGTCGAATTCACTTATCAGAATCCCTGCTTCTATTTTTTCATGCACTTCTCCGTATAGAGCAAGGCGTCCTCCCTCTCCCTCTTTATCATGGATATCATAAATACCTATTGTGCCAATTTTTTCTCCTGTATTAATGCTTTTTACGACAAAGAAATAATCACCTTCTTTTTTTCGTTGCCTTCTTATCCATTCTCTTTGCTGCTCAATATTTATATTAAGCGGCGGCAAATACTCTGTCACAACTGGATCCTGCCTAATTGCCAAAGTAAATTCTGCATCGGCAATATCTGCCGATTTCAGTTCCACATATTTACCTTTCAATACACCATCATATATCATTTAGAATTCCTCCCATGCGTACTCTATGCAGAAGCAGACCCTCAAATCCTTTAAACAATCAACGCTTCATTCGCGTCATAGCTGCATTATTCTTTATAGCTTTCCCCACTCCGAATCTCCATCACATACTTCACAACCAGCCTGGTAATGTACTGAACATCTTCGAAGGTTACACCCATGTGCATTGGCAGGGAAATGACATGTTTGCTGACAAAATCAGCCTTCGGACAAGTTCCTTTTGCATAATCATACATACAATAATCGGTATTTGCAACGTAATGGACACCTGGATATACCTCGTTTGAATTCAGATACATCATAAGACCATCTCTATCCTTCACAAAGATTTGGAACAAATGACGGGATGAAACACAATCGCTCGATATCTTTACAAGCCCGATCTGCTCAGGATACTTAGAAAAGACTTCTGTATACCACTGTGCCAATGTTCTGCGGTATGCATTGTCACGATCCAAATATGGAAGCTGTGCGAGAGCGATGCCGGCCATGATAGCATTTCCGTTATACTTATCGCCGATATATTCCACATCGTACTTCCATTTGTAGGTTCCTCCCTTATCCACAGTACGGGTATAAGTATCCTTACTGATTCCCAACCACGCCTTCTTACGGAATATTTCATCCAGCTTAGCGCTATCTGTGCAGATCACACCGCTATCACCAGTGGGTAGATTCTTAACAGCCTGGAAGGAATACACGGTGATGTCGGCATCTCCATCCGTTCCGGGACAGCCGCCGTCCTTGTATCGCGTGCCAGACATATGGGCTGCATCCAAAATCAGTTTAAGGCCATAATCCTTGCAGAGCTTTACGATCTTTTTAAAATTTCCGGTATTGCCTCCGAAGCCCACAAAAATAACCGCACGTGTTTTATCAGTAATGTGCTCCTCAACGGATTTAGGAGCAAGGCAGAGAGTATCGTCCACATCTGCAAAAACCGCCCTCAGATTGCTCTTCGAAATAGCATGGTTGGTAGAAATAAAGGTCAGGGGTGTGGAAATAACCTCATCGCCGTCTTCCCAGCCATAAAACTCCTTGAGTGTGTCTACCGCCATATATAAACCTGCGGTATTGGAATTAATGTAATAAGCGTATTTATGTCCAGTATACTTCTTCCATGCCTCTTCAAATTCCACGGTCTTGAACCCCATACCGGTCCAGCCCTTCTCCAGACATTCTCTCACCTGAACCAGGCACGCTTCGACATCAAAACTAGCCTTAAATAATTGAATTCCCATTATTGTAACTCTCCTTTTCTAGCCGGTCACGGCTGTTGATTATATAGTAAGACCCTCTCAATTCAACGGCAAGTCTTCGTATAAAACTTCAGCACCCCGCTCCACATGACTCCCTTCCAATTCTATTTTACTCAGCAGCAGTCATGCAGCCAACCGACTGTCCGTTTACTTTTTGTCAGTGTCAAAAACCGCCAACAGAACCATTCTGTCTAGATGTGAGGTCTCCCCACATAGGCGGTTATAAACCAGTTATTTGCAAAAGATATGGGAAATACCGATGCTTTCAAGTTCACTATCTCCTGCCTCGTTAACTTGAAGATGATGAGATAGCAAAAACCCATTAACTACTTGTTCCTCTCGGTTTACTATAACTGTTTGTTCCTAAAATTTTTCTTTTTGCCCTATCAAGCACATCTTTTATCCCAGTTCTCTTCATATAGAATCCTGTCAGATATAGCCAGTTAAATGGTCTTGAAAAAGTGTACTTCACCTTCTGAAAGGCAAAATTTTTGCATCTGTCATAAGTCTTTATATTCTTTATCACCTCCGGGAACTCTTCAATAAATCCCCCCCCCCCCAATAATAGCTTCTTCAGAATGCCTGTCCCTTAAATAATCAATCGCATTCGCTGTGCATTGTTCCCGGAGCTTATTATCTTTTATTGCCCGCCGCATTGCATTCAGCCAGTCTTCCGGCCTATTATTTGCAAGAAAACCATTCTCTCCATCCGTTACCACATATGTATATGGCTCAGTATTGGAATACACACCAGCAATACCTTGTGTAGTATATTCAACAAATTTGTTAAAATATTTACATTTCGAAAAATCGTTGACATGAAGCGGCGCAAGACCAATATCAAAATTTTGCTCTCTCATAAATTTCCTGTATTCCATCAAAGGCATCCCGGAAATATATTCACATTCTATATCCTCCATATTGGGACGGACGCCTACAAAAGTAAACGAAATTTTGTCCCCGAATTCTCTCACCAACTCTGGTACTATAGGTTTTACATACTCATCAAATAAAGCCGCATGGCTGGCTGCTGCAGCATAAACAATCTTTACAACATTATTATTATGCTTAACAGTAATACCTTCCAGTTCCGCTGGTCTTATGATCATATCCGTCCTTATACTACGTCCTCCGCTAGTGAAAGGTCTGTATTTTTTTACTATATGCTCATTGAATGACCATACCGCATCCGAAAAGCTAAGTGCCTTTATTAAGCCCTTTTTTCGCCAGGGCGTCATAGGAATGTCTTTTGGAAGATTTAGTAAATCATCATCGCAAAATGTAATAACAGGGTGACCTGCTTCTTTTGCACGCCTGGCAATCTTCCACGAGTATATATTTGATGGCCTTATGAAAATAATGACATCATGGATATCAATATCCTCTGGCTTTATATCTGACATATACATGAAGTCTGAAACAATCTCAGGATAATGCTTCAGATGAGTAAAAATATCTCTCAATATACTTACCGTTGGCATATCTTCTTCAAAAACAAATAATAATTTGCTCACAACTACTTTCTCCTAAGAATCAAATCGGTTATATCCTTTAACTCTGGTATTTTAAGAACTATAGCGCATACTCCATATACAACTACACCTGTAACAATTTTAAAGCCAAGCGAAACTATGTTACTTATAATAGGATGTACTACTCCTACTGTAAGTATTACAGCGCCCATAGCGATTGAAGCAACCGCCGGTTTCCACATATCTTTTAAAACCTCGCGTAATCTGTAATTAATAAGCTTCTGTGCCTCATAATACGTCACTAAAGCTATCAACACGGTAATCACTGCCCCCACAAGTGCCAAAACATTCATGGAACAATCAAGCACAAAGCCAAAAATCAATAATCCAAAAGCCAGCATAATTAACCTGATAATTTCTGTTTTTACCCGCAGCTGGCTCTTACCCAATGCAAAAAACACCTGGATATTTATAAGCATATAGGGCGTGGCAAGGTAACTCAGACATGCGCATTGCATGATTCTTACCGATGGCAGCCATTTATCCGTAAAAAGCAGAATAATCATTTCCCTGGATACTAATGCCGTGCCAACCATTAGCGGCATAATTAAAAAACTGGTCATCCCTACCACTTTTCGGATAATATGCTTTACCCTTTCCAAATCAGACTGAGATGAGGATATTGTAGGAAGCAGCACACTTGACATAGCACCGAATGTATACAACGAAAACTGCCTTGGTAATTGATCACCTTTGTCGTAGTAACCAAGGTCAGTTACGGAATACTTTTTTCCTATTGCAACACTGTAGATGTTCCCTCCGAAATAATATAATAAAGAGGATCCTACAACTCCCATGCTGAAAGACAGCATCTGTTTGATTCGCAGCCAATCAAATTTCCAACTGATCTTCCACTTGACTTTTATAAACAGTATAGCAGTCGACACCAACTGCTGTGTCAGTCGCTGAATAACCAGAGCCCATACACCAAATCCTTTATATGCGGCCGCTATACCGATCACTCCGGATACGATGCTTGCAGACGTATTACATATGAAAAGCAAACGAAATTGCATATTCCGATTAACTATTCCATTCCTAACAGCTGAAAATGACTGCAGGAAAAATGTCAGGCCAACAATACGAAGAACAAGAGTTAGATCCGGTGATGTATAATAATTTGCAACATAGGGTGCTGAAAAGAATAGAATAACATAAAGAACAGCTGCCATTGATGAACTTACTGAAAACACTGCACTGTAGTCATAATCATCAACTGTTTCTTTTCTGATCAGTGTTGTGCTAAATCCTGCATCTATCAGTATATCAGAAAGGTTTGTAAATACCGTTGTCAATGCAATCAGGCCATAGTCACTCGGAAGAAGAATCCTTGCCAGGACAATGGACACAATCATAGAGATCCCTTTAGCAGAAAACTGCTCCAAAATCTTCCAAAAAGAATTTATCGCAAATTGATGTTTATTAATCTGCATTTCTAATTATCCTCGCCTTCTTTATGAAAACAAAAAATTATTCTGGATAATATCTGCGTATCCTACTAAAATTATGTGGTAATCTCTTCTATAGTATCTTCAATCCTGTGGCCATTCCAAGTTGCGGATTGTGTCAGTATATAGTCTTGTTTAAGAAACTGAACAAGCTCACTCCAATTATCACCAGATAAAAAAAAGGTATTCTTTTCATCATAAATTTCAGTGTTTCTTATATTTTTATTTGTCGACACAAGTTTAATCTGATTGAAGTAGCTCTCAATATCCCTCAGCGTCACTCCTTCTTGCCCTTGCATGCCGACATTTAGCAACGCCTTGCTTTCTGCTACCCAGTCACTCACCTGATCGTATGAAACAGGCTCTTCATAGTAGGATTTTTTCTTTGAATATTTACCATCAGCTGTAATCAGGAATTTTGTCCTAAGTCCATTTTTCTTCAGAAAAGATTCCAATTTTTTCAACCAGTCTCCTCTCCCTTTATCGCGTCCAACAAACAAAAGGTCATATTTCTTTTCCTTGCTTTCCTTCAGATAACAATGAAAATAGGAGATGACCTTCTTTAGCCTGATATTGTATTTTTTGCTGTCAGACGGATCATATGTCCAAACACGTATTCCTTCTGGAATCTCATCAGGCATTAGATGTCTTGCATGAAGCACCAGATTCTCATAGCAAAAATTGATCTGCGCTTTAGGAAATAAACACTGCAGCCAAAGCAAGAATTTTTTTGTTATGATTGCATCTCGAATATAAATATAGTCTGGCCTGTAATTCTTTATTTCCTGATTATACCATATTTCTTTTGGAAGAAGCGGCATACGAAAACATATCTCTCGCATCAGACGACTCAGAAGATTTGTTGTTTTGTAAGCAGAAACAGTATGATAGCCTTCCGCTGCAAATCCATCAAAAGGAAACCCCCCCTCAGCCGCCATGATTATCAGTGTGTTTTGTTTATTTGCTTTTGTCATCATTACCTTTCACAAATTCTCCTTATACCATTCAATCGCAGCTTTAATACCCCTATTAAAACTCCACTCGGGCTCATACCCTAAGAACTCTTTTGCCTTACTAATATCAGCGTTACTATGTTTAATGTCACCTGCACGCTCTAATCCAAAATGCGGATCCGCCTTTACACCAAGAGCCTCTGTAAGCCCATAGTAAATGTCAATTAAATATTCCCGTCCACCATAAGCTATATTAAATGCCTGGCCAGCCGCTTTATGAGATGCCAGGCATGCTTTAAGATTTGCCTCTATAACATTTTCTATATATGTGAAATCACGACTCTGCTTCCCATCTCCATGAATGGTGGGTATTTCACCATGGAGAAGCTGGCTGATAAATTTAGGAATGACAGCCGCATAAGCTCCATCCGGATCCTGCCTGCGTCCAAAGACGTTAAAATATCGTAAACCATATGTGTCTAGTCCATAGTGTCTTGTATATTGCTTTGCCCACTCTTCATCTGCTCTTTTACTTACCGCATAAGGAGACAGCAGATTTCCTTCTCTTCCTTCCTTTTTCGGAAGGTTGGGTTCATCGCCATAAACGGACGAACTACTGGCATATACAAATTTCTTCACTCCGTTCTGACGTGCGCCTTCTAACATATTAAGTGTACCTATAATATTATTTGTGCAATAAAAAAGGGGCATCTCTATGCTCCTTGGCACACTTCCCCACGCAGCCTGGTGCAACACATAATCTGCTCCTTTACATGCATTGATGCAGATCTCCAAATCCTTAATATCACCTTTTATAAATTCATAATTGGGATGGTTTAAAAATAAATCCACATGTTCCTGTTTACCAGTAGAGAGATCATCAAGACACCGTACTTTGTATCCAAGATTCAGTATTGCCTCGCAGAGGTTTGAACCAATAAAGCCTGCTCCTCCTGTAACAAGGAACAAACTGTCCTTTGGAAATTTTACATTTTCATATCCCATTGTTATAACCTCCAATAAGTGTATCCGGCATCTTCATATTCCTTTCGAACCAACAAACCTTTAATATCCAACAGGATTTTTTTGTTATCTCTATACAGACTTTCCATTTCCTCCATGCTGTATTTACAAAATTCTTCATGTGCCACAGCCAGGATAACAGCATCCATATCTTTTATCTCATTTCGATTGGAAAGTTTAACACCATATAATTTTTCAGCTTCTGCGCGATCCGCCTGTGGATCATGGATTAATGGGTCAATGCCGTATTCCTGCAGTTCCCTTACAATATCAATCACTTTGGTATTCCTTGTATCCGGGCAGTTTTCCTTAAATGTAAAGCCTAGTATGGCAACTCTTGCGTGTCTCACACTCTTGTCTGATGCAATTAATTTTTTTACGCAATTCTCTGCTACATATTTCCCCATGCTGTCATTAATACGCCGCCCTGAAAGGATGATCTGGCTGTGATATCCCAACATTTCTGCTTTATAAGTGAGATAATAAGGGTCAACACCTATACAGTGTCCGCCTACAAGTCCTGGATAGAACTTAAGAAAATTCCATTTTGTCCCTGCTGCCTCCAAAACAGCCCTGGTGTCAATCCCCATCCTGTTAAAAATTATGGACAATTCATTCATAAAAGCAATGTTAATATCTCGCTGGCTATTCTCAATCACTTTTGCCGCCTCTGCGACTTTGATGCTCTCTGCCCGGTATACTCCTGCATGGACTACAAGTTCATAAACCTTTGCTATAACGTCCAAAGTTTCTTCATCCATACCAGAAACAATTTTCTTTATCGTTTCAAGTCTATGTATTTTATCTCCTGGATTAATCCGTTCAGGGCTGTAGCCAATCTTAAAATCCGTACCGCATCTAAGTCCCGATTCACGCTCAAGAATTCCTGCGCAAATCTCTTCTGTTACTCCCGGGTATACCGTGGATTCAAATACAACGATGCTGCCCCTTACAAGATTCCGTCCAAGAATCTCACAGGCTCCTTTAACCGGCAGAAGATCCGGCGTATGATCATCATTAACCGGTGTAGGCACTGCCACAATATGAAACTTAGCCTCTCTTAATCTCGAAGAATCTGTCGTAAATTGAATAGTAGCAGACTTGACCGCTTCATTGCCCACCTCTTTTGTTGGATCTTTTCCCGACTGATATAATTTTATTTTTTCTTCACTTAAGTCAAAGCCAATCACATCTAGCTTTCTGGAAAATGCCACCGCAATTGGCATACCGACATATCCCAGGCCGATAAGAGATAGTTTTTCTTCTTTAGAAACTAATCTTTCATATAATCCCACCGATAGTGTCCCTCCCTGCCTTGTACTTTACTTATTTCTTCCAAATATTTTTTTATTATAATCTGACGGTCGAATTCTTTTTCCATTTTCCGTCTTCCATATCTTCCCATTTCTACTTTTTTTTCATATGACAAGTTTATGAATTCTTCCAAGGCCCGTACCAGGTCTCTCGTGTCACGAGGACGGAAACCTATACCGGACAGTCCCTCCTCGTAAGTTTCCCGACATCCCGGAATATTGGTTGCAATCACAGGCCGTCCTGTGGCAGCGCTTTCTAATAACACATTTGACATGCCCTCGTGATAGGAAGCATGGACGATTGCATGACTTTCTTTTATAAAGGGATGGATGTCTGGCTGCTCTCCTGCATATTGGATAACCCCATCCCGTACCGCCTGTCTGAAAATCTTTTGATAATCTTCCTCAAATCCACCTATAAACTGAAATTGAACAGACGGAAACTTTTTTTTGATAATCCTTGCGGCTGAAAGAATCTCATTTGTACCTTTATCTCTCATAATACGTCCAATTGTCGTAAATATAATCTTGTTATCATTTTCCGGATATTCTTCAAAGCAATGCTGCTCCAGATTAACACCAGAGCCTGGAATGATCTCAATATTATTATTCACAATGCCGTGTTTAACCATAAGATCTTTATTGGCAGTGTTTTGGAAAAACACTTTCCGAGCCTTTCCTATCCCACATTTGTATAAGCTCAATGTGAGTTTTTGCAGTATTCCGCCATTTTGAATTGAAGTCCCCAATCCTGTAATATTAGTTATATAAGGAATACGTTTTATCCTGCATGCGATTCCGCCATATATGTTGGGTTTGATTGTATATGACAGTACAAGATCCGGCTTTACTTTTCCCAGTATTTTAAGATAACGAGATACCAGGGCTATGTCTTGCAAAGGATTTTTTCCATGTCTCTCCAAATATATACAATCTATATATCTGCAGCCCAGCTTACAAACTCTAGAAACATCATTTCCACGTGGAAAAGAAACATAAACTTTATGTCCGCTCTTTATAATTGCCTCTAGTAATTCTCTGCGGAAACTATAAAGACCTCCGCCATCATTTGTCAAAAATAGTATTCTCATCCTTTATCACGCTGCTTTCATTTTCCTCAAAATTACAATCCTTCAAATATATTTTTGAAATTTCTCTATATTCCCCTGTATTCCATGTCCAGGGAAAATCACTTCCACCTTCTCACTGATCTCCCACAGCTGCGGCCTGGTGCTCTCTTTATAAACTTTCTTATTCCCGCCAGGAAGTCTTGTAATAACCGGTTTTTCCAGCAGGGAATCCCCTGTAAATGCTATTTTATTATCTACAACAACACAGACGCTTCCTTCTGAATGCCCGGGAGTTGCTATGATTGAAATTTCATGTCCTGCCCACAGAAAGTCCAGCCTATTATCAAATACTATGTCTGCCGGTTCACACACAAATGGTCTCACACTCACTCCGCTGTGCATTACTTTTTCATTTAACTGGGCTAGTGCTTCGGCAGAACATGAAAGATTTCTTGTCGTAATTCCTATATTTTCACTGCAGTCTTTTTGCGCGTAGACTTTGCAGGGGAGTCTCTTTCTTAGTTCATTTAAACCGCATATATGATCAAAATGTTCATGTGTTAGTATGACCATAACATTTTCAATCCCTGCTCCATCCAAAAACTGCCAGAATTCCTTTGTATCGATTGGATCAATAATTACAGAACTATTTTTATCTGTTATTATGTATGCATTTGAATCAATGAAGTCCCACTCAGACTGATAAATCATCAGCCCTTCAATTTCAAATTTCTTCAAGGTCTTTTATCCTTTCTGCCATGAATATACAAGATTCCACATCCCATCATGCTCCATTCCATACTTTTGGTGAAACTTTACAGATGCAATATTATTTTCTTCAACCCATGCAAACACATACTTTCCTCCTGCTGCCCTATATTCATGCAATCGTTTTTGAAGCATGGCATGTATTACGTTCTTATTAGTTCCATTGTATATCTGGTTGATATAAAATTTACGGGGCTGTTCCTTAACCTGTAATATAGCATCTACCAATCCATCTACATTTCTATGTATGCTTACTTCATGATTAATTATGAAATCTTCCAATTCGTTATCATTTACTAAATGGCTAATCTCTGTATCAAAGATATCCCACAATACCTTGTTAATTTCTGCTGCTTCATGAATTTCAGCCAGCCTCCCGACAAAGTCATCTCTATATCTGGCTACATGATGATCCTGAAGCGCCCCTGTGCAATCAGTATTGGACATCCGCAGCATATTTGCAATATTCTGATATCCTGCATTTTCAAGCAGTGTTCTGTTCTCATCCTTATCTCTAGTCAGAAACTCAAGGATATATTTTGTATTATTTATATGGGGTTTCATTAAAAGCCGTTCTAGCTGTTCGGTGTCCGATGCAAAATAAATGAGCCTTTTGACACCATGATCGTCATAACAAAACATCAATGAGTCCGCTTCCATCCAGACATTTTCTGCCTTTTCGATTAAGGAATTTGCATAACAGTTTGTTATTACTCTGCCTTTGCCTCTTAAATTTTTTATATTATTTTCTATTTGTTCTCTAAACATATCATTTTACAAAATCTGTCCCAAAGAAGTAGATATCACGCATACACTTTGGATATATGCTATGCTTCCTGTTATAATTCAGTTTCTATTAACTCACAATGTTCCAACATACCGATCTCCATAAACATCACGCCCCAGGCAAGTCCGGAACCAAATGCTGAAAGGCAGCACCGGTATACTTTCTTAGTTAACTCATCTCCAAGGTTATAAATCGCTGTGAGAGGAATTGATGCGCCGCTCGGATTCCCAAAGTTTTCAACAAGGTTCATTGGCAGCTTTTCAGCGGGCAATCCTGCTTTCTCCGCCAGTTTTTGCAGCATAAATTTATTCGGCTGATGAAAAAGAAAATAATCCATCTCATCTACCGTCTTTCTGTTTTTTTGAAATGCATGTTCAAGCATGGGAGGTACTTCTGTCTGTACAAAATTAAATACACTGCTTCCATCCATATGCATATGGTCAAGACTGCGGAAATTTCCGTCTCCCTGATCTTTCATAGCAGCAGTTTCAGGCGTGCACGGCATACGGAACCCTCCCGCAGGAATTTTTAGCGCTTCTCCTCTGCTTCCATCTGTATGCATTTCATAATAAATAGAATCATTCAATGTACTATTTTCCACCAAAGTGATTGTTGTAGCATCACCTACCAGTGGAAAATCATTCCGGTCTCTTTTTGATATCTTATGACTTAAGATGTCCCCATTAATCAACACAACTTTTTTATCATCTAAGTGTTCCAAAAGCATAAAAGACTGCATCAGGCCAACTAGAAATCCACAGCATCCCTGGGCTATATCCATGCAGATGACATCTGTACCTAATCCACACTTTGCCTGCACAATATTACTAATATGAGGGACAAAATAATCCGGACAAAGTGTAAGTGTAATCACGGCCCCGATCTCATCCTTCTGGATCCATCCATTCTCCAGCATATAGTTAAGTCCATACACGGCAAAGTCTGAAACCGTGGATGTTTCTTTTGCCAGCCTGTGCTGGCTATAGCCCATAATCTTTTTCAGACGCATCGTCTGCTTGGAGGGAAAAGAATAGTTATCTACCTCATCATCAAAAAGTCCTATCGTTTCAGGCAAAATCCCCAGCATGGATGAAATTTTCTTTCCTTTAAATACTGTCTCCATCAGATAATTCCTCCGGACTTTTGAACCAGGGCGATCATTGTATCAATAGAAGAAAAGTTTTCGGGAATGATATCAAGTCCATCCACCTTTATGTTATACTTCTCTTCCAGCATAGACACCAATGATATGATATCAAACGAATCCAAAAGACCATCTATTACAAAATCGTCACTGTCCGAAAAATCAAATTCCGGACGAAGCTCCTTTAACATTGCAAGTATCTGCTCGTTCATGATAATTTCCTCCATTTTTATAATTGTTCTTTCAGCTTTACCCTGTCTATTTTTCCATTCAGATTCAACGGCATCTGCATTAGCTTATGGCAGATATTGGGCAGCATGTATTCCGGCACAATTTCCGCCAGATATTTTCTGATTTCGTTTTCCTCAATATCGCCCACATAGAACAATACCAGCTGGTCCTTTACTTGCTCATGCAGACAGCAATTGCTGCTGACAGAGGGATGTGCGGAGACCGCCATCTCAATCTCTCCCAGCTCTATCCTGTGTCCGGTATGCTTAACCTGGGAGTCTTTCCTGCCGTCATAAATGATCTCGCCGCGCTCGTTATAATGAACCATATCACCGGTTCTGTAGATCAGCTCATGGTAAAGCTTGTTGAGGGGGTTCTGGACAAATGCGTCTGCTGTCTTCTCCGGGTTATTATAGTAACCCAGGGAAAGGGAACTCCCCCTTACACACAATTCACCCTTCTCATTTACTCCCACCAGCTCATTCTTCTCATTCAATACTAAAATATCTGTATTCATACAGGCATGTCCAATGGGTACGGATTCATTATCCTTGATTTCCCGGTCCACAATATAATAGGTACAGTCCACCGTGATTTCTGTCGGACCGTAGAGGTTCGCAAATGTAGCATCCGGCAGTCTTTTGATCCACATATTAAGCTGTCTGGCCGGCATAACCTCGCCCGCGAATAAAACCCTATTCAGACAGTCAATATCACATTTATCCAAAAGATTCAAGTCAGCCACACGGGAAAGTACCGTTGGAACCCAGAAAATAGTGTTAATCTTATGATCCCGGATATACTCCAAAAGCCTGATCGGAAAAGCGTAAAACATTGGCGGAATCACATGAAGCATTCCCCCGTTCCTAATTGTCGAGTAAATATCCAGCACAGAATTATCAAAATAAAACGGAGCCTGGCTGCCAATAACTGTGTTATGGTTTAAGCCAAAGGTTTCTCCGACCCACTCCGTATAGTCAATTACAGACCGATGCGTAATAATGACGCCTTTCGGAACACCTGTAGAACCTGATGTAAAAAGGACATACAGGATATCTGTGTCAATAATCCGGCTCTCGGCATCTGCCACACGCTGTCTGTCCCTGGCAGTCAGAACCTGTTCCATTAAGTCCTCATAGATAACTTTATTACCTGGAAGAGACTCAGCCTTTTTTCGGTTCTTCTTATCTATAAGAATTAGCTCGGGCTCCAATGTGTCCAAAATCTTTTCAATTCTATTCTGAGGCATCTTATCATCAATTACTGAATAATAATTGCCAGACATGGCTATGCCAAGGAAAGCGGTAACAGTCCTTGCGCACTTATCCATCATGACAGCAACAGGTTTTTTGAACAATCCCTGTGATACCATGTAAAAAGCAATCTTTTCTGCTTCTGTAAGAGCATCCATGTAAGTCAGCGTAATTCTGTTGTCTGCAAAAGCAGGGTGACCCGGATACTGAAGCGCGGACTCCCTTAAATACTGTGAAACAATATGCAGCATCACACATCCCTCCTTCCACAAAATAAAATAATATTCACTAATCTATACCCCTTAACAATGTGTAATCCTCGATGTTGTATAGTCATATGTATACTTGTGAATCAAGTCCTTATCTTCATATGGTTGTTCAAGGAAATAATACTTATCTTCATATATCTGATCTCTAATCTCCCGATATGCATCTTTTTCACTAAGACAGGATATGTATTTATTTCCAAGCCTTCTATGTTTCAGGAACCCTTTGTCAAGCAAAAATGTTTCAAAATATCCGTATCTCTCTGGTAATTTCACTCCCATACATTGTGTATGAATATATTGGCGCTTTTTTATTAGTTTCCCATTATAATCAATAACATTCCCTTCGAATGGCAGATCAAACCGATACGGTACATCCATCATTTTCTCTACATAGTGTACATAAGTAAAACACTCTGCCATATCTACACCAAAAAACAAGAATTTTACACCATCCATATGATGTAGTATATCTAAACCACTTTTTTCGCCCAATGAATGATCGCTTAAATTCTCAAACTGCGCCTGGAGCTCTTTTGGAACAGATACTGACAGAAGAGGATCAAGACTTCTATATCTTCCGTCCATTTTTCGGATATACTCATTAAAAGCCCCCATTGACGTCCTGCTATGAAGCACATCAAAGTCTTCATGATTACAAAAACTATATGTAAACGTTGGAACTATCAGATTTTTGATACCCAGTTCCTTAATTGTGCAGTATAAAATATTTAAATATTCTTTTCGCTTAAATCCAACTGCCGGCGCTCCAAACATGATATCAGAATGTATAAATAATGTTTCGCAATCATCGGCTCCGATTCCGAGCAAAGCTTTCTTTACATCTTCTAATGTATAAATATTTCCGTCAGCGTCTATAAAAAGTTCGTTCATTGTACTCCTCGATTATCTCTCCTAATTCCAAAAATTTACATAACCGCCGTCTGCATAAATTTCACGTCCGGTAATCATTCGTGAAGCATCGGAGAGTAAAAATAAAATAATGTCTGCAATATCCTCAGGCTCTTCTAGCCCCAAAAGCTGCCTGGCCACAGCCTCTTGTATTTGATCATCTGTCTTGTTTTCTAATGCTTCTTCCAACATCTTTGTATTCACAGAAGATGGCATTACTGTATTAATACGTATATTTTTTTCTGCTAATTCAATAGACATAGCTGTAACTAATGTATTCATAGCAGATTTTGTAGCTACATATATTCCCTGGCATTTCTGGGGATACCGGACTGAAATTGACGAAACCCCCACGATACTGGCATGGTTATGGTACTTTTTCTTTGAAAGCAGCCCTGACATTTCGGCGAAAGAGTAGAGATTAACCGTCATACTTTCATCCATATTAGTTTTATTCAGCATGCTTACTGGAAGAATTTTAGCAATCCCGGCACAATAGACAATACCATCTATTTTATGTCCGTCCTTTACAATATCATCAAAAATTTCTTTATATCCTCCACATTCACTGAAATCTTTTTTATAACATCTGTGACCATCACCGGATAGATGCCTTAATGTATCTTGAAGTTTATTCTCATTTCTTCCTAAAATACATACCTCCGCACCCTGTTCAGATAGCCTGATTGCCGTAGCTTTCCCAATACCAGATGTTGCCCCTGTAACAATAAATCTTTTGTTAGAAAAATCAAATGGATTCCACATTTTTATACCTCCATACCTGCCGAAACCGGAATTAAAGCACCTGTAATATATTTTGACTTATCAGATAGTAAAAACTCAGTCAGGAAAGCTACGTCTCTTGGAGGAATCAGCCCCATAGGCTGACATTCTGATATATTAATTAGTTCTTCTATGCCATCATTCATACGAGTGTCAACATATGCGGGCATAACGGCATTAACTCTGATTGCCCTTCTTAAGAACTCCTTGGATATTACTGCAACAGCAGTATTAAGTGCATTTTTCGATGCAGAATATAAAACGGATCCCTTTCTTTTTGTAATAGAAGCTAACGATGACAATGCTATAATACTTGCCCCATCACAAGATATCTTTCTGCTGTAAAACTGTTTACATAATTCTAAAAATGCATAGTAATGAATCTGCATCTGTCTCTGCATATCATCTTCCCGATAAGAGCGGACAGGCATGTTTACCGCATAACCTGCACTATGAATCATACCGTTCAGAAAAAAATCCGAATCCCGGCAAAAAGAAAAAATTTCTTTAATATTTTCAGAATGCTCTAAATCACACTCATAATAAAGAGCACCTCCTAACTGGTCTGAAACAGTCTTTAATTTCTCTCTGTTACGTCCGACAAGCAGTATATTATACCCCGTTTCATGCAGATACCTGGCTATTTCTAATCCAATCCCTGATGTGCAGCCAGTTACCAAAACATTTTTCTTTTCAGGATCAGACATTTTTTCCCTCCTGGAAATATTCACTAGTTACAATCATTGGGAGAATGTCTTCGCTGTCAATGTCAAATGAGGTAATTCCCCAAGACAAACCAATTCCAAAGCCAGAAGTAATTAACTTTAATTTTTTCTTTTCCGATAAGTTTTCGCACAAATCAACGATCCCTACAGGAATAGATGCTCCGTCCGTGTTTCCGTATTTAGTTATAGAGACAGGAACTTTTTCCGGGGGAACCTTCAATTTTTTTGCAATCTGGTTAATGATCATCAGATTTGCCTGGTGTAAAATAAAGTAATCATAATCAGCTTCAGTTGTATCAAACTGCTTGTAAAAGGCTTTAAACAATTTTGGTATTTGTGTAATCGTAAACAGAAAAACATCTTCACCATCCATTTTCTTTTGCAAACCCACTTCATTACTATTCATTATTCCAGGAAAACGCGCTCCTGGAATTGGTGTAATCAAAGTATTAAAGCCTTCCCCGTCAGAACGAACCATACCGCGGACAGAACCTTTTCCCGACTCAATTAGCGTTGCAGATCCGGCATCGCCAAACATCATGGTAAAAGATGTATCTTCTGTCAGCTGATGATTTGTATCCGAATCACCAACCAGTAGCAGTGCCCGTTCAACTGTGCCACTTTCTATTAATCCTGCAATAATATATAGTCCATTTACAAAACCTGAACAGCCTAAATTAATATCAAATACCAGGCAGTCCTGCCTGATTTTCAACCGCTTATGAAGCACATAAGCGGTTGACGGAATTTTATAATCCCCCATTTGTGTTACAAGTATCAGCGCATCAATATCTTTTCCTGTCAAACCTTTTGATTTCATTAACCTGTCTGCAGCCACAAAGCATAAATCCGAAATTGTCTGTGTCCCATCAGAAATATATCTTGCATTAATACCAGTTGCCTTCTTAAAACGCTCAACTACATCCGCTCCAAAATGACCACTGTATGAATCGGTTAATACCTTGTTGTCTGGGACGGCACATGCCATTCCACTGACCTGAATATTATGAAATTCCTTGCTGTGCATGGGTTCTTATTCCTCCATTACATTCATTGCATCCTGTATCGTTTCAAACTGCTTGATTTCTGCGCCTTTGACCGCCTTGCCAAACTCTTCATCCATCATCGCAATAAAAGACAGTATCGCAATAGAATCCCACTCTGCCAGGGTTGAAAGCTTCGTCTCAGGTGTAAGTTCTTCAACCTCTAAATCTAATATCTCAGCCAACAGTTCCATCTTTTTCTCATTGTTCATTATCTTATCCTCCAATTTCTTTTCTATTATATTATTTTATTTTACATAATTTTAGCCGGCACGCCTATAACAGTCGTATTTGCCTTTACTCTTCTGATCGCAGCGCTGTTCATCCCGATTGTCGCATAATCACCTACTATAATCCCTGGATACGTGGAAGCCAGCGCCCCAATGTTGACACATCTTCCCATTACCGTATATCCTGATATGCAGGCTTTTGGTCCGAATGTACAGTAATCCCCGATAACAGCATCATGTCCGATACCAACCATAGCATTAAAAAACACAAAGTCTCCTACCGTAACATTCACACTGATTCCTGTATATCCAAAGATAACCACTCCTTCCCCTAACTTCGATCCGGCTGCAACGGATGCCGTAGGGGCGATAATGGTTTCAAAATGAGCTCCTTTTTGCTTTAAAACAGGCACAATCCGTTCTTTTGTTTTTGGATCTGCAATGCCCAGTACGCAGGCCTCGCCTCTAGATGGCTTCCATCCTGAAATAGAATCTATAACCTGATACCCTAATTGGAACCGGTCAAGCGCATGGGGATTATCATCTAAAAATCCCAGTACATTCCAGGTTGGCTCCACCGCGTTTATTTCCTCAATCATATGCAGAATCTCCCGGCCAAACCCGCTGGCTCCGACAATTACCAAATCTTTCATCTCTATTCTCCTACGCTTAAACATTTGGGGCGCAGCGTTATTGCCTTATTCATCTTCCGAAGCACCTTTCCATTCCCGCATTCATAAAACTGCTCCACTCCTGTCTCCTTCATGGCAAGAATACTTGAATACCAGCGCACCTGCCCTGTGATCTGCGCGGTCAGGTTTGCCTTAATCTCTTCAACATTTTTTGTCGCTGTTCCCGTAACATTTGACACAATAAAAGCCGACGGCTCCTGAAATGACATGTCTGTGATCTCACTTCTCATGATAGCAGAAGCCTCTTCCATCTGCGGACTGTGGAATGCAGCGCTTACGGCCAGCCTGCGGACTGAGACTCCCTCCTTTCCAGAGACTGCGTCTGCAACCGCGGCAATTCCTGATTCTGTCCCGGAGATTACGATCTGGGTCTTTGTATTCAGGTTTGCCATCACAACGTCCTCCTGCTTGTCGATATAGGACTTCAGTTCTTTCTCCGTAAGCCCCATGACAGCCGCCATCGTACCCTTCCCGTTTTCATTCGCCATCGCCCGGGCCCGCTTATCTACGAGTTTCAGCCCGGCCTCAAAAGAAAAGACGCCGGCTGCATATAAAGCGCTGTATTCACCCAGGCTGTGCCCGGCTACGTATTCATACGCAATTTCCTGTTTCTTTGCCCTCTCAAGGTACATTGCAGAACAGGTGTAAATTGCAGGCTGGGCATATTTTGTGTCTGTCAGCATTTCCAATGGCCCGTTAAACATAAGATCTTTCAGATTATATCCCAAAACATCGCAGGCCCTGTCCAGGACTGCTTTTGCTGCCGGAAGCTGCTCATACAGTTCTTTCCCCATGCCTGCGCTCTGCGAACCCTGGCCGGGAAATAAAAATGCATTTTTCATTTTACTCCTCCATTATCTTATTTAAACAGCGAGAATCCGCCGTTCCGCCCCGTCACCTCCGCCCCGTCGGCACAGTTCTTATCAACAGTTGCGCCTACTGCAACCTGGACACGTTTTCCGATCGCTTTATGTGGGTAGACACAGCACCCTGCCGCCAGGTAGCTTCCTTCCCCGATTGAAACGTGTTCTGAAACAGACACACCTGTCATCACAGAAACATAGTCTCCAAGCACGCAGTCGTTACAGACTGTGGAATTTATGTAATACAAGCCGAATTCTCCAAGGCAGCTGTCAACTGATAAGGTCACCTGCGGAAATATAATACTGCCCTTTCCGAGAGAAACCGTGGGTGCGACTGTCGCCGCCGGATGGATGATTGTCTCCCAGGAAGTAAAGTCCCTGTGTGCTTCTACGATCTTTCTGCGTATGTCTCCGTCCTGAATTGCAATCACAGCCAGTATGTGCGGGTCGGATTTCATTTCATTAAGCTTTTCCGTCGTCCCTAAAATCTTGTATCCAAAGAATTCCTTCCCTGTCTTGGCTTCATCATCATCCAAAAAACCCAGGATCAGATAGGACGGCTTCCTTTTGTTAATATCCTCAATCAGCCAGACCAGTTCCTTTCCAAGGTCTCCGGCGCCTATAATTATAATGTTTTTCACAGCATCCCTCCTGCCTGCAAAGCCTTTCTTTTGCAGTCCTTAATACTTTATAAAGGTATATTCCCATGTTGGTAGGAATTGTCACTCCGCTCCTTGCTGCCGAGGCTTTCAAATGCCGCCCGGATCTTCCTCCGTGTATCTTCTGGTGCGATCACTTCATCAATAATCCCAAGCTTTGCGGCAATATAAGGCGACATGAACTTCTCATTATACTCGGCAATCTTTTCGCCTGTAGCTTTTTCTTTATCCTCAGAAGCCTCGATCTCGTGTTTGAACACAATTCCAACGGCTCCTTCCGCACCCATCACTGCAACCTGCCCGATGGGCCATGCATATACAATATCTGCCCCGACGCCTTTGCTGTTCATGGCAATATAAGCGCCGCCGTAAGCCTTGCGCAGGATCAGGCTGACCTTCGGCACAGAGGCCTCGCAATACGCATACAAAAGCTTCGCTCCGCGCCGGATAATCCCCTCATGCTCCATCCGCTTCCCCGGCATAAAGCCCGGGACATCTATAAGCGTAAGCAGCGGAATCCCGAAACAGTCGCAGCAACGGATAAACCTCGCTGCCTTTTCACTGGAATCAATATCAAGGGAACCCCCTATGTTCATGGGCTGGCTTGCAATAATCCCGAGCACATCCGAATCCATCCGGGCAAAGCCTGCAACAATACTTTTTCCAAAATCCATATGGACTTCAAAAAAACTGCCCTCATCCACAAATGTCTCTATCACATGATGTATATCATAAGTCTTCCTCTGGTTATCCGGCACGATTTCCTGCAGACGGCCAGAATGATCCCTTGCTTTTCCGATTACCCTCCGGGGCTTTTCCCTGTAATTTTTAGGAAGGAAGGAGAGCAGCTTTTTCACCCCGTCCAGGCACTCCTTCTCATCCGCGTACCTGAAATGGGTCACGCCGCTTAAATGGCTGTGAGTAAAAGCCCCTCCAAGCTCCTCCGCTGTGATCCTCTCACCTGTGACGGTCTGTACAACACCCGGACCGGTAAGGAACATCTTACTTGTATTTTCCACCATAAATACAAAATCGCACAGGGCAGGCCCGTAACACGCGCCTCCGGCACATGGCCCCATGACTACGGCAATCTGCGGAATCTTGCCTGACGCCCTTGTATGTCTCAGGAACATATCCCCGTATCCGTCCAGTCCTGTGATTCCTTCTTCAATCCTTGCCCCGCCGCTGTCATTGATCGTGATGAACGGGGCTTTGCTCTGAAAAGCCATATCCATAATGCGGACTATTTTTTTGCTGTGGTACTCTCCATAGGTTCCGCCAAGCACTGTAAAATCCTCGGCCGCTGCATACACGGCCTCCCCGTTGATTGTCCCGAATCCTGTGATAACTCCGTCTCCCGGCAGCTTCTTCTTGTCCATGTTAAAATCCGTAAACCGGGATTCAATCAGAGACCCCACTTCCTGAAACGAGCCCTTGTCAAAAAGGTAGTCCAGCCTTTCCCTTGCCGTCATCTTCCCTTTTGCATGTTGCTTTTCTATACGCGCCGGTCCCCCACCCTGTCTTGCCGCTTCTCTTTTTCTCTTTAACTCCTGAAGATATTTTTCATTCCACATGCCTCTTACTCCTGTACTCCTTCCAGGCTGCCGGAGGAATTTCCCATAAATGCCTCCATAGTAGAAGAGGTATCGCTGTGAATCCCATCCCGTTTCAATACTACTCTTACTGTATCAAATAAAATCTTTATATCGCCGAAGAAAGTAATCCGTTCAACATATTTTACATCATCTTCGAAACGCTCCTCCCAGGACAGGCTGTTGCGCCCAGATACCTGCGCGAGTCCAGTCAGCCCCGGACGGACATCGTGCCGGTGCTTCTGCCTGTCATCATAGCGTTCCAGGTATTCCACAAGCAGCGGGCGAGGTCCCACAACAGACATATCCCCCTTGAAAATATTAATTAATTCCGGCAATTCGTCAAGGGAAGTGGAACGCAGCAGTTTCCCGAATCCCGTCAGCCGCTCGTCATCCGGCAAAAGATTTCCGCTGCTGTCTTTCATATCAGTCATTGTCCGGTATTTGAAAATCCGGAACACTTTTGCATTAAGGCCCGGTCTGTCCTGCGTAAATAGGACAGGGCTGCCAAGCCTGAACTTTACCAGCGCGCCGGTAACAGCCATCACAGGGCTTAACAGCACGAGTGCAGCGCCACTAAGCAGTACGTCCACCGGACGCTTCAAAACTGCCTCATATGGCCCGTAAGGGACATGTCTTCCCTCTTTCTCAGCCTGATTCTGTTTGCGTTTCATTTCTGTATAAATACCCACTCCTGACGCCGCTACGGTTGCTGCAGAAAGGAGTATCCTGGAAAACTTTTTCACTTTTCATCCTCTTTTCTTTAAAAAGTACTATTATTAGCTTTTTGCCACAATCTCCAGTCCCACCTGCACCATCTGTCTCCTTCCAAACATCTTAAGCTCTAGCCATGCCTTTCTCTTATGCCTGTCGATTTTCCGGATGTATCCTTCCATTCCCATCAGCGGTCCGCGCATCACCTTTACCTGAGACTGCTCGATGACTCCTTCCGACATCTCCACTACATGCCCTCTGCCGCACATTTTCTCCAAAAGTTTCTGCTCTTTTTCGGTGAGCGGCACGATCTCGCGCCCCGTCCCCAAAAGTTTCGTAAGCCCGATTACCGTCTTCAGATTCTTATATAGTTCTTCATGCTCTTCCGTGACAATAAACACATACCCGGGGAACAGCACCTTTCTCAGTGTCGCCCATTCCCCACGTATCCGTCTCCGTTCTTCGTAATACGGCACAAAGCAGTCGTTAAGCACCCCGGCGCCTATATTTTTTTCACATTGTTTACGGATGCTCTCCTCTGTGCCTGTGCGTACCTGCACAACATACCACATGCCAATCAATCCCTCCTCAGATGTCCAGTGCATCATATTACCACGGAATACACAGCTCGTGCGCATTCCTGAGCCGTAAATAGTAGCAATGTTCCGATGTGCATGCCCCGGGACTCCAACTTTTGGGTATGCTTCGCCATTCCGCCTTTATTCAGGCAGATTTCCAGGACTGTTATAACATCCCGGCTTTTCAAACGCGGCGGAGCGACGATTTGAAAAGCCGGAAAATTTTCATGGCTATTTCACTTATATGAAATAGAATAACACTTTACTCGAAGCACCGCCTGACAATCTCAACGACTCTGTCAACCTGTTCCATTGTCATCTTATTATCACTAGGCAGACAAAGTCCTCTCTCAAAGATATCAGCACCGACATCTACTGCCATCTCACGCTCTATGTAGGCGTTGCTCCGTCCACGGCCATTTCCATCCTTCGTTACAAATCCATTCATCCGGTAAATCGGCTGCATATGCATTGGTTTCCAGATGGGCCGCCCCTCTGCGTTAAAAGCAGCAATCGCTTCTAAGATCTCTGTGGGGCAGGATTTTCCTTTTTCAGATATATATAAGCTGTCCTTTTCTCCCCGCACCTGTCTGCACATTGCTTCTTGATTAATAAGCAGGCAGCTCAGCCAGTAGTTCGGCGCAATCTCTGCTTCATGCAGGCTTACCGGATTCATCGTTACCGGCAAGTCCTTTAAACCTTCTTTATATCTTTCATAAACTGCTTTCTTCTGTTTTCTATGCTCTTCTGCATATGGAAGCTGCCCGCGCAGCACTCCGGCAATAATATTACTCATACGGTAGTTATAACCGATCTCCTCGTGCTGATACCACGGAGCATCCTCACGGCTCTGTGTAGACCACTTTCTTGCTTTGTCTGCCCACACTGAATCATCCGTCAGAAGCAGTCCCCCGCTGGAGCCTGTACATAATTTGTTTCCATTTGCAGACAGGATAGAAACCTCTCCAAAGCACCCGGTCTGAATACCGTTATAAGTTGCACAAAAAGACTCCGCAGCATCCTCCACGACCAGCGCGCCGTGCGCGTCTGCAATTCTCCTGATCTCTGCAATCTTCCCGGGAGTACCGTATAAATGGGCGACTACAATTAACTTCACATCCGGATAGATTTCAAATGCTTTCTCTAACGCCGCCGGATCCATATTCCAGGTATCGTATTCTGTATCAATAAAAACAGCCTCTCCGCCCTCATATGCTACCGGATTCACAGTGGCATCAAATGTCATGTCTGAACAGAATATCTTCTTCCCTTCCAGGGTTCCATGACCAGGACGAGGCTGTCCATAAAGCTTTTCCCCGCATAGTTTTATAGCCAGATGGAGTGCCGCCGTACCGCTTGATAATGCAACTGCATACTTGCGGCCTACTTTCTCCGCTGTCATGCGTTCCACTTCATTGATATTAGCTCCTACTGTGGATACCCAGTTCGTACGGATCGCTTCATTCACCCATTTCTGCTCTTCTCCATGCATCGTCGGGGAAGAAAGCCATATTTTACTTTCAAAAGGGTCTATCCCTTTAAATCTTGGATCCGATAAGTACTTCTCTTTATTCATTCTTTCTTACTTACCTCTTTTATTCCATAGTATTTATTTCTCTCCATGTAAAGATAACATAAATCTATGCAGAAGGGAAGTGCCTCATGCAAAAATTTATCAGTGGAATAATGTCATCTATAGGCCATTCCATAAAGGCTTCATCTTATCCTTCATCTCATTTTCTGTCCTCTGCTTAATAACGAGGTTCGGCGACTGTCCAAATACAATACTATTATCCGGTATTACACTATCAAGTACATAAGCATTCGCAGAAATAATTACATGATTTCCAACAAACGAATTTCCGAGTATCTTGCTGTCAGAATACATCAGAACATGATGACCAACTACAGGATAATACAATTGGTTATTTTTCCAGTTACCTCCAATTGTAGTTCCCTGATACAAAAAGAGATAATTCCCCATTTCTGCTCTTCCGACGATGCTCCCAAGCGGATGCTCTGCCCCAAAATATTCCGGCAGCTTTACTGCATAAAACCAGTCAACAGAATGCATAATCTTATTTAAATAATAGACGCAGGCAGCTTTTGCTTCATTTCCATCCAAATATAGCTGATTCGCATAGGTATATAGAAAAATGCTGTATTGGACGGAATGACAAACATCAAAAACAGCCTTTCCTTCTTTTTGATAAATCAATGAATTTCTCTGCTGAAAGTTCTTTTCCACCCGTTTCAACGCAGTATGCAGACTGCTTATATAGCTGCTCTCTATACCCTTTCCAGGCCAAAAGGCGCTTATCTGATGATTCACTAATTGAAAGATCTCTTCTGAACTCATCTCACAAATCATAAAATTTCCTTACCCTTTACCATCTCTATCATATAATTATAAACTTCGGCAAAACCACTCTTCTTTTTAAACAGATATCCCGCAATTACCTCCATTAACTCAAAATCTGCTGCACGGTCCAAGTCAAGAATACCTGTATCCTCCATTTTAATAATTTCACAATGTCCCTCCAGCACACTGCTGCTCCTCCTCAGATAATCCGGATTATATGCATACAGGGAGGCATTCATATCATACATCACCGGTGCCTGCTGTCTTGCCACAAAATCTGACTCTAATACCTTTCTGACACCCTTCTCTGTTTCCATTACCATATTAAAATATGGGTTCCTTCTGGCATCCGTAACGGAAAAAGTTACATCACATTTTTTTCTTTTTTGAGTTTCGACCAGATTCCTGATATCTTCAACAGTTCTGAGTGGTGATGTTAGATCAAGGTCAACGACCATATCATATTTTTTATTAGCCTGCTCCTGCATCTGGACTAAGGTATCTAGAATGACTTCCATTTTAGGAACCCTGTCCCCACCCAATGCTTCTTTGCGGCTAATGATATTGATCTGCAGCATTGGATTTTCCTTAGCCTGTCCCATCAGCTCAGGGCTGTCCGTATTAAGAGAAACATCTATGTTGTCATCCATGTATGTCTTCTTATACAGGCTGATTGCCGCAAATGTGTAGTATGGCAACGGGTATCCTGCAAACTCTCTTATATTTTTATTTTTTATTCCCTTCGATCCCGCTCTTCCGCAGACGGTAAATAAAATATTCATCACTAATCCTCCAAAATTCCCTGTGTTAAAAGAACCGTCTGATAAGCATCTTTTATTGTATTATCAGACCTTCTGTTTTCTATGATCTCTAAAAAATGAACGAGCTCGGCTTTCTGAAAATCGTCCCTGCCCTGCTTAAAGTCAATCACACGGCCTGACTTTTGAAAAGTAACCCGGCTGTCAGCCAAATCTCCCACAATCGTATCCTGGTCTGTAAAAATCATGATCTCCCGAACCGTCCTTCGTCCAAAATAATCCAAATGAAGCTCAAGGAATTTATCCTGATACTCTGCTATATAAAGCGCAGTATCCTCGCAGTCCATTTCTAAAGATGATTTTTTTCCCCTGCGATATACGACCTCATCCGGCATTCCGAATAGGAATTTCAGATAGTCCCACTCATGAATCAAATCAATACTGACACCGCCTCCAAGCGCCTTATTTGCACTATACGTATCCCTGTAATCAATTCCCGGCCGCCAGTCTGGCAGATAGCTTGAAGATATACACCTCACTCCTGCCACTTTCTGCCCGCACAAAAACGTTTTTAAAAACTGGAGAACCTTTGTATACCTTAACGGGCAGGCAACATAACAGACCACATCCTCTGGAATATTCAGACTTTTAACCTCAGCTGCTCTTCTCACCGAAGTGAGGGGCTTTTCAATGAAAAAGGTCTTTGACTTTCCCAGTACCTTTTTCAAGCTTTCCAGATGAAATTCTGTCGGGTTCGTGATAAATATCGCATCATAGCTGTCTGGCAGACCCTCATATCCCGTAAAAATCCCCCGAAACTTCTCCGCTTCCTCTACCGGCAGGCTGTCTTTTCTGCGGACTGCGTCAATATTTATCCTGATTCCCCGCTCTTTAGAAATTTCTTTTAGATTTTTAACATGTCTTCTTGCTATTGAGCCTATTCCTATAAAACATACATCCAAAGCTTTCATGATACTCCTTCTATTTGATCCAGCCAGTTCAAGGTATCCAGATCCTTCTCAAATCCGTAAGACTGTTTCTTCTCTCCTCTTACTACTTCAAGAAATTCTTCTAATTCATTCGCATACGCATTTTCAATAATTGTACTTTGGTATCCTTCGCTGCGTTCCACTTTTTCGTATAGAAGGACGTCACGCATCCCTTTTTCTTTCTGATCATATTCCTGCAGTCCTGATGGTGTCCCATCCCATGAAAGATAAAAATTCTCTCTGTATACTTCCAGATTCCGGACAGCTTTTGGACATACAACGTCCACAATGAACGTTCCTGTACTGCCGTTTTCGTGTTCTATGCGGATAACATAGCAATCATCATAACTCACCTTCAACTGACTCAGCCTGCCGCTGATAGCCGATACGCTCTTTATGCTTCCGAAGGTCTCTAAAATCCATGGAACCTCAATTGCCATAATTTCACGGCATCCGCCTGTACGTTTATCACCAACAAAGAAATTTTCATAATTTTCCCACGGATGCCAGTCTGGCAGGTACTGGCCCACATGATAAATATAATTTACAGGCTGATCCTGTTTTTTTACTTCCCTCTGAATATACTTGATCTCTTCTCTGTAGAGAAACGTTGAAGAAAGGAAAAGAACCCGACCGTTTTCTAAAGCCAGACGCATATTATCTTCATATCCGTCACTGACCAGATTAATCTCTGAAAACACATGCAATTTATATTCCAGGCACTTTTTAATAATTGCATGATGGCTCAGAGGGGATGTTGAAATAACAGCGCACTCAACAGGATGACAGGCCAGTGCTTCCTCAAGGCTCTGGTAAACGGGAATTCGAAAAGCATTTTCCGCATCACCCCTCCGGTCCGCTTTGGCATCCACTCCGAAGATCTCCTGTATATCCGGGCATTTTTTTAACAACCGTATTCTTCTCTTACCCATTGAACCAAGACCGATCACTACAACATTCATTTATCACACCTCATAAAATTTTTTTGTCAAATCACTTTTTCCGTCTTCCAGAAATTTCCAGACAATCTTGCAGATCTTATCTGTAGTGCCCTCTTTCTCATATGGATTAACACATTCTTTTAACTGCTCCTGAAACTGCACTGTATGCATCTTCGATATCGCATTCTCAATTTCCCCATAATCAGCAGCGCAGTTTATAACACTTTTTGCCTGTATTCTCCCTCTCTGGCGGTTTCCAATATTAATTGTTGGAATATGGAAACTTGGCGCTTCCAGTATTCCACTGGACGTATTGCCAATCACTCCGTCTGAATATTTTAATGCACTCAGATAAAGTTTTACTCCAAGAGAAGAGTATAGATGTATATGACTATACTGATTCTGAATCTCCTCTAAACGAGAGTTAATCATCTTTCCACCCTCGTCTGCATTCGCTTTTGTAAAAATCCACTGGTATTCTGGATGCCTGACCGCTGCCTTTACCAAAGCTTCAATCTGATTCCTTGCGTCCCCTGCCCCCTCTAAAGTGACAGGATGGTAGGTAACAACAAAATAGGGCGCTTTCAGCCTCAATTTAAGCGCTGTTTCCACTTCCTCTTTTGTAAACAATTCCAGATGCCGTACATTTTCCACACCCGGCGCTCCCACATAAAACACCCGGTCCGGCTCTTCCCCCATCTGGATGACCCTGTCTCTGTATGTTTCCGTACTCGTAAAATGCAAATAGCTCATTTTTGTGATCGCATGCCTGATTGCATCATCAATTGCACCCTCTGAAATCTCTCCTCCATGAATATGTGCAATCGGTATTTTATGCATCAGTGCCGCTGAAGCTACTGCCAGTGTCTCATACCGGTCTCCAAGCAAAATCAAAATATCCGGTCTCCTTCTCGCAAAATAATGTCCGAAGCCAACCATAGCTATGCCCATTGCCGTACTGACGCTCTCCGCGCTGTCTGTATTCAGCAGCATAGGTATTTTCTCATCAATTGCAAAGCCATCCTTTTCAATCTCCCGGTAAGTATCTCCGAACTCCTGGCATAAATGCATACCAGTTACAACAATTCTAAGATCTGTTTCCCTGTCTGCATCAAACTTTCTAATAATGTTCCTCAAAAGTCCGTATTCGGCCCTTGCAGCCGTCAAAACACATATTTTTTTCATAATATAATCAAATCATCCTTTTCGAAGCTTCTGACTGCCGATGATCCCAGAACATCATACCATCTCATCGGACTAATTCCCGTTCCCGGTCTTTTTACTGTTATATTATCTTCTGTAAATCTCTCACCTTTTTTGATGCTTCTTTTTGCTACTATACTTTTCCGGGCAACAGACTTGTTTGGTATCTCTGATGCAGCAGGACGCTTGATTCCGTCGCCTAACATATCTTCTACCATCCTGATTCTGGAAATCATTTTTTCCAGTTCATCCGGTTCAAGGCTCGCCTTGTGATCCGGCCCCTCCATACTCCTGTCCAGTGTAAAATGTTTCTCGATTACTCTGGCTCCTTTTGCTACGGCTATAAGCGGGGCAAATATTCCCTCTGTATGATCAGAATACCCGACAAAAGTACAAAATTGTTTTTCCAGTGCAGAAATTACATTGAGATTACAGTCTGACAAGTCTGCCGGATACTCTGTCGTACAATGCATAATACAAATTTTCTGGCTTCCATTCCTCTTCAATATATCTACTGCATCCGTAACTTCCTGCATATCACTCATGCCTGTAGACAAAACGACCGGCTTCCCTGTTCTGGCAATTTTTTCAAGATAGGGAAGATTGGTAATCTCTCCAGACGGAATCTTCCAAAACTTCAAATCCAGCTTCTGTAGAAAATCAATACTTTCCAAATCAAATGGTGTTGAGAGGAAATCAATCTGCTGTTCTTCACAGTATCCCTTTAATTCTTCAAATTCAGTAAAGCTTAATTCCAGCTTTTTCAGCATTTCCAGCTGTGAATCATTGTTTTTCGTATTATTGTCTTGATAGGCAGCTCTTTCGGCCCTCTGCGTAACAACATTCTCCGCTATAAATGTCTGGAATTTTACACAGTCAGCGCCTGCCTGCTTTGCCTGCCTGACCAGCTCCTTTGCAATATTTACAGAGCCGTTATGATTCACACCAACCTCCGCAATAACATACACGCTCATATTAATCACCTTATTTAATAATTCCCACTTTTTTTTGTCCCTTTTCAACATCATTCAGAACCAGGCTTCCTGCCCCGATGAGTACATCCTCTCCAATATAGCAGCCCTGTATCACGGTAGAATTTGCTCCAATGAAGCTGTTCCTGCCTACTGTCACATTCCCGCATAGAACCGCTCCGACCGCAATATGCGTAAAATCACCCACATAACACTCATGCTCTACAATTGCAGCCGTATTGATAATTGACATCTTTCCGATCACTGCATCAGAGTTCACAACTGCGGCTTTTCCTATTATAGCTCCTTCTCCTGCCCGCACATCACATGCAGCCACTGCCGATGGGTCTCTCAATACCGGAAGGTAAAACCCGGCTTCCTTTAGCCTGTCATACATCCTTTGGCGCAGATTACCCGCACCCATATATCCAATACCTACCGCAGCATATTTAATACCACTCCGATACAGCATATCAAACTCTTCATCTGCCGCAATGATTTTGTATCCCCGGTAAGAAAAGGATTCATCCTTCTTTCTGTCTGCAAATCCTGCTATTTCATATTCCCCGGTACGTTCAATAATATCTATTACAGACTTTGCATGTCCTCCGCAGCCAATTACCACTATTTTCTTCATCGCTATAATCCCATCCTGCTGCGCATCTTCTCCAGTTCCTCCAGCTGCCCCATATCCATCCAGGCATCCTCATTAATTGGATAAACACCAACCTTCTTATTTTTATCAATGCAGTTTTGTATGACATCCGTAATATGAATAAATGTGTTTTCCGGTATTTCATCAAGAAACTCTGGTTCTATTACGTAAAGACCTGTATTTGTCAGAAATTCAAACTCGGGCCTTTCCGTCAATCCAACCGCGGCTCCCTCCTTATTTGTTGTAATCGTCCCGTATGGTATGACCTGCCTTTTCAATGCGCAGACCAGTGTAATGATACTGCCCTGCTTTTTATGATAATCTAGAATCTCGCTATAATTTTCCTCTATCAGAATATCACAGTTGGACATGAAAAATACAGAATCCATCTTACCCTTCAGCAGCCTGAGTCCCCCTGCTGTACCCAGGAATTCCTTCTCCTCTAAGAAAGAAAGATTCCTCTTTCTTTCTCCCTCCATAAAATACGCCTTAATAAATTCTTTTTTATAGTTCAAAATCATCGTAAAATCAGAACACCCAAATCTCTCAAAGTGATTCATAATGTGTTCTGTAATCGTCTGATCACCGATGGGAATCAGAGGTTTGGGAAGAATATCTGTATAAGGACGAAGTCTGGTACCCTTTCCTCCTGCCATGATCACAACCGGAATACTTAGATCCTCACGCTCGTATCTCTTTGTTCCATTTGCAAATTCTATATATAATAAATGCTTTTCCCCATCAACAATTGGAATTGACGTAATCTTGTTTTCCCTCATAACAGAAACCGCCCTGGAGGCATGTCCTTTTTCAAGATACATAAGACTGCTGTTCATGATATCCCGTGCATCTCCTTTTATCGACTGGTTCTTGAGGATGTATCTGCGAATGTCACCATCGGTAATTGCACCAAGAAGGATCCTGTCCGAATCCACAACATACACGATTCCCTTCGTATTCTTATCAATTTTCGTGAGGGTATCCATTATAGTCATCTCTGGCAAAACCAGGAATTGATCCAACATATCTTTCCATCTCCTGCTTATTGTTTTAATATTGACCTCAGCACATCCAGTACTCTGTCAACGTCTTCTTCCGAAAGGCTGGTGCTGCATGGAACATTAACAACCCTTTCATAATAATAATGCGCCCGCTCCAATTGAAATTTATAGTAATTCCAGTATGGCTTCTGCTGAGAAATCAACCCCCATATCGGCCTTGTCTGTATATGCTCCTCCGTAAAGCCGTCAATGACTTTCTGCCTGTCATACTGCTCCCCAAGGAGTAGTGAATAAAACCAGTAGTTTGTCCTGATACCCTCTCTGAAGTCCAAAAGTGAAACCCCTGGAATTTCTTGTACTGCCTTTTTATAATGGTTGTAGTTCTTTTCTTTTGTAGCAATGAACTCTTCAAGCTGCTCTAGCTGTGCAACTCCCAACGCCGCCTGTAGATTTGTCATACGGTAGTTATATCCGACCTCATTGTGTATAAAATTCACTGTATCATCTTTAGCCTGCGTTGACAGATACTTTACTTTTTTTAAAATATTAAGATCATCAGAAACAACCATACCGCCGCCTCCGGTTGTAATAATCTTATTCCCGTTGAAAGAAAAGACGCCTATGTTTCCAATTGTCCCTGCGTATCTGCCCTTGTACTTTCCTGCCTTGTAATAAGTTCCCAGAGCCTCTGTTGCATCTTCTATAACAGGCAGTCCATACTCTCCTGCAATCTCCATGATCTGCTCCATGTCAGCCATATTACCAAAAACATGCACCACAATAATAGCCTTGATTGTCTTACCTGTCTCTTTGAAAGTCACCTTCTGTCCGTCAAAGGAACACTCTTCATCCAAAAAACGTCTTAGCTTTATAGGATCCATACACAGAGAATTATCACAGTCCATAAAAACTGGCTCAGCTTTTTCATACATAACCGGATTTACAGCCGCAATAAACGTTAAAGTCGGGACAATAACTAGATCTTCCGTTGAGATGCCATAATAATGGAGGGCAAGATGAAGCCCCGCGGTTCCTGACTGACAGGCTACGGCTCCCGCTGCTTTTACATAATCTGCTGTCTTTTGTTCAAATTCCTCTATCCTTGCCCCTCCTGTGGATACCCATTCATCCCGCAGTGCCTCGGTTACATACTTAATTTCATTTCCCTTGAGGTTCGGTACTGACAAAGGTATAAATTTATCATTCATAAATGTCCTTCTTTCTTTTGTCTAATAACTATAAATTATAGATATCTACTTTATATTTGTCCATATTATGACGTAAAAACTCAATTGTCTCCGCAAGCCCCTCCTCGAAGGTATATTGCGGTTCCCAGTCTGTCAGAGACTTGATCTTACTGTTACACCCAAGTAATCTGTTCACTTCACTTTTTTCCGGGCGCAGCCTCTGTTCATCACAGACGATTTTCGCCTGTGGATTGATCTGTCTGGTTAGTTCTTCGGCTAATTGCCCGATTGATATTTCCTGCTGCGTTGCGATGTTGATTTCCTGGCCGATTGTCCTGTCCGAGCGATACATTGCAATAAAACCATTTGCAGTATCCTTTACATAGTTAAAATCTCTAGTCGGAGTAAGGGAGCCCAGCTTAATCTCCTGCTTTCCTGACAGCAGCTGTGTAATAATCGTAGGGATCACGGCTCTTGCAGATTGTCTTGGCCCATAAGTATTAAATGGCCTGACAATCGTTACCGGCAAGTCAAAGGAACGATAAAATGATTCCGCCAGCCTGTCCGCCCCGATCTTTGTTGCAGAATATGGCGACTGTCCCTGAAATGGGTGCTTCTCATCAATCGGTACGTACTGCGCTGTTCCATATACCTCAGAAGTAGATGTAACCAGTACTCGCTCCGTCCCCAACTCTCTTGCCGCCTGCAACACATTCAAAGTTCCTTTAATATTTGTATCTACATACGTATCCGGGGAGTGATAGCTGAACGGAATGGCAATTAATGCCGCAAGATGAAATACTGCCTGACATCCCTTCATTGCTTCTTTCACTCCATTCGGATCCCTGATGTCTCCCTGAAAGATTTCAACCTCCTTCATAATATCCTTCGGCAGCGAATCAAGCCACCCCCAGTTATTAAATGAATTGTAATAGACAAATGCCTTTACACGATAGCCCTTTTTGACTAGTTCCTCTGTCAAATGGCTGCCTATGAATCCGTCTGAACCTGTCACTAGAATCTTTGTTTTCTTTTCTTCACTCATTTTCATATCTCCTGTTCTTTTTTATCCTTTTCGGAATATACTGAATATCACTTTCCTGCATTTATATCCTGCAATACACCCGGCAATACTATAAAACAAAATCAGACAATACCGAAGCAGATCATACTGATAGGACAATGTAATAAATGCCGTAACAAAACCATTCACTACAGCAACACAGAATATAAAACCAGTATTATATACTTTTGTCAGACCCATTCTCTTCACAATTACATAATGAACCAAAAACAAAAATACATAACCTGCAAGTGTCGTATATGCTGCTGCAACATAGCCATATTTTTTAATAAAAATCCAGTTCAAAATAAGATTCAACAGTGCTGCTGCACAAGTTGCAACTGCCATTCCGCCTGTCTTTTTCTCATACTGTTCAATGTTTACATACATACTATATAAAAACAGGAAAAAATAGCCCAGCATTACGGGGGGAATTACATATTTTGCAATTACATAATCCTTTCCCCCGAGTATATACAGCACCTCCGGAGCGATCAGCATTACACCGGTCAGCCCAAATGCAAAAATAAGAATATAGCCGTACGAATATTTTTTTATATTCTCGTACTCCTTCGCATTCAGCTTTTCCCCCAGCCAGGGGGCATATGCTGAATTCATGGAATCCCACAGTACATTAACAATCAGGGCAATATTATAAGCCATGCTGTATAGTGCGGTTTCCTCCGCTCCGCACATATTTGTAATCATAGTACGGTCAATCGAATTCAGAACCGTATTGCTTAACAAATGAACGACATATGGCAGGCAGAACAATAGCGAATACTTCCAGTACTGCACCTTGATCTTCCTGTTCTTTCCAAGAAAATACAGATAAAGAATTACCGACACGATACATACCGGAAGCTGTGCCCCAATGATTCTGGCTGAAAGCGAGTTCTCCATAAAGCTCATCAAAGCCAAAGATAATACTACACTTCCAATACTCACACAGACCGTAATTACTACCAGTGTTTTATATCTGTATTGGAATCTCTGCATCTGCTGGAACATATTATAAGCCGGCAGACACAGAATACTCAAAAACATAATCGTAATATATTTAAAATCCAGTGAAAAAACCATCTCCATCCATTCCCGGTTAAAACAGGCACATAGATAAAGAACCACTGTACAGATAGAGCCAAGGATAAGGTTAGAGGTAATAAATGCCTCAAGATCATCTTTATAATCAAATCTCGCCCTGATCAGAGACGTACTTAACGAGAGAGTCCCCACAATTGTAAGCACTGCAAGCCATGCCGTAAAGTTATTATAATAACCAAACTCTTCTTTTGTGAGCATTCTCGCAAATACAGGTATCGTAATAAACCCGATCCCTTTTAGAAAAAAATTACTTACTGTATACCAGAAACCCGATTTGATTGCCACATTTCCCCGGCTACCTTCGTTATTATCCACCTTAATGCCTCCATTTATACTAAGCTTAGCTTATTCAAAATAACTTGAAGCTCATCCAGACTTTCCGGAGTCATGACTTTTTCCGGATTCTTATACATGCGGCTTAAATTTTCAGCCATGCTGTCATATTTCTCCATTTGTGATGCAGCCTGTCCAGACAATAAAATCTTATACAGAAAGATAACAAAAGGCTCCGTTCCCCCGATAATCATCGGCGTAAACTGTGCAGTAGAAAGAATTCCTACAAGTATATGTGTATCCCTTATTTTTTTAACACATTCTATCTCCCACAAATTGTCTACTGTCTGCCGGGGAATACAGTAGTCTGTATCCTTTTGTCTCGGATGAGGCCTGACCAGGATCCCGCCGTCTGAATCAAGCTTCTTTAACATCTCCCACATTCTGTTCTGGGTGTCTTTGGATTCTTCGCTTTCCAACTGGATCGGCTGATCCAGGAATACAAACCTGCACTTATCATATTCATCTACATTCTTGTATTGAAATACCGCTTCTACATAAGCTAATAGCCTGTCATTTCCTTTAATCGGAGCCAGTCCGTACACTTCACAGTCCATTTTTGAGTCACATAATTCCTTATTATTTAAAAGCAGTGCTTTGGGATTCATCTGCAGAGCCCCTTGAAAGCAGTACCGGCGTAATACTTTAAAAATCGGAGAGGGATAATCGTTTAAAATATCTCCAATATAACTTCCGATTCCATCATCTATCATAACAACCTCTGTGTTATCATACTGTAACCTGACCACCGACACCAGCGGTGAATGGATACTGAAAACCAGATACCTGCATGATGCATTGCGTGTAATATTACCAGTTCGTCCGTTTTCATCCTTTTTCAAATGTCTCTTTAGCGAAAAACCTGGGAAAAGATATCTTTTAAACGCTATCAGTTTATGCCAAATGCCCTTGTGCTCTTTAAAAGGCTCCACCTCGATAACCTCTTTAAATAGCCCTGTTTTTCTAAGCTCCTTCGCATATACTCCTGCCTTCTCAAATTCATGATTAATATATATCACATTATCGCCCTTCGTATTCAGCAGATCACTGACAGTAAGATTCAATGCATTCAATATCTGTATTGGCGTATGGCAGATGATCACCGCACCGTTCTGCTCCTCACCAAATTCCATTTTCCTTATCAAAACAAGTATAACACCCAGATAAATCCAAAATACCAACCCGATGGAGTCCTGCTGCTTAAATAACAGATGTGCCTCTACCAGTCCATTTGCCATCAGTGCTGAACATACGCAAAACAGCATGCCCGTTATCCTGTATGCACAGCCTGTCTTACTCCCATATATAAGATATTTCAAAATATCAAAAAGTGAAAACAAGATAATAAGGATGAAAATCAGCAAACCTACAGCCCCCGATGACACAAGAATCTGCAGATAAGAGTTATGCATATTACTCTGCGCAATTCCCAGCCATCTAATTTCCTGGTCTGTATACCTGGATTCATCTACATTAATAAACGGCTCATAGATTTCCCGAACATTCTTTTCACTGAACTGCTCGTAAAACGACTCCATTTTCTTATCAGCCTTCCTTTTAAAGGAACAAGGATCACTTATTCCCCACACAGGCTGTATCAGCCAGTTTTTGATTCCACCGCTCCATATGGCAAATCTTCCATTTGAAGAATCCTCGCCACTCTCAATCCGTTCAAACAGAATCTCATCATCCTCTTCTGTCAGATCTTCCCCTGTTACAAATGTCTTTATATGTCTTATTGCCTCAGGCACAATCACGCTCTCACTTCGTACACCCTTTATCAGAATCTGGCTTCCAAGTATCACAATAATCATTCCAATGACTGTTTTTATCATGATCTTTATAACATTATCATTTTTTTTCATGATTTCAGGTAAAAGAAATACAAGAGAAAACATACCCCAGAATGCAAACGCAGTAAGAGTTCCTCCATTGGAAAGTGTAAGGGAAAAATACATAACCTGGACAATTACGTTAAATTTATAGATACCCGGACATTTTCTTAAACTCTTTCCTGATATCATAAGATTCAATACCACCGCCGCAATTGACAGAAGTGCATAGACTCCTCCAACATTGGCACTAGAATAAATCCCGAACAGTCTGTTTTCAAGATACCCTGCCCGAAACCATTTTTCTCCGTTGTACAAGACAATACTCGTCTGAAAAAAATAAAACAAAAGAGAAACACCGCCAGAAATAAGCGACACGCCAATGATACAATTATTGATATTTTTCAAAAAATTCAAAACATTTTTCTTTGATGTTTCTCTGCTTTGCGCAAATAAAATAAGCAATATTATCGCAGTATAGATCAGGTTCTTAATCCCCATATAAATACTTGCATGAATATCACTGAAATATGTGATGATAACTGTACAGGCATATGCACAAAGAAAAATAACTGACAGAAACCATCTTGCAGAAAGAAATAACTCTCTTTTAATTATGACATCCCATATAATAATCCCAATTCCCCATATAAAACAGACCTTACAGACTGGATCCATAATCTCCGTTAACACTGGCAGGCACCATAAAAGTCCCGCAATTAAATAAACTATACAATATAATTGTCTGTCCGTCAGTATTTTTACAAACCTTTTCTCGCTCATTATCATATTTCCTTTATATTTTAATATTCAATACCTGGGTTAAAATGTCTTCCCTCTAAAGATGCACTTATTATTATTCCTATTTTTTTCATACGCTTTTCCCTTGCAAAAAGTAATGTTCTCATTATATGATAAAAGATTTTACATAACTGGTAGATCATCCTTTTCGATCCTTCTTTCCGTGCAATGTACATCTCATTACGATACGCATACCGGTACCTGTCAATTCTTGAATAGTCGTCCGTTGTAATATTAGAACCTTCATTATTCACTGTTTTATGGAGCACACAGCTTGACGGAACATAATATGACATTACTTTTGCTGAAATTCTCCGGGAATACTCAATATCATCACCCCATATAAAGAACTCTGATATAGGAAGCCCTAGCTTACTTATAACCGATGCATTGATGAAAAAGGAAACAAATGTCGCCTGCCTGCATTTCAGCAGCCTTTGTTTGCCCACTGTAACCTCGGGGTTTCTATAAATCTTCTGTTCATTCATCCTGCATAACTTCCCATCTTTCCAAACCACTTTACTTGAAAGAAAGCCAAAATCATAATTTAATCCCTTTGCTGCAGTCAACAGTTTTTCAAGTGCATCCTCATTCGGTATTGTATCATCGTCCATTAACCAGATATAATCTGCATGATTCTCTAAGGCAGTCCGAATTGCACGGTTAAACCCCCCTGCACCCCCCAGATTTGTACCAGTATTCCGGTAAAGTATCCTTCTCTCTTTTATATAAGTGCTCAAGGCTTCCTCTGTACCATCCGAACTTGCATTATCTATTACAATAATCTGAAACTCTGTCCAGGTTTGCCCAAACAGAGCCTCCAGGCACTCCATCAGCAAAGCTTTTCTATTATACGTTACAATTGCCGCTACAATATTCATCGTCTTTATTTACATCTCCTGAATTTTCTTTTCAAAAAGTCCCCGCCCTTTTTCAGCCAGTTCTGTTTCTCCATAAATTCTACTGGGATCTCCACATATGTCAACCCATTTGCCTCCAGCCATATGTCAAGAAGCCTCTCGCTTACAAAACCAAATACTCTCGCATCATTTTTATTGTACCCCGAAATATCCAATCTTTTCTCCAATTCAAAAAGAATATCAAACAACCACTCACAGTATTCGTCAAAAAACTTTCTTTTCATGACAAACATATTGAATCTGTGGCCAACTGTCCGTTTCATGTACGAATCATAATGCTTAACATATGACGGATATCTTTCACTCAAGATCTCCCGGGTTATATCCAGATCTGCAGCATGATGTGCATGCTTATATTGACTGTAATTCGTCTCAATATAATAGTTTCTCGGTTTTGGCAAGATAATATCAGTCTCTTTTAACAATCCCTTCAACTGATTTTGCGTAAGTACTTTGTCTTTTTTGCTTCCCTTTGCCGTCTTCAGACAAAAATGTCTCCTGTAATGAGCTATTCCTACATATTCCGCATCCAGATTCTTCCATGCCCAGTAAAGCCCTGTCAGCTCACAATAATTATCATTTTTAGCAGAAATATTTTCTCCTGTGTCATCACCTGTATATCCCAGGTCGCTTTTCCCTGCCCGCCCGACATGCAGCGGCAGATACATGGGATCCCCGGGCATCCAGTATCTTTTATGTGCAGCAACAATAATCTTGATATCTCCCATCACTCTCTCCATCAATTTAATTTTTCCTGATTAATCATTCCCCCGAAGGCAGTCATAAATAGTATCTTTATATCTAAAAAAACAGACCAGTTTTCAATATACCATATATCACATTCAATTCTTCCCCTTATACTCGTATCTCCCCGGTATCCTTTTACCTGAGCCCATCCGGTAATCCCCGGACGCACCTGCTGCCTTACAAGATAAAGCGGAATCTCCTCTTTAAAATGATTCACATGGAAGGGTACCTCCGGCCGCGGGCCAATCAGGCTCATATCCCCTTTTAATACATTAAAAAACTGAGGGAGCTCATCCAGGCTGCACTTACGTATAAAGCTTCCGAATTTTGTCTTCCTCGGATCAACATCCTTACTCCATCCTGTGGTCTCATCGGCATTTACACGCATACTGCGGAACTTATACATCAGAAAAGGCCTTTTATTCCTGCCCACTCTCTCCTGTTTAAACAGTACAGGACCTGGACTTGAAAGCTTCGTTCCGATTGCAACGATCAGCATAACAGGGCTGGACAGGACAATAAACACGATACTTCCCACAATATCCATACTACGTTTTATAGCAGCCAGGACAACATTATCAAGCGGTATCTGCCTGATATTCATAAGCTTACTGTTTCCGATCACATCAATTGACGGATGCCTTGGAATATAATTGTTATAAAACGGAATGATACTGATCTTCACACCGGCTTTCTCTCCAGCTTCAATTACCTTTGGCATAAACTGAACCTCATGGCTCTCCAGTGCAATGACCATCTCTTCAATATTCCTGTCCTGCAGGATTTCATCTAAATCCTCATATCCCCCTAAACTGATACCCAGCTTTTCCTTTTCCTTCCGGCTGACATACCCTACAATCCGTATGCCCAGATTTGGCCTCTTCTTAACAGATTTCATATAATCTTCTGCCAGAGTCCCATTCCCGACTACAATTACATTAATATAATAATGACCTTTTCTGCAATAATGACGGAATGCCACACTAAATGCAATTCTTTTTATAATCAATAATCCCGTTGAAATAAGATAAAACCAAAAGATCGCGTAACGTGAAAAGTCTACAACCCTTGTAACATACAAAAATGCTGTCAGCATCAAAACCCCGACAAAATCAACGATACAGAGCTTCCCCACCATCAAAACATCCGGCTTCGTAATTGCCCTGTATCTGTACTGATTTGTCAGATAATAAAGCAGCAGCACAACAACAATATAGCAAAATAATCCCAGAAAACAAAGGCGGTTCCAGGCAATCCACAGCATCGGGTGATCCCCGTAAAGTATGTCAAACCGAATATATGTTGCAATTAGATATGACAAAAAAATCAAAATTCCTTCTGTTATGCAGTTAAATATTTTAAATAACCGCCTGTTCTCCTTAAGCATACTTCTTTCCTCTCATGAAATCTTCTTCTCATTTGCTATCTTTTATAATAACAGCGCCGCTTACTTCCTTGCCACAGTACCGGATGTCTTCTACAAGCTTCTTAATAGCATTGTATTTAGATTTCCCCAAAATTTCTATTACAATTATATTATTACTGCCTTTCAGCTTCCTGAGTGCTTCCACCGTCCCTGTTTCACACAGCACAGCAACGGACAAACTGTCTGTCTTTAATTCCCCTTCCAGCTTTTGCATCAGTTCGAGTCCATTCTGTGTTATATTATTTCCAGTTATGGTCACATGACCATCTTCCATGCATGTCTTAATTTTCTCTGCTATTACAGGCAGCCTCTCCTTATCCCCGGCTTCCAGAACATCAAATATCCTGAATCCATACATATCCTGTAAGTCATATGCATATATAAGGTATGGGGACCACATGTATTTCAAAGCAAAAAAAACAATAAACACTCCTATCATCAGCACAACACGTTTAAAGGCATATAATCCTGCTTCAAAAAGTTTTCTTTTTAGACCTGCATTCTTTTTAGGTAAGGCTTTTTTATATAAAACCTGTCCAGATTTATACGTTCCTTTCTTTGATTCCCTTTTTGCCAATTCCAGATATTCTTTCCCCTTTTCAGATAGAAGCATATTCTTTTGATCTAAAGATGTCTGAAGCCCCTGCAAGTTATTGTATTGTGCTCTCTGCGTGTCTGATAATCTGGTATCAACCACTGATGCAACATACTCCGAATCTAACTCTGCCTCAAGCCCTTGATAGTTCTTCAGTATCTCCTTTTCATTATCATATAGATATTGCTTTACCGCACTCTGGAACTTCTGTGCCATGTCTGCATCTGGCGCAATCATTCTAATAAGCACTATTCCATTTGAGCTGGCGTCCATTGTAACAAGCTCTTTAAAATATTTTATATCTGTGTCCACTCCAAGTGAGCTTTTTACAAACTCATATAACTCTTCACTGTTAAACACACTCTGGTACGCGATCTTCCCCTGCTCTAACTGGTTTACATATCTCTCTGGATCAAGGTTATCTAAAGATGTAAACTGATATTTTAAAACAGCTGCCGCTTCCTCATATGGATTAATCTCCATTAATATAGAATTCCGTAAGTATTCCTGAAGACTGCCTATTGTGTTTTCTAAGTACAGCACTGTATCTATATTAGAAAGCTCTGCTCCTGGAGCCTTAACCTCTATATTGTCCTGTCCATTATTTTCAGAATATTTTTGACTTACTTTTGATATTCCAGATAAGCCAAATGTTACCCCAACAACGATCACCAGCACAAGGCAAAGTTTCCATTGTCTTAAAATATAAAAAAACATATCATTCAAATGAATGATTCTTCCTGTTTGCATCTATATCTCCTCCTGTCACCGGATTTAGCAGTTCCCCGGCTTTAAGTAAAAACGGATGAAAAGCTAGCACACACAATTCAGCATCTACCATAGCAAATACGCATAAGAACAATAATGAAAGGCAGAGAGCCAGTTCTCCACTTTCAACTGCCTTTTTCCCGATATACATCAATCCCACAAGTAAAAGGATCATAAATATAATACCATAGTTTAACAGATATTTCAAAAATGAACAATCCACATAATTATACACGAGTGCAGGATTCTTCCTGATACTCCCCTGCCCGATCCATCTAATCCTCTGTCCCAGTAGTGTTAAACCATATTGCTCAATTGCCCTGTTGCCCAAAAGAATTCTTCCACTTAGAAGATCATTCAGCTGCACATAAAACTGTAGTACCGGATTATAAAAAAACTGTACTGCTATCGCCGCAGCTGCACTAAATACTCCACAATACTGAAATAAAAATCTACTGGCCAAATTCCTGCTTACTCCTTTTGAAAGCCGTCCCCAGACATATAAACATAATAAAAAGGGAATGACAATGGCTATGTCAGTTTTCGTATCATTATAATAATATAGCCATATATTAAGGACTGCTAATACCATACTCTCAAGTAATGTTATTTTTTTCCGAATACAACAATATATCATCGTAATAAATAACATAAGGTGGCTCCCAAAGGTACAATATACAAAGCCCAGATCATATCGATGGCGCACCCCCTCATCCCAGACACCATTGGGGATAACCCCTGCAATGCAAAGACCGATGGCAGCAGCAAACACTAAAATTTCAACAAATAATGAAACTTTCAATATATCATCAAAGTCAACATTCGCCGCGCTATAGATAAAAATACAAAGCATAAAAAGATTAACCGTTGTATCCTGGACTGAATATTCAATATATCCAATAAAAAAAACTACCGCAACCCCCAAAAAACTCCGAATCTGGTATATACCATCATCTGCAAATTTTAATATAAGCAAAACATACACAACATACTTTGCATACAATAACAGATCCTTCATCGGAAGCAAATCCTTAATATAGGTATATTTTAAAAGTGTAACTGTAATCCATAACATATATGCAGTTAAAAATAACAAATTACTACGAGTATACTTCATTTTCATAATTATTTAACGAGTTTTCTTCCTGTTCCTGATCTTACGAATCATCTTCATCTTCCATGTCTCATCCCATATTCCCTCCAAAACAGCAACATCCAGCTCCTTTTCCGGAAGATACGGAATCACTGAACAATCTTTCAATATATATTTTGCCCTGTCTTTTCCTTTATCATATTCATCCACTGGCATAAAACTCCCATCCTCCAGATACCAGTACCATCTGTCGTTCTCTCTGATCCTCATATGCCATCCGATAAAAGCAGCTCCCAAATAGCTGAATCCATTTTTCACAAGTTCTGTCTTTCCATCGTTAGCTACAGTTTTTTTTAATTTATATTCTACAGAACCAGAATCCAGCCTTTTAACATCACCGTTCACCTCATCATAATTCCAGGTGATTTTTTCAGATTTTGCTCCTGCATTATAAATCAAAATATATTTTTCACCTTTCAGGTTCTTCTCAAAAAGCTCATTATATTTTCCATAAGTTCTTCTGAATTTTCTTTGTATCTTTATCTCATATTCATCTGGTGTCGTCCCCTTATATGACGGAAGATTTTCCATAAGCTTCTCATAATTATATGGCTTTCTTCTCTCCATTCCATCTTCACCGTCATATACAATTCCCCTGATTCCATAGAAAAGTGTGTTATACACGCTCATCAGATATTCCCTGTCTTTTTTGACGCCTTCGTTCTGTTCTATAATCTGATTAATCTTTTCCATTATTCCTTCTACACTTATTTCATTTATATCAATTATACGGTCTTCATATCCTATACTCTCATAAAAATACTTCACCTTTGAATTCCAGACAATTCCCACCGACGGCACTCCCAAAGAAAAGGCGATAATACTCGGATGCAGACGACACGTAATCACTGCATCATACGAAGAAATTTTCTGAATCAGTCTTTCTGGAAAATTAATATTAAATGCACATTTTTTATTATTAAAGTTATGGTTTCTAATTAAATAATCCAGGAAAGCTTCATCACCAAAGTGTCCGCTTGTCAGAAATTCAAAATCATACCCCTTTGCTTTTAATTTCTTCGATAGTTTTTTCCATAAAACTGCTGCTTCGTTCCTGGAAAAATCAATCCTATTATCTGTAAATCCATTTGCGCGCAGAATAAAAATTCCAATTTTTTTCTTTTCTCCTTCTCTGACTGCCGTAATATTCTTCTCAAATACCTTTGATGCAAATACTGCCGGATCGGATACCTTATCTATCACAATATTTCCATTATAGATAAACTTCTTCAGAGAATCAAAATCATCCCTTGTTGTAATCTGTTTTACACAATTAAAATTAAGTGTCTTCTTCAGCCTCTGGCATTTTTCATTATTCTCATCATATCCTTCCACGCCAATTGCAGAAAACAGAACCGGTCTGTGATACTTTTCAGCCATCTCCAAAGTAATTGCTGTACGCTCATAAAAAATCTGATAGCTATAATTAAACATAGGTGCTCCGCCAAAAATGATAATGTCAGAATCCTTAATAATATTTTCTGCCTTTTTATATAATCTTTCACTTTTGGTTTCCAGATATTTTCTAGATATAATACCCGCTTCCCGACTGTTGATCGTATATCTGTCATTCCCTATATCCAAATTTTTCATAACAGCAGAAATCAGACTAATATCGCATGCTTCTATCACTTGATCCCCCACATTGTCTGAATCCCTATTTGTCAAAAGTAAAATCTTCCATTCTTTTTCTGCCATATCATGCACCCCTTTCTATCATAAATTACCCAAACATGCGGTCAAACAGACTGACCTTTTTATTTTCAATAATACGTCCTTTAAATTTTGCTTCTCTTTCTGCTCTTTTTTCTGCTTTTTTCAATGTACGGTAATATTCGATATACTCAGCATAATGATCGCATACTGTCTCAATTGGACCAAATTCCTTCATCCTGCCTCCTTCCAGCCACATAGCTGTATCGCAGAATTCCCTTACCTGCACTAAAGAATGAGAAATAAACACAATTGTTTTACCCGTCTCCTTTAATTCTTTCATCCGCTCAAGACATTTTGCTGCAAAGCCTTTATCTCCTACTGATAAGGCCTCATCAATAATCATGATATCTGGATCCAGACACAAATTAATTGAAAAGCCGAGTCTGGACTTCATACCACTAGAGTATTTCTTCACTGGCTGATAAAGAAAATCTCCAATCTCTGCAAACTCAATTACACCCTCGACAATCTCTTCCACCTTCTTTTTCGAAAGTCCTAAAAGGGCTCCTTTAAGCTGTATATTTTCAAGCCCTGTCAACTGCTTATTAAGTCCAGTATTAATCGCAACCAGTGCCTGTTCCCCCTGAACCTCAATCTCTCCTTCATCTGGAGAAGCTATTCCTGAAAGTACAAGCGCCATCGTTGATTTGCCCGAACCATTCGTTCCCAGGATACCTAAAACCTGTCCTTTCTTTATCTCAAATGAAATATCTCTCAGTGCATAAAAATACTGTGTCTTTTGCCCCTTTCCGGCTCCTTTGTCCTTTCTCCTAAGCTTATAGATCTTTGACACATTGCTAAATCGTATTGCAGTCTCTTGTTCCATCTGATTACCTCTGTCTCTTTTTAAATCAAATCTATGAATCTTGTCTTAAACTTGTACATCATATAGCTGCCGAAGAAAAACAATGCAACTGTGAGCCCCCAGAACCATGCCATGGACCAGCTATATGCCATAAATCCTCGATGATAGAAAAAACAATCCCTGTATCCTTGTACCAGATAATAAATCGGATTACAGGTTATAAGCCTTGAAATCAGGCCCTGTCCTACCTTTTCAATATTCCACAAGATCGGTGTAAGATAAAGAAGCATCCTCATAGATGCCAGTATCAGCTTGCGGGTGTCTCTTGCCAGCATGTTAAGGACCGATGTAGTAAGCGACAAAGATACCGAAAAAATAATTGTACAGAGCAGGTAATAGATTAGCCCAAGCCAATGCACGCTCGGATAATATCCCTGGGTAGCAAACACCACTATCAGTATAATCATCAGGCAAAAGTGGTCAAACAGCTTCTCCAGCACAACTGTCATAGGTAATATGCTTACGGGAAATTTCATCTTTGTTATTACATCCACCTTTTTAAACACCGCATTACATCCATCTGTAATACACGGGCTCACAAAAAACCATACCACCATCCCTCCCAGCATCCAGACAAGATATGGGATCTCCCCTACATCCTTTCGGTTAAATACATATCCAAACACAAACCAGTACGTCAGCACCTGAATCACAGGATTAGCAAAATTCCAAAATACTCCCAGCTTACTGTCACGCATATCGGCAAGAATCTCGTATTTTGCAATCGAAACAATCCTGTGGGTATTTTGAAGATTTTCAGTTAAAACATATTTCACACTTGTAAACAAAACTCGTCCTCCTTACAGGCCATGCATGCTTCAATTATTATACTAGAGTATATCCCTTTTGTCAAAATCTTCCGGGGTTATTCAGCAGCTATAACTATATTTCTTCTGTATGTCGTGCATACTTCTGATAGAATCTCCTGTATTCTTTCGTCATTTTCCATACTCTTCTCTATCAGTTTATTTAAATCTTCATGAAAGTGCTTCTCATCCATAGCAATTGGATGCCCCACAAATATTTTCTCATTTGCAGTCTTTGTCAGACCCTCTTCATCCATAAGAAGCTCTTCATATAACTTTTCTCCTGGTCTGAGTCCTGTGATGCGAATCATAATATCCTCATTAGGCTTGTAACCCTTGATCCGGATCAGATTCTCTGCCAGCTCGTAAATCTTAACCGGCTTACCCATATTAAGTACAAAGATCTCTCCTCCCTGGGCAAAGAGGCTTGCCTGCAGCACCAAAGACACCGCCTCAGGAATGGTCATAAAATATCGGGTAATATCCTTATGGGTCACCGTTACTGGTCCTCCCTCTTCAATCTGTTTTAGGAAAAGGGGAATAACAGAGCCATTACTTCCGAGCACATTCCCAAAACGGACTGCTGCAAATCGTGTATGCGCTGATTTCCCGGCATAACTCTGGACAATCATCTCACAGATTCTCTTTGTTGCACCCATAACATTTGCAGGCCGCACTGCCTTATCTGTAGATATGAGGGTAAAGTTCTCTGCTTTATGTAGATCGGCCAGCCTTACCACATTCAATGTTCCAAGACAATTATTCTTAATGGCTTCATTGGGCGAATCCTCCATTAAAGGCACATGTTTGTGTGCTGCCGCATGGTATACGATCTGCGGTTTAAATGTTTCGAACAACTTATTCATCCTGTCATAGTCTCTGACAGACCCGATACGTGTAATAATCCGAAGTTCTGGATAATGACGCTCAAGCTCTGTCTGGATCGCATATGCGTTATTTTCGTAGATATCAAAAACAATCAGCTTCGCGGGATTATATTTTACAATCTGACGGCACAGTTCTGAACCAATAGAACCTCCTCCTCCTGTTACCAGCACAACCTTTGCTTCTAAAAAGGCACCAATTCCTTCCTGATTCACCTGTACAGGATCCCTGCCAAGCAAATCTTCATAACGCACCTCCCGCACCATCGCGGAAAGTGATTCTGTAAACCCCACCGCAATTGCCGGCAAAATCTTCACATCAGCTTCCGTTTCATGGCAGATATTTAAAATAGACTGTATCGCATCTGACTTAGCAGATGGTATTGCAATAATAATTTCGTCAATCACATATTTTTTTACAACTGTCGGTATCTTCTCTCTTGTCCCTACAATTGGAATATTTCGAAGATATTTTCCTTTTTTATTCACATTATCGTCAACAATGCATACAATATTCCTTGGACTTGGACTTGAATTCTGAGTCTCCTGAATTAAAATCGAAGCAGCCGATCCGCCTCCAACCAGTAAAGTTCGTTTCTTTGAGCCCTTGTTATTTCTTCGCTGTAAAAGCTGCTTCTGAATCCGTCTGCCAAATCTAAGAACTGAAAAAATCAAAAACAGCAGTACTGCATCAAAAATATAAAAGCTTCTTGGCATAGCTATCTGAAAAAGTACGCGATATAAAACATAAAGTGTCTCTATACAGGCAGACGCTTTACATATAGCTATCCCCTCTTCCATAGATGCATATGTCCAGACTCTATTGTACAATCGAAAGACTTTGAGCACTGCAACGGCAATAATAGCATCAATTGGCAGGCAATACAATGCGGAATTCAAAAATATTTCGGGAATTTCCCCAAAATTAAATCTCAGTCCCAATGAAAATAGCGAGCTGAAAATGACAATGCACACATCACAAATACCTATTAAAATTTCTCTCATCCCAACTCTCCCTGTATAGTTTCATCCTCTGCGGGCAACACATAACTGCTGCTGAATCAGAGAAATAAATCTTTTCTTATCTTTCCTTCTTGTCCTTCTCCCACTTCTCAAACCGATATTCGCAGTGCCTCTTTTTTTTATCAAATGCCTCCGTACTGCTATCCGCCTTCAGAAGAACGATCACGGTCTGAAAGATCAGCTGGATATCCCGCAGGATGCTAAACTGCTCAATATACATCATATCCATAATCAGCTTGTCCTTCGGGGAGGTATTATACTTTCCAGCAATCTGGGCCAGACCGGTAAGCCCTGCCTTCATGCGGAGACGGTATTTGAACTCTGGAAGCTCTTCCGTGTAAGTCTCAACATTTTTAATCATCTCGGGGCGGGGACCAACAAAGGTCATATCTCCCTTTAACACATTCCAGAGCTGCGGAAGCTCATCTATCCTGGTCTTGCGCAGAAACAGTCCTGGCTTCGTAATCCGGTCATCACCTTTTGTAGCCGAATAATTTTCTACATTCTGCTTCATAGTCCTAAGCTTATAGACTTGAAAGCGTCTGCCGTTAATGGTAGCACGCTCCTGTTTAAAAAGAACCGGCCCCCCGTCATGCATCTTGACTGCAATCATTCCCCCAAGCCACAGCGGCAGTGTTATGACACCGAAGATAAGTGACAGGACAATATCAAGCAGGCGCTTCATAATACGCTGCTCCATGGTCAGCGCCTTGACATTTTTGTTCAGCAGATACATGTCATCCAGGGAATACTGTTTTGCATTTAGTTCCATGATATCCTCAATCTCCGGATTAAAATAGACATTCACCTTATATTTGTAACTCCACCGCATAATATCTGTCCGGGCTTCTACAGGCACATCATATATAAATACAGTCTCCACATCCCGGATGCAGCGTTTAATTTTATCACTATGGTAATCCAGAACACTGGCAATCTCATACTGCTTCTGATATCTCTTAATGGCAAATACAATCTCATCCAGACTGTCCTGGGAGGACGTAATCACACAGCATTTCTCTGGTCTGTGAAATTTAAAAAAAAGCCAGTTCCCCGCATAAGCGAAGAAAATAATGATCAGTATCTGAACAACCATCGCAATCCCCAGAAGTCCCAGGCTGTTCAGCCGGAACTGGTTGACATCCGGTGTATTCGTTCTCATGATCATAAGCTGCAGGTATGTGACAATATCTGCACAGATGACTGTCAGGGTAAGAGAATAGATAATCGGCTTGCTCTTTCTCCGTCCCACGTCATATTTTCCATATACTGACAGGAACAAAAGCCCTACTACAACGAATGTCAGGATAGTAACACCAAGCATTCGGGATAGCCTCGTAAGACCGATGCTCTCTCTGCCCAGTATCTTAATAAATGCTGCCATCATGGACAGATACAATACCGCCTTCACAAAAAGCCACAGTGTTGTTTCAAATTTGTACAAATGTTTCTTCATCCATTCACCGCCATGTAATTCTATGATACAGGCATCTAAAGATCATGCGCTTCCTCCTTACATGAAAAGACATAACTTTAGGATGCCGGGACACATTCCATATCTTTACACTCTTTCGAACAGCTTCTCAGGATATTCACCTTTTTCAACCAGCTCCCGGATGCACTGAACGACTGTCTCCTTATCTTCCTTGTATGTGACTCCGAACCATTTGTCCTTTGACCTGAGCACCTTCACCCGGGTTCTTCCGTTCAGAAGCAGATCCCCGATAATTGCCGGCAGAAGATACTCTGCCTTCGGTTCATCCGGGGAAATTCTTTCCAGGAATTCTGAAAATCCTTTTTCCAGTATCTCAAAGAATTCCGGTCTTAAAGCCCACATGTTCATGGACACAACTGCGTCCAGATTCAGTGTAATCTCCTCGCCGTTCCTCTCGGCATACACCTGCTCCCCCCGCTTTTCAATTCCATAGGTCTCCCGGATTGCCTCCAGCATATGGTTCTCTCCCACCCGGCAGACACCTCTTGTCACGGTTCCGTTATCACTCAGCGTATTTTTCAGGACAAATCCTACCATGCCAATGTTCATCTGCCCTGCAGATGTCTGTTCCTGATTCAGGTAGTGAAAGGCTTCCCTGTAGGCTTCCTTTCCGTAGTAATCATCTGCATTAATGACAAGGAAAGGTTCCTTTACCACATCTCTGCAGCAGAGAATCGCCTGACCTGTTCCCCAGGGTTTCGTTCTGGAGTGAAATTTCCCCAGGAAGCAGTCTGGAATATCCGCAAGTTCCTGGTAGACATATGCAACTTCCGCCTGCTTCTCGATTCGGTTTCCAATCGCCGCCCTGAATTCACGCTCTATATCCTTCTTGATTACAAATACAACTTTATTAAACCCTGCCTCGATAGCATCAAAGATGGAATACTCCATAATCACTTCCTGATTCGGGCCTACCGGCGCCAACTGCTTAATGCCCCCTCGGAATCTGCTCCCGATTCCTGCTGCCATTATGACCAATGTTATTTTCTTCATTTTTACTTTTCCTTTTTCTCTATTTTTATTTTCTTCTCAGATATTTTGATGCTACATAATAATATTTCTTACTCTTATAGATCTTATACCATTTATATCCACCTGACCTTTTCGACCAGCCCTTAACAACTTTAACTAATGCGCCCTTTCTCAGCGATCCCCTCTGTGCATAGGATGTTCCAGGACCGCTCCGGTATAGTACCGCTGTCTTCGCCTTATAGGCTGCATACTTTACTCTTTTTCCTTTGACGCCTTTGGTATTGTATGAGCTCTGGCCGCTGCTGTTATATGCCCGGACTGTATAATAATAGGTTTTTCCCTTCTTTGCAGTTTTATCCTTATAAGACACTTGATTCACGCCTTTTACTACGGCAATCTTGATCCATTTTCCTCCGGATGTCTTACGGTACACATAATATCCGGATGCCTTTGCTGACCTCTCCCAGTTCACCTTAATATAAGAAGAATAGCCCACTGCTGATTTCAGCCTGGGTGCGGTGAGGGACGATGGGGATGATGTGGAGGAACCTACTGTAATTCCCACTACATCCATAGTCTTGCCACAGCCGGATACTGCATAAATCATACAGGTCCCCTTTTTGACACCCTTCACAACACCTTCATCATCTATGGTTGCTACTGCAGGATTGCTGCTCTCATAGTAGATTGTCTCGTTCTCCCCTGCGCCACTGACGCTTATCTGTTTTGTCTTTCTCACCTTGACCGTCTTATCTGCATTCATCTTAAGGTAAGCAGACGAGATATATCCGGTTTCAGACTTATATGTAACCTTTAGCCAGTAAGGATTGGAAAGCTGCTGGAGAACAGTTGTCTCCTTATCTGTAAAGATACCGCCTTCCACTTTCACTGATGCATTCTTTGGAATCTTTACAATGCTCTTGTGTCCGGCAGAAGGACCTTTACGCAGATTAACAGCAGCAGTTGTCTTTCCTGTCTTTACAGACTTCTTAATCTTAATCTGATTCGTATGTGCAGGCATGTTCTTATACACTGGAATATAAAACACATAAGGATTCTCCATAATTCCCATATTGTCATAGGACGTATAAGTAGATCTCGCCTCTGATGCTGCTCCGGTCACATTCTGCATATACTGGTTATTATAATATGGTTCCACCACCGTATTATATTTTTCGAAATATATAGTATTCTGCCCTCTTGCAATGTAGGACTGTGCCAGAAACTGGGCCCCTCCGTCAATGGATTTGACCGGGGAGTTCCACGGACGTCCGTAACCTGATTTTCCTTTTGCATAAGAGAGCCCATTGGCTACGGCAGAGCCTGTAGCAGTGGATGTGGCCCCGATGTTGAAAAAGTTATAATAGCCCCTGTAGGACACACCTCCGTAGGAAAAGTTCCCGGAGATGCTTCCATTCTTCAGGCTGGCGCTCGTCTCCTGTCTGATCTTTGCTGCAAGGAAAAGAGGGCTTACGTTATGCTCCGCTCCTGCTGCAAAGATTACTTGTCCGTAAGTCTTATCAAGAGAGACTGTCTGCCCTTTCTTATTTATATAGGATATCTTCCTGTTCGCCAGATCCGTCCCTGCCAGGACTGCCTCCACACCTTGCACGCTATGGCAGCTCTCATTGTAATCCAACGCCTCAAACATATAAATATATTCCTCTGTCAGGAAATTCCTTGGATCTGCATAGTATGCGATCGCCGGTCTGCTGGCAGTTACCCATGATAGTCCGTCTTTCGGAACATAGGTTCCCCTTGATGCATTGTAATCCCCGGGGGCCCTGCTGAGAAGCAGATTCCCGGAGGTGATTGGAATCAGGCTCCGGTTCCCGGAGGCCTGCGCCTTTACCACCTGGTTCCAGTCAAGGCCTGTATCCACTGCAACAAAGACCCATCCCGGATGCTTCCCGTGAAGTGCTTCCAGATATCCTCTGTAGGACTCTGGAAATTTTGCAAGCTCCGTATTGTAGTCTGCCAAAGCTGTACGCGCTCCATATGCGCCAAGCCAGCGTTCATATCCGGCAAGAAGACTGCTTGTCCCACTGTCGGGTCCGGCTTCCATCTTCACTTCATCGATTGTATCCAGGCTGTCTGTCATATCATCTGACGGTACTCCCAGATCACCTGAACTGTCCTGAATATCTGCACTGGCTTCTCCTGGCCCGCCAGTTTCCGGCTTGTCCGGCCCGGTCTGGCCTGCCATGTCCTGATTTCCAAAAACCGGTATATCCGGACTTACGGTATCCGTCCCCTGGCTTCCACTGCTCCCCTGGCCATCCGTCAGGCTTCCTGTGCCTCCTGGAGCAGTATCCTGGTTTCCTGCGTCTGCATCCTGGCTTCTGTCTGTATCCTGGTTGTTTGTGACGTCCTGATCATCCTCCGGGATTTCCGGACCCTTCTCATCCTTCCCAGATCCATCTGCATCCTTAAAAAAAGCAACAGGTGTTCCCTCTGTTTTCCTGCTCTCAGGCTCTGCGGCATAAGAAACAGTTCCGCATAATAACACACCTGTCAGTATGAATGATAATATTCTATAGTATTTCATGATCTTTCTCCCTTAATAATCTGAACCCTCATAATCTGGCAGCTGTCTGACACCTGCAGCATTACATGAAAGTAACTGCCAGGCGCCTTCACAGTTACACATTTAGTTACATTATCTGAATCATTATAACATCTTCTGGCTACTTCCGCAATCCGCAGAATCTTGAGATATTCTTAAGTATAGCACTTCATATGAACAGCAGCCTTTTAGGGTTACTGTCCACGGAGTGAGCAGCAGCCACTTTTGAAAACAAGGAATCTCTGTCCGATGTAATTCAGAACTACAAACAGACACATCCCCGCCACCATAGCCGCATTGTCCCGCACAGTCAGGGAATATCCGCCCAGCAGGGAGTGCACGCACGGCTTTGCGATCCCGTAGGCCAGAATATAGCAGACCGTAATATTGATTATAAAACGCAGTACCTCGCCAAATGATTTCTCTCCGCTCTTGAATGTGAAGTATTTATTCAGGAAAAAACTAACAATACTTCCCACAATATAATTTAGGGCCGACGCCACCCAGTATCCCGCATGAAAGACATTATAGAACAGGAACATAATGCTTGTCCCAACAAGTGTGTTAATGACTCCTACAATCAGAAATTTTATTGTTACCCAGTCTATTGGTTTCTTCATTTTCTTCACTGCCGTCCTTCCTTTTCATAAGTCCTTTCACTGATAATATAGCGGGGGCGCGCCTTCGTCTCCATATAGATCTTTCCTATATACTCTCCAATTACCCCGATGCAGAGCAGTTGGATACCGCCCACAAAACATACAATACAGATGATGCTTGCCCAGCCTGACACAGTAGCACCAGTCAGATTACCTGCCACTGCCCAGATAATTCCGATAAAACTTAAAACCGCTACAAGAAGTCCCAAAGAGGTAATCATACGGATTGGCTTGATAGACAGACTCGTAATACCGTCACAGGCGAGCGCCAGCATTTTCCTAAGAGGATAGTGACTCTCTCCTGCAATTCGTTCCGCACGTTCATAATACACGGATGTACTCCTAAAGCCCACCAGCGGCATCATTCCCCTTAGGAAAATATTCACTTCCTTAAAGTTCTGGAATTCCTGCAGTACTCTGCTAGAAACCAGACGATAATCCGCATGGTTGAACACCACCTCGGCGCCCATGAAATTCATGACCTTATAAAAGCTCTCTGCTGTCGCCCGCTTAAAGATCGTATCCTTATCCCGTTTCGAGCGTACACCATATACAATCTCACAGCCTGACAGATATTCATCCACCATCTTGTCCATGGCGTTTATATCGTCCTGTCCGTCACAGTCAATTGAGATCGTAATGTCACACTGGTCCTTTGCCTCCATCAGCCCTGCAAGTACCGCATTCTGATGCCCCCTGTTTCTGCTCTGGCTAATACCCAGGAAATGCCCATCCTGGTCTGCAAGCTCAGTAATAATCTTCCAGGTTGCATCTCTGGAACCGTCATTTACAAACAGGATTCTGCTGTCATCACTGATTTTCTTTGATGAAACCAAATCCCTGACCTTCTTAAGAAAGACGCCGCTGGTAACCGGAAGCACCTCCTCCTCGTTATAACAAGGAATCACTATATATAATACTGGAACTTGTTTTATCTTGCTCATGATTCTCCTCCCTGCGAAGCCACAGATACAAAAGTACTGCCGCCACAAATAAACTGCCGCATAGAACTGCCCCGGCTTTTTTTGAACACCATTTTCCCCTGTACGCTCTGTAAGTCTGAAGGAAAAGATCATTCATCCGCTCCTTCCCGTTCACAGTCAATACACCCTCATACAAATCAATGTATTCATTCGACCTCTGCTTCATATATAAATTTCCGCTTCCATCTTCCAGCCGCTGAAGCACAAGTTTATACTTCTGCCTTCCCTTTGGGACAATTTCCTGCGTTTTTAGCACCACTCTTCCTTCTGGCAGAATCTCGCTTGCGCGAATCTCACCGGTATATATTTCCCGCTCCTCTTCATCTAGGAGTTTTACCTGATAACCAGCATCTGACCTTTTTGCAGCCCTGTCAGCTTCGGCAGAGAGCTCAATACAGTTCAGCGGTTTTTCGGCATAAAATTCCTGTGTCAGCTCCTTTAGTCCTCCTGCTTCCCTGATCGGCCTTACAGAGCGTTTACTAGAATTGTATACGCCAAAGTCCTTATGATCAATTACCGTATCTGTCATTCCATGAAAGCTTACCAGACATACGAACAGGACGCCTGCTAACACTGCTGATATTTCCCAGTATCTCTCCCGTATTTTAAGCCTTTCTCTTATAGCCGGAACCATGTCTGCCAGCACATCTGCGCCCTGCATACCGATCAGAAGCATGATATAAATAAACGGCGCTGTATAAGAGCCCTTAACCTCCCAGAAACAATAGAACAGGATTCCGCCAAAAAGCGACAGAACGAACACAAACTGATATGCATGGATCTCTTTCTTCCTTAAAAGGGACTGTATCCCCACAATAATCAAAAGCAGACTGGCAATCCGGAAGGCACAGCAATAAAGGCGGAACAGGTCCATCCTGTCTCCCAGAATCCACGAATACAGCTTTGTCTGCTTCATATCCTGCGCCGCCTTGGGAAGAATCTCAATCCCGTCTCCGGGACTCCAGGAAACGATAATCTTATTGTAGAAAAATGACACAAGCTCTGCTTTCCCGGCCTCTCTGTAATTTTCCATAAGCCTCCTGACGGTTGCATTTGTCTTTTCCTTTTTTGTATCAAAGCTCTCCGTGTATCTGAGATCTTCAAAATTATGCTTTCCTTCACCGTGAGATCCCATCATCAGCCAGTGTGTAATAGGAAAATTCTTGTCAGAAACCGAAGAAAAATAACGTTCATTCAGCCTTGATATTCCCTGAAACAATATAACTCCTGTAACCATACAGATGACCACACACCGGATCAGCATGTACCTGTTTTCCTTTTTCCTGACCGCCCACAATACGGCGCAGATCATGAATGCAATCAGCGGAATTACTGCCGTCGGGCGTATAAAATAACCGATCACACTGCTTACCGCTTCCATAATACATGCAAAAATCCAATGTCCTCTCCTCTTCTCCTGGTAAATACAAATACCAAAATAAACAACTGCCATCATGATCGGAATACTGAGCACATTCGTATACACCCATAGTACCAGCACATAATATACCGGATTCAGCACACAAAGAGCCAGAATCTTTGCCCCCGTCCGTATTCCTCCTATCCTCACCCCTGTCAGATACATAAATAGTACTGCTGTCATAATACCAGTCACGGCTAAAATAACCAAAGGGGTATAGACATCTTGAACCCCTGCTTTCAGCAGCAGTCTGAATAGCCAGGAACATAGTATCGTCAGAAAATAATTATTCGAGTACTTGCCAAAATACTCTGCGTGCACCCCATCCCGGGGCAGGGATCTGCTTCCTGTCTTTGCAAAATACATTGCCGTATCCTGCACATTCAAGGCATCCGAATATGGAACAGACCTAAAGCAGCAGATCATAATTGCAAAACCAGCTGCCATCAGCCCAAACATCACACATACGCATATCACCAGCCTCCTGTGGTCTAATCTGTCGAAACAGCGATACAGAAGCATAATTAATACACAAATCATCACAGCCAGTAAAATCGGGAGAATCAGCCGTACTGAACCAGAAAACAAGTCGGCAAAGAGATTCTCCTGCGCATACACAACTGCTCCTGCACAAATCAGAATACTCAGGAAAAATGTAACAGCCAGTATTATTCTATATGCAAAAAGATCAAACCGTTTTTTCATCTCAGCCCACAATCCTTTCCTTCGTCTGTCCATCGCATTTCTTCTTATTATACTCTCCTCCTCGCAGAATATCAATTGGGGACGGGGCATTTTTAAAAATGCCCCGTCCCCAATTGATATTATGATACTTTTTTCAAATATTTAGACACAATGTAATAGTTTTTCGACCCTTTCTTAAAACGATACCATGTATAACCGTTTTTCTTCTTGGAGTAGCCCTTCTCTACATTAATTTTTGTTCCTTTTTTGAGGGTTCCCTTTGTTTTGTAGGATGTGCCTGCTCCGCTCCGGTAGTTTACTTTTGTCTTTGTCTTATACTTTACATAGGTCTTTCCTGCCTTTTTCACATATTTAGACGCTATGTAATAGGTCTTTGTGCCCTTCTTAAAACGATACCACGTATAACCGTTTTTCTTCTTGGAATAGCCTTTTTCGATGTTAATGGTCTTTCCTTTTGCCAGTGTCCCTTTCACGGCATACGAGGTGCCCGCACCGCTCCGGTAGTTTACCTTTGCCTTTGTCTGATACTTTACATAAGTTGGCGTCACTGCCGGCTTGGTTGTCACTACCGGCTTCGGCGATGTTGTGGATGTGTTCACCTTTTTCAGATATGCAGACGCGATATAGTAGGTATTTGAATTCATCAGAAAGCGGTACCATGTATAACCATTTGCACTGTGTGAATATCCCTTTTCGACACTGATTGTCTTTCCCTTTGTCAGGGTTCCTTTTACGGCATAGGATGTACCTGCCCCGTTCCGGTAGTTCACCTGGTCCGTAGTCTGGTAGTTTTCATATGAAGCCTTCTTCCCACTGATGCCTGAGCCTACATAACCGCTTCTGGTACTGCCTTTATAAGCTCTGACTGTATATGCATAAAGCGTCCCTGTCACTCCTGTTGTATCTGAATAAGTAACGGTACTGTTATTATCCACTTTCCCGATCTGAGTCCAGGATCCGCCTGTCTCCTTCTCCTTCCGGTGGATCGTATACCCGTCCGCCTCGGGTATCTTCTCCCAGGTCACCTTCACGTCAGAGGAAGAACCCTGTGCGGATATCAGCGCCGGGGTCTTAAGATACAGGCATCCTACTCCGGCTTCATCGTATGTACTCTCTACACTGCCGTTATAGCCACTGACGGTATAGATGTATTCTGTTCCGGAAACTGCTGTCGTATCCTTATACTGCACTGTATTTCCCGGCTGGACTGACGCAATTTTTGTCCAGCTGCTGTCAGCAGTCCCGGCCGTCTTCCGGTATATATGATATCCGGCTGCATTGGCAATCTCCTTCCACTTTACGGTCACTGCCCCGTTACTGTTTGATGCCGAGGACAGAACCGGCTGCTCCAGTGAATCTACCGGCGGAACTACAGGAACATCTCCGCCATCCTTTACATATCTGACATTCATGTCCACGTTGCCGCTGATCCCGTTCACTCTTCCTGTTGAACTGTACTGCCAGTAATTATAGTCTCCCGCATAATCTGTCTTAGTTGTATAATGCGCAAGCCAGATCTGATAAGATGCGCTGATTGTACCCGGATTCAGATAATTCAAGAGCATGTCCGGATTAGCATATACCATGGGCGTATATCCACGCGAAACTACTTCCTGGCAGAATGCCATGCAGACACTGGTTGCTGCAGCTTTATTTTTATTTTTAAATTTATCATACAGACGTCCTATATGCGATCCGCCTTCGCTTGCAAATTCGAAATCCATAATGACTGGCAGTGAAATATTATATCCTTTAATCTTATCTATGATGTAGTTCGCCTCTTGCTTTGCCTCAGCCGTAGTCGTAGCCTGGGAGAATATATACACGCCCACCGGAATTCCCGCTGCAATTGCTCCCTGCAGATTCGTATATGCATAGGGATCAACTGCCAAAGTACCCGCTGTTCCCCAGCCGCGGTACGCTACTCTTATAAACGCAAAGTCAATTCCCGCCTTCTTCACCTTATTCCAGTCTATTACACCATTCCACTGGGATACATCAATCCCATCCTGAATCGTGTACCCGCTGCTGAATCTGCTGTCATGCTGTATCCCCGACGCACGGGCCCCGAAGGATGCCGCCCCAAAGAATTCCTCTGGAATATCTCCGGTAAGTCGTCCCTTTCCTGGATCGTCATTTCCTGCCGTTCCTGTGTCTTTTTCTACGTCATGACTGCTCTGGTCTTCATCTGCCTTCGTTTTCCCATCTGCATGGTTATCCTGAGCAGAGGGATCTTCTGGCTCTGACGGCTGTACCGGCCCGGCTGGCTGTTGTACCGGCTGCACCGGCTCTGACGGCTGCACTGGTTCCGACAGCTGTCCTGGCTCAGCTGACTGCGCTGTTCCTGATGACTGACCAGGTTCTGATGACTGTACCGATGGTACTGCCGCTGTGCCTGGCTCCTGTGCAGACACTGGAAAGGATATTGATGCAGCACACAGACATACGATCAGTAAATATGCCATCCCCTTATTAAATTTCCGCATTCGTACCTCCTTAATCTCTTAATGAATAAAAATGTTGCTACCTGCTGCTCCCCCTCTGTTGTTCCTCAACAACCATATCATAGTGTTTCTTACTTTGTCAAATAGCGGAAGTTATTTCCACTTACGCAGGCTGTTACTGGATACGGTTAGCTTTTTACAGCTTTGGCGTACCTGAACGATTGCCTGGCTCGTGCCTTTTTTACAGTATATCTTATTTCCCGTTATTTTGACCTTCCCGAGCTTCGACAGACACTTTGTCTCACTGCTGTTAAAATAGGCCTTCAGATGTATTCCATTCCTGTTTCCATAGACCTTATTATTTGTAATCTTCAAGGTGGACTTCGCCATAGAGGACGGAGCCTTTCCGAAGATAGCCACATGGATTCCTACTGTATAGGAAGAATTCCCGTCAGTTCTTTTTGCTTTTGTCTTGATTGTGTTTTTGCTGATCTCGCCGCCTATGGTATTAAAATATGCAAGCGCCTCGGATGTGGTTCCCACAAGCGTATTCCCTTTAATTACAACATTTTTGTGGAATTTGTTTCTCCATTTTCCGTTTTCAGAGTCGGTCCAGTTCACGCCTACTGCACGGGCCCCGGTAACAGTATTATTTAAAATATATATGTTTTTGCATGTCTGCCCTTTTACATACTGGCTGCCGTACTCGGCAATCTTTGGCGCTGTTTTCTTTGTTGCAATATCAATCTGAATCTGCTCCTCAAGACATTTAGCCGGATTCGATCCAATCGCCGCCACCTTACAGTTTTTAATTGTTACATTGGTGCAGGCAATAATCTCTATGGCATGTCCTATGTAGTTTGCGTTACAGTCAACACTGTCCATGACAAGATTTTTTACAAATGCAAATGCGAAAAGGCTCCCGGTTCTTCCCTTTTTATCTGCACTCCGCCATGTTCCGCCTATAATTGACAGATTCTTTATCTTTCTGTCAGGGGCTGCGAAAAGTGCATTGGATGCCTTTTTTCCGATGACTCTGGCGCCAGTGGCAATCAGGGTCGTATTATTGCCTGGCTGTAATGTGCCGTTCAGTCTGATTGTGGAGCCCTTTGGAATTACCACCGTCTTCTTCTCATTTCCTGACATGAGGTAATTCAGGTTTCTGCAATTCGCACTAGAATCATTAGAAGGAATCAGAACCTTCTGACCAGCATCATTATATGAAGCAATCTCTTTTCCATTAAACTCAATCATCTTGTCCTCAGCATGTGCCTTCACAGTACCTGGTATAAAAAATAAACCGCAGATAATAAGCATGCCCAGAAAGAGCTGCTTCTTTTTTGATTGTTTCACTTTGTTTCTCATAAAAATTTCCTCCTTTAGCTGCAGCCTTCCCGGGCTGCGTTATCCTTTCTTTATTTAATATTTAATGACAGCCGTTTCTCTGGCACAATTTGTACATATTCGGGTCTGTCGGATCCCATTTATGGGAGGCTCTCAGACGTTCCGCCTTCGGTTTCCCAAGCGGCCCCGGTGACGAATCGTTATAGATTACAACCTTTGTTCTGAGCTTACAGTTGTCATAAATCCATTTTGCATCTCCCGCCTTCAGCCGGACGCAGCCATGGGAGCACGTTGTCCCCATCTTATTATACTCAGCAACATCCAGATTCATATTATTCTTCGTCTTATACGGCGATGAATGGAAGAGAAAATCTCCCTGTATTCCTGTGCACCACTGTCCATAGCAAGGCCCCACTAAAAGAAGCCACCTGTATTTCTGCGGCGTATAGAATGTTCCCACAGGTGTGGATTTTCCTGTGGCACAGACAAATGCTTTTACCGGGATGATATATCCCCGTCTTCCATCCTTTGCATATACTGTAACTACATTTTTCTTCTTATTTACCTTAAGAACATAGGAGGACTGCTTTCCGATCAGCCGGCTTACATCTTTTACGAGCTTTCCGTCCGAGTCGTAGTAAAGCTTATAACCGTTTTTATAAATCCACCCCGAACTGTCCTTTTTATAGACAGACGAGTATGATCCGTACACCCTTTCCCTCTGTCCTCCCAGTTTCCTGTATGCCCGGATTTTATAATAATAGATCTTTCCCCTCTCTAAACCTTCGTCCGTCCATTTCAGCCTGCCGGGTTTCGGAACGGTCTTAATCTTCGTATATTCCCCGTTTCTTTCCTCACTCCGGTATATCTCATAGCCGCTGGCTCTTTTCGCCTGCCTCCATTTTAACACCACCTTTTTTGCATAGGCTTCCGTCTGCCTGGTAAATGATGTCTTCCCCGGCCTTGCAGCGGCAGAGGCCGTTCCTCCGATACCCGCGCAAAGCAACAGAACCGCTATCACCGCAAGTACACTTTTAAGCATCTTCTCTTTGAATCTCATCCTGTCTTTACCATCCTTTCCTGCCTTTTCCTCCGTGTTCATAAGCGTCAGATGATATCCTGACTCTAAGCAGTCTTTAAGCTGCCGATGGCAGCATCTGATATTTATAATGCTAAATTTTTATTAACAATATATTACATTTTTATTACACAATTGTCAAACAAAAAAACCTTATCTAGAAGGATTGTTTTTGATCATATCTGCCTGCCCTCTTGTAATGCATTTATACTTTACCATGCTGTCGAGCACCAGGCCGACACGCTTTTCCGCCTTCTCTCTGCTGACTTTTGGAGAATAGATAGAAGGGGCATTCGGCACGCCCGCCAGCATGGCTGCCTCATAATCGGTAAGCTCTAAAGGCTCTTTTTCAAAGTATCCCTTAGCAGCCTCGTAGATTCCGTCATAGTTACCGCCGAATCCCGCCATATTGACATAAATTTCAAAAATCTCATCCTTACTGTACTTTCTCTCGATATCAAATACGGCAAATACCTCTGCCGCTTTTCGTTCAATTGTCTTTTTCCTTGTAAAGAGCAGATTTTTGGCAAGCTGCTGTGTAATCGTGCTTCCACCCTCCACAAAGGACATTGCCCTAAGATCTGTCCAGGCCGCCCGGCAGAGTGCAATCGGGTCGATTCCGAAATGCTTCCGGAACCGATGGTCTTCCACCGATATGACCGCATTAATGTAAAACTCTGGAAGCTCCGAATATTTTGTAAAATGTTCCCTGCCGCGAATCTCGTCAAACCTTTCCTCAATCGACTTATTTGATATGGCATCCTGGTACATCCTGTATCCCTTTATCCCGTAAAACATACCTAATACTGCTGTGGTACACAGGATAGCCGCTAAAAGTACGCATAGAACTCTTCTGACTGGATGTCTTCTCTTCATGATTATGTCAGCTCCTCTCAAGTTTCCTGATATAAGTCTCTATCTCATAACGCTCTTTGCTTTCAGACATCTTTTTCTTAGAATACTGATATATAAAACCACAAGATAGTGCGAGTGCCTTTGATGCAGTATTCTCTGACCGCGTAGTGTAACGGAATTCATTTCCATGCAGCTCCATGGAGCAGTATCTTAGCAGCAGCATTAGGGTCTGCTTTCCATATCCTCTTCCTACAAATTCCGGGCCGATCGCAATACCTGTATCCGTAAAGATTCCCGGTTCCAGCTCGCCGATCCCTGCAAATCCGATTGCCTGTCCATGTACCTTTTCATAAATCAGAAATGCCTCATGGGTTTCCTGATATAAGATGGTTCTCTGCATCCTGGCTTTTGCTTCTTCCTCATTAACAGTAATCTTCCACAACATGAACCGCGCTGTCTCTGGACGTGACCAGACATTGTGGTACATGGCTCTCCAGTCTTCGAATTTCGCTTTTGCAAGGATCAGGTCTTTCGTTTCTAACATTTTCATCTCCTTTTTATCCCCTGAATCAGAAAAAAGCACCTGCACTATTGATTATAACGTTGCAGCCTGACAGTGTCAAGAAATCAGCGTCACCATCTGCTCTTCCACCATTAACATTTATACCACTACTTCAAAATCCTTTTCCCTTTGTACCAGATTTCTTGCATACCTGCCTTCTTCTTTTTATTAAAATTAAAGCTCAGCAGATATCCTTTATCCAGATGATAATATTCGAGATAATCAAAAAGCTGTTCTTCGCCCCTTCGGTTATACTCTTCTCCTCTCCATATTCCTCTTTTAAATACTGTTTCAATGCCCATAAAGTCGTTGTTTTTCCATATTGCCTGGCGCGGTTAATCACAAAATACTTCCGGTTATCTACGAGCCTCTTTATTTTCCTCTTACGTTCATCCAGATTGACCATATAATTCTCATCCAGGTAGCATGGTCCATTTACATTAAAGCTTTTCCTCAATTCCACCTCTCCTATCCATATACATTCTACTCATTCCATAATTTACGCCAGATTTTGACTAATCTGTTCATCTTCGTATTTTCCCTACCATCAATTATAATAGATCTCCCGCATTTTCTGTTCAGTACTCCTTTGCCTGCTATATTCAATACAGCCCCGGATGTAATCGCGGCCGGAAGAATCCGGTATTTCCCTTCCACCGCCGGAAAATTCATTTGTCTATTATAATCTTGCCACACCGGATCTCCTTGCTGCTTCTGCCACTGCACTTGCTACTGCAGGTCCTACCCGCTTATCAAATGCCTTGGGAATAATATAATCAGCCGAAAGTTCCTCGTCAGAAATCAGTTCTGCCAGTGCCCTGGCAGCAGCCATCTTCATCTCCTCATTAATATCGCTTGCCCGTACGTCAAAGGTTCCTCTAAAAATACCCGGGAACGCCAGCACGTTATTAATCTGGTTCGGGAAGTCACTCCGCCCGGTGGCGATCACTGCCGCACCGCCTGCCCTGGCATCATCCGGAAAGATTTCCGGTGTAGGATTCGCACATGCGAAGATAATGGCATCCTGATTCATGGTCTTCACCATCTCCGTATTCACAGTTCCAGGACCTGACACTCCGATAAATATATCAGCCCCTGACATCATCTCTGCAAGCGTTCCCGCCCTTTTCTCAAGGTTCGTTACCTGAGCCATCTCCGCCTTAATCCAGTTCAGACCCTCACGCCCTTCATAGATCGCACCCTTGCGGTCACACATAATGACATTCTTAAATCCGGCTGAAAGGAGCAGCTTTACAATAGATATGGCAGCAGCACCCGCTCCAGATGTCACGATCCGGACTTCTTCCTTCTTCTTTCCAACCACCTTCAGGGCATTGTACATTCCTGCCAGAGTAATCACCGCGGTTCCATGCTGATCATCATGAAAAATAGGAATGTCACATTTTTCCTTCAGCTTCCGTTCAATCTCAAAGCAGCGCGGTGCAGAGATATCCTCTAGATTAATTCCTCCAAAGGATCCAGAGATCAGATAGACTGCATTGACAAATTCGTCCACATCCTTTGACTTAACACACAAAGGAAATGCGTCCACACCGCCAAAGGATTTGAACAGCACACATTTTCCCTCCATTACAGGCATGCCTGCTTCGGGTCCGATATCCCCCAGGCCCAGGACAGCCGTTCCATCCGTTATAACGGCACACAGGTTATGCCTGCGGGTCAGATCGTAGGAGCGCTCCATATTCTTTTGGATTTCCAGACAGGGCTGCGCCACTCCCGGTGTATATGCAAGCGACAGGTCATTCTCCGTTTCCACAGGCACGGCAGCTGTCACCTCAATTTTTCCCTTCCACTGTTCATGCAATTTTAATGATTCTTCTGCATAATTCATTTCTTTCTTCCTCCTTAGCGTCTGTTTTGTGCCTTTCTCTTCTTAATTGTACCAAACCGCTAACGCGGCGGCTAGTCCCAATTGAGTTGGGGACGGGGCATTTTTAAAAATGCCCCGTCCCCAACTTTTAAAGGAATAGATAGATCAGTACAAATACCAGTCCGATTCCTGCAAGCTGCAGCCCGTAGGACAGGGAAAACC
>CAPEBR010000002.1:0-73793 GCA_948602995.1 uncultured Dorea sp.
CTAAAATATTGATTTTTCAAGGTGCGAATCCCATTTTTGACGTGGGAAGTTTGAGATTGTAACTACTCAGCAGGTCTGTGCATTTACTGCACAGACCGTAAGAAAGTGATTCAGGAGTGCAAAAATCCCATTGCCGAAGGCAATTTCAAATGGATTTTTGCATGTAACTGTGAAGGTACTGAGCAGTTACACATGATTTAAAGGGAAAGGATCAGACGAATATGAACTTTAATAATAAAAGAACAAAAAGAATTGTCGCCATTGTTATTCTGGTGGTTATTGCCGCGATGGTGGCAACGACTATAATACCTTATGTGACAGGGTAATTGTATTGTTACTATTCATGGGTCAGGAATGCGCGTAAGCGGCATATTCCATAAGAACGTGATTCAGGGGTGAACGTAACAGTTACATGTATTTTTAACAGGGAGTGGGTGTTGCGGGTATGGAAGACAACAGGGCAGAGAACAGACCGCAGAGTGGAATACAGACCAGAGAACAGGAAGGACGCACGGCTTCTGCCCGGGGAAACGGCCAGAAGCAGCGGGGAAGAGAATACGCAGAAGCTCAGAGCCGCGCCCAGGGAAGCAGATATGCAGGGGTGCAGAGCCGTGAGCGCGGAAGTGGGTATACGGGAGCGCAGAACTTTGCACAGAGTCGTGAACGCGGAGGCAGATACACAGGAGGCCAGAGCCGTGAGCGTGGAGGCGGATATGCAGGAGGCCAGAGCCGTGAGCGTGGAGGCGGATATGCAGGAGGCCAGAGCCGTGAGCGTGGAGGCAGATCTACAGGAAACCAGGGCCATGTACAGGGCCGCGAATACGCAGGAGGCCAGAACCGCGGCCAGGGTATGCCGCGGAACCGTGCGGGTATGCCTTTAAGTGAAGAAGAGTACAGGAGAGAAAGAGCCAGGCGGCGCAGGGAGAGGCTTATACGGCGGAGACGCAAGGTTCTCTTAGGACTGACTGCGGCAGCTGTTATTTTGTTGTATGGCATTACCAATCTGATTCTGTACGGGGTTGTTTCCAGGTATCCAAAGGATGTTATCTGTAAGAATATCTACATCGGAGCTGTGGATGTATCCAGTATGAGTAAGAAGGAAGCAAAGGCGGCAATTGAAGACCAGCTTGAAAAGGATAGGGCGAAGTCTGTGTCTGTGGAGTTTGGAGGCAAGTCTGCAAAAGGAAAGCTTGAGGAGTTCGGGCTTAAGTATACCGGAGTAGACAAGGTGGTTGACCAGGCTATGAATTATGGCAAGAAGGGAAGCCTTTGGAGCCGGTTCTGGAAGCTTAGGAAGACTTCGAAGAAGCTGGTTCTGGAGGAGCAGCTTGCTATTGATAAAGAAGCAGGAGCAGCGGCGCTTTCGGTTCATTCAGACGCTCTGACGGACCGCGCGAAGAATGCAACGATTACAAAGAAGGGTTCGAAATTTAAGATAAAAAAAGAACAGGATGGAGAAACGATTAATGCAGAGGATTTCCTTACGAAGCTGGAAAGACATCTGAATGATAACTGGAACCATAAAGAGATCCGGATTAAGGGCAAGGCGGAAAAGGAGAAGGCGGCTGTTACATCGGAGGATCTTGCAAGTGTAAAGGATGAGCTGAGTTCCTTTTCTACAGACGCAGGAAGCGGAGAGCGGGTTCAGAATCTTAAGACCGGTGTGGAAAAGGTAAATGGCACGGTTCTGATGCCAGGAGAGGTCTTTTCCATGGAGGAGAAGACGAAGCCTTACACTGAGGAAAATGGATATGTCCTGGGAGGTTCTTATGAAGGCGGAAGAGTGGTAGAAAGCTATGGAGGCGGAATCTGCCAGGTATCTACAACGCTTTATAATGCTGTGATCTATGCGGAACTTGAGATCGTAGAACGGTATCCTCATTCTATGCTGGTGGACTATGTGTCACCATCAAGAGATGCGGCGATTGCGGAGGGGCTGCTGGATTTTAAATTTAAGAATAATTACGATACGCCGGTTTACATCAATGGCGGAATTGATGATTCCAACCAGCTTTATTTTGAGATATACGGGAAGGATACGCGGGAGAAGGGACGGACAATTGAGTTTGAATCTGAGGTGCTTTCTACCGAGGAACCGGGAACAACCTACGAGGAGAACAGTGAGCTGCCATTCGGACAGATTGAGGCGGTATCCGGTGCGCATACAGGAACAGAGGCGAAGCTCTGGAAGATTGTATATCAGGATGGTGAGCAGGTCAGCCGCGAGGAGTTTAACAGCAGCTCTTACCAGAAGGCAGATACTATATATGCTGTGGGAACCCAGACGGATGATGCAGATGCTGCGGCGCGCGTACGGGAGGCAATCGCTACACAGGATGAGACACAGATCTATGCCGCAATCGGCGGAACACAGTAGGAGAGGAATACATGATTCATTACAGAACACGGACTGCTTTCGGGCAGTCCGAAAATATCGGGATATATGCGGTTGCCGCGGCTGTAAATGATCTGTCGGCAGAGGCGGCAGGTACAGATCAGGTAAGTGCAGGGATCTTTCTGCCTCTGAATGGACAGAAGGAGCATCTATATGCAATTGAAAAACGGATCAGAAAGTGCTGTAAGGAGCAGGGAATCCGGCTGAGTGAGCTGTATGCGGACAGGTGTGCCGGGGTGTCCCAGTATATGGTATCCGTAACCGGAGCCAGTCTCCGGCCGAAGGAGCAGGAATGGTACAGGGAGACTATGCGAGCCGGACAGGATATCGTCCTGGCGGGCCAGGCCGGTATCGAGGGAACGATCCGCATCATAGAAGAGAGAGGGAAAGAGCTTGAGAAGAGATTTGCCCCCGTATTTCTTGGGGAAATAGAGAGGCATCGTCATACAGTCTTCGCTTCTGAGGCTATAGACGCAGCAAGAGCTCATGGTGCGTCTGCCATCCGCCAGGCTGGCGTCGGAGGAATCTTTGCAGCTTTGTGGAGACTTTCAAAGGAAGCAGGTACAGGTCTTGATACGGATTTAAAACGTATGCCCATCCTGCAGGAGACAGTTGAGATCTGTGAGTATTTCCGCCTGAATCCATATCAGCTTACCTCGGCAGGAACTCTTCTGATTATTGCAGATCATGGGGAGACGATAGCAGACGCACTGTTACGGAAGGGAATCAGGGCGGCTGTAATCGGAAGCCTTACAGATAATAACGATAAGGTTATCAGAAATGGGGAGGACCGGCGTTTCATTGACCGGCCTGCTCCGGATGAATATAACAAGATATTTATGGAGGATAGGATTTATGAATGATATGAGAAAACAGATATTAAAGAACCTGGAAGTAAACAGCCGGATTGACCTTGCAGAGCTGTCTGTGCTCCTGGATATAGAAGAAGCAGTGATTGCGAATGAGATCGCGGACATGGAAAAGGAAGGGATCATCTGCGGATACCATACCCTGATTGACTGGGACAAGGCAGGAGATGACCGGGTGAATGCCTTGATTGAGGTGCGTGTGACTCCACAGCGGGAAAAGGGGTTTGACAAGACAGCAGAGAGGATCTGCAATTATCCCGAAGTAACGGCAGCTTATCTTATCTCAGGAAGCTATGATATTCTCGTGACGCTGGAGGGCAAGACACTTCTTGAGGTGTCAAGATTTGTGTCAGGGAAGCTGTCTCCCATTGAGGCGGTAATCAGTACAACGACGCATTTTATTCTGAAAAAATATAAAGACCACGGTACGGCTCTGATGAAGAGGAGTAAATCTGAGAGAATGGCGGTGACACCTTAATGAGAAATCCTTTATCACAAAAAGTAGTAGAAATAAAGCCTTCAGGAATTCGTAAATTTTTTGATGTTGTGAGTGAAATGCCGGATGCCATCTCCCTTGGCGTGGGGGAACCGGATTTTGATACTCCCTGGAGAATCCGGGAAGAAGGGATCTATTCCCTGGAGAGAGGACGTACTTTTTATACATCCAATGCAGGGCTTAAGGAGCTGAAGGTTGAGATCAGCAGATACCTGGAGCGGAAGATTGATGTGGCATATGATCCGGATAAGGAGGTTATCGTAACAGTCGGCGGAAGTGAAGGGATTGATCTGGCGTTCCGGGCTATGCTTGATCCGGGAGATGAGGTTCTGATTCCCCAGCCAAGCTATGTATCTTATCTTCCCTGTGCGGTACTGGCAGATGGTGTGCCCGTGGTAATCCCGCTTCAGCAGAAAAATGAATTTAAGCTTACAAGGGAAGAACTGGAGGCAGCCATTACACCGAGGACCAAGATACTGGTTCTCCCATTCCCCAATAATCCTACGGGAGCGGTTATGTCAAGAGAAGATCTGGAGCCGGTTGCAGAGGTGGTGAAGGAGCATGATCTGTTTGTTCTGTCTGATGAGATTTACTCAGAGCTTACCTATAAAGATGACCATGTTTCCATCGCGGCACTTCCGGGAATGCGGGAACGGACACTGGTAATCAATGGATTTTCAAAAGGATTTGCCATGACCGGATGGAGGCTGGGCTATATCTGTGCACCGGAGGAGATTGCAAAGCAGATGCTGAAGATTCATCAGTATGCAATTATGTGTGCACCGACCAACAGCCAGTATGCGGCTATAGAAGGACTCCGGCACTGCGAGGGGGAGGTTCAGGAGATGCGCGCATCCTATAATCAGAGGCGCCGTTATCTGATGCATGAGATGAAGCGCATGCATCTGGACTGCTTTGAGCCTTTTGGCGCTTTTTATGTATTTCCTAATATCCAGGAATTCGGGATGTCCTCTGAGGAGTTTGCTACAAGGCTCCTGGAGGAGGAGAAGGTGGCCGTTGTGCCGGGAAGCGCCTTTGGAGACAGTGGGGAAGGGTATATCCGGATTTCCTATGCATACTCACTGGACGACCTGAAGGAGGCAGTGGGACGTGTAGGAAGCTTTATAGACCGGATGAGGAATCGTTAGGAAAGGCTGGCGAAGAGCGGCATGGCGGGAGTGAGAGAAACAGGAAACAGCCCCGGGGGCGCAGCTTATGTGCCGGAGACAGATACGAGGGCTGCAAAAAAGGCCCTGGAGCTGGAGGCAGGAAATGTCCTGGTTGAACAGACTGTCAGGCAGATCGCGAAGGAACGCGAAATGATAAAAAAGGAGCAGGGGGCGCAGAAGGACAGAGACAATCAGAACCGGCAGGAGGATACAGAGCCGAAGGATACCCCGGAATTATCGAAGCAGAGTAAATGGTTTGGAATCGGGGAAAAGCTGTTAGAACAGGAAAACCTGAAGTGGAGCCTTGAGATGGAAGAGCAGTGGGAGGCCTTCCTGAACTGGCTCCCGGTTAAAGGGACAGACCTTTCTTCGCAGCTTTCAGAGCTCTCGGATCTGTATATGGCTCTTCTGGAGGCGCTGCTTACCCATACGGCAGGAGAGGAACAGGCTGCGCAGAAGGAGATGCTGGATACATTGCTTGCCCAGAAACTAAGCCTTCTGCTGGATATGGATCTTAAGGATCTGGTGAAGCTTCTTGAGGAAAGTGGTCAGATGGAGACGATTAATAGTATTAAGGCAGAGCTGTATAAGAAAACAACCGGAGAGAGTATATCTGCCAGGGAAGCAGGTAAGTTTTATGCAAAGGGCAGAAACGTCTCTGTAACGAGTTCCCGGTACTTTGTGCCGGAGGCAGCCCCGGCAAAGCCGGACAATACAGGCGTGCTCTACAGGCGATCGGGGGCGCGGAGCGTGCAGGTCAGTCAGGAATTCAATGCACAGAAAAATTCCGGTGAGCTGCAGATGGATCAGAGAAACCGGGTGCTGGGCGGCGCTAGGGGGCAGTACGGCGCCGGCAGTACGGGTGTTTCGGGAAAAGGCGCATCTTTTACAGGACAGGAGCTTGCAAAGGCCAACAGCTTTGCAGGCCATGCAGGAAATAGTGGGAATCTGCTTTCCGGGAGGGAAATCAGCGCGAAAAATGATGAGGTGGCGGGACTTCTTGCCGGGATTACGTCCATTAAGGGACAGGTTTACAGTGAAACTGCCGGGCGCAGCAGTATGCTGAAAACTTCTGTGAAGAGCGCGCTGAATCAGTTTATAGACTACTACCTTACACAGAAGGGAATGTATAAGACTTATTATTACACGACCAATGCCTATGAGAGAACAGGGAGCGCCCAGAAGGCTGTGGAAGAAAGTATTGAGTATGCCTACAGGCAGTTTCTGGAAAAAAAGAATGATGAAGCATACCGCAGGCAGGCGGCATACTCCGGCCAGGCAGGATTTTTTCAGGCCATGCTGAAGGATATGACGATGGAGGAAGAACTGCGAAGAGGGCTTCGGTTTCTGGAGGAAAACTGGAGGGCATTTCTGCAGTCCATCGGGGAAGAGGAGCAAAAAGATCTGCTTGTAACACTGCAGAAGTACAGCCGGTGGGGAGAACTTCTAAGGCCAGAGATAAAGAAGGACGGGCGGAAAGAGAAGACGCAGGGACCAAGAAGAGAGAGGATTACGGTCGCTCAGATTGTGGGCGTGGCGGCTGTAGTAATGGTGTATGTCTTATACAGGCTCTTTTTTTAAAGGCGTTCAGCGTATTCCGACCCTGTGAATAGTAATAGCCGAAGGACATCTGTTCATGGGCCGTTATTGTGGGCTACGCTGACTGAATGCGGGGCAAATTAGCCGTAAAGTGGGGCGTGCAGGTGGCAGGAATGAATTTTCAAACACGCTCTAGGGCATTGTTTGGATTTGGCGGATTAACTGGGGATGGGACATTATTTTAATGACATCCCCAGCTGGGTCATCCTTGTAAGAAACAATATCAATACATTAACGCTACAGCATCTCAATAAATGCCGCAATCCGGGTATTCAGCTGACCTACATCTGCCTGCGAGTAATCGGTTTCCACATTGATGTAAGGGATTCCCTTTTTTTCGTTTACAAACCGGCGGATTGCCCGGGTTTCTACGTTATATGTATGACAGGCCTGAAGTGTCATCTCCACAACACCGTCTGCCTTGTATTCATCAATGAGCCTTCCAAGCAGTTCCAGGCGGTTCGCGTTCGGAGTCATAACGGAACAGCCGATATTAAGATAACGTCTTGCGATGGCATCATATACATCCGGATTATCCTCATCTACGAGCTTATCGATGGATTTTGCACCGGAACAGCTTTCGTAGGTTACGACGATTCCACCGTTATCCTCTACCGCGCGGATCACCTTCTCGGTGGCGCCGCCGATTGGACAGCCGGTAATCAGAATACGCGGCTTTTTCTCTTCCATCTTACCTTCGGCGTACTCTTTTTTGATCTTTTCGGTCAGGGCGTCTACCTCAGCAGGAATGGCTTTCTTGTCAAACTTAAAGGTGCTGCCATAGAGAACCTTGAAGAGATCCTGGCCTTTGATGGGTGCAGGATCATTTTTCATAACCTCATACAGGTCTTTCAGGGAGCGTCTTACATCATTGTTAATCTTAATCGCTTCCCGGATCTGATCCTCGGTAATTGTAATCTCAAACTTCTTCTCCAGATATTCTCTGAAGCGGATGATTTCCTTTTTCCACAATACAAGAGCGTCCTCCCGCTGCGTATTCGGGAGTTCCATGATATATACATCTTTGAATTCGGACATATATTCATACATCTTCTTTTTCCCGTCACAGGTTGTCTCTCCGACAACTACATCAGAAAAATAGAAGAAGGGGCATTTGTCTGTAATTGCAAATCCGTAGCTGGACTTTATGAGCGGACACAGGTTTTTGGGAAGGTCTTTTTCTGCTACTGGGATTGTCTCATCAGACGTGGAGCACAGGCTTACAGATGCGGCTCCCATGGCTGTTGCAATTTCCTGAGGGAAATAGGTGCAGTAGGAGCCAATGACCGGTATACCTGCGTCCTTTAACTTTTTTACGCCTAAAAAGGAATTCTTTCGCTGCTCGGCGAATTCTTCGAATACCTCTGGCAAATCCTTGATTATATCCATAATCAGTTCCTCCTTGTATAAATGTACCTCTTTGTTACTGCTCATACCAGGCCATGCACTTGCAGCGTGGCCTGATAGAACATGATTCGTTACTGTTCACTTCATTCACAGTAACATTCGCAAATCCATTTAAAATTCGCTTCGCGAATGGGATTTGCTCACACCTGAATCATTTTCTTACGGACTTTGCAGTAAATGCAAAGTCCTGTGTGAACAGTAACCATGATTCAGCATGTTGCTTCCTTTTATCATATCATTTATTCATGGCATGGTATAATAGAAAAAGATAATGAATGAGGGGATTTATCGAAAAGGTTTAACGCATCCGGTGCATTTAAAAGTCGCTTTCAGCGGGGGGTGGATGCTGAAAACCACTACTTCACTGGCCCGGATTCCGTGTGGCAGGGTGCACGGCTCCGTGAATAGTAACTCGAAGAGAGCAGTCTTTGGTAAAAAATTTTTAAAAACAGTAAAAATATTGTCAGAATGTGTTTGACTATAGGTCATATTTTCGATACAATGAAAGTTGGAAAGACTTTTACTTTCATAATAAAGGAGGATAGAGGGGAATGTTAAATATCGTACTGCATGAACCTGAGATCCCGGCGAATACCGGGAATATCGGACGTACATGTGTTGCGGCGAATGCGAGGCTCCATCTCATTGAGCCGTTGGGATTCAGACTGAACGAGAAGAATCTTAAGCGGGCAGGGATGGACTACTGGAGCAGGCTTGACGTAGCTACATACATCAATTATGAGGAGTTTCTGGAACGCAATCCGGGTGCGAAACTTTATATGGCAACGACGAAGGCGCAGAAGCTTTATACAGAAGTATGCTATGGGGCGGATGCATACATTATGTTCGGAAAGGAAAGTGCAGGAATACCGGAGGAGATTTTGGTGCAACATAAGGAGGAGTGTATCAGGATACCCATGGCTTCAGAGATCCGGTCCCTGAACCTGAGTAATTCTGTTTCTATTGTTCTATATGAGGCACTGAGACAAAATCAATTTGTGGGGATGAACATCACGGGACATCTGCATCGGCTTACATGGTAGGCAGTATGGGCATAAAGTTGAAAAAGAATGAAAAGGATAAAGATACCACAAATTTCTAGACTTTCCAATTGATTCGTATTATAATTTAATTTGTAGCATTTTAAAGAAAGGTGGTGAGCTAATGGTAGAGGAAACCATCAAGACAATTAAGGAAACTGAAAGTAAAGCAGAAGCAATTCTGAAGGAAGCTGAAGACAGGTGTACTGCGATTCTTGAAGACGCCGAGAGTGAATCCAGGACCATGAAGGCGCAGGCTGAGGCAATTGCAAAGGAAAAGGCAAGAAGTGCACTTGATTCAGAGAGACAGATCGGGGAACAATCCATACAGGACGCTCTTGCGGAGGTAGAAGGTGAGATTGCTGTCTTGAAGGAAAAGGCAAGAGCAAAGGAGAGCGAAGTAATATCGGCGGTTATTGCAGAGCTTGTCTGAGAATCAAAAAATTTAACAGAAAAGGAGGGATGCGGCTATGGCAGTATTGCAGATGCAAAGAATTAGTATCTGCGGATTAAAGAAGGACCGGAAAGCCATCCTGGAGAAGATCCAGGCCCTTGGGGTCATGGAGATGAACCAGATCGCCGAAGACGAAGAAGGCTTCGAGAAGATGGATACAGTGAATGCCCGCCAGACCTTTGAGAAAAGGGCGCAGGCGGCTGACCAGGCTCTTGCGGTACTGGACGCCTACGTGCCTGCTAAGAAATCGCTGTTATCCAGCCTGGAGGGCAAGAAGCTGGTTTCATCAGGCGAGATTGCCCGGGCAGCGGATGAAAAGCAGGAGATCATCCGGAAGGCAAATCTGCTTATTGCGAAGAGCAAAGAGATTGCAGAAGCAAAAGCGAATATCCAGAAGACCGAGAATCAGATCGAATCTCTGACTCCCTGGCTTACGCTGGATGTGCCGATGAATTATGAAGGAACAAAAAAGACTGCGTTATTCATCGGAACAGTGGCAGCAGAAGTTACGCCCCAGATGCTGTATGACAAACTTGCGCAGGCAGAGCCTGTGCCTGACGGGACGGATATCCAGGTGGTATACAGTGATAAGGATATGCTATGTCTGACTGTGCTTTGCCTGAGGAAGGATGCAGAGACAGTAGAAGAGGCGCTCCGGTCATGTGGATTTGCAAGGCCGTCACAGGTGATTACGAATACGCCTGCGCGTCAGAAAGCTTTATATGAAGCAGAGATTGAAAAACTGAATAAAGGAATTAAAGAGGCAGAGGATGAGATCAGAGGATACGCTGACAGCAGAAAGGACCTTGAGCTTGTCAGTGATTATTTCCGTACCCGTGCGGAAAAGTATGAGGTTCTGGGTACCCTGCCCCAGTCACAGAGAACATTTGTCATGAGCGGATATGTGCCGAGAAGATATGTACGGGCATTGTCGAAAGCAATCGAGGAAAAATATGACTGTGTTTTTGACATTGAGGATATTAAGGAAGATGAAGAACCGCCCACACTTCTTTCTAACAACGGCTTTTCTTCCAGTGTGGAGGGAGTGCTTGAATCCTACGGACTGCCGCATAAGGGAGAATTTGATCCCACTACGATCATGTCATTCTTTTATGTTTTCTTCTTTGGCATGATGCTGTCCGATGCAGCATATGGAGCGATTATCGCCATTGCCTGCTATGTAGTATTAAAGAAATTCCCGCGTATGGGCGAGGGAATGCATAAGTCGCTTAAGATGTTTATGTTCTGCGGAGTATCCACTATGGTATGGGGAATTCTGTTTGGCGGATACTTTGGAAATGTGGTGGATATTGTATCAGAGGTATTTTTCGGGAAGGCAGTTACAGTGCCGGCACTCTGGTTCATACCGCTGAATGACCCGATGCGGCTTCTCGTATATTCACTGGCATTCGGAGTTGTACATCTGTTTGTGGGTCTTGGAATTAAAGGGTACATGGAGTTAAAAGACGGTAAGGTGCTTGATTTCTTCTGTGATGTTGTGCTTTGGTTTGCATTTCTGATTGGACTGATTCTTATGCTTCTTCCGACAGATATTTTCGCATCCATTGCGCAGACGCAGATCGTTTTCCCGCCGGTTCTTAATACCATTGCAAAGGCGCTTGCGATCATCGGTGCAGCAGGACTTGTCCTTATGTCCGGCCGCGAGAACAAGAATCCGGTGCTTCGTATTGCTCTCGGGGCATACGATATATATAATATTACAGGGTGGCTCAGTGATGTGCTGTCCTATTCCCGTCTACTGGCGCTCGGCCTTGCCACAGGTGTTATTGCATCTGTAGTAAACCAGATGGGAAGCATGTTCGGCAAAGGAATCGTTGGTGTGATCGGCTTTGCCCTTGTATTTGTTGTCGGGCATACGCTGAACCTTGCGATCAATCTGCTTGGTGCCTATGTGCACACGAACCGTCTTCAGTTCGTAGAGTTTTTCGGCAAGTTTTATGAGGGCGGCGGAAAACCATTCGAACCATTTAAATCAGATACAAAATATGTAGATATTAAGGAGGAAAATTAATCATGAGTATTTGGAGTAATTTAGGACTTGTTTATGCGTTACTTGGCGCAGCAGTAGCAGTATTTCTTGCAGGAGCAGGATCAGCAATCGGTGTAGGTATCGCAGGCCAGGCGGCAGCAGGCGTTGTAACTGAGGATCCAAGCAAATTTGCCAAGGTTCTGATCATGCAGCTTCTTCCAGGTACACAGGGTATTTATGGACTGCTTGTAGGATTTATTACACTTTCCAAAGTAGGGCTTCTTGGCGGAGGCGCTGCTGAACTTGACCCACAGACAGGACTTCTGATCCTTGCAGCATGCATGCCGATCGGTATTGTTGGACTGATCTCTGGAAAATATCAGGGAATGACATCCGCTGCATCAATCGGAATCGTAGCGAAGAAACCGGATCAGTTCGGTAAAGCTATGCTGTTCCCGGCGATGGTTGAGACATACGCAATCCTTGCACTTCTGATTTCTATCCTGGCTGTAAACGCAGTTCAGATTTAAGTGACAGAAACGGGAGTGAATAAGAATAGGAAAAGGAGTGCGTAAGCCATGGCTGGAATAGATAAGATGAAAAAACAGATCCTGGAGGAGGCAAAGGCGGCTGCAGAGGCAAAGATTGAGGAAGCGACTGCCAAAGCTGAAGAAATCATTGACCAGGCAAAAGAGGAAGCGGCCAGAACATGCGAAAGCATCTCCCGGAAGTCCGAGGCAGAGGTGGCGAATTACAGAGACAGAGTTGTATCTTCTACTGATTTACAGAGAAGAACAAAGGTTCTTGCGGCAAAGCAGGAGCTGATCAGCGAGATTCTTGATAAATCGTACGAGTCACTGGCGGGCATGGAGGCGGATAAATACTTTGATATGATGCTTAAGCTGCTTGACAGATATGTGCTGCCGCAGGATGGGGAGATTTATTTCTCATTTGCAGATCTTAAGAGAATGCCGAAGAGCTATGAAGCGGACGTTAAGAAGGCGGCGCAGAAAAGAGGCGGAAGCCTTAAGGTATCAGAGGAAGGCAGAAATATTGAGAATGGATTCGTTCTTGCCTACAGCGGTATTGAAGAGAACTGTACACTCCGGGCAATGTTCGATGAAAAGAGAGAGGCATTATCTGATAAGGTTAGGGAATTATTATTTGCGTAGGAAGGCAGGAATAGTATGAGTGAACAATATACCTACGCGGTTGCGCGCATACGTGCCCTGGAGGTTGCATTATTTTCAAATGCGACCATTGACCAGCTGATTGCATGCTCTGATTACGACCAGTGTCTGCAGTTCCTCGCCGAGAAGGGCTGGGGCGACAGTGATACCCCGGCGAAGGCGGAAGCGATATTGAACAGGGAAGAGGAGAAGATCTGGGAGGTAGTAAAGGATCTCCATGTGGACATGGATAAATTTGCCGTATTGTCCTACCCGAAGCTTTTCCATAACCTGAAGGCTGCGATTAAAGAGGTTTGTGTGGGGGATACGAACAGACATATATTTTATGATGACGTGTCTGTTCCGGGAGCGGCGATGCTTGAGATCGTCAGAGAGAAGGAATTCGGAAAGCTTCCTCCAGACATGCAGCATGCAGCGGAAGAGGCATACGAGGCTATGCTTCATACACGGGACGGTCAGCTGTGCGATGTGATTATTGACAGGGCGGCTCTTGATGCGGTATACAGGGCAGGCAAGGCAGCGAAGGATGCGATCATCCGGGACTACGCCGAATCTACGGTAGCCGTTGCAGATATCAAGATTGCCGTGCGTTCGCAGAAAACCGCGAAGTCATTAGAGTTTATGACCAGGGCGATGGCAGAATGTGACAGTGTGAATGCAGCGCAGCTTGCAAAAGCGGCGTTAAATGGAATGGATTCCATAAGGGAATATCTTATGGGTACAGCATATGCGGAGGGTGCGGAAGCACTTGCCCAGTCTCCGTCTGCATTTGAACGCTGGTGTGACAACCGGATCATTCAGACCATCAGTCCGCAGAAATATAAAGCATTTACAATTGGGCCGGTAATTGCCTATGTAATTGCCAGACAGAATGAAATTAAAACGGTGCGAATCATTCTTTCCGGAAAGCTTAACGATCTGCCGGATGATTCTATCCGGGAAAGGGTAAGGGAGATGTATGTATAAGATTGCAGTATTAGGCGACTATGACAGTATCTACGGTTTCGCTACACTGGGTCTTGACACATTCCCGGTAAGCACCCATGAAGAAGCCGCAGAGAAGCTTGCAAGGCTGGCCTCGGGGGAATATGGGATTATCTATATTACAGAGGCGCTGGCGGCAGAACTGAAGCATGAGATCTCAAGATACCAGGAGCAGATTACTCCGGCGATTATTCAGATCCCGGGTATTGCAGGCAATACCGGAGCAGGTATTGCGGGAGTTAAGAAGTCGGTTGAGGTAGCGGTAGGTTCTGATATCCTGTTTTCACAGGAGTAACAGGCCGCTGCCGGCCACGGGATGGGCGGCAGACGGTCAATATGGAAAGCATGAAAGGTAAGGTGATTCGTCCAAATGAATAGTACAGGTACGATAAAAAAAGTGGCGGGACCGCTTGTCATCGCGTCTGGTATGCGCGATGCCAACATGTCTGACGTTGTACGTGTAAGTAAGCAGCGTCTGATTGGAGAAATCATCGAGATGCACGGAGATGAGGCATCAATTCAGGTATATGAGGAGACGTCAGGACTTGGTCCCGGCGAGCCGGTAGAGTCTACAGGCGCTCCCATGTCTGTTGAACTTGGGCCGGGTCTTATCACAAGCATCTATGATGGTATCCAGCGTCCGCTTGATGATATTATGAAGGTTTCAGGAAATAACCTGCAGCGTGGCGTTGAGGTTGCTTCCCTGAAAAGAGATAAGAAATGGAAATTTGTCCCGGTAGTAAAATCCGGGGATGAGGTAGAGGCCGGAGATATTCTTGGAACCGTTCAGGAGACTGCAGTTGTGGAGCAGAAGATCATGGTTCCTTACGGCGTGGCTGGTACGGTTAAGGAGATTAAGAAAGGTGAGTTCACTGTTGAGGAGACAGTGGCAGTCATTTCCACAAAGGACGGCGACAAGGAGCTTACTATGATGCAGAGATGGCCGGTACGTAAGGGCCGTCCGTATGTAAAGAAGCTTCCTCTTGATGCTCCGCTTGTAACAGGCCAAAGGGTTGTAGATATGTTCTTCCCGATTGCCAAGGGCGGTGTTGCAGCTGTTCCGGGACCATTCGGAAGCGGAAAGACAGTAATCCAGCATCAGCTTGCAAAATGGGCAGAGGCTGATATCGTTGTATATATTGGATGCGGCGAGCGTGGAAATGAGATGACGGACGTTCTGAACGAGTTCCCGGAACTGAAAGACCCGAAGACCGGACGTTCTCTTATGGAAAGAACGGTTCTGATCGCGAATACTTCCGATATGCCGTTTGCAGCCCGTGAGGCTTCTATTTATACTGGTATTACGATTGCAGAGTATTTCCGTGACATGGGCTACTCCGTAGCTCTGATGGCAGACTCCACATCCCGCTGGGCAGAGGCGCTGCGTGAGATGTCAGGACGTCTGGAGGAGATGCCCGGTGAGGAAGGTTATCCGGCATATCTTGGTTCAAGACTTGCAGAATTCTATGAGAGAGCAGGACGTGTGGTTTCTCTTGGAAAAGAAGGAAGAGAGGGCGCGCTGTCCGTAATCGGAGCCGTATCTCCTCCGGGCGGTGATACGTCTGAGCCTGTTTCACAGGCAACACTGCGTATCGTGAAGGTATTCTGGGGACTGGATTCCGCGCTTGCGTATAAGAGACATTTCCCGGCTATCAACTGGCTGACAAGTTACTCTCTGTATCTTGACAATATGCAGGACTGGTTCAATGGAACCGTATCAGAGGACTGGATGGAAGGCCGTCAGAAGATGATGAGCCTGCTTACGGAAGAAGCAGCTCTTGAAGAGATCGTTCAGATGGTAGGTATGGATGCACTGTCACCGATTGACCGTCTGAAGATGGAAGCAGCACGTTCCATCCGTGAGGACTTCCTGCACCAGAACTCCTTCCATGAGGTAGATACCTATACGCCGCTTCGGAAGCAGTATCTGATGATGAAGCTGGTACTCGCATTCTATGAGCAGTCCTCCGAGGCTCTATCTAAGGGGGCATCCATGAAAGTACTTCTTGGAATGGAAGTAAGAGAGAGAATCGGCCGTTATAAATATACAACGCCGGAAAATATTGAGACAGAATACGAGAAGATTAAGAGTGAATTAAACGCAGAGATTGCAGGTGCGTTTGGGAAGGAGGACTTCTAATTATGCCAAAGGAATATAGAACCATACAGGAAGTTGCCGGACCGCTTATGATGGTAAAGGGCGTAGAGGGCGTCGCATATGATGAGCTTGGTGAAATCGAGCTTGCCAGCGGCGAGAAGCGTCGTTGTAAGGTACTGGAGGTAGACGGAAATGATGTTGTTGTACAGCTTTTCGAGAATGCCAGCGGTATCAACTTAAGTAACAGTAAGGTGCGTTTTCTCGGAAAGAGCATGGAGCTGGGAGTTTCCGGAGACATGCTGGGACGTGTCTTCGACGGACTGGGACGTCCGATTGACGACGGTCCGGAGATTCTTCCAGAGGAAAGAAGAGATATCAACGGTCTGCCCATGAACCCGGCGGCCCGTGTATACCCGGAGGAGTTCATCCAGACCGGTGTGTCCGCCATTGACGGACTGAATACACTGGTGCGTGGACAGAAGCTCCCGATCTTCTCCTGTTCCGGTCTGCCGCATTCACAGCTTGCGGCTCAGATCGCAAGACAGGCAAAGGTTCGCGGAACGGATGAGAACTTCGCCGTTGTATTTGCTGCAATGGGTATTACATTCGAGGAGTCAAACTACTTCATTGAGTCTTTCAAGGAGACAGGCGCGATCGACAGGACTGTCCTGTTCATCAACCTGGCAAATAACCCGGCTGTAGAGCGTATCTCCACTCCGCGTATGGCGCTGACTGCAGCAGAGTACCTTGCATTTGAGAAAGATATGCACGTACTCGTTATCCTGACAGATATTACAAACTATGCGGACGCTCTCCGTGAGATCTCGGCAGCAAAGAAAGAGGTTCCGGGCCGACGCGGATATCCGGGATATATGTATACAGACCTTGCGACCATGTATGAGAGAGCCGGCCGTCAGCGCGGAAAGAACGGAAGTATCACCATGATCCCGATTCTGACCATGCCAGAGGATGACAAGACCCACCCGATCCCTGACCTTACCGGATACATCACAGAGGGACAGGTAATCTTAAGCCGTGAGCTCTATCGGAAAGGCCTGCAGCCGCCAATCGACGTACTGCCGTCCCTTTCCCGTCTGAAAGACAAAGGTATCGGCGAGGGCAAGACAAGAGCAGACCACTCCAACACCATGAACCAGTTATTTGCCGCTTATTCCCGTGGTAAAGACGCAAAAGAACTTATGACCATCTTAGGAGAGGCAGCCCTTACAGAGATTGACCTTAAATATGCAGAATTTGCAGAGGCATTCGAGAAAGAATACGTATCCCAGGGATATAACAATGACCGTTCCATTGAGGAGACACTGGCCATCGGCTGGAAGCTTCTGTCCATGCTCCCAAGAGCAGAGCTGAAACGTATTGATGATAAATTCTTAGACGAATACTACGGAAAGTAGGAGACGGGGGATGGCAAAAAGACCCCGTCCCCGACAGCAAAGGAGGTAAAGAATGGCATCAAAACAGATCACTCCTACCCGTATGGAGCTGACCAAGACAAAGAGAAAGCTGGTCACTGCCAGAAGGGGCCATAAGCTCCTGAAAGACAAACGTGACGAGCTGATGCGTCAGTTTCTTGAGCTGGTGAAGGAGAACATGGCGCTGCGCCAGAAAGTAGAAGCCGGAATCCTCTCTGCAAATAAGAATTTTGTCATAGCCAAGGCCGGAATGGACGAGGCGACACTGAACACAGCACTTATGGCGCCGAAACAGGAGGTCAACCTTGAGGTAGGACAGCAGAACGTAATGAGCGTTAACATTCCGGTCTTCGAGACGAAGACAAGAACAGCAGATGCAAACGACATCTACTCATACGGATTTGCATTCACCTCCAGTGACCTGGACGGTGCGGTAAAATCTTTGGCAGACATCCTGCCGGATATGCTGAAACTGGCAGAGACAGAAAAAGCGTGCCAGCTTATGGCGGCGGAGATTGAGAAGACAAGACGCCGTGTAAATGCTCTAGAGCACGTAACAATTCCGGAGGCTCAGGAAACGATCAAGTATATCACAATGAAGTTAGATGAAAATGAGAGAAGCTCCCAGATTCGTCTGATGAAAGTGAAAGACATGATGCTCGAAGAAGCGCATCATTATAGCGAGAGAGAATAAAAACTGTAATTGGGGACGGGGTATTTTTTGCCATAGCACACACCGGAAGCTCCGGTGGAGCTTTTGGGTGAAAAATACCCCGTCCCCAATCCGTCTGGCAATGGGAAGGATAAAGCCGAAGCCAAGGGTGTCCATTAGGAGATGTGAGCAAGTGCAGGCAAGTGAATACAAACCATATAACCGCATACAATAACCAAGAAAGGAAGTGTTACTATGGCATTAGCACAAGAGAAATCCTATACCATCGACGATATATACAGTCTGCCGGAGGGCAGCAGAGCTGAGCTGATCGATGGTCAGATTTACTATATGGCTCCGCCCAGCCGCAGGCATCAGACAATAGCTCGAGAACTTTTTTCTTCTATAAACTCCTATGTTAAATCCAAAGATGGTTCCTGCGAGTCCTTTTTTGCACCTTTTGCCGTATTTCTGAATGAAGATGACAAAAATTATGTAGAGCCAGATATCAGCGTAATCTGTGATCCCGGCAAGCTTAATGACAAAGGATGCACTGGAGCCCCGGACTGGATTATAGAAATCGTATCTCCTGGCAGCAGGCGAATGGACTATTTCACAAAGCTCTTTAAATACCGCACTGCAGGTGTCAGGGAGTACTGGATTGTTGACCCGGAGAAAAACCGTATCCTTGTTTACAATTTTGAATCAGAGGACACCGGAGATTATACTTTTGCTGATTCTGTAAAGGCCGGCATCTACAATGATCTGCTTATTAACTTTCCCAATATAGCTGACCTGTTGAATATCTAACTAAAAAGGCGTATGCACTGCTGCATATGCCTTTCATCATGCGCTCTGTTCCGGTAATGCACAGACATGACAAATAGCCAATCCTTCCCGGCAGCAGGACGGCCCAACCAATCGCTACCCCACTTGTGGGCGAATATTGGCGGCGCGTCCTGCTTCCAGTGTGGATAGTCCCACAATATTAAACCGCTGTATACCGAACGGTACGTACAGTGGGTCGGCCACTCAACTAAAGGGGAGCCTTCTGCCCGATATTTTTTATGAATAGAAAAAACTTATTTACAAATAATAATATATATAGTAAAATCGAAATAATAAGTACAATATTAATAGTTATTTCGGTTGATCGAAATAACTCGTTGGGATAAGGGGAATATTTCGGATGGAACAGACTATAAAGAGAGAATTGTATTTGGAAAGAATACGTCCATTTTATGAAAATGAACTGATCAAGGTTCTGATTGGAATCAGACGATGCGGAAAGTCGGTTCTGCTAAAACAGATCATGGACGAAATTATGTCACAGGGTGTGAAGAAAGATCAGATTATCTATTTGAACTTTGAAGATTTTCAGTTTGCGAAGATACGGACAGCACAGGCTTTGTATGACTATGTGAATGAAAAGAGGACGAATGAGGACAGATACTATCTTTTCTTTGACGAGATACAGATGGTGGAGGAATTCGAAATTGTGATCAATTCTTTCCGCGCAACATGGGACGTGAGCATTTTTATTACAGGTTCTAACGGAAAGCTTCTTTCCGGCGAACTGGCAACATACCTTTCCGGACGTTATATAAGCTTTCGTATTGCACCCTTTTCCTTCAAAGAATATTGTCAGATTAAGGAAATCCAGAAGCCGTCGGAAGAGGATTTATCAGAGTACATGGAGTGGGGCGGGATGCCGCAGCGTTTCAGCATGCAGACGGAAGAAGAGACCGCCACGATGCTGAGGGATCTGTATAATTCCATTGTTTTAAGGGATATTGTGCAGAGGACGGGAGCGAAGGATGTAGACCTGCTGAACCGGATTATAGAATATCTGACGCAGACACCCTCGCAGATGTTCTCGGCAAAGGGGATTTCCAGGTATTTTGAGAGTGTAAACCGAAAGGTAAGTACAGAAACCTTGTATAATTATCTGGATCATATTATTACGTCTCTGGTTATTGTGAAAGCACAGCGGTATGATATCAGAGGAAAGCAGCTTCTTACAACGCTGGATAAGTATTATCTTACAGATACCGGGCTCGGACGTATCCATAACAGCGGATATAAGCTGGAAAAGGGTGCGCTGCTGGAAAATATAGTATTTAATGAGTTATGCCTGCGAGGGTTTGATGTGTTTGTGGGGAAGATCCCAAAGGGCGAGATTGACTTTGTGGCTGTGAAAGGGAAACAGAAGGAGTATTACCAGGTGGCATATTATCTTTATGACCAGTCGGTGATTGAGCGTGAATTCGGGGCGTACAATAGTATTGCGGATAATTATCCGAAATATGTGATATCTATGGACAAGATGGATTTTTCGAGGGAGGGGATTATTCATAAAAATGTGATGGACTTTTTGATGGAGAGATTGGGGACGGGGCATTTTTAAAAATGCCCCGTCCCAGATTGAAAATAGGGTGTCCCCAACGGATCCCCGTTGGCGTCTGAGTGCGGAGGCATATAGCCATGGTTTCCGCCTTATTATAATATTAGGATAATTCCCGCTTTACGATATACCAGTAACCGTCTGTCTTTACAACCAGGGCATAATTATTTTTTTTCGTGACGGTACCTTCCGTTCCATGTATAATACGGTTGAAATCAATTTCATAAGCTTCTTCAAGCGTTCCCTGAAAGTCATAATCCGAAGCCAGCGAATCCTGCAATGACGCCAGATCAGCCACAGGCTTTTGCACTTCGGCTGAAATCTCATAACTGGTAAAAATACCGACATTAAAATAGCTTCCCTGGTCAGAGTCATGGTTTTCCCAGTATTCAGCTTCATTACTTCCTATAACTGCCAGCATTTCGAACTCAGCGCCATCAAGTGTGGCAGCTTCCATGTAATCCGAATTATGCTCATTAAATCCTTGGTAAAACAGCTGGACTGCGCCTAAAGGATCAGAGGCCGGAGGAATCGTACCGCCATCTTCCGAAGTATCAAGAACTTCCGCACCATTATTTTTTATGACTTTATCGACGGTATTTTTATGCTTTTCTGTGTTTTTCGCGGCCGTCTCCTTTTTCTCTGCTGTGTTACAGCCATTCACTATAATTGCAATAAATAGTATGCACAAAAGGCATATCCTCAATCTCGCTTTCGGGTCTTTTAATTCTTTCATCCTTTCATTCCTCATCATTCTGATTTACCCGGCTAGCCGGCTGGAGACGCCATAAAACCACTGGGATGTTCCGTTATGAACCTTATGCCAGCCGGTCGCATTTCCTTTTTTAAACTGCAGGTACATATTACGTCCAACGATCTTAATCTTCTTAAGAGACAGAACATCATTTGTCTTAGCAGTAAAGGATACGGTTTTAAGGTCTGTACTGCTATAAAAGCTGAGAGGCTTTGCCGCGACAAACTGGCTTTTTTTGAAATACTTTCCATAATTATCAGGCATGGAGGAAGGATTGCCGAGACTGCTTTTAACTGTGGCAGTATTTGATTTCAGCCTGAATTTTCCATTTTTATAGATATATGTATAGTTCCAGTGAATCCAGCCTGTTTCCGGGGGCTGGTAGCTATACGCGACCTGAACCTGGCTGCCTTTGACCTTGACCGCTGCACCAGGTCTTGCAAATTCATTGGATAAATCTAATACCTTTACAAGCTTTTTCTTTTTGCTGTCATAACGGTAAATGTTATTGACATTATTAATGCCATTGTTCCAGACTGTCTGTATTTGCAAAAAGTTTTTTGTTTTGGACATACGGATATAATGGACATCAACGGAATAGCTTCCAGCTTTGTCGTTAATGGTTAGAGCCTTTTTGCCGTTTACATATACCCGCACCTTTTTGATCGGCGGGTGATACTTATCTTTCGTCAGCTTTAGCTTAATGGAATCCTTTTTGCCGTTGCCGGTTAAATCAGCAGATAATGAAACATTGCTGCTTGCATTTTTACATAGTGCTTTTGGCTTTGAGGCTGCCTGGACCTGGCCTGCACCCAGTATAGCGCATAGGAACAGAACAAATACAGCGCCTGATAAAAGTTTTCTGATGTTTCTTTTCATAATTTTACCTCCAGTTATTTTTGTGCCTATTATACCACATTTGGCAAAACAAATGCAGACAAACAGAGTTTTTCGCAAAAAAAAGATCGCTTAGGCAATACCTGTGCTATACTAGTACTGCGCAGAATCCTGTCTGATCAGCACATGAAGTATATCATTAAGGAGTCCATCTATGGAAGATGCATATGTATTACAATTATCAAACCGTAAATTTTCAGAGCTATACCTGTGCTTCTGCGGCTACAGCAAATGCGAGCCTATGCACAGTTTCGGACCGGCAGTCCGCCCGGACTACCTGATTCATTTCATATTAAAAGGAAAGGGCAGATACTATATCGGGGAAACCCAGTACTGCCTGGAGGCCGGACAGGGTTTCTTAATCGAGCCGAATGTTCTGACTTTCTACCAGGCAGATGCAGAGGATCCGTGGGAATATCTGTGGGTCGGCTTCAATGGCTCAAACGTGAAGGAATATCTGAGGGACGTTGGACTGAACAGCGGGCAGCTGATCTTCCGCAGTGACTATGGTGCTGAACTCAAAGATACGGTTGTTGGGATGATCCGGGATACCACCGGCAGCATCACTAGCCAGTACGAGAGGCAGGGGCTCCTGTACACATTTTTTGCCATCCTGTCAAAGAATGTTAATATCAGCACGCCATGGGAAGAAGACGGGGAAAACATACATATTAAGCGTGCGGTGGAATATGTCCGAAATAACTATTTCAACACAGTCCGCGTGACAGATATTGCAAAATATGTATGCATTGACCGTACATATCTCTATGAGTTGTTTCGTAGACATCTAGATGTTTCCCCACAGGAATATCTGACTAATTACCGCCTCACAAGGGCGGCGGAGCTTCTGACGCTCACGGATCTCACGCTGGGGGAAATTGCCCTGTCCTGCGGATATCAGAATGCGTACTCATTTGGAAAGGTATTTAAGGCAAAACGGGGTATAACCCCGGCAAAATACAGGGAGAAAAACCGCAGCGAGAGGAAGGAATATCTGGAAGGCCATAAGGATACATTAGAGAAATTATAAATTGGGGACGGGGTATTTTTAAAAATACCCCGTCCCCAATTGGCTTTCATCCAACATTTGGACATTTCTACCCAACAAATGGGTATATGCGGTTGTGTGTTTGTCATATATAATTATGCTATAAGGATGAAGGAACTGCGCAGATTCCCCCTTCAATAATTATCAAATATTAGGACTTGGAGCTCTTGAAAAGTTCTATACGCTGAAAGGTGCCAGGATGGAAGAGGTGACCAGGAGGCAGAAGGACGTTAGCATTGGAGGATAATATGAGTATTTTATTTAACGAAAGCACAAAAACATTTCATTTATTTAATGACGAAATCAGCTATATTATGATGGTTCTTCCGAACGGACATATGGGTCAGCTTTATTTCGGGAAACGGGTGCACCACAGGGAGGACTACTCCTATCTGTATGAGACAATGTTCCGCCCTATGACATCCTATGTATTCGAGGGGGACAGGTCTCTGTCACTGGAGCATGTGAAGCAGGAATACGGCGTGTACGGGACAACGGACTACCGCCGTCCTGCTGTGGAGATTGTGCAGCAGAACGGAAGCCGTATCTGTGATTTCAGATACAGGGGGCATGAGGTGAGTACCGGGAAGCCGGGGCTTCCTGGTCTTCCGGCTACTTACACGGAAAATGAGGACGAGGCAGAGACGCTGGTTCTTACGCTGGAGGATCCGCTTACGGGGGCCGTGCTTGAGCTTCTGTACACGATTTTTGCTAAAGGAGGCATCCTTGCAAGAAGTGCACGGATTACGAATATGGGAACAGAAGATTTCCATTTGACGACGGTCATGAGCCTCTGTATGGATCTGCCGGATTGTGATTATGAGTGGCTTCAGTTTTCAGGAGCGTGGGCGAGGGAGCGGCATCTTAAGGTGAGGAAATTAGAGCAGGGCATCCAGGCAGTGGACAGCCGGAGGGGAAATTCTTCTCATGAACACAATCCATTTATTGTCCTGAAGCGTCCCGGGGCAAATGAATTACAGGGGGAGGCGATCGGCTTCAGTCTGATTTACAGCGGGAATTTCCTTGCACAGGCAGAGGTGGATACCCATGACACGACGAGAGTTCTTATGGGAATCCATCCCATGGGCTTTGACTGGAAGTTAGAGCCTGGTGAGAGCTTCCAGACGCCGGAGGCAGTGATGGTGTATTCGGAGGAGGGCTTAAACGGCATGAGCCAGGCTTTCCACCGTCTGTATCAGAGGAGGCTTGCAAGAGGGTACTGGAGAGACCGCCCGAGGCCGATTTTAAACAATAACTGGGAGGCAACTTATTTTGAATTTACCGAGGACCGGCTCGTGGAGATTGCGGGCAAGGCGAAGGAGTGCGGCGTGGAGTTGTTTGTGCTGGACGACGGGTGGTTTGGCGCAAGGAGCAGTGACCATGCGGGGCTCGGGGACTGGGTGGCGAACCCGGAGCGTCTGTCCCGCGGCATTACCGGTCTGGCGGAGCGGATAGAGGGACTGGGCATGAAGTTCGGCCTTTGGTTTGAACCGGAGATGGTAAATAAGGATTCTGACCTTTACCGGGCTCATCCGGACTGGATTCTGTTTACGCCTGGCAGAAGTATCTCCCACGGGAGAAACCAGTATGTACTTGATTTCTCCAGAAAGGAAGTGGTAGACTGCATTTACGGTATGATGGCGAAAATCTTAAGTGAGGCGAAGGTTTCCTACATTAAGTGGGACATGAACCGGAGCATTACGGAGTGCTACTCGCAGGCTCTGCCGCCAGACCGGCAGGGAGAGGTATTCCACCGTTATATTCTGGGTGTCTACGACCTGTATGAACGGCTGAATACGAATTTCCCCCATGTGCTCTTTGAGTCCTGTGCAAGCGGCGGCGGGCGGTTTGACCCGGGTATCCTTTACTATGCGCCACAGGGGTGGGCGAGCGATGATTCTGATGCGATGGAGCGTCTGAAGATCCAGTATGGGACAACCTTCTGCTATCCGGTAAGCAGTATCGGAAGTCATGTATCCGTTGCGCCGAACCATCAGGTATTCCGTAATACACCCCTTCATACAAGGGCAAATGTGGCTTATTTTGGAACCTTCGGCTATGAGCTGGACTTAAATAAGCTGACGAAAGAAGAGCAGGAGGCAGTGAAAGAACAGATTGCCTTTATGAAGGAATACCGGGAGGTTCTGCAGTTTGGAACATTTTTCAGACTGGTCAGTCCTTTTGACGGGAATATTACGTGCTGGATGGCAGTAAGTAAGGACAAGAGGACTGCGATTGCAGGGTGGTACCGGACTTTAAGCCATGTGAATATGCCCTTTACGAGGGTGCGCCTACAGGGGCTTGACCCAGAGCTCTACTACGAGGAACAGAGGTCGAAGAAGTCGTACTTTGGCGATGAACTTATGAATATCGGGCTTATTACGTCTGATGGAATGTCTGGCCAGGTGGAGGAAAATACGGGTGAGTACGGTGATTTTGATTCCAGGCTGTATGTGCTGAAGGCGCTGATTTCATAATATAGGAAACCTTATTTTCTGTATCAAAAAACCCCTTTGGGGAGATGACTGCGCTTCGCTGGAGTGGAATCTGCGGCATGAGAGTGTGCCGGGATGCACTCTTTATTGGAGGCGGTGAAGGGAGAATTGGTAAGATGAAACAAGAAAAAAGTTATTTTTTTAAACGATGCATCATGATGGTAACGGGGATTCTTTTTATCGGAATCTGCGTCGGCTCATTTAGGCTCAGCGCTTTCGGGGTGGATGCATTTACCTGTATGAATCTGGGAATTAGCGGATTCCTTCATATGACCTTTGGAACATGGCAGCTTATTATGAATGCGGGAATCCTTGTAGTTGTATTTTTTACGGTGCGGCAATGCATCGGCGCCGGGACGATTGTGAATATGGTCGGTGTGGGGTATCAGGCGGATTTTATCTGCTGGCTGTTCCAGGAGGTGCTTAAGGTAGAGATGACGCTGACGCTGCGGATTATAGCGCTCTTTATCGGCTGTATGTTTGCAGGGCTCGGGGTTTCTTTCTATATGGTTGCGGAAATGGGGATTGCCCCCTATGACAGCGTGGCCATTATTATTGAAAAGGTTTCTGGGGGAAAAATTCAGTTCCAGTATGCAAGGGTGATCAGTGATGTTACAGTTGTAATTGTAGGCGTGGTATTCTGTCTGTTGTCGGGAGGGAATCTGTGGCTGATTATCGGAATCGGGACCATCTGCAATGCACTTTTTAACGGACCGCTGATCCAGTTTTTTAAAATGCGTGTGGCGCTTCCGATTATGGAAGGGGGAAGGAAAGGCTAGAGAAATCTGATGCAAACTGGGACGGCATCTTGCAGAAAGCAATTTTCAAACACGCTCTAGGCAGGGAGGCTACATTCTTTATTCGCACGCAAAAGGCAGCCGGGGCATATAATATACCAGAGATTGATTTTGGGGGTGTATATTATGGATAACAGGCTGCCTTATTATATGAAATACCCGATGCCGCAGTTTTATGATGATGACCGCACGGACCGCCGGGATTATGAGTATATGAAGAGTGTATATCCGGATACGGCGAAGCGTCTGCTCCCGTATGTGGAGGAAGAATGTGACCGTATGGAATACGACGGGAGCATGATGTATGATGAGTATCCTGACAGGCTTGGGCTCCGGCTTATGTGCAGGAGAATTTATGACCGGGCGAAGGATCAGGAGGAGAATCCGGGGGAGTGGCTCAGAGACTTGATTGAAGTTATGGCGTATCAGGAACTTTTAAGAAGACGCTGTGAACACAGGAATATCAGAAAGCGTCTGTACTATTAGGCTTCAGACCTTTTTGGTTCCTTCGACCTGCTCCATGAGAACATGATGCAGGGGTGAGGGGCAGCTTTTGCGCAGTAAAACTTGGAATGCCGCCCCGAATCGTTACTGTTCACGGCCCGGGAGGCCGCTCACAGTAACATTCGCAAATCCATCTAAAATTCGCTTCGCGAATGGGATTTGCTCACACCTGAATCATTTTCTTACGGTCTGTGCAGTAAATGCACAGACCTGTGTGACCAGTAACACAATAGTAACAATGCTTAAATGTTTGATTTGTGAAATGCTAGACGAATGCGGGGAAATGTGGTAGAATAATGTGCGGGCTATAGTTGCGAGGAGAAATGCAGCTATTGGATTTAGTACAGATGAAGGAGCATCCGGATATGAGGAATGTTATTTTTATCGGAATGCCGGCAGTAGGGAAGAGCACAGTGGGTGTGATTGTGGCAAAGCGCCTTGGCTATCGTTTCCTGGACACAGATCTTTTGATTCAGGAACAGGAAGGAAAGCTTTTAAAGGAAATTATTGCAGAGAGAGGAACAGAAGGATTCCTTGAGATTGAGGACAGAGTGAATGCAGGGGTCAGTGCAGAGCGATCGGTGATTTCGCCGGGAGGAAGTGTTGTCTACTGTGAAAATGCGATGAAGCATTATAAAGAAATTGGAACAGTCGTATATTTAATGATATCATTTGACATAATAAATAGCAGGCTTAAGAATGCAAAAAACCGCGGGGTCGTGCTTAAGGACGGGCAGACTTTCCGGGATTTATATAACGAGAGGACGGCTCTTTTTGAGAAATATGCAGATGTGACGATTTGCGAAGATCATCTCAGTCTGGAGGAGACCGTTGACAAGGTGATGGAGACTTTGGCTGGTTGTGTTGCTGTTGAGTGAACAGTAACTTTGGTTGGTTACTGTTCACTCCGTGACCAGTAACATTCGCAAATCCAACTAAAATTCGCTCCGCGAATGGGATTTGCTCACTCCTGAATCACTTTCTTACGGTCTGTGCAGTAAATGCACAAACCTGTGTGAACAGTAACTTTGGTTGTTACAAAAAAGTTACATATTTGTAAAAAATGTTTTACAAATCGTGGATTTGTGATATACTTATGGATATGCATAAAATAACGTAACTAGATTCATATATTTGAGGGGTTAAATAAATAGTAGTTATGAGGTGTAGTATGGAACAGTATGTAATTAAAGGCGGTCATCCTCTTGTAGGAGAGGTTGAGATTAGTGGAGCAAAGAATGCGGCGCTTGCTATTTTAGCTGCAGCGATTATGACAGATGAGACTGTCCGTGTAGATAATCTTCCGGACGTGAATGATATTAATGTTTTACTTGATGCGATTTCTGGTATTGGCGGTACGGTTCACCGTGTTGACCGGCATACCGTACAGATTAATGGAAAAAGAATTCGGGACTTAAGTATCGAATATGACTATATTAAGAAGATCAGGGCGTCCTATTATCTGCTAGGCGCGCTTCTTGGAAAATATAAACATGCAGAGGTTGCGCTTCCGGGGGGATGTAATATTGGAAGCAGGCCGATTGACCAGCATCTGAAGGGATTCCGTGCCCTTGGGGCAGATGTGGATATTGAGCATGGCAAGATTATTGCAGAAGCAGGCCGTCTTGTAGGAAAACACATTTATTTTGATGTTGTGAGTGTCGGGGCGACGATTAATGTCATGATGGCGGCGACCATGGCAGATGGACTTACGATTATGGAGAATGTTGCCAAGGAGCCCCATGTGGTTGATGTTGCCAACTTCCTGAACAGTATGGGAGCAAATATCAGAGGAGCCGGGACGGATGTTATCAAGATCCGGGGTGTGCAGCGTCTTCACAGCACGGACTATTCGGTAATTCCGGATCAGATTGAGGCCGGGACCTTTATGTTTGCAGCAGCGGCAACCAGGGGGGATGTCACGGTTCTTAATGTGATTCCGAAGCATCTTGAGGCAACTGTTGCGAAGCTGATTGAGATTGGCTGTGAGGTGGAGGAGTTTGATGACGCGGTTCGCGTAGTGTCAAAGGGAGGCTTAAGAAGCACCCATGTAAAGACACTTCCGTATCCGGGATTTCCGACAGATATGCAGCCGCAGATTGGAGTGACTCTGGCCTTGTGTTCAGGGACGAGTACGATTACGGAGAGTATCTTTGAGAATCGTTTTAAATACCTGGATGAACTTGCCAGGATGGGAGCGAACATTAAGGTGGAAGGGAATTCTGCGACCATAGAGGGAGTCCGCAGATTTTCTGCCGCACGGGTGAGCGCGCCGGATCTTCGCGCCGGGGCGGCGCTCTGTATCGCAGGACTCGCCACAGACGGGATTACGATTGTGGATGATATTGTGTATATACAGCGGGGGTATGAGAAGTTCGAAGAGAAGCTGCGCAGTATAGGCGGAATGATTGAAAAGGTTTCTACAGAAAGAGAGATTCAAAAGTTTAAATTAAAGGTAAGCTGACGCGATTGGGGACGGGGTAAAATTCATTTTACCCCGTCCCCAATCGCGATTTTCTAAAGATACTGGCAGAATTCGTCTCTGATTGAGCTCATCTCACTGATGATATCGTCAATATCCAGTACCATTTCCATCATGCTTACCTGCTCGTCGTAGATTGCTTCATCAAATTCTTCCTTTACCTCAGGTTCGCATACATGGTATGTTGTGAGTCCAAGCTGGACCCCTGTCAATGGACCTGCGAATGTCGGGTCACCTGCAGTTACAGTCTCTGCTGCAAGACCTGCCGCTTCGCCTTCGGCTGCTCCGAGAATTACGACTATATTTTCCGGACCATACTCTTCGGCAAAGTCCTTCACACGCTTCTGATTCTCCAGATCCATTGCGCCTGCACTTGTTCAGACAAAGCATTCCGTGGAGGAAAAGATTACTTCCCCACCGGCTGACTGCACACACTCTGCAATTGCCGGTCCCGGAATTCCATCACGGTCTCCAATGATAATTGCTTTCTTTCCGGCTAAAATTGCCATGGTTTTTCTGCCTCCTTTCTTCATATCCCCTTTTTGCTCCTGTTTTAAATGATACTCTTCATGATTTTTCATGCTGATTTGTAAATTCATAAATTAGCATATATGCAAATTCTGTAAATGGCAATTCTCCTCTTGTTCTTAATTAAGAAAAGAAATTCTTCAAATGTTTCCTAAAACGAAAAATGATATTCTTTTTTATGTATTTTGATAAATATATTAATTTTTTTTGTTTTAAATTCAAATATTTTTTGATTTATATTATTATAGTCTATACAAATATTGATTATATCTATAAATGACAGTATAAAGTGCGCTGTTTTTCCTGTTTTACACATTTATAAATAAAATAAATATATAACAATATTTATAAAAGACTTGAATGTTATCGCGATTAGTTGTATAATGTGAACAACAGATAGCGGAGATCATTTTTTTGAACTTGTGTTATCGCGATTACAAAAATAGAGTAAAAGGAGGGAACTTGTATGAAATTGGAACTCGGCAAAATACAGATAGGGGACATCCAATTTGCAGACAGAACCTACATTGAGAATCACGTTCTCTATGTGAACAAGGAAGAAGTGGAAAAGATGGTTCTGGAGGATGATAAGCTTTTAGAGTGTCATCTGGATATTGCGAGACCGGGAGATGCGACAAGGATTACGCCAGTGAAGGATGTCATTGAGCCGCGCGTGAAGGTCAGCGGCGGCGGGGAGATTTTCCCGGGTGTGGTTGGCAAGGTGTCGCCAACAGTCGGTGAAGGCAGGACTCATGCCCTTGAAGGATGCTGTGTTGTTACAGTCGGAAGAATTGTAGGCTTCCAGGAAGGTGTAATTGACATGAGCGGCCCGGCGGCAGACTACTGTCCGTTCTCTAAGACGGTGAATCTGTGTGTTGTGATTGAACCTCAGGAAGGCCTTGAGACCCATGTGTATGAGAGAGCGGGACGTCTGGCAGGGCTTAAGGTTGCGACTTATCTGGGCGAGGCGGGAAAGAATGTGGAGCCGGATACTCTAGATGTATTTGAGACGAAGCCGGTATTCCAGCAGGCAGCTGAATATCCAGAACTTCCGAAGGTAGGATATGTACATATGCTGCAGTCCCAGGGACTTCTGCACGATACATATTATTACGGGGTAGATGCGAAGCAGTTTGTACCGACATTCATGTATCCGACAGAGATCATGGATGGAGCAATTGTTTCAGGAAACTGTGTGGCTCCGTGCGACAAGGTTACCACGTATCATCATCTTCACAATCCAGTGATTGACGAGTGCTATAAGCGTCACGGCAAAGAGATTAATTTTATGGGCGTCATACTGACAAATGAGAATGTATTCCTTGCGGATAAGGAGAGGCATTCCGATATGGTTGCGAAGCTGGCGGAATGGATGGAATTAGACGGCGTCCTGATTACGGAGGAAGGCTACGGCAATCCGGATACAGATCTTATGATGAACTGCCGCAAGGTAGAGCGTAAGGGGACCAAGGTAGTTCTCATTACAGATGAATTCCCGGGCAAGGACGGAAAGTCCCAGTCACTGGCTGATACCTGTGACGAGGCAACTGCACTTGCTTCCTGCGGACAGGGGAACATGACTTTACAATTCCCTGCCATGGAGAAGGTAATCGGCATGCAGGATTATATTGAGAGCCAGATCGGCGGCTGGGCAGGCTGTATTAACGAGGACGGTTCTTTTGAGGCGGAGATTCAGATTATCATTGCATCCACGATTGCGAACGGATTTAACAGGCTGGCTGCAAGAGGATACTAGGAAAGGGGGATTCAATTATTATGGCAAAGTATAAAATTGTTCATTATCTCAATCAGTTCTTTGGCGGGATCGGCGGAGAGGATATGGCCGGGTTTGAGCCGGAGGTAAGAGATGAAAAGATTGGCCCGGGTCTTGCAATTGCCCAGGCGCTGGGTGAGGATTATGAGATTGTCGCTACTATAATCTGCGGAGATAATTATTTTGGCGAGAATCTTGATAAGGCAACGGATACAATTATAGAGATGGTTAAGAAGTATGAACCGGATGTATTTGTGGCAGGGCCTGCATTTAATGCGGGACGTTACGGAGTTGCGTGCGGTACAATCTGTAAAGCAGTAGAAGAAAGACTTGGGGTTCCGGTTCTCACTGGTATGTATGAGGAAAATCCAGGGGCGGATATGTTTAAGAAGGATATTATAACAGTACAGACCGGAAATTCTGCTGCGACACTTAGAAAGTCACTGCCAAAGATTGTAAATCTAATTAAAAAGATGGCGACTGGCGAAGAGATCCTGGGGCCTTCTGTGGAGGGATATCTGGAAAGAGGAATCCGTGTCAATTATTTCGCAGAGAAGAGGGGCGCCACAAGAGGTATGGAAATGCTGATCAAGAAAATGGCAGGGGAACCATTTGAGACAGATCTTCCGATGCCGAAGTTTGACCGTGTAGCTCCGGCGGATGCGATTACGGATATTAAAAATGCGAAGATTGCAGTTGTTACATCAGGCGGCGTTGTTCCGCAGGGCAACCCTGACCATATTGAATCTTCCAATGCCACAAAGTATGGGACATATTCCATTGAAGGCATGGACAGCATGTCGCCGGAGGATTTCACCACAATTCATGGCGGATATGACAGGCAGTTTGTTATGAAGAATCCGAATCTTGTTGTTCCGCTTGATGTTCTCCGTGAGCTTGAGAAGGCAGGAGAGTTTGGCGAGCTTGTTAACTATTTCTGTACAACGACAGGAACTGGAACAGCTACAGGATCAGCAGCAAAGTTCGGCGACTCTATTGGTAAAAAGTTTGTAGAGGATCATGTAGACGGCGTTATCCTTGTCAGCACATGAGGTACCTGTACACGTTGCGGTGCAACGATGGTAAAAGGGATTGAAAAGTACGGCATTCCGGTAGTACATATGGCGACGGTTGTTCCGATTTCCAGGACAATTGGTGCAAATAGAATTATACCTGGAGTAGGCATTCCGTACCCGCTTGGGGATCCGACGCAAGGTGATGCAGATTCGAAAAAGATCCGTGAGAAGATGGTAAGAAGAGCGCTTAAAGCGCTTCAGGTACCGGTTACGGACCAGACCGTTTTCGATAAGGATATTTAGGCGTAACAGCGAAGACAGTTGAACTGTTATGACAAAAGATATGCAGATTCATTAAGAAGTATTATACTCGTAAAGGAAGGAGAGATCTTATGAGTAATAATGGGCAGGCCCAGTTTAAGTCACGTTTCGGGTACATTATGGTTGCTGCAGGAGCGGCAATCGGATTAGGTAACATATGGAAATTCCCATATCTGGCGTATAGAGGGGGCGGTGGAATTTTCCTTGTTACATATATTATTATCATCATTCTGATGGCGCATCCCATGGTTGAGATGGAGACGGCAATCGGGCGTTTTGGAAAATCTGACACAGTATCAGTATTTGAAAAGATTAATAAGAAATGGGGATTCGTAGGGTGGATTGCAAATATCTGTACACTGGGAATCAACATGTTCTATGTAGTAGTCGGCGGCTGGGTTTTAAAGTACGCGGTCCAGTTTATTACAAGCGGTGATTTTGGCGAAGATACTAATGTATTCTTTAATGGTTTTATAAGTAAGCCGGTAGAGCCGATTATCTGGGCGGTCATTGTTTTATTTATTGCATCATTCCTGCTGCTGTTCGGTATTACTGAAATTGTTGAGAAGGTTACAAAGGTTATTATGCCAGTGCTTTTCGCCATTTTGGTTTTCTGTGCAGTTTATGCATGTGCAACACTGCCGGGCGCTGTAGAAGGCTTGAAGTACTACCTTGTTCCGAACTTTAAGAACTTTAATTTCAAAGTATTTGCAGATGCTGCAACGCAGGTATTGTTCTCTGTTGGTATCGGGTGGGGTATCTTCACTACTTTGGGCGCGAATATCTCGGATTCCAGCAACCTTAAGGGTGATGCGATCATGGTAAGTATTATGGATACGATGGCAGCAGTTTTGGCGGGCTTTGTAGTAATTCCTACCGCATTTGGCGCAGGCATGGAAGTAACAAAGGGACCGGCTCTGCTGTTTGACGTAATGGCAGGCATCTATGGAAGTATGCCGGGCGGACGCCTGATTGGTTCTGTATTCTTTGTAGGAGTTATGTTTGCAGTGTTCTCATCACTGTTTACTTTCTTCGAGATCTCGATGAAGACCTTCGAAGTAAAGCTTAAGATGGGAAGGAAGAAAGGCGTTATTGCCGTATCACTCATTATTTTTGTGGGTAATATCTTAGTATCCCTCGGATTTGGGCCGCTTTCAAGTTTCAAGATCCCGTGGCCGAGCTTTACGGGGGTGGAGATGTATGGCCTGTATGACTGGCTTGACTGCTTTACCGGTTATCTGCTTCTGCCTCTTGGCTGTCTGCTCACCTGTGTCTTTATTGCAAAGATCTGGGGCTTTGACAACTATGAGAAGGAACTTTTCAAGAACGGCGAAGGAAAGCTGAATGGCTTTGACAAGCTGCTTACTCTGGCAGTGATTCCGATCTTCATGGTAATTGTATTGTTAAATGTATTTGGTTTCCTTGGATAGTAAAATTGGGGACGGGGTATTTTTTAAAATACCCCGTCCCCAATTTTACTGGACTTTTTCTTTTTGTGTATTATAATAGAAGAAGGAAAGGGGGCGGTTCGTTATGTGGGAATTAGAAAAGGCGATTCTGATTACGAATAATGACCGGGTGGAAAAGAAATATAAAGGGACGCTTCAGGTAATCTTTGCAGAGTCCTATGAAGAGGTTCTGATCAGGGCAAGAGACATGGTGTATGACCGGCATGTCCTGCTGACTCATCCTCAGGCATCCAGCCTGAAGCCGAATCAGACGCCGTACAGGTCGGTAGTTGTCTACCCAAAGGGAGAGGAAGATAACACACAAGACATTCTTTTGATCGAAAAATGTCTGGAGGTTTATTACCAGTGGCAGAAGATTGCACCTGCGCCGGAGAAATATTCAGATAAAGTGGCGGGAGATTTTAAGACAATTGATTTATCTGTAATTGATAATATTATCCCCAGAATAGTTTAGACTAATAAAGGGGGAAGGAAATATGACCGGAAAGAGAAAAGAAGCTTATATTAAAGGATTTTCTAGACGGGACTATATCCAGAAGGCTCATGAGCTGATTCAGCGTGAAGGAGTAAAGGCAATTTCCATCCGTCTGATTGCGAGGGAAATGGGATGTTCATCGGCGAGCCTGTACCGCCATTTTGAGAGCTTGTCTGAGCTGCTGTATTATGCAGAGCTCAGGACACTTACGACCTACATATTAAGGCTGAATGAGGGAGAGAAAAGGTGGAAGAATCCATGGGATACCTATATGGGAGTCTGGGACTGCTACAGCCGGGAGGCGTTTGCCAATCCGGAAGCATATAATCTGCTTTTTTTTGAGTTCACGAATGAGAAGCTTAAAGATTCGATTATTGAGTATTATAATATGTTCCCGGAGGATATTAAGGGGACGAGCCATATTTTCTGGACCATGCTTAAGTGCGCAGATTTTATGGGAAGAGATTATGAGATGTGTAAGAAATGTATCAGGGAGGGAGTTATAACTGAAGAAAATGCAGTACAGCTTAACCGGATTGCCTGCCTGTTGTTTAAAGGATATTTCTTTACGGTTTTAAGAGATGGGATAAGGCCGGAGGAGATTGATGAAAGAGTGGGGCAGTATACGTCAGATCTGGAGATGGCGGTTAATACACTTGCACTGGAAATGAAGGACTATAAGGCTTTGTGGAGGAACTCATAGTAAGAGACGGCTGTTACTGTTCACTCCGTGACCAGTAACCTTCGAAAATCCATCTGAAATTCGCTCCGCGAATGGGATTTTCTCACTCCTGAATCACTTTCTTACGGTCTGTGCAGTAAATGCACAGACCTGTGTGAACAGTAACTAAAAAACTTGGGCTTGACATATCTTGCGGGAAGGTGTAGAGTAATCTATGTAGAAAACAAATAAATATCAGACTTTCTCTTATTCAGAGCAGTGGAGATACAAAGGATCTGTGAAGCTGCGGCAACCCCGGCAGGCCGGAAGGTGCCAACCTGAGCGAGTAATCGAACAATAAGAGGATTGATTATGTAAAGATAAACAGTCCGCTTATGGCGGGCTGTTTTTACGTGATATACACGAATCTTACTGGAATATAAAACCCTCGGGGAGAAAGCTGAGAGAAAAATGTTACTGCGAACGGAGTGAACAGTAACAGAAAAAGAAAGGAGAATTTTTTATGGAAAGATATCTATTTACTTCAGAATCCGTGACAGAAGGGCATCCAGATAAGATGTGCGACCAGATATCAGATGCGATACTTGATGCTCTTATGGAGAAGGATCCCATGAGCCGTGTGGCATGTGAGACAAGCACAACGACAGGGCTTGTGCTTGTAATGGGTGAAATAACGACAAACGCTTATGTGGACATTCAGAAAATTGTAAGAGACACGGTTCGGGAGATTGGCTATACGAGAGCGAAATATGGCTTTGATGCAGAGACCTGCGGCGTCATGGTTGTCCTGGATGAGCAGTCCTCGGATATTGCCATGGGCGTGGATAAGGCGCTGGAAGCAAAGGAAAATAAGATGTCAGAGGAAGAGATTGAAGCCATCGGCGCAGGGGACCAGGGCATGATGTTTGGCTATGCTTCTGATGAGACGCCGGAACTTATGCCCTATCCGATCGCCCTGGCTCATAAGCTCTCCAGAAGGCTTACTGAGATCAGAAAGGACGGTACGCTTACCTATTTAAGGCCGGACGGAAAGACGCAGGTTACAGTGGAGTATGACGAGGCGGGCATTCCGAAGCGTCTGGATGCGGTTGTCCTGTCCACACAGCATGATCCGGATGTAACACAGGAGCAGATTCATGAGGATATTAAAAAATATGTATTTGACGCAGTCATTCCAGAGGGGATGGTGGATGAGAATACAAAATTCTTCATCAATCCTACAGGCCGTTTTGTAATCGGCGGACCACACGGTGACAGCGGGCTTACAGGCCGTAAGATCATTGTTGATACTTATGGCGGCATGGCACGTCACGGCGGCGGGGCATTTTCAGGGAAGGACTGCACCAAGGTAGACCGTTCCGCAGCCTATGCGGCACGTTATGTGGCAAAGAATATCGTGGCGGCGGGGCTTGCAAAGAAGTGTGAGATTCAGCTTTCCTATGCGATCGGCGTTGCACACCCGACATCTATTATGGTGGACACATTTGGAACCGGGAAGCTGTCAGATGAAAAGCTGGTAGAGATAATCCGTGAGAATTTTGACCTTCGCCCGGCAGGAATTATCCAGATGCTGGATCTTCGGAGACCGATTTACAAACAGACAGCAGCATATGGACATTTCGGACGCACAGACGTGGACCTTTCCTGGGAAAGAACAGATAAGGCAGAAGTACTAAAGGCATATCTATAGAATGCCGGTTCTATTTATAAAATTTTAATAAAAGTTTATGGGCGCTTTCGTGTGGGGCGCCTTTTTTCGTGCTATACTTTACTCACGGAGGATGCGATTATGAAGTTCAAAACCAGATTAATAATAGCATTTTTTACAATTATTCTGATTCCGGCCGCATTGTCTGCTGCTATGATTATGGTTTTGGGGCATTACCAGATTGGCGTGATTGATAAAGCCTATGGTATTACAGGCACAACGGTGGAGAGTCTTTCGAATCCCATGCAGGTCTTGTCCAGAGTAACAGAGAAGCCCTACCATGAGCTTGAGGAGATCGCCCGTTATAAACCGGGAGATCTGGAGGATGCTACGCTGCTTGAAGAGTTTAACCAGAAACTTATGGGAAAGAAAGCATATCTTCTGGTCCGCAAGGGAAGGACGCTTGTATATTTGGGAACCGGTTCCCAGGAGGTGGAGAAGGTTGCCGCACAGCTTCCAGGGTATGGTGAATCCGATATTACATCGGAGAATGGCATTTATCTAGGGGGAGAGGCGCAGGCGCTTGTAAAGCAGATTGATTTCGTATATCCGGGAGGAGAAGAAGGAAGTGCATTCATTATAACGGATGTCAGTAATGTAATACCAGAGGTGGAGCAGTTTTTTGTAGATATGCTGCTGTGCGTGCTGATTGTGCTTGTGCTGACGGCCCTGGGGCTGATCTTCTGGATCTATAAGGGGGTTATGCGCCCGGTGGAGAAGATGCAGGTTGCTGCAGGAAATATAAAAGAAGGGAATCTGGACTTTGAACTAAGCCCGGATTCTGACGATGAGCTGGGGCAGCTCTGCATGAGCCTGGAGGATATGCGCAGAAGGCTTAAGGACAATGCAGAGGAAAAGGTTGAATTTGACAGAGAGAATAAAGAACTGATTAGCAATATTTCCCATGATCTTAAGACGCCTGTGACCACAATCAAGGGATATGCGGAAGGAATTATGGATGGCGTGGCAGACACGCCGGAAAAGATCGAAAAATATGTCCGAACCATTTATAATAAGGCAAATGAGATGGATCTGCTCATTAATGAGCTGACCTTGTATTCAAAGATTGATACAAACCGGATACCATATGATTTTAGCATTCTGTCGGTAAATGATTATTTTAGCGACTGCTCAGAGGAGCTGTATCTGGAGCTTGAGGCGAAGAATGTGGAGTTTGGGTATTTTAATTATGTGGATCCAGAGGTGAAAGTAATCGCAGACGCAGAGCAGATCAAACGGGTGATTCATAATATTGTGAATAATTCTACAAAATATATGGATAAGTCCCGGGCGAAGATTAACCTGCGGGTGAAGGATGTAGGAGACTTTGTGCAGGTTGAGCTTGAAGATAATGGAAAAGGAATTGCGGCAAAGGATCTGCCGAATATATTTGACCGGTTTTACCGGGCCGATACATCAAGAAATTCTTCCAAGGGCGGAAGCGGAATCGGGCTTTCCATTGTGAAGAAGATTATAGAAGAACACGGGGGCAAGATATGGGCGACCAGCAGGGAGAATACCGGGACGACTATGTACTTTGTTCTCAGAAAGTATCAGGAGGTGCCAGTACATGAATAGGATTTTGATTGTGGAGGATGAAGAGACAATCGCAGATTTGGAGAAGGACTATCTGGAGCTTAGCGGGTTTGAGGTAAAGGTGGCAAATGACGGGGAGGCCGGGCTTAAGGAAGCGCTGAACGGGGATTACAATCTATTTATCCTGGATCTGATGCTCCCGGGAGTGGACGGCTTCGAGATCTGCCGGAAGATACGGGATGAAAAAAATACCCCAATTATCATGGTATCTGCAAAGAAGGATGATATTGATAAAATCCGGGGCCTGGGACTTGGCGCAGATGATTATATGACCAAGCCTTTTAGTCCAAGCGAGCTGGTGGCAAGAGTCAAAGCCCACCTGGCAAGATATGACCGCCTGACAGGAAGCGCGGTTTCAAAAAATAACGTCATAGAGATCCGGGGGCTTAAAATAGACACTACTGCAAGAAGAGTGTGGATCAACGGCGAAGAAAAGGCTTTTACCACGAAGGAGTTTGATCTTCTGACCTTCCTGGCAGGACATCCGAATCATGTCTATACTAAGGAGGAGCTGTTCCGGGAGATCTGGGATATGGAATCAATCGGAGACATCGCGACAGTGACGGTGCATATCAAGAAGATCCGCGAGAAGGTGGAAATGGACACATCGAACCCACAGTATATTGAGACAATATGGGGAGTCGGATACCGTTTTAAAATGTAGCAGGTTGGGGACGGGGTATTTTTAAAAATACCCCGTCCCCAATGGCGTTTTTGGCTGTCCGTCGCGCTGTCTCCAGATATTGCCCACCGCGAGGTAGTCGATCTGTCCGGTATCCATATAGTCAGATAGCAGTTCTTTCATGCGCTGTCCCCATGTATCCCGGATGCCGTCTTTAACACCCCAGTAGGATTCTGATAGTTCTAAGAGGCGGCAGCCTGCAAGGAAGTCGATCGACTTTTCATCTGCAGGAGAGGATGGGATGTACTTCCCGCCGTTTTCTGCGTAGCCTTTGAAGAAGGCATTTTCTGCTTCCCTGAAGCATTCTGCGTCGTAATAATTAAAGAGAAAGAACCGGAATCCGTAGAATTCTAAAGCAGCAGGGGCAGCCTGTGCTGATTCCAGGTCAAAGTAACCGGTGGGACGGCCCTGTTCGTCCGTAAAAAAGTTTTCCGCGTGCATGTCGGTAAACACAAGCACCGGCGGCGTCTGGTCCGCGCCGTAGATGGGGCGGAGTTCGTCAAGCTTCCTGTGGAAGAATTCTGTAACCTGCATAGTCTCGTCTTCTGAAAAGACGCCTTTTTGCATACATTTTTCAAGCCGCATATCTACAACTTCAAGAAAACGGTCAGAAAAGTTATCCATACCTGCAGGCTCAATAACATCGTCTTTCATAATGTTTCCGAAGGATGGAAATGTAATATTCTGAATCTGTGCAAAGTCCCTGCCAAGATATCCCATACTGTCCAGGAACCGCTTTTTTGAGAAGCCGCTTCTTACCATACATTCCTTCTGGGAGATGCCGGTCATTCGCTCCAGAAGGATGAACCTCCCGTGGGAGGAGTCATGTATTCCGTACACCTCGGGGGTAGGGACGCCGGATTTCTCCTTAATCATGCGAAAGAGCCAGGCCTCCCGTTCCAGGGAAAGGATTCCGCCAAAAAGTGTGTCCCTGGAAGCGTCTGACAGGCCGGCCTCTGTTTCCCTTATCTTTGCAAATTTCAGGATGGCAGGCCGGTTTCCCTCCAGTATGACATCAAAGACGAAATGATTAGAGCCCTCGTTAACCGGGCGTATCTTCACGGGCTTATATCCGGATTCCAGGAGAGCAGTCCTGGCCTGTCCGGCAGTTTTGATCTGTGACATAAAGGTTTATCACTCCTTCTTCTCCAGCTGCTGGAGATAGCGGTAGATGGTTGCTTTTGAGCTCTTAAGCTTCTTTGCCACTTCAATAACCGAGCCCTTGGCAAGGAACACGCCCCGGCTGTCCATCTCCCGGATGACAGAAAGCTTCTCGTCGGCATTCAGGCGGCCTGGAGGAGAATTGAAGCGTATGGTTGCCTCCTCCAGAACTTTGTCGATCATCTCTGTGACAGACAGGGTGAGAGCCTCGTAGGACTGCTTCGGGGAGCTGCTTTTGCCAGAGGGTTTCAGCACATTATGCTTCTGCTCACCGTTGATCAGAAGTTCCAGGTAGCTGCGGATGTGTATGAGTTCGCCCACATTCTGATTGATGGTGAGGAGACCTGAAAAGGAGTCCCCTTCCCGTATGAACATGGTTGCAGAGCGCATCTTTTCCCCCTTGGCAGACAGAGTCCGGTAATTAATATTGTAGGGAATGTCCTGGCACTCCGGATTTTTAATCAGGGCCTGCTGCATCTCGCTTAAAGGGGCTCCCGGGTAGTGGTTCGGATCTGCGGAATTTTCAACGTGAAGAATTTTCTGCGTGTCACAGAGGATAATTTCCACCTCTGTCCCTAAAAAGAGGGACAGAAATTCCATGATGGGGCGGTATAGCTCAATGTTCAACATAGCTTCTCCATTCTGCTGGGTAGTTCGTATATTTTTTATTTGTGCGCCTGTCTAAAGCAGTTCAAAGCCTGCGGTGAAGTGGCGCAGGGATGCTATGGAACCCTGGTGTACGATCTTCATGCCGCGGTACTGATCCCGTTTTTCGTAAATGTCGCCCAGCGCATTTGCGATTACATCCATATGACTGTTTGTGTAGACCCGGCGGTTAATGGCTATACGCATAGACTCAATAGCAGGATAGATGGGCTCCCCGGTCTCCTTGTCAAAGGCTCCGAAAGCGCAGGCGCCGATCTCCACACAGCGGACTCCTGCTTCCTCATATAGGGCGCACACAAGGCGCTGGCTTGGGAATTCGCTCTGCGGAATCTGCGGGAAGAAGCGCCGTCCATCTACATAGACGCCGTGTCCGCCGGTAGGTTCAATGATCGGCACGCCGCGCTCCTTTAATTTTTCCCCAAGATAGGCGACCTGTCCGATTCTGTATTCCAGATAGTGCTCGTCGCACACTTCGCGCAGGCCTACTGCAAGAGCGTCCATATCACGGCCGGACATCCCGCCATAGGTAATGAAGCCCTCATGCACAATGGCAAGCTGGTTAGCCTTCTCATAGACCTCTTTATTCCGTGTTACAAAGAGCCCGCCGATATTTACCAGTCCGTCCTTTTTGCTGCTCATGGTAGCTGTCTCGCAGTAGCTGAACATCTCGCGGGTAATCTCCATAATGCTTTTGTCCTGATAGCCGGGCTCCCTGGTCTTAATAAACCAGGCATTCTCGGCGAGGCGGGCACTATCCATAACGACCGGAATACCATACTGTCCGGCAAGTCTGCTGACCTCCCGGATATTCTCCATAGAAACAGGCTGCCCGCCGTTGTTGTTGCAGGTAATAGTAATAATAACGACACAGATATTTTCCGCACCCTTCTCGTCAATTAGACGGCGCATCTTCTCAAGGTCAATATTTCCCTTAAAGGGTTCAGGGGCAGAGGCAGTATCCATGCCTGCATCCGTGGCAAAATCTACCGGAAGGCAGCCCATGATCTCCGCATTTCCCCGGAAAGTATCAAAATGCATATTGCCAATGGCATAAGCGCCGGGGCGGCAGTAAATCTGCGTCATGATGTAGTCTGCCGCACGTCCCTGGTGTGTCGGCTGAACATAAGGCATGCCAAATACCTCATGCACGGAAGCCTCAAGGCGGTAAAAGCTGCGGCAGCCCGCGTATGCCTCATCCCCAAGCATAAGGGCGCTCCACTGCTCCTGGCTCATGGCGCTTGTGCCGCTGTCTGTGATGCAGTCTATGTAAACCTGCTCGGATTTCAGCCGGAATGCATTATATCCGGCTTCCTTAAGCCATTCCTGGCGCTGTGCCTTTGTGGACTTCGGGATGGACTCTACCATCTTGATTCGAAAGGGTTCTGCTGTCATGTACTTCATAAAAAACCTCCTTAAATTATAATATGATAACTGTTTTTTTGCAACGGCTTTCATATGGTACACCGTTGAAATTGAGAAAATTGTAGCATAATAAGAAAGATGTGTCAATATAAGAAAAATGTATTTTTATTAAAAAAAATTCTTGACTAAGTGAGGAACGTAGGATATACTCTAGTTAGATTCAACAAAAAAGCAGGTCAGACACCCATATAAGACATACAAAATGATAAAAAGCTTTTCAAAGGTATATGAGAGAGTTTGTACAGTTTTTTGGAAATGATTCAAAAAAACAAGAAAAGGAGGGAGCTGCGAATGGGAAAATACGTAGCAAAGAGATTTGTTTCCATGGTGATCACACTGTTTCTGGTTGCAACCGTGACTTTTTTCTTAATGCATGCCGTGCCGGGACAGCCATTTGAGATCAGCCGGGAGACGCCAGAGAGCGTAAAGGAAGCGCTCTATGCCAAGTATGGACTGGACAAGCCGTTATCAGAGCAGTATGTCATCTATATGAAGAATCTGCTCCGCGGTGATTTTGGGGTATCTATGAAGTATAAGAGCCAGACAGTACTTGGGAAGGTAACATCAGGTATGCCGGTATCAGCAGTGATCGGATTTGGGGGTGTACTTGCCGGATGCCTGATTGGCGCGTGCTTCGGAATACTTGCTGCACTGAAGAATAAGGGGATAACCGATTATCTTGTTATTATTCTGGCAATACTGGGGGTATCTATTCCGAACTTTGTATTCGGATCCCTCATACAGAGGTATTTTGCCGTAGAGTGGAAGCTGTTTCCCATACAGGGATGGAAGGGCGCTGAATATGTAATTCTGCCCGTCATGGCTGCGGCGTTCACCAATGTTGCCTATTATGCCAGAATGCTGCGGACAAGCATGCTGGATGTCATGGGGCAGGATTATATCTACACGGCGAAGAGCAAAGGGCTGAATCAGAATGAGATTGTGGGAAAACATATACTGAGGAATTCTTTTCTTCCGCTTGTGACATCCCTTGGGCCTATGTGCGCCGGGGCGCTGACTGGAAACTTTGTAATAGAGAAGATCTTCAATGTGCCGGGTATCGGGCAGTCGATGATCTCATCAATCCAGAATTCAGACTATACGATGATTATGGGACTAACGATTATCTTCGCCTTTATTTCGGTAATCTGCTATTTTCTGGTGGATATTATTTACGGCATTGTTGACCCGCGTATCAGGATTGCCGGATAGGAGAGAGCTATGGATGAAAAATTAAATGTAAAGGACATAGATTTACGTCATCTGGATGACAGTCTGTTTGAGAAGGACGATTCCGCATATGCAGATGCAGATAAACTAAACCGGCCCTCTGTTACCTACTGGAGTGATGCATGGAGACGGTTCAGGGGAAATAAGGTGGCTATGATTTCCGCGGTTATACTTGTGCTTGTCATACTCATGGCCGTATTCCAGCCTATGGCAAGCCCGTATACATATGACGAACAGGATCTCTTCGCAATCAACCAGAGCCCGTCCTCTGAGCACTGGTTCGGAACGGACGAGCTGGGGAGAGATATTTTCGTCCGGTGCTGGGAAGGGGCAAGGGTAAGCCTGCTGATTGCATTTGTAGTTGCTGTATTAAACGGTACGATAGGCATTTTATACGGCGGTATTGCCGGGTATTTTGGAGGACTTGCGGATAATGTGATGATGCGGTTCTGTGAGCTGATCGCTTCCATACCGCAGATGCTGTGGGTAGTGCTGCTGATTCTGATTATGAGACCGGGGATCTTTCCGATTATTATTGCCATCGCCGCTACCGGATGGATTGGGACTGCAAGGCTCTTTAGGGGACAGGTATTCTCCCTTAAGGAATCCGAGTTTGTAATGGCAAGCCGGACAATGGGAGCCGGGAGTATCTGGATTATTCTAAAGCATCTGCTTCCGAATGCCATGAGCCCGATCATTATCAGTATGGCCAATGTCATTCCCGGTGCAATTTTTTCCGAGGCGTTTTTAAGCTATATCGGTCTGGGGGTGCCTCTTCCGACTGCAAGCTGGGGCATCCTGGCAAGCGACGGGGCGAATAAGCTTCTGAGCTATCCGTATCAGCTTTTATTCCCGTCTCTTTTGATCTGTATCACGATGCTGTGTTTCAATCTGATGGGGGACGGCCTCAGAGATGCCCTTGATCCCCGCATGAGACAGTAAGGAGGGGACGAGTAATGAGCAGACGCAATGAAAATATACTGCTGGATGTCAGGAATATCAGCTTTTCGTTTAGAACTTATGCAGGAGAGGTACAGGCGGTGAGAGGGGTAAGTTTCTGCCTTGAGCGGGGAAAGAGCCTGGGAATCGTAGGGGAATCCGGCTGTGGAAAATCGGTTACGGCAAAATCAATCGTAGGTCTTAATACACCAGAGCCCAGGGGATTTCTTAAGGATGGGGAGATCTGGTTTGAGGGAAATGATCTGGCAAAGTTTTCTGACAGGCAGATGAGAAAGATAAGGGCCCAGGAGATACGTATGATCTTCCAGGATCCCATGACCAGTCTGAATCCCACCATGCCGGTAGGTAAGCAGATTATGGAAGGAATCTTAAAGTACGGAGATAAGACAAAACAGGAGGCGAAGAAGATTACACTGGATACTCTGGCTATGGCAGGCATTCCCAGCCCTGAGGACCGGTTTAAACAGTATCCCCATGAATTTTCAGGTGGAATGCGCCAGCGTGCCATGATCGCCCTTGCCATGGCGGTGAATCCGAAGCTTCTGATTGCTGATGAACCGACTACTGCACTGGATGTGACGATCCAGGCACAGATTCTTGATCTGATCAAAGATATACAGAAAAAATATCATACATCCGTTATTATGATTACCCATGACCTTGGGGTGGTGGCAAATATCGCGGATGATATTGCGGTTATGTACGCAGGTAAAGTGGTGGAGTACGGGGCGGCTGAAGATATCTTCGAGCATCCGGCCCATCCGTATACATGGGGCGTCCTTCAGTCCATCCCGCCAGAGGATACAAGCAGCAGGGAGCCGCTGCACCCGATTCTTGGAACGCCCCCGGATCTGTTCAGCCCGCCGCAGGGCTGTCCATTCGCGGCCAGATGCCCGTATGCCATGAAGGCCTGTACGTCTCTGTACCCGCCGGTATATACGCAGACGGGCGAATCACACTGGGCATCCTGCTGGCTTTACCACCAGAAGGCAATGCCGGTTGTGAATCCTATTACTGAAGAGGAGGTGGCGAAGCATGAGTAAAGATATCATTCTGGAAACCCATGATCTAAAGAAGTATTTTAAGATAAAGGGAGGCAGAGTCGTAAAAGCGGTGGATGGAGTTTCCATCCAGGTAGAGAGAGGAAAGACGCTGGGCCTTGCAGGGGAATCCGGCTGTGGAAAATCAACTCTGGGACGTACTCTGATCCGTATCTATGAGCCTTCGGGCGGCGCCATTACGCTGAACGGAAAGGATGTGAGCGGGAAGAGCACGAAGCGTTTCAGGCAGGAGCTGGCCAGAAGCATTCAGATGATCTTCCAGGATCCTTATGCCTGCCTGAATCCCCGTATGACCGTTTCCCAGATTATTTCAGAAGGGTGGGATCTGAACCGGGATATTCATATGACGCCGGCAGAAAAAAAGGAACGCGTCCTTGGGCTTCTGCAGACCGTAGGACTGAATAGGGAGCATGCAAACAGGTTTCCCCATGAGTTTTCCGGCGGGCAGCGGCAGAGAATCGGAATTGCCAGGGCGCTTTCCATGCATCCGGAGCTGATTATCTGTGACGAGCCGATCAGTGCGTTGGACGTCTCGATTCAGGCGCAGGTTATGAATCTCCTTCTGAATCTCCAGAGGGAGCAGCAGCTGTCTTACATTTTTGTTGCACATGACCTTTCCATGGTACGGTATATTTCCGATACAGTGGCAGTTATGTACCTGGGAAGTATTATGGAGTATGCATCCAACGGGGAACTTTACGGGCATCCCCAGCATCCCTATACGAAAGCGCTGTTTTCTGCCATTCCGGTGGCGAATCCGAAGACAGAAAAAAAGCGGAGCCGCATTCAGCTTGAAGGAGAGATTCCAAGCCCGATCAACGCTCCAAAGGGCTGCAAGTTCTGCACCCGGTGCCCGTATGCAAAGCCGGTCTGCCATGAAGAGCCCCCAAAACTAAAGGAGTGCGCGCCGGACCATCTAGTGGCATGCCACCTGGTAAATGAATGATCTTATGGCATGGGAATCCAGGTTCCCCGCCATAAATCAGAATAAAAAAAGGAGGAAAAGAAACATGAAGAAACGAGTAAAAAAGGGTATGAGTCTATTTCTGATGCTGGCAATGGTGATCTGTCTGACTGCCTGCGGCGGGGGAAGCAATAAGGAGACTGACGGAAAAACAAAAACAGACGGGAGCACAGCAGCAGACAGCACATCTGGAGGAGAGCTGGCAGACGAGCAGGTTTTGGGAATCTACCGTAAGACCGAACCTGCCACATTAGACCCGTGGGTAAATAACTCCGGTGAGGCCGGGACAATGGTGGCGGCAGTTCACGAGCCAATGCTGAGAAAGTCAGACAATGACAAGGGCTATGAGCCTGCTCTTATGACGGATTACACCGTAAGCGACGACCATACGGTCCATACACTGACCTTAAGAGAGGGTGCGAAGTGGTCAGATGGAACAGATATTACGGCTGACGATATCGTTTACAGCATCCAGAGGGCGCTTGACCAGAACCTGGGATCTGAGATTGCATACAAATATTATGTGATTAAAAATGCAGAAGCTTTCTATAAAGGCGAAGCTGGCGCCGAAGAGCTTGGGGTAAAGGCATCAGGAAACCAGATTGAGATTACAACCAGTGAGCCCTGTGATTATTTCCAGGATATACTGACAGGTTCACAGTTCTGCCCGGTACAGAAGAAGGCGGCAGAGGAATTCGGAGACGCCTACGGAACAGATGTGGATAAGACAGTAGCATCCGGCCCATTTAAGCTCACAGAATGGGTACATGAAAACAGTATGGTTCTTGAAAAGAATGAAAATTACTGGGATGCAGAAAATGTAACGCTTGAAAAGATCAATATTACCATTACGTCTGATGATAACACGGTACAGGGAATGTATCAGAATGACGAACTGGGGATTCTGCAGGTAAAGGAAGAACTTCTGGAGCAGTACAGCAGTGAGAACATCACAGACGTCTCCAGCCTGAAGGTAACCTTCATTGAATTCAATCCGAATAACAATGAATTTATGGCAAATAAAAATATCCGCGAAGCTTTGTCAATTGCCTTTAACCGGAAGGTCTTCGCAGAGCAGGTTATGCATAACGGAGAGCTGGCTGCCTATGGCCTTGTCCCCAGAGGAGTAAAAGGAACGGATGGCGGAGATTTCCGTGACCAGGCCGGAGACATTGTGACGGATGCTTCTGACCAGTCCGAGATTGACCGGGCAAACGAGCTTCTTGATGCAGGGCTTAAGGAAATTGGAAAGACAAAGGAAGAGATGGAAAAGGGATTCTCCATCCAGTGTCTGGAAAGCGGGAAGAATCAGGCGCAGGCAATTCAGAATATGTGGAAGACGAATCTTGGGATTGAGATGCCGGTAAGTGTTCTTGAGATTAACGTACTTCTTCCGATGCTGACAGGCGGAACCTTTGACTGTGTAATCGGCGGCGGCCAGGATTCCGAGTACAGGGATCCACAGGGCTTCATGCAGTTTATTTATGACGAAGGAAAATGGGACAATGATGAGTTCAAGGCACTGGTGGAAAAGGCACACAGCCAGACAGGGGATGAGAGGATCCGGACATGGATGGACATTGAGAAAATGGTTCTAAATAACTTTATCTATATCCCACAGATCTATGCAGAGAATCACTGGGCTGTAAAGCCGTATATACAGGGGCTTAAGATCTTTGATTATGGCTATGAGTTTGACTTTAAGTATGTGTCTGTTACAAAGTAAGAGGAAAAGATGATGATGCAGTGGAAAGAGGATCTCCTGAAGGAAGCCAGGGAAAGGGCGCTTGAGGAGGTAAAAGCACTGACTGTGTACGGGCAGGACAATCCATATGAGAGAATACTGGAAAAAGCAAATCCAGAGGATGACAGCTGGATGGAACAGTACGGCTTTCCGGTCACAGAGCTGGAGCGTGAAATGATGCGTTTCTGGTTTCGTGTCCCGAAGGAGAAGCTTGAAGCAATGGGGAATGTGATAGCGGAGGCATTTCTACATGGATTTATCAGCCAGAGCCGAGACAGAAGAGACAGAAGACGGGTACGTTTCTTTTATCAGACCGGTCAGGAGGCACTGGCAAAGGAAACTGTGTGTGCGCTGAAGGAGAAGGGCCTGCTTCCTGTGATCACAAAGCCTAAGGGGCTGTCCGGAAAGAGCAGGAAACAGGAGGTGCATTTGTCAGATGAGGGGCTTTTTGAGATGGAGTGCGCGGCATATGGGGAAGCAATGCGCTGCTTTGAAAAGGAGCTTAAGGATACCTGCGGTATGATCGGGATTGATCAGTTCGGGGAGGAGGCCTCTTATGGGGCGTCTTCCCAGGGAGAGGGCAGCCCTTCGGAAAAGGAGAGGGAACTCTCTGCACGTCTCAGTGCAGCAAAAGCCGGACAGGAAGCAGAGTGGATCAGGCCGTCGGAAATCTCCTTCTGTAAGGTCGCATTTCCAAACATGCTGGTAGGGGACCGGTTTGAACAGATCTTTCAGGATTTTTATGACCTTAATATGCAGCAGCCGGAAGCCTTCGAGAGATACCAGCAGGCGCTTATCGGCGGGCTTGATACTTGTGAATATGTGGAGATGAAGGGATTTGGGGGAAATGAGACAGATCTTCGGATTCACCTGGGAGAGCTAAGCAATCCGGAGAAAGAGACAAAGTTTTTAAACTGCGGAGGCGATCTTAATATCCCTTACGGTGAAGTCTTCACCACGCCGCGTCTTGGGGGCACGGCCGGGCGGCTTCATGTGGAGGAAATATGCCTGAAGGGAATCTTTTACCATGGACTTAAGATTGATTTTAAGGATGGCCGTGTGACGGATGCAAACTGTCTTGAGGGTAAGAAGCATGTGGTGGAGAACCTGCTTTATCCCCATGAAAATATAACAATGGGAGAATTTGCAGTGGGCACAAATACCAGGGCGTATGCCCTTGCCGAAAAATATGGGATTGGCCCGCGGATGCCGATTCTTCTCTATGAGAAGATGGGCCCGCACATTGCGATCGGGGATCCGTGCTTTGCAAGATCCGAGGAAGCGCCGATCTATAACATGTATGACCAGAAGGAGATGGTCTGCAGGGCGAACGAGGTGACGGAAAGGAGCTGCGAAAAGGAACGGGTCTATTACGAGAAGCATATTGACATTACCCTGCCCTACCATCAGGTGGAATATCTGCGGGGAATCCGCCCGGACGGCTCCATGCTGTATTTCATCCGAAAGGGAAGATTCGTGCTGGAAGGCACGGAAGGGCTAAACGAGGGATTTTCATGGTTTAAAGAAAGGAACGAAGAGAAATAATGAAAACACTTTACTTTGGAAAGTGGATGTATACGGCAGATGAAAAGGGAACGGTGCTTAAAGACTTTGGGATGCTTGCAGAGGATGGCAGAATTGTGTGGATTAAGCCGCGCCAGGAAGCAGAGGAAGAGACGGCAGATAAGGTGGTAACACTAGGAGAATCTTACGTGGCTCCTGGTTTTATTGACAGCCATGTGCATCTGGTTCCGAACGGGGGATGGAATGAGGAGACTCCCAATGAGGAGAGGAAGAACGCCGCTCTGGTCTGCGAAGGTGTATCGAATGCCAGAGAGCTTCTAAAGGCGGGGGTCGTGGCATGCCGCGACCTGGGGTCCTATAAAGGATATGCGCTTGGTATCCGGGATGCAGTAAAGAAAGGGCTTCTTGAAGGGCCGGAGATTGTGGCATGCGGTTATGCGGTATGTGCCAGGGGCGGCCATGGCTATGAGATCGGCTATGAGGTAAACGGAGCAGACGAGATGAGAGGCGCTGTCAGGCAGGTTGTAAAGGACGGTGCTGACGTGGTGAAGATTATGGCTTCCGGGGGAGTGAATTCCCCAGGACCAGAGCCTGGACCCTGTGAGCTTACGAAAGAGGAGATCTGGTGTGCGGTAGAGACAGCGCATGCGTGGGGGAGAAAGACCGGCGTGCACGCCCACGGGAATACGGCAATCCGCCGCTGTGTGAAGGCAGGCGTGGATTCTGTGGAGCACGGTGTATTCATGACAGAGGATATTATGGATATGATGGCAGAAATGGGGACATTTCTTGTGCCTACCCTGTGCGCGCCCTACTATGCGGTGACAGAGGGCCTTAAAAGGGAGCCGGATAATCCGGACCACGCAAAGAGCCAGGAGGTTCTAAAAAGGCACAGGGATGTGCTGAAGCGATGCGCCGAAAAGGGGGTAAAGATCGCCATGGGAACTGACGCTGGCTGTCCCTTTAATCCCTTCCGTGAGGCAGCCTATGAGATGGTGCTGATGGTGGAGGCGGGCCTTACGCCCAGGCAGGCCCTTGATGCGGCCACAAGGGGCGGAGCCGGGCTTTTAGGCCTTGACAGTCTCGGAAGCCTGGAAGCCGGGAAGGCGGCAAGTTTTGTCTGCCTTTCAGGAAATCCGCTTGAAGATATTGAACATGTCCGTAATGTAGAGGCGGTTTATCTGAATGGAAAAAAGGTAAATCTTGAGTAAAAAGGGGGATATGAGATGGCAGAGTTTTCATTTTACCAGCCTGTGAGGATGGAGTTTGGATCCGGTAAGCTTGAAAGCGCCGGGGAGATCACTGCCTCCTTCGGGGACAGCTGTCTTTTGGTTACAACAACGAACTCGGAGGACGTACTGCGTCCGCTGTATGACCGGGTGAAGGGAATCCTTGAGAAGGCGGGAGTGAGGTACATACATTTTGACGAGGTGGTGCCGAATCCGGACATCAGGGGGATTGAGAAGGCAATTGGTATTGTAAAAAGGGAGAGGCTTCAGGTCATACTGGCTGTGGGAGGCGGAAGCTCCATAGATACGGCAAAGGCAGTCTCTCTGTTTTGGGAGTCAGAAGGGATTGACTGGAAAAAGGTGATTTCCGAGTATTCAAGTCCCACAGAGGTCTATGGGCTCCCGGGAAGCAGTGTTCTTCCTGTTATTGCGGCGCCGACCACAGCAGGAACCGGCAGCGAGATGACCCAGGCAATGATTGTCTCGGATCATGAGAAGAATATGAAGGAATGTGTGTATCACCAGGCAGTCTTTCCGAAGGTGGCGATTATTGACCCAGAGCTTACCAGGACGCTGCCGTCGTATCCAACGGCAGTGACGGGATTTGATGCATTTACCCATTCCTTTGAAAGCTATATGAGGGAGCTTGCTTCCCCATATACGTCTCTGCTCGGGACGGAAGCCATGAAGATCATCATTGAGGTATTGCCGAAGCTTCTGAGGGAGCCGTCCAACATGGCGTACAGGGAGGAAATGTCAAGGGCAGCCGCATTTTCAGGGATTTCCCTAAGCAATGCGTCTGCGTCCATTCCCCATCCTTTAAGTGAAGTGATCGGGGGAGTAGTTCCTGGAATCGCCCACGGGCAGTGTCTGGCGTGTCTTTACCCTGCCTATGTGCGCTATCAGGTTACACAGGAGCCGGAGAAATGCGCCAGGGTCGCCAGGCTTTTTGACAGTTCCCTTACGGAAGTATCTGACGGCGAGGCGGCATTGGCGCTTCCGGGGCAGATTGAGGAATTCTTAAAGAAAACCGGACTTTTCCATACACTTTCCGAACTCGGGGTTACCAGGGAGGAATTTGGTGAGATGAAGAAAAATCCTGTGCTTCAGTTCCTGCCCTTTGCATCGCCTGAAATTCTTTCTGGTATTTTGGATGAGAGCTATGGAGGGAGACTATGATCAGATTTCAGGACATTCCTTTCACACGGCTTGATATGGGGCGGTACCGGAGGCATTTTGAAGAAGAACTTGAACGTCTTAAGGAAGCCGGCAGCTTTGAGGAGGCTTATGACGCACTCCTTGATCTTGATACGCTGATGGTGAAATATCAGACCATGGCAGGAATCTGCGAGATTCGCAGTACAATGGATGTTACAGACGAATTTTATAAGGAGGAGAGCCAGCGCTGCGATCAGATCCGGCCAGAGTACGAGGCGCTCTTAAGCAGCCTGCAGCAGGCGCTCCTTAAGAACCCTTACAGGAAGAGGATAGAGGATTATACAGGCAGTGAATTCTTTTTACGGGCAGAGAAAAGGACCAGATGTTTCTCCGAAGATATTTTAGAAGAGCGGAGGATGGAAAACCGCCTGTCTGCCAGGTATTCGGAACTTACCGCAACGCTTAAGGGAAGAACCGGGGAGGGGGAGGAGGTTCCCCTTCTGGCCCTGAATGAGAAGATGGAGAGTGGAGACCACAATGTACGCGCCAGGTATCACAGAATCTGGGAAGAAGCCTGGGAAGGGGCGGCAGAAGAGCTGGATGAGCTTTATGACAGGCTTGTAAAGGTGAGGACAAAGATCGCAGAAAAGCTAGGGATGGAAAGCTATACTGAGGCCGGATACTGTTGTATGGGCCGTACGTGCTATACCAGGGAGCAGGTGGCGGATTTCCGGGAGGCGGTAAAGCATGAGCTTGTGCCAGTGGTGGAGCGCTTATTTGCGGAGCAGAAAGAACGGCTCGGGGCGGAGGTTCTGTATCACTATGATGAAAACTTTAATTTTCCTGGGGAGAAGTCTGTTCTTCCGGCAGACGCCATAGAAGCCTTCCGGCACATCTTCGGGAAGATGTCAAAGGAGACGGCTGTTTATTTTGAAGAGCTTGCGGCGGGGGAATACTATGACCTTAAGATACGCCCCGGGAAGATTAACGGAGCCTACTCGAATCTTGTGGGAAGGTATCATATGCCTTTTATCTTCGAGACTTATGACGCAACGCCGAAGGCGTTCAGTACCTTTGCACACGAGGCAGGACACGGCTTCCACTCCTGGCTTAAGAGGAGTGAGCCCTTTGGCTTCATGGAGGATTGCAGCGCGGAGCTTGCAGAGACCCACTCCATGAGTATGGAATTTCTTATATGGCCTTATCTTGATATTGTTATGCCGCCAGGACAGATTGAGAAGTATAAGTATCAGCAGCTTAAAAATGCGTTATCTTTTATTACATACGGATGTGCTGTGGATGAGTTTCAGGAAACGGTCTATGACAGGCCAGCCATGACGCCTTCAGACAGGCTGGATCTTTGGAAACGCCTTGAAAGGGAATATATGCCCTTTAGGAGCTATGAGAACCAGAGTTTTTTAAGGGAGGGACGCTTCTGGCAGAAGCAGACCCATATCTATAAATGGCCTTTTTACTATATTGACTATGTGCTCGCCCAGGTATGTGCGCTGCAGGTGCATTTTCTGAATGAAGAAAACCATGAGGAGGGTATGCGCTGCTATATGGAGATCCTGCGCTTAAGCGGAAGGTATGGTTTTACAGATACGCTGCGTATGGCAGGACTTGCCTCTCCCTTTGAGAAGGAGACCATCCGCACGCTTACGCAGAAGGCGCTCTCTGCACTTGGGAAGCTTGCCGTACCGCATTCCTAAACCACAAAATACCTTTTGACTCTTACATCATAACATGAGGAGGTTGCAGATGATTTACATAAAAAATGGAAGGACAGCCACCATGGGAGCAGACGGCGTGGTTGAAAACGGAGGGATTCTGATTGAGGGCGGAAAAATAAAGGCAGCAGGAAGAGTGAACAATATACCGGAAAACTGCGAGGTAATTGACGTGCAGGGAAGCTTTATTATGCCGGGGATCATTGATGCCCACACCCATATTGGAGTCTTCGGCTCTGGCATCGGGGAGGCAGGCGTGGACGGGAATGAGGTGAACGATCCGGTGACGCCGCAGATGCGTGCACTGGATGGAATTTATCCCATGGATGCGGAATTCGCCAGGGCATACAGGGCAGGAGTTACCTGTACTGCAACAGGACCCGGAAGCGGCAACCCCATCGGAGGGCAGTTTCTTGCAATGAAGACAAAGGGGCGTACCATGGAGGAGATGGTCATAAAGGAGCCTCTGGCAATGAAGATGGCCTTTGGGGAGAATCCCAAAAACGTCCATGGAAAAAGCCGTACCCCCGCTACCCGTATGGGAGTCGCCGCCCTGATCCGCGAAACGCTTTATCAAGCGAGGGAATACGGGGAAAAGAAAGAACGTGCAGGAGAGAACCCAGACAAAAGACCGCCCTTTGACATGAAGCTTGAAGCACTGCTCCCTGTAGTAAAAGGTGAACTTCTGGTAAAGGCTCACGCCCACAGGGCGGATGACATCATGACAGCTATCCGTATTGCGGAGGAATTTGGACTTAAGATGACCATTGAGCACGGGACGGAGGGGCACTTGATCGCAGAGGAACTGGCGGAAAAAGGATATGGCGTTATCCTTGGCCCCTATACTGGATTTCCCCATAAAAATGAGGTGATAAGGCAGGATGAGAGCGCTGCCGGTATTCTGGAGAGGGCCGGCGTGAAGACGGCAATTATGACAGATCTTCCGGGTATGCACGAGGAAAATTTGGTCGTCTGCGCAGGAATCTGCCACCGGAAGGGGATGTCAGAGGAGGGAGCCTTAAAGGCTGTCACCATCCATGCGGCAGAGCTTCTGGGACTGTCAGAACGAATTGGCTCCCTGGAGCCTGGAAAAGATGCGGATATCGCCGTATTTGACAAAAATCCAGTCACAAGCCTGGATGCAAAGTGCATTCTGACTGTGATTGACGGGAAAATCGTATATAGAACATGACAGAGTAAATGACATTGGAGGTATATTATGAAACATATTAAAATTGCAGCAGGGCTTGCACATGTAAGCTATGCCAGAATCGCAGACCGTGTATTAGAAGCTATTGACGGAGGCGTGGATTATATCCACTCAGACGCAGCAGATATGTATGACCTGAAGAACATGCAGCTCATGGGAGGTCCCCAGATTATTTCCGGGCTGCGGGAGGTAACAGATCTTCCCATTGAGTGCCATATCTACACCATTGAATGCGACCGCCTCTTCGTAGAAAAGCTGGCAGCAGCAGGCTGCTCCATGCTGATCGTGCCTGCAGAGCACTTTATTGGCGCGCCCCTTGCATATCTCATTAATTACTGCCGCGAGTTCGGAATGAAGATTGGCCTGACCCTTGGATGCTATACGCCTCTTTGCTTCGTGGATGAGTCCATCAATGACATTGACCGGCTCCATATCGTGACCCACGGCGTGGATGATACAGACGGCCAGGATAACTGGGGATGGAGAAAATCTGCCATAGACCTGGTGCAAAGGGCAAGAAAGCTCATTGACGAGAAAAACCCCCGCTGCGAGCTTGCAATCGACGGAGGCCTGCGCCATGACAACATGGAGCCGCTGGTTGCCTGCAATCCGGATGTGATCATTCTCTCATCCGCTGTGTTCAAGGATCCGGACGGAATCAGCAGCGCGGTGAAAAAATGTAGAAAAGCAATTGACGCGGCGGTAGAAAAGCATTTGGGGACGGGGTATTTTTAAAAATACCCCGTCCCCAACTACAATTTCAACAATTTACAATCAATATTCCGATGCTTACCAGTACCAGCGCCGCGAGATTCTGCACGGTCCATACATTTTCATGGAGAAAAAGCGCGGACAGCGCCACACCGAATACCGGGATGCTGAAACCGAAGATTGCAACGGTTCCCACCGGATTATATTTCACGAGTTCTGCCCATATGGTAAACGCGACGGTTGACAGAAGTGCCATATAGAGGAAGAGTATGGTGGATTTTACTGTGAACCCGTGGACGCTTCCGCCTGCCGCAAGACCGATGGCGATCAGAACTGCGCCGCCAAATAAGAGTTGGTAAGCCGTGATGGTTGCCGGACTCTCTCTGCCGGAAATCATCTTAAGTGTTACGGAGCTTGTCCCATAGGCGAAGGCGCACAAAAGGACAAGCCCTTCTCCGAGAAGGCAAAAGCCGCTCCCCCATGCTCCGGGAGCCAGGTTAATGACAATTACTCCTGCGAAGCCAATGAGACATCCCAATGCCTTTTTCCATGTAATCCGCTCTGATTTCAGAAGGAAATGTGCCACAAGTATTGTAAAAAAAGCATTTGACGCGTTAATCACAGAGCCCTTTGCCCCCGTGGTGTGGGCGAGTCCTATGTAAAAACATACATACTGGACAGTTGTCTGCAAAAGACCCTGTCCAAAAACATAGGGGACGGAAGTTCTCTTCATGGTAATCACCCGCCTTTCCAGTATACAGGACAAAAGGAAGGTAAAGGCGCCTGCCACAAAAAAACGGTATCCGGCGAACAGAACCTGGCTTCCCGCTCCCTCAATGTGGAACCATTCATAACCAGTCTTTACACAAGGAAATGCGCTGCCCCATAAGGCGCAGCACACAAGTGCCAGTATGCATCTGACTTTCGTATTCTTATAAAAATTCTCCATTATGCTTTCTCCGGCTCCGGATAGTCTGTCCCCATCGTGTCAGCCGTAACCCGCTTCATCCGCTGATCTTCAAGAGGTCTGTCACTGTAATCTGTGTCTGTCCCGGCGATCTTATTTACCACATCCATCCCCACGGTGATCTTTCCAAATGCCGCATAAGCACCGTCAAGATGGGGGGAATTCTTATGCATAATAAAGAACTGGGAACCCGCCGAATCCGGATGCATGGCTCTCGCCATAGAAAGTACGCCCTCCGTATGCTTCAGTTCATTCTTCACGCCATTCTGAGAAAATTCCCCCTTAATATTGTAGCCGGGGCCGCCCATACCCGTTCCGTCAGGACATCCGCCCTGAATCATGAAGCCCTGAATCACACGGTGGAAGATCAGACCATCGTAATAACCCTGCTTTACCAGGGAAATAAAGTTATTCACCGTGTTCGGAGCAATGTCAGGGAAGAGCTCCGCTTTCATAATATCCCCGTTTTCCATCTCAAACGTAACAACTGGATTTGCCATAATATACATTCCTCACTTTTCCTTATTTTTATTCCTCATACACGATACATTGTAACGGATATCCGGGGATTTTTCAATTGGGGACGGGGTATTTTTAAAAATACCCCGTCCCCAATTGAACCATTCCGCCTTTTTCCGTACACCCTGTATCCCAGAGCTCCCGCAGAGAGAAGGTATCGCTTTCCCCGTAGGTGGCGGTCTTTACCAGCAGGTCCACTCCTGTTTCTTCATACCCCACGAGGAGAAACCAGTGCCAGATATAGTCTTTATATTTTTGGGCTTCTCTGTGCCGGAGCAGAAGATAGGGGATGGGATACCCGGCATCGATCTGTGAGCGGACGAAGTTCTTCGCGTCATTAAATCTTCGCTCCCCGGGGAATTCTGACATGGCTACAGGCAGAGGGTGTTCCTGCCCTGCGGCTGCGTCGGCAATATATTTTTCGAATCCTTCGATGAACCATTGAAGCTTCTTTACCCCGCTGACCCGTGGGCGGATATAGGGTTTCATCTTCTGGCTGAAGGAAATGTAGTCTTCCTTTGTAAGTGAGTGTACCGGACCTGGATACAGATACCGGGCTTCTTTTCGCAGGGCCAGGTAGATGCAGCAGTCACAGGCTGTTGCTGCCGCACAGCCGCCGATGTGCATAACAATATTCGTGAACCAGTCCTGGTTGCCGCCAAATGCGCCGTCAATCGTGAAATATTCTAATTCCTTTTTCATGCTGTCACCTCTCCTTTATGATTATACTTACGGCTATGAAGTCTGCCGCGATGTTTAAAATGCAGTTATATTCACGGCCGATTTATCTGGCGCGCTGTTAAAACTCCCGTCTTGGCCTGTAAACCGGCATATGCAGCACATGTTCCTGATCAATTTTATTTCCTAGATAAACAAAGCCTCCGTCATCTTTTTCCTTCACGGTTACCACATGGCTGAAGGAGCGGTCTGTTCCTTCCTCCACGAAAACTGCATCCACATATAAGTCCAGGGTGCCATCCCCATTTTCCTTACAGTCTGTCACCTCTGGAAATGGCTGGAGCTGTGGGAGGCGGTTCCAGCCGGTGATGGCCAGCCAGGGGTAAGTACCTTTTTTCTTATCGTAAAAAGCGCGCTGTTCAAGCTCGCTGGTCTCTATATCCAGATACCGCTGTATCGTATCCTCAAACTCCTTTTTGGGGATCCCGTCCCGGAAAATGTCTTTGTCAGGCCTCTGACCCGAAGACATATAATAGAAAGAATCAAACAGGTCATTGTACTCAAGCTGACTGAGATCACTTGTATCCCAGTCTCTCAGGAACAGGTTATTGCTGAAATAGCTGACCGGTTCAATGCATTTTTTGGAAAGTCTCCGGCATTCACTGTCAAGAGGCAGAATCCGGTAAAAAATATGCATATCCATCTCCTGGTTTCTGGACAGAGCCTTCTCCCAGATCAGCCAGCCCTTTTCCGTATAATCCCACTGGTAGGTGCATATTTTCTCAATCTGCTGCACAGTGGGAGTCATGTCCTGGTGTACATCTTTGTTCCCGTTCTTTGTATCGGCCATCAGGCTGCCATGATACACTGCACTTGCAAAGGTGACAAATAAATTTTCTTTTTCAAATTCAAGCTTATAATATCTGAATATACCGTTGATATTTACCGAAAAAAATTCTGCTCGGGCATTTTTGCCCGCCTTTCCGCGCCGGATCGCGCTGTCCACCTCTTCGTAGTTTCTCATGTTATCATCCCGGCTTCCACAAATGACTGCTTTTTTGTCCTGTGCAATGAGGTCAGCCATCCTGTGTACATCGTCTTCGCCCAGCACGCCGCCGGGAGAAGAGGTATCCGCTGCCTGGCTGTAAATGGGAGCGCACTTTTCCATCACATCAGACAGCTTTTTCAGGATATCGTTCTTTTGAGTATCTTTAAGCTCCATGTACTTTACTTCATAATCGGGGTTATCATCCGGCATTTCTTTTTTATTATTGTATGCGTCTTTTGTGCGAGATAACTCCGCTGCGTGATCCGTAACCTCACTGCGCCCGTCCTGCGATTCCATCTGACATCCTGAAAGCAACAGGACAGCAACTGACAGTATAAGGGGGAGCACGGCAGCGGATTTCCTATTTGGGGATATTTTCATGTTCAGATGTTTCCTTTCCCGCAGATTTCCCATTTGGGATTTTAATGTGGATTATAACACGCTTTTTGGGGTTTGCCAATTGGGGACGGGGTAAAATTAGTTTTACCCCGTCCCCAATTGCCTGATATAATAAAGATCGCCTGCCTGATCGCAATGGCTGCAATATCGGGCTATAGCGATTAGCTTGCCAAGTTGGAAGTCAGAATCAGGAGGGTATTGAAAATGAAGGGAAAGACATTGGCGGATATTTCTACCGGGCCGGACTGGCTGCTGAGTGTGGGGGAGGCATGGCATTCATAACCGTTTTGCTTCTGATTATGGAGAGTTATGTCTGTAGATTTGAAGGGGATTGAGACATGAATATTAAAGATCTGAACACTTTTATTACTGTAGCGGAAAATAAAAATCTTACCAGGGCTTCTAAGTTGCTGTACATGACGCCCCAGGGGGTCAGCAAGATTATAAAAAATTTAGAAAGCGAGAGTGACTGTGAACTGTTTCTCCGCACTGGGAATGGAATGGAGCTGTCGGAATGTGGGCAGCATTTTTTTGAATATGCAAAAAAAGCGAATTCCGAATATCACAATATGCGGCAGGAACTTCTCCGGATCAAACAGAAAGAGAGGGGTGTTGTCGACCTCCTCTCTGCGTTCGGGATTCTACGGCTGATTACTCCAGAGTGTCTCCGTGACTTTAAAGAGAAATATCCGGAGATTGAATTCCATTACCGGGAATGTCCGGATAAGCAGATTGAACGCTGGTTTCAGGCTGGGGAAGGAAATGTGGCATTTTCTCTTGCTCCGTGTGATGAAACTCTGTATGATGTATTGGAACTGGAATCCTTTCCAGTGAAACTCCTAGTTAATAAGGCGCATCCTCTCAGCCGGAAAAGTTCTGTTATCATAGATGATTTGAAGGATGAGCCTCTTTATATAGAAAGCAGTGAGTTCAAGATCCACGATCTGATTTTCAGGAAATGCCAGGAAGCCGGGTTTAAACCTAATATCATTTTCGAGACAAGCGGTTTTAGCCTGTGCCATAAAATGGTCCGGGAGAATAAAGGAATCTCGGTGACTGTGGACTTTGTTTCGGATGATATGGGGCATAGCAATATGGTGTTAATTCCATTTTCTGATGACAATTATGAATGGAAGATCTGCATGCTTACACGGAAGAACGAAGTGCCGGGAAATGGTGTGGATCTTTTTCAAAAGCATGTAAAAAAGCAGATGGATCTCATCCGGGCAGGAGCTGTCAGAAGATAGTTGAACATAGGAAACGAATGGTTGATATACCGTTAAGAAATATCCTTTTTCCATAAATTTCAAGGTGTTGTTTTCTCTGCTTTTGTTAAAAATATACATATATAGAAATCATTGATAATTTCGTGGTGTTTTTCGATAACTGTCATCTCAAAAGCTGTGATAAGCTGTTATCATATTACACGAGGAGGAAATTTGATATGAAAATCGGAGTAACAGAGATTAGCCCAAGAAGAGTCCAGCAGGTAGCGGAAAAGAAATTTAAAGACGGATATTACTGTTGTGAGGCGCTTGTAAGTGCAATCCGCGATGAGTTCCGGCTTGATGTGCCGGAAGATGTGATCGCTATGGCATCCGGAATGGCAGTCGGCGCCGGCAAATCAGGATGTGTCTGCGGAGCATTCAACGGAGGCATTCTTGCTCTTGGAATGTTCTTTGGACGTACAGAGCAGGACGGGCCTGGGAATCCAAAAAGCGTTCAGTGTATGGAACTTACGAAAGAACTTCATGACTGGTTCAAATCGGCCAATCAGAAGAATGCAATCTGCTGCCGTGTCCTTACGAAAGAATTTGACAAGGGACGTGGGGAACATAAGGAGCAGTGTATCTTTTTCACTGGTCTGTGTACCTGGAAGGTCGCACAGATCGTATGCCGGGAGCTTGGGATTAAGAATCTTGATGAAATAGACGAACCTGCGCCGAGGCGTACAATCGCTGAGATCTAAAAGGGAACACGTCTTTGGTTTTACAGAAAGGATATCTGAAACGTGAAAAATATGATTAAAAAAATCCCGATTCCATTTTGCGGCGTGATGCTTGGATTCACAGCTTTGGGAAATCTCCTTCAAAGCTATGGGGAAGGTATCCGCTATGTGTGTGGGGTTGTGGCAGCGTTTATACTTGTTCTCGTTCTTCTGAAGCTTATTATGTTTCCGCAGATGATCAAAGAAGATATGCAGAACCCGATTATGGCAAGTGTCGCAGGAACATTTCCGATGGCGCTTATGCTTCTTAGCACCTATATCAAACCCTTTATCGGAGCAGCGGCGAAATATCTCTGGTTCTTTGCAATCGGATTGCATATTGTATTGATTATTTATTTTACGGCGAAATTTATGTTGAAACTGCAGATGCCGAAAGTATTTGCAAGCTACTATATCGTATATGTGGGGATTGCAGTGGCAGCAGTAACAGCGCCCGTATTTGAACAGCTGGCTGTAGGAGCGGCAGCTTTCTGGTTCGGATTTGTGACATTGATTGCCTTACTGATTCTTGTGACGATACGTTACACAAAATATCCGCAGATCCCGGAACCGGCCAGGCCGCTGGTCTGTATCTATGCAGCGCCCACAAGCCTCTGTATCACCGGATACGTTCAGTCGGTAATGCCGAAATCAAGGAGTTTTCTGCTGGCAATGCTTGCACTGGCAACGGTTCTTTATATTTTTGCACTTGTAAAAGCAGTTGGATATTTAAAACTGCAGTTCTATCCAAGCTATGCGGCATTTACGTTTCCATTTGTAATCAGTGCCATTGCAACAAAGCAGACCATGGCCTGTCTTGCCAATATGGGACAGCCTGTGCCGTTCCTAAAGCCGGTTGTTCTTGTTGAGACGAGTATAGCAGCAGTATTCGTGGTCTATACCTTTATTAGATTCATGGGATTTGTTTTTGCAAAAAATAAATAAGGATCAAGAAAAAGAATCTGTCTAACGCAGCATCTGAAGGTAAAAATTTAGATGCTGTTTTCGCTTTTGACAGACAATCGGACTTACTGGCAAAATGGAAGTATTGCACAGGATTTTGTTTCAGGTGCGATTTCCATGCAAAAGCTTGCAGAGGCAATGCGTCTTGGAAAGCTTGGTGAGCAGGTTGTACTGAAAAGCCGCAGGGCTTTTTCAAAATTATGCTATCTTGGGGAGGAAATGGTGGATGCACACATTCGGCACAAAGAATTATGGGAGATATGTTTGACTATGCGTCAGATTCATATGAAATGGATTTGGATGTTTTTTTCAGATGTTTCTTGTATCAGACGTGTCGTACCAGTTTCAGACAGGGAATCCAGGTTATGTAGCAGGGAAAACAGGCTGTGAACTGGTAAAGGAGGTAATTAGGAAGAGCGGGCTTGTGCTGCCGGATCTGCCGGAAGAGATGTATCTTGATAAATCGCCGGAATACTGGGTCGGTTTTGCGATGGCTTTTTATCAGTGGTACACAGGGAAGACTTTTCAGCGCATTTACAGGGCGGTATCAATCAGTGAGATCTTAAAGATGTATCCGGTTTTTCATGAGATGGATATTATGCAGTTTGTATCTGCGATGGACGAAAAGCTGGCAGCATTTTATAAAGAGACGAATCTGAAACGCCTAAGGCTCTATGCGGGATTATCTCAAAGTGAGCGGGCCCTGGGGTGCAGATGTGAGGAGCTGCTGGAAATATAGGAACAATTATTTGACGGAATGTGCGTGATACAGTACACTATATGATATGCAGAATATTTCTGGAAAGGATGTCGACCTATGATCTATCTGATACTGGCGACCATCAGCAGCGCGCTGGTCTCTGTCATGATGCGCCTGAGCGAGAGCCGCATGAAAAATAATATCAGCACTCTTGCGGTAAATTATGCTGTCTGCGTATTGCTTGCAGGGTTCTATACGGGAGTGCCGGATGCTTTTTCGGGGAAGGCAGGGATGGGATTTGCGGTGGGACTGGGGGCGCTGAATGGTTTTTTGTATCTGTCCGCCTTTATCCTTATGCAGATAAGCGTCAGAAGAAACGGAGTCGTATTATCTACCGTATTTATGAAGCTCGGGGTGTTGGTACCTGCCGCGACAGCCATCATTTTTTTCGGGGAAATGCCTGAGGCGGTTCAGGTATGTGGTTTTGCGGTGGCGGTAACGGCGATCATTCTGATCCATCTGGAAAAAGACCAGACGGATGTTACATTCAAGTCAGGGCTTGTCCTGCTTTTGGCAGTGGGCGGCAGCGGGGATGCCATGGCAAAGGTCTATGAAGAGCTGGGCAGTGCAGAGTCTGAAGAATATTTTTTGTTCTGTACATTTATAGCAGCACTCATTCTTTGCATCATTCTGACAATGGGAAAAAGGCAGCGCCTGGCAAAACAAGATGTACTTTTCGGGACGCTGATCGGGATTCCCAATTATTATTCCGCCAGATTCCTTTTGAAGTCCCTCTCTTATGTGCCGGCAATCGTGGCATATCCCACGTACAGCGTATCAGCTATCGTTCTGGTAAGCATAGCAGGCGTCCTTCTGTTTGGAGAGAAAATGGACGTAAGGAGAAAAATTGCGATCGCGTTGGTGTTAGTAGCGCTGTTCCTGTTGGGGACGGGGTAAAATTAATTTTACCCCGTCCCCAATTTGCAATTTGCACAAAAAACATGCAGTATATTTGTTAAATGTGCCGTTAATTACAAAATGGGACTTAAGTCCTTTTTGACTGGGGATATTCCCTGTAAAATGGATTTATAAGAACAGCAGGAATAATTTCAGGTGGTAAAGTTGTAATAAGGAAAGGGGAAGGTTTTATGAATTATTCAGAGAATGCAGGCAAGCAGTATCATATTCAGGTGGGAGCTGGCGATGTCGGGCGTTATGTGATTATGCCGGGCGATCCGAAGAGGTGTGCGAAGATTGCACAGTACTTTGACCAGGCGGAGCTTGTGGCGGACAGCAGGGAGTATGTTACGTACACGGGCTATCTTGACGGGGTGAAGGTGAGTGTGACTTCCACAGGAATTGGCGGTCCTTCGGCGGCCATCGCTATGGAGGAGCTGGTGATGGCGGGAGCGGATACTTTTATCCGGATCGGGACATGCGGGGGAATGCAGACGAAGGTGATGAGCGGCGACGTGGTCATTGCAAGCGGTGCAATCCGGATGGAAGGGACGAGTAAGGAATACGCTCCCATTGAATTTCCGGCGGTGGCGGATATTCAGGCGGTAAATGCATTGATTCAGGCTGCCAGGACGCTCAAGCAGAGTTATCATGTAGGAGTTGTGCAGTGCAAGGATTCCTTCTACGGGCAGCATTCGCCAGAGACGAAACCTGTGAGTTATGAGCTGATGGATAAGTGGGAGGCATGGAAGAGACTTGGATGCCTGGCGTCGGAAATGGAGTCAGCCGCTCTGTTTGTTGTGGCCAGCAGCCTTCATGTAAGAGCTGGATCCTGCTTCCTTGTAATGGCGAACCAGGAGAGGGAGAAGGAAGGGCTGGAGAATCCGGTTGTCCATGATACGGATATGGCAGTCCGGGTTGCGGTTGAAGCACTGCGCAGGCTGATTAAGGAGGACGGAGAGTCCTAGAGCGTGTTTGAAAATGGCGAACGGATCAGACAGATAGACAGATCTTCGCAGGGTATGTCCCTGCCGGATCATTTAGCGAGGAGGATTTCACATGAGTAAAGAACTGAGTAAGGAACCGAATAAAAAACTGAGTAAAGACGAGATTGCCAGTCTGATTGAGACAGCCATAGAGCAGCTTTCGTATTCCTACGTGCCCTATTCTGGCTTTAGGGTGGGTGCGGCGCTTCTCACAGAGAACGGAGCAGTCTATACGGGATGCAATATTGAAAATGCTGCTTACACTCCTACAAATTGTGCGGAAAGAACGGCATTTTTCAAAGCCGTAAGCGAAGGGGTTAAGAACTTCCGGGCAATCTGCGTTGTGGGAGGGCAGGACGGAAAGCTGACAGATTTTGCGCCGCCCTGTGGTGTGTGCCGTCAGGTAATGATGGAGTTCTGCAGTCCGGAGGAATTTGAGATCATACTGGCGACCACGACAGAAAGCTACAAGGTTTATAAGCTTAAGGAACTGATGCCCATGGGCTTTGGTCCGGGTAACCTGGCATAATCCATAAGGTAATACTAAGGCAGACAGAACCATAAATCAGGAGGTATGAATATGGGTAATTATAAGCGTATTTTTGTAATTGTAATTGATTCACTGGGAATCGGAGCAATGCCGGATAGTGAGCGGTTCGGTGATATCGGAGTAAATACACTGGGGCACATTTCGGAGTCAGTGGAGACTTTCTGTATTCCGAACCTGCAGAAGCTGGGGCTTGCCGGCCTGACGCCTCTTAAGCAGGTGGCGCCGTCAGATGCACCCCTCGGCTATCAGGCAGTGCTTAAGGAGGCAAGCAACGGGAAGGATACCATGACCGGGCACTGGGAGATGATGGGAATTGAGACAGAGACGCCGTTCCAGACATTTACGGAGCATGGATTTCCGGAGGAGCTTATTGATGAGCTGGAGAAGCGCACGGGGCACAAGGTTATTGGAAATAAGAGCGCAAGCGGAACAGAGATTATAGAAGAACTGGGAGAAGAGGAAATTGCCACAGGACATATGATTGTCTATACATCTGCGGACTCTGTTCTTCAGATCTGCGGAAATGAGGAGACTTTTGACCTTAAAGAGCTGTATCGCTGCTGCGAGATTGCAAGAGAGCTGACGCTGAGAGAGGAGTGGAAGGTGGGACGGGTCATTGCAAGGCCGTACATCGGAAAGAAGAAGGGCGAGTTCGAGCGCACCAGCAACCGGCATGACTATGCCTTAAAGCCGCCTCGTAGAACCGTGCTAAATGCACTAAAGGAAGAGGGACTGGATGTCATCTCAGTAGGAAAGATTGTGGATATTTTCGATGGGGAGGGAATCACAGAGGCACACAAGTCCAAATCGTCCGTCCACGGCATGGAGCAGACCATCGGACTTGCCCGGTCAGAATTCCAGGGTCTGTGCTTCGTGAACCTTGTTGACTTTGATGCAAAATGGGGGCACAGAAGAAACCCGTCGGGATACCGGGACGAGCTGGAGAGATTCGATGAGAAGCTGGGAGAGCTTTTAGAGATTCTTAAAGAGGATGATCTTCTCATTATCTCTGCAGATCATGGAACGGATCCGACCTATACGGGAACCGACCACACCAGGGAGAAGGTGCCCTTCCTTGCATATTCAAAATCCATGAAGGGAAGCGGAAGACTTCCGGAACAGGAGACATTTGCAGTGATCGGAGCCACGGCTGCGGAGAACTTTGGGGTTCCCATGCCGGAAGATACCATCGGACAATCGCTTCTTAAATACTTAAAATAAGAGCAACGATTTAGCGGGACTGCGCAGTTGCTGCGCTTAACCGCGAGGAAAATGAGGAGGAAGAGACAATGAAGAGTGTGAAAAGGCTTGTGTCCTGCCTGATTGCCGTTTCCATGGTCATGGCTATGACCGCCTGCGGAAATACGGAAGAAGAGGGCGCAGGCAGTTCAGAATATCGTGTTGCAATGATCACAGATGCGGGAGATATCACGGACCAGTCCTTTAATCAGACGACTTACGAGGCATGCTCTGAGTATTGCTCTGAGCATGACATTGATTTTACTTACAAGAAGCCGGACGGGGATACGGATTACGCGAGAATCGCCATGATCGACGTGGCAGTAGCGGAGGGCTATAACATTATTGTCATGCCGGGATACATTTTCGCGCCGGCTCTTGTGGAGACGACCTATAAATATCCAGATGTGAAATTTATCGCACTGGATATGACGGCAGGAGATATTATCGCTGCCGCTGTTGGAAATAAATATTATGAAAATCCGGATGCATACGAAGCTTCCGATTACTATAACACCGGAAACACATACTGTGCGGTCTACCGGGAAGAGCTTCCCGGATATATGGCAGGGTACGCGGCTGTGAAGCTTGGCTACCGGAAGCTGGGCTATCTTGGCGGTCAGGCAGTTCCGGCAGTTATGCGCTTCGGATTCGGCTATCTTCAGGGGATTGACGAAGCGGCAAACGAGCTGGGCGTGACGGATGATGTGACAGTTCAGTACGCTTACGGCGGGCAGTTCTACGGCTCTACGGAAATCACGGCAACCATGGATACCTGGTACAGTGGGGGAACGGAGATTGTATTTGCCTGCGGCGGGGGTATTTTTACATCTGCGGCAGAAGCGGCCTCCAAGGTCGGAGGAAAGATGATTGGGGTTGACAGTGATCAGTCCGCCCTTATAGATGTGTACGGAGAGGGAATGACGGTCACTTCGGCCATGAAGGGCTTAGGCGCGACGGTAAAGGCGCTCCTTGACTCCATCATTACACTGGGAACCTGGGAGGAGCATGTAGGGAAGATTGAGAACCTGGGTCTTGTATCGGGAACGGAGACGGAGGAGAACTATGTGGGACTGCCGGAAGATACGACCCAGTGGAACAATGACTTTACCGTGGAGGATTACCGGGAGCTTGTAAAGAAACTATTTGACGAGGAGATCAAGGTAGACAGCTCAATTGACGCAATACCTGAGGTTTCCGTGGAGGTCAATGTAAGAGAAGGAACGATTATGTAGGGAGGTGGGAGAAAATGGCAGAATATGCTGTCGAGATGCTGGGCATTACCAAGAGATTTCCCGGCATCATAGCAAATGATAATATTACACTACAGTTAAAAAAGGGAGAAATTCACGCGCTTCTTGGCGAAAACGGCGCAGGCAAATCCACGCTCATGAGCGTCCTGTTCGGGCTGTACCAGCCAGAGGAGGGCGAGATCCGCAAAGACGGGCAGAAGGTGGAGATCCGAAATCCCAATGATGCCAACAGTCTTGGAATCGGCATGGTTCACCAGCATTTTAAGCTGGTAGACTGCTTTTCCGTGCTGGATAATATCATTCTCGGCGTGGAGCCCACCCAGGGAGGCATGCTGAAAAAGGACGAGGCGAGGCAGAAGGTTATGGAACTGTCTGGGCGCTACCATCTGCAGGTGGATCCAGACGCCCTTGTGGAAAATATTACTGTGGGAATGCAGCAGAGAACCGAGATTCTCAAAATGCTGTACAGAGATAATGAAATTCTCATATTTGACGAGCCCACCGCAGTTCTGACAGTCCAGGAGATTGCGGAGCTGATGCATATCATGAAGGGGCTTGCAAAGGAGGGAAAAAGCATCCTGTTCATTTCCCATAAGCTCAATGAGATCATGGAGGTTGCGGACCGGTGCACGGTTCTGAGGAAAGGGAAATATGTGGGAACCGTGGAGACAAAGGATACGAATCCGGAAAAGCTGTCCGCCATGATGGTGGGAAGGGACGTAAGCTTTAAGGTTGACAAGAAACCCGCAAAGCCCGGGGACGTGGTGCTGGATGTAAAAAATATGTCTGTTGCAGGCGGAAATAAAAAGGATGCGGTCCATGACGTGACATTTCAGGTGCGAAAAGGGGAAATTGTCTGCATTGCAGGGATTGATGGAAACGGACAGACAGAGCTGATCTACGGCCTGTCAGGGCTGGAGCCATTAAAGAGCGGAACGATCTTCATGAACGGAAAGGATCTGACTAAAGAATCTATCCGCCGCAGATCGGTACTCGGAATGAGCCATATACCGGAAGACCGCCATAAGCACGGCCTAGTGCTTGACTATTCACTGGAAAATAACATTGTGCTTCAGCGGTATTTTGAATCCCGGTTTACGGATCAGTTCGGTATGCTTAAAAGAAAGGAAATCCGGGATTATGCCACAGGGCTGATTGACAAATTTGACGTGCGTTCCGGAGAGGGGCCGGCAACGGTGACAAGGGCCATGTCAGGAGGAAACCAGCAGAAGGCGATTATCGCCCGTGAGATTGATAAGGATCCTGATTTCCTGATCGCGGTACAGCCTACGAGAGGCGTGGATATCGGGGCAATCGAATTTATCCATAAGCAGCTTATTGAGCAGAGAGACGCGGGGAAGGCAGTACTTCTTGTGAGCCTGGAGCTTGATGAGGTTATGGATGTTCCGGACCGGATTCTGGTTATGTATGAAGGCGGACTGGTGGGAGAATTCAAACCAGAGGATATTACGATGGAAGAACTTGGACTCTATATGACCGGAGCCAGGAAACAGGAGGTGTAGGACATGAACACAAAAAATGAAAAGAAAAGTTTTTTTGAGCGTGCAGGAGTCCAGTCTGTGGCAGCATCTCTTTTGTGTATCATTCTTGGTCTGCTGATTGGATATCTTGTGCTTTTATGTATCAACCCGGCAGGGGCGGGAAAAGCGATCACTTCGATTCTGAAAAATTTCCTGTATTTCCCAAGGCCGGAGGTTGCCCTTGAGTACTTCGGAAGTACGCTGGCAAAGTCGGCGCCGCTTCTTATGTGTACGCTGTCGATTCTGTTTGCCTACAAGGTGGGGCTTTTTAATATCGGTGCATCCGGGCAGTATGCGGTGGGAGCAGGCTTAAGCCTGTATCTTGCACTGGCCCATGGAATGCCCTGGTATGTCTGTGTGATCGCGGCAATGATCGGAGGCGGCGTGCTGGGAGGTATTGCAGGCGCGTTAAAGGCATATCTCAATGTAAATGAGGTAATCGCAGGTATCATGCTTAACTGGATCAGCCTTTACAGCGTGAATATGCTGCTTACAAATGTAAAGGAAGCGAGCACTACATACACAGCGGCGCTCAGAACAAACAGCCCGGGCGCGCTGCTTCCGGGAGCAGGCCTTAACCACTTGTTTTCTGATAACCGGTATGTGACCATCGCAATTTTGCTGGCAGTTCTGATTGCGGCAGGTGTGTGGATTGTGATGGAGAAGACAAAGCTTGGATTTGAGCTGCGTGCCACAGGACTCAATCTGAGCGCGGCGAAATATGCGGGAATGAAGGAAAAGCGCAATATGATTCTGACTATGGCGATTGCAGGGGCGCTTTCAGGACTTGGGGCGGCATTTCTCTATTTAAGCGGAATCGAGCAGTGGTCCTGCGCGCAGACGGCTGTTCCAGCTATGGGCTTTAACGGAATTGCGGCCGCATTCCTGGGAGGATTAAATCCCATTGGAAGTATCTTTTCCTCTTTCTTTATCCAGCATATTACGAGCGGCGGTTCCTATGTAGATAAGATGATCTACAGCTCTCAGATTTCAGATCTGATCTCAGCCATTATTATCTACTTCTGCAGCTTTGTGCTGTTCTTTAAGTCCTGTATGGGGCGTGCTGCGGGAAAAGGCAGGAAAGGAGGTAACAGGTAATGGCATTATTATTACAATATACGCTGATCTATGCATCTGTGCTTCTCTTAGTGGCTCTTGGCGGATGCTTCTCCGAGCATAGCGGCGTGATTAACCTGGGACTGGAAGGAATTATGGTTATGGGCGCTCTTGGCGGCGCACTTGTGATGAAGTATATGGAAAGCCTGCCGGGGATTCTGATGCTTCTGGCAGTTATGATTGGAAGTATTTTATTCGGCGTGGTTTATTCCCTGCTGCTTGCTGTGGCGGCGATTCAGTTTAAAGCAGACCAGACGCTGGTGGGGACTGCCATGAACCTGTTAGGAATGGCGGCGGCTACTGTATTTGTTAAGGCAATGAATATGGCGGAGAATGTAAATAACGTCTCCTCTTCGATTCAGTATATTGAACAGAAAAAGGCATTTTCCCTGCTGAAAATCGGGAAATTTGAGCTAAGCTGGTTTATGGTGATTGCGGCGGCGCTTCTTGTGGTATCACACATTGTTCTGTATAAGACGAGGTTCGGCCTGCGTCTGATGGCCTGCGGGGAACATCCCCAGGCAGCAGACTCCGTGGGGATCAATGTCTACCGGATGCGCTACGCGGGAGTGCTCATCTCAGGCATGCTTGGCGGACTTGGAGGAATCGTCTATATTACGGCGGGAGTCAGCGAGTGGAAATTCGAGAACGGCGTGGCGGGCTTCGGGTTCCTTGCCCTTGCTGTTATGATCTTCGGACAGTGGAAGCCGAAGCTGATTGGAATTGCCGCACTCCTCTTTGGCCTGTTCCGTGCCCTTTCAAATGTCTACTCTGGATTTGACGCGCTGACGGCGCTGCATCTTCCGAGCACGGTGTACAACATGCTTCCATATATTATTTCACTGGTGATACTGGCTCTGTTCTCCCGCAATTCAAGAGCGCCGAAGGCAGAGGGTATCCCGTATGATAAGGGGCAGAGATAAAAGATGATGAAAAATAATGCTTTGGAGCAGGCGCTGCCTTTTTTAAATCGGATTGACAGCAGCAGGAGGGAACAGTTTGAGAATTATTTCAGGACAGCGCCTCTGTGGCTCATTAATACCTTCGTGGTGGAGGAGATGAAAAAGGGAAATGTTTTTGTACGGGAAGGGGACCCTGTTAATATGATCTACCTGATCGGCGAAGGCCTTATTAAGGCGACAGATTACAGAATCTACGGAATACGGTATGATTTTGTACTGTTCAGCAAGGTATATGCATTTGGCGGTATGGAGATTATTATTAATCTTGACAAATATCAGACGACACTGCAGACCGTGACGGACTGTACGGTGCTCAAGATTCCGAAGGCAGGATTTCAGAAATGGATGGATACGGATATTACGGCGCTGAAGCAGGAGGCAAGGCTTATGGGCGAATATCTTCTGCGGCAGGACCGGGAGGGACGGGCTCTTTTGTTCCTCCAGGGCGCCAACCGGGTGGCTATGGTGCTGGCAAACCGCTATAAGCAGCATGCGGAGAATGGCGTGCTGAAGATGAAAGGGGACAGGCAGGAGCTTTCGGATTTTACAGGGCTGTGTGTGAAGACGATTACACGGTCTATTAAGAAATTCAGGGAGGAGGGAATGATAACAACCTCCGGGAACTATATTATGATTGACCGAGGCCAGTATCTCCGCCTTAAGAAGCTGGTGTCGGAAATACTGGCGGAAGATTTCTGAAAGGAGAAAATGATGTATCATAAGTTGAAAAAATGTTTGGAGAGTGTGCGTAAGAGGACGGATTTCCAGCCTGAGACCGGGCTGGTTCTGGGATCGGGCCTCGGGGATTTTGCAGATGGGATTGAAGTCCGGGATGTGGTTGAGTATTCGGACATTGAGGGATTTCCTGTGTCTACAGTGAAAGGGCATAAAGGAAGATTTGTCTTTGGCTATGTGGACAGTGTCCCGGTTGTGATCATGCAGGGCAGGGTGCATTATTATGAAGGATATGCCATGTCGGATGTTGTGCTTCCGGCGCGCCTGATGGGGATGATGGGAGCAAAGAGGCTGTTTCTCACCAATGCAGCGGGAGGAGTGAATGAGAACTTCAGGCCTGGGGATTTTATGATGATTACAGACCATATTGCATCAGCGGTTCCGAGTCCCCTGACCGGGGCAAATATTGAGGAGCTTGGCAGCAGATTTCCGGATATGAGCGAGGTTTACAGTCTGCGTCTTCAGGAAGTAATCCGAAGGTCAGCAGAGGAATGCAAAATCAGGCTTCAGGAGGGTGTATATGTGCAGCTTACGGGACCGAATTATGAGACTCCTGCGGAAATACGTATGTGCAGAGGCTGGGGCGGAGATGCAGTAGGAATGAGTACAGCATGTGAAGCCATGGCTGCCCGTCATATGGGACTGGAGGTGTGCGGCATCTCCTGTATTACCAACCTTGCTGCAGGGATTTCCAGTGAGAAGCTTGACCATAAGGAAGTACAGGAAACTGCAGACAGGGTGTCTGCTGACTTTAAAAAACTTGTTACACGTGTTATTATAAATATGTAACAATACAAGTGTCAAAAGGTCATGCGTTTCATGCTTGCATGAAAAAGCAAGACCTCTTGACACGAAAAACACCGAGAAGCAGCCATTTTTCGTAGAAAAATGAGCGGATTCGAGGTGTTTTAGGATTGTGGGAGTGCGTCAGCACGGAACAATCCGTGTATTACAAGTGTGAAAAGGTCATGCGTTTCATGCTTGCATGAAAAAGCAAGACCTCTTGACACGAAAA
>CAPEBR010000002.1:73893-240120 GCA_948602995.1 uncultured Dorea sp.
AAAAGGTCATGCGTTTCATGCTTGCATGAAAAAGCAAGACCTCTTGACACGAAAAACACCGAGAAGCAGCCATTTTTCGTAGAAAAATGAGCGGATTCGAGGTGCTTTAGGATTGTGGGAGTGCGTCAGCACGGAACAATCCGTGTATACATCATAATGCAATGAGGGAGGAGAAGAGGATGAATATGGAAATGTTGAAATATGTTGACCATACGCTGCTTACACAGACTGCAAGGTGGGAGGATATTAGGCAGATCCTGGATGACGCCATGAAGTATGGGGCTGCGTCGGCATGTATACCGGCCGCCTATGTGGAACAGGCTGCAAAGTATGTGGAGGGCAAGCTTCCAATCTGTACAGTGATTGGTTTCCCCAACGGGTACAGTACAAAGGAAACGAAAGTATTCGAGACGAAAGATGCTATAGAAAAGGGAGCTGCGGAGATTGATATGGTGATCAATATTGGTTTCCTGAAAGACCAGAGATATGCAGAGGTGGAGGAAGAAATCCGCGCTGTCAAAGCAGCATGCGGGGATAGAATCCTGAAAGTAATTATTGAGACATGTCTTCTGACTGGTGAAGAGAAGATTAAGATGTGTGAGATTGTTACAAATGCCGGTGCGGATTACATTAAGACCTCTACCGGATTTTCCACTGCCGGAGCCACATTCGCAGACGTGGAGCTTATGAGGAAGCACGTGGGGGCATCAGTTAAGGTGAAAGCGGCGGGAGGAATCGCTTCCTTTGATGATGCAGAGGAGTTTGTACGCCTGGGGGCAGAGAGACTGGGAACCAGCCGCCTGGTAAAGCTCCTGAAGCAGGAGCAGACGCCGTCCGGTTATTAGGAGAGTGAATTATGAAGACATCTATGATCATAGAGATGGTAGGATACGCAGGTTCGGTTCTGGTGCTAGTTGCATTTCTTATGACATCTGTGGTGAGACTGAGGATTGTGAACTCTATCGGAAGCCTGATTTTTGCAGTGTATGCGCTGATCATACATTCCTACCCCACGGCGATTATGAATTTCTGCCTGGTTTTGATTAATATTCATTATCTGCGGGGCCTTAAAAATAAGGGGAACAGTTATGAGCTGATCAGTGTGGAGGCTGGAGATCACTTCCTGGATTATATGCTGAACCATTACAGGGAGGATATTGAGAAATGCTTCCCTGGTATAAGGATGGAGCTGGCGGAGGTTAACCGCGCGTATATTGTATGCTGCAGCACGGCTCCTGCAGGCGTGATGCTCGGGAAAGAAGAAGGAGGGGTTCTTGATATTATGCTGGACTACTCCACGCCGGCATACAGGGACTGCTCCATCGGGGAGTACCTGCTTGCAAGGCTCCCGGAAAAAGGGATCCGGACTCTCAGATATGCCGGACCAGTACAGAATCACAGGGAATATCTGTCCAAAATGGGATTCGCACTCCAGGATGGAATCTACCGGAGGGAATTGTAATTATAAAAACTATTGAGAATTTGGTAAGAATGTGATACATTATAGACAGAGGGGAAGCCATACAAGCGGCTCTCCCCTTTTGTGAATTGTTTACCTATGCTTTAACATAGGCATGCCGTCACTATTGGTAGTAGTGGCGGCTATTTCTCTGAATCCCTTTATTTAAAGGCTTTCCAGCATTTCAGATGTTAAATTTACACCAATCTCTACACCAATTTTTCCGATTACCTTTAGCATGGCTGCACTATTTTTCATTTCCTGTGCTTTCCTATCATCCATACAATGCACATAAATATTCATTGTTACTCCGATATTGCTGTGCCTTAAAATAGATTGGAGTGTTTTTGGCTGCATCCTTGCTTTTGCACATCTTGTTGCAAAACTGTGTCGTAATACGTGCATACTAAAATGTTCAATCCCTGCTTTTCTGCATTTCTGTTGAATATCTTTATTGTATGTAGAATTTTTAATCGGATTTCCACGTTTTGAAAGAAATACGAAATCATGATATTCTATCGGTACGATGTTTAATGACAGCATTTTCTGTCTTTGGTTCTTCAGTATGCATGCTGCTTCATCACTCAATGGAATGTCATGCAATCCTGACTTGCTTTTGGGGCTTCTTATTTCCCGTTCTCCTGTGAATGTCCTGTAATCAATAGTTCTTTTCACATGGATAATCCCTTTTTCAAAGTCAATATCTGACCATTTTAACCCAGCAAGTTCCCCTGCCCGTAAACCTGTTAGCAATACAAGGGCATATTGATTATAATTGCTTTTCCCTTTTACCGCGTTAAGAAAAGCCTTTTGCTCATCAACCGTTAATACCCTTTCTACCTTTGGTTTTTTGCCCTTGGTACATTTCACAGCATTTGAAACTGGATTTTTTGCAATCAGCCCATTTTCTACAGCACTCTCAAACATGGAATACATTGTGATTCTGGTTAGCCCAACCGTTGACGTATAGTACCCCGATTCTGCCATCTGGTTTAATACATTTTGACAATGCAGGGATTTCACATCATTTAAAAGCATATTGCCAATGCAATCCGCTATATTGTGCTTAAACCTGTCTTTGTAATTTTGCAGTGTCCTTGTCTTTACATTGCCAGCTTTGAAATTCTCAATCCAGTAATCAAACCATGCGGAAACTGTCATATCATCCCATGTGCTTATGCTCCTGCCGATATAAAGGACAAATGGGCAGTTCGGTTTCTTTGCCAGTTCATTCAGCTTGCAGATACCGATATTGCTATATGCAGCAGCTTCTTCAACAGTTAAAGCTACTTTCTGCCAGACTGGAACAACAATGCTGTTTGTTTGCTGATTGGCAGCAGTACAGCCATAATTGCTAAACTTTTCTTCATGGTTTGCTTCTCCTTTATAATTTGAATCTTTTAATACTGTTACAACAATAGAACATTACTGATGCGCTCACAAGTTCGCTTGTCTTGCTATTCGCTATTGCTCATAGCAACTATGTAGAATATGGAAAAGTTGTCACCTTTATCTTTTGTAGAAGGGATTTATTACTACAGAAGTTTTGAGTGACAACTTTTCTATGTACTGATTGTCATATTTATTTAATACTTCCTTATCAAGTCCATATATCTGAATTATTTCCGTATCTGTCATATCATCGTATTCAGCATTGTTTTCTCTAAATTTTTTTTATCTGTGATAACAACCTGCAGTATACTATTCCCATCTTCTTCAAATGAGGAAAATATAATCTCGGATTTTTAATTTTAGTTTTAAGATTATTTTAACAATAAAATTTTGAAATACAATTCTTGAAATGGATTGGATTTTTGCTATAATATAGACAGGAGATAAGCAAACTAATAAGGTTAAACACTAAAAAATCAAAAATTATGGAATAATGCCAGCAAACGAATGAACAGGCAAACAGTTAGAAAAAAGGCTCTTGCAATTAAACTTAAGATATACTATATTATAAACACAAACAAAAAAACAACTGCCCACAAGGGGTTGACCATTGATTAGATAGCAATGCCAGAAGGAATATGCCAAAGGTCAGCAACTCCATAAGAGAAATATGAATCTTATGTTTTCTCTTTTTCATAGCATCACCCCCATTCTCTTTAGAATGAGGTCAACGCACCCTGTAACACGATTGCTCTTTTGAGATTATAGCACATCTTTTGACACTCCACAACAATTTTTTTATCACATACAAATAGGAGTTGCAAATTTGCATCTCCCTACAATATGTTTCATTTCATACAAAAAGGATGCCAAAACCAGTAATATGTGTATGACAACGGTTTTGTGTAAACATCATAATGAATATTGGCAGTAGTGGCGGCTATTACTTTTTTCCTTGTAAATCTGATAAAACAGACTGATAAGGGCGGCAATGAGTATACCGATCTGAATTTAATACTGATATGTAACGTACATCGCGATCACCCTCCTTCCTTTCGCTCGGAGGGCTGATTAAAACCTCCTGAAATAGACTGGAGGGGTAAAGCCGCCTGGCTTAATGGTCTTTCCCTATCGACAATATATCATAATTTTCCCCATGAAGCAATATCTTCTATATGCCATCACCCTCTGAAAATCCATAGGGTTAGTGGCAAAAATTTACTGTTTTAGGTCAAAAAAACGTATTTATTCATTTTTATCCTGATGTTATTCTATACAAAACATTAAAATTAAGGAGGAATGAAGACATGAAAAGAAAACAGGCGGCTGCGCTTGGCCTTGCGGCAGTTATGGCGGTTTCCATGTGTGCCTGCGGCAATTCAGAAAAAAAGGAGAGCAACTCAGAGGGCGGCGGGGCATCAGATGAAAAGACCATTACATACTGGAATATCGGTACGGAGGATCCGGATCAGTCCATCCTGAAATCGGCGGTGGATTATTTTAATGAGAATTCTGATTCAGGTTATCAGGTGGAGATGACGTCAATCCAGAATGACAAGTATAAAGAGAAACTTGTCATCGCCATGAGCTCGGGTGAGTGCCCGGATATGTACACGAGCTGGACAGGCGGGCCTTTGCAGGAGTACATTGAATCAGGGTATGCCCAGCCGGTTACAGATCTTTATAAGGAAAAGGGGCTGGACAAGATCTATATGGAAAGCGCAACCGCACAGGCATCTTTTAATGATGAAATCTATGCTGTTCCGATATTGAATGTGGCAATTAGCGGTATCTTCTACAACAAAGACATGTTTGACAAATATAGTCTGAAAGAGCCTGAGACAATCTCGGATCTTGAAAACATATGTGAGACGCTGAAGAAGAATGACATTGTGCCGTTTGCACTTGCCAACAGCACAAAATGGCAGGGCTCCATGTATTATCAGGGGCTTGCAACACGATATGCAGGACTGGATGATTTCAGGGCTGCCTTTGACGGAAGCGGATCCTTTGATGCAGAATGTTTCAAGTATGCAGGAGAAAAGATTCAGGACTGGGTGAAGAAAGGATATTTCCCGGAGGGTGTAAATTCACTTAGCACGGACGATGGGCAGGATAAGCAGCTTCTGTATCAGGAGCAGGCTTGTATGTTCTATTCTGGATCCTGGTATACAGGGACGATCAAATCCGACAGCGAGGATTTTTATAATAAGCTTGGATGGTTCCCGTTCCCGGAGGCAGACGGCGTAGACAAGGGAGCAGAGTACGCTTCTATCTGTAACGGTACAATCGGAGACCAGTTTATTTCCTTTAGCTGTAAGGATGACAAGCTAAAAGCTGCGTTTGATTGTGTATCCTATTATTCGACAGAGGAAAGCATCAACAATATGGTAGACAATGGGAAGATTCCTCCGGTTGCAGGAGTGCAGGAGAAACTTTCAGATCCGCTTTCACTGGAAATCTGCCAGTTTGCGGAAAGCGCAACGGATGTCCAGCTGTGGTATGACCAGTATCTTCCATCGTCCGTTGCAAATGCACATCTGGATTCATGTCAGGAACTTTTCGGACTGACCATGACGCCAGAGGACGCATGTGCGGCAACGCAGGCGGCTATGCAGGAATACATTGCAGATAAAGAATAGGGGATCAGGGATTCGGGAGAATACGTATGTAACGGACCGCGTGGCTCAGGTAATACAACAGGCCACGCGGTTTTATGAAAGGAGAAAAACAATATGAATAAGAACAAGAATTCACTTGAAGCGAATAACAGAAAAAGTGTTGCGGTCACTGCTGTTATTTTTCTTCTGCCTGTTATACTCTTTCTGGCGGTGTATGTCTTATATCCGATTATAGATACATTTGTGATCAGTACCTATAAGTGGAACGGTATATCGGCAAACCGGGATTTTGTGGGCTTGAAAAACTGGAAACGACTGCTTGAGGACACAAAGTTCTGGGCTGCGTTCTGGCATAATATCGTCATTATGGTTGTGTCTGTTGTCATTCAGATTCCGCTGGGGCTGGCACTTGCAACGTTCCTCAATTTCTTCACGAAAAAAGTAAGAATCTCCCGGGTTTTTAAGACTGTCTGGTTTTTCCCGTACCTGATGTCCTCTGTAGCCATTGGTTTCCTTTTTACCTATGCGCTTGCTACGAATGGAGGAATCATCAGCACCATATCAGGGTGGTTTGGAGGACAGAATATTGACCTGCTGGGGAATCCAAAGACAGCGCTTCTTACGATTATCCTGATCGTTTCCTGGCAGTTTACTCCATTTTATATGGTTTACTGTATGGCGGGATATTCTGGTATTTCCGATGATATCTATGAAGCATCTGTGATTGACGGAGCCACAAGAGGACAGTATTTCTGGAAGGTTGCGCTGCCTCTTCTGAAGCCTTCCCTGATCAGTGCGGCAATCCTGTCTATGGTGGGATCCCTGAAGTACTTTGATCTGATCTATGTTATGACAAATGGAGGACCGGGTTCTTCTACAGAGCTGATGGCTACTTACATGTACAAATTCTCTTTCAGTCAGTTTAACATGGGTTATGGTTCAACAGTGGCGGGCGGAATGTTCATTCTGATTACAGCTGTTGCCCTTCTGACAATGAAAGGCTTAAATCGCGGAGGTGAAGAGTAATGAAAGGTAAAGAGGGAAAAAATACGATTAAAAAAACAACCGTAAAGGGACATGTCTCATGGATCATTGCCTGTGTGCTGGCAGCCTTCTGGCTTTTGATCACCATACTGCCGTTTATTTTCATGGTGCTCAATTCCTTTAAGGATAAATTTGAGATGCTCGTAAAGGGGATCTTCCAGCTGCCTGACAAATTTAATACAACTAATTATTCAGAAGTTCTTAATGGAAGATTCTTCCATTATTTTATGAATTCCATTATTGTGCTTACAATTTCCCTGGTTGTACTTTTGTTTATTTCGGCATGCGCGGCGTACCCTCTGGCGAGGTTTAAGTTCAGGCTGAATGGGTTTATTTATGGCCTGATTGTAGCATGTATGTCAATTCCAATCCATATTACATTAATTCCTGTTTTTAAATTGTCCAAATCTATTGGATTATATGATACAATATGGGCATTGATAGGTCCTTATATTGCGTTTGGAATACCGATCTCAGTGTTTATTCTGACAAGTTTTATGAAGGAAATCCCAAAGGAGATTGAAGAGGCGGCCGCCATCGACGGGTGCAGCAGGTTCAGGATGTTCTTTTCCGTGATACTGCCGCTATCGAAGCCGGGTCTTTCTACGCTGGCAATATATAATGGTGTTACGATGTGGAATGAATTTTCCTTCGCATATACACTGACCCAGTCTCCTGAGGCAAGAACCCTTCCCCTGGCAGTATGGGACTTCCAGGGCCAGTATTCCATGAACATACCAATGATTATGGCAGTGCTTACACTGACCATACTTCCGATGATTATATTATATATTTTCATGCAGGAGAAACTGGTAAAAGGCATGATGGCAGGGGCAGTAAAAGGATAGAGAAGCTTACATGCGGGGATGATAGTTATGAGAAAGAAAAAGATGATGCAGAAATTCAGCAGGCAGAATTTAGATACAAAGCTGCGGTGGTATCTTTCTGTGCTTTTAGTTACAATAGCAGTCGTTGTAGCATCCATCCTCGCTGCATTTTCAGCCCGGTCATCCTATAAAAAGACAGAGGAGATGGCAAAGTCGCAGCTTTCTTTTGTGGCAAATACTTATAAAAACTGGCTGGATAACAATAACATGATGCTTGTGGCGCTGCAGATGACTCCCGCCATACAGGAATTTTGTTCCCTGAAGGATCATTCAAATCCCGAATACAGCATAGCAAGGTCAAGTGTGGTCGAAAGTATTATGACGCAGATTAACATGAATATGGATATTAACTTTATCAGTGTCATTAATCAGGAACTGGATTCTTATGTATACAGCGGAAATATGACAATTACTAAGACTAGATTTGACGAGGCTTACCGGAAAAGCTATGAGATCAGCGAAAGGGCACGTCCCCAGGGAACGGTCCGGATTGATTTTGGAAATCAGTTTATAGGGGGTACGAAATATACCGTAACCTTTTATCAGCCTGTCTTTTCCACACAGCGCCTGGGAGAACAGCTTGGGATGCTGTGTATCAATATGAATGACAGCATGTTGAAAACAATGGGAAATACGAATTTTGAGGTGGCACAGGTCTGTCTTGTGAATCAGAAAGGAGAGATTATCTCGAATCAGGGAGAGTCACTTCTTACAGGTGAAAAGCAGGTGAGATGCCTTGATTTCTCCGGAAGAGACAGGGGCAGTATTTACCAGGAGGGAAAATATTATTTCTATCAGAAGATAGAAGGATGGCAGTATTATAATGTTGTTGTGATTCCTGCCTCCTATTTTTACCGCTCTGCGATTCCTATGGTGGCGCTGCTGCTTGCGACAATGGCGGCATTGCTGGTGACCAGCATTACAGGTGTGAGAAGAATCGTGAAGATGAATTACGAACCGCTTGCGACGGTAGTCAGCGCCATGGATCATATCTCTGATCAGGAGCTGGATTACAGGATTTCCACAGAGGATATGGGCGCGGATTTTGAAAAGCTGGGGCAGGGTTTCAACTCCATGATGGATGATATTGCGAAGCTGATGGATCAGGTGAGAAGTGAACAGCACCAGCTGGACCAGATCCGTTTTAATGAACTACAGTCGCAGATACAGCCGCATTTTCTGTATAATACACTGGAGTGTATTCAATGGCAGGCAAGTGCTGACGGGAATAAAAAGGTATCGCAGCTGATTCTGGCGCTTGCATCCTATTACCGGTTATCCCTGAGCAAAGGGAAGGATATCCTTCCTCTGAAAGAAGAGCTTGAACATGCGAAGATCTATCTGATGATTCAGAATCAGAGGTTTGGCAATGTGATTAAATATTATATAGAGATTCCGGAATCGCTGCATTATGTGCGGATTCCAAAGCTTACGCTCCAACCGCTTGTAGAGAATTCTATTTATCATGGAATCCGGACAAAAGAAGGCGGCGCCGGGATTATCTGTATCTCAGCTATAGAAAAAAACCGCCAGGTGATTGTAACGGTAGAGGACAGCGGGACTGTCATGACGCAGGAACAGATCGACCAGATTAACCATTCTGTGTGGGAATACGGGGAGAAACTGGGGTATGGGGTGAATAATGTGCATAAACGCATACAGCTGGCATTTGGAGAGCAGTATGGCCTGAAATATAAGCTGAACCAGAATGGAGGCACTACTGTACTTATTTATTTGCCGAAGGATGACGGAGTAAAATAGATGTAACTTTTACTCCTGAATCATGTTCTCATGGTCAGCGCAGCAAGTGCGCGGACCTGTCTGAACTGTTACAGATAGATACCAGTGAGGTGGGGATGATGTACAAAATTTTAATTGTAGATGATGAGGAAATGATAAGGAACGGTATTAAGGCAGTGATTCCCTGGAACGAGATTGAAATTGATAATGTGGAGCTTGCATCTTCCGGGAAAGAGGCTCTCACGCTGATCCGTAGAAAACCGCCGGATATTCTGCTTACGGATATCAGTATGACAGAGATGTCAGGGCTGGATATGGTGGAAGAGGCAAACACGCTGTGCAGCAATATGAAGGTTATTGTGCTGACTGGTTATGACAGCTTTGAATATGCAAAGCAGGCATTGAAGCTCAGGGTAGATGATTTCCTGCTGAAGCCCATTGCAGAGGATACATTAAAGGAATGTATCTGGAAACAGGTACAGGAGCTTAAGGAATCGGCGCAGAAGTCGGACGAGGAATCAAGAAACCGGAGGATGGAAGGAATCAGAGACCAGCAGAAACTGGAGAAGGTACTGCAGAGTCTGCTGCATCATTATAAGGCAGAGGCGCTGGAGGAGATTGAGCAGGAATATCATTATCCGCTGTACGAGAATATGGCGGCAGCTGTTCTGATGCCTGCCCGTTATTCGAATGCAGAGGCGGGAATTAAGATTTCATCAGAACAAAGGATGATACAGCTGTGCATAGAATATGTCGATGTGAAAAAGCTTGGCATTTCCTTTTGGGATGAGGACGGCAATCAGATTGTAGTCGCCCTGTATTCTGACAGATGCAGCTCTGACGGCGTGGATGTTATACGTAATCTGGCGTACAGAATCCGGGATGAGGTGGGATATATGCCTACAACAGCTATCGGAAGTGTAGTGCAGGGAATGGAGAAACTGAAAACCTCCTATCAGGAAGCAGTATATATGATTGAAAACGAACAGAAGCAGTTTACGGATGTTCTGCTGTCGCAGTCTCTGAGAAAAAAGAATACCCTTTTCAGGGACGTCTATAATCTGTTTTTGGATGAAATGAATAATCATGTGCAGCAATATGCGTATGTTATGAGAGTCTATGATTCATTCTGCAAAGCAGTTAAGGCCTATAATCTGTCAGATACCTATGTGCAGAAATGCTGCTTTAACATGGCGTCGCAGATTTATTACACCTGTTTCAAACAGGTTGGTTCGAAGCCGGAATGCTCCCTGGAGATGCTTGCAGACTCCATCAGGGGGAACAGTGTGGAGGACTGCTGCGAAATCACGGGACAATTTCTGACAAGAATGCTGAGGCAGAAAAAAGGAGAACATGAACTGATTGAAAGGGCAAAACTATATATTGACGAAAGAATTTCAGAGGAGATATCTGTCTCTGCGCTGGCGGCGGAGATGAATGTGTCCCTAAGTTATTTTTCACGACTTTTTAAGAAGGTAACAGCAGAAGGATGCAATGAGTACATTATGCGTAAGCGGATGGAAAAGGCAAAGGTTCTGCTTGACACCACGAATTTTGATGCAAATGTAATTGCGGGGATGGCCGGGTATAACGATTCCAATTATTTTTCAGTAACCTTTAAAAAATTTTATGGAATATCGCCTACCCGGTACCGTAATCAAAGAAAGGGATAGAGATGGATAGACAGAAGGCAAGAGAAAAGGCAAAAAGACTTGTGCATGAGATGACAATTGAGGAGCGTGCCGGTCAGCTTAAATTTGACGCACCCGGGATAGAAAGGCTTGGGATTCCTACGTACAACTGGTGGAATGAAGCGCTCCACGGAGTCGCAAGAGCCGGAACTGCGACAGTATTTCCGCAGGCAATTGCCCTTGCGGCAATGTTTGATGTCGAAGCAATACAGAGGATTGCAGATGTAATTGCCGAGGAGGGGAGAGCGAAATACAATGCGTTTTCGAAAGAAGGGGACAGAGATATATACAAAGGACTTACTTTCTGGTCACCGAATGTCAATATTTTCCGTGACCCGAGATGGGGCAGGGGGCATGAGACTTACGGCGAGGATCCGTATCTTACCTCGCGACTGGGGGTTGCTTTTGTAAAGGGGCTTCAGGGCGAGGGGGAGACGATGAAGGCTGCGGCATGTGCAAAACATTACGCAGTGCACTCTGGACCGGAGGCGCTCCGCCACGAGTTCGATGCAGAGGTTTCTTTAAAGGATTTGTATGAGACGTACCTTCCGGCGTTTGAGGCGCTTGTGAAGGAGGCGGATGTGGAGTCTGTGATGGGAGCTTATAACAGGACAAACGGGGAGCCCTGCTGCGGCAGCAGGACGCTGCTTTCGGATATTCTCCGGGATGAGTGGCAGTTTAAAGGACATGTCGTGTCAGACTGCTGGGCAATCCGGGATTTCCATCTGAATCACGAAGTGACGGCAGGGCCGAAGGAGTCAATTAAAATGGCGCTGGACGCTGGCTGTGACTTAAACTGCGGCTGTACCTATGCATACGTGACGGCGGCTCTTGATGCCGGGCTTATAACGGAGGAGCAGATTACCGAAGCCTGTATCCGTCTGTACACAACAAGATTTCTACTTGGCCTGTTTGACGGAAGCGAATATGATCAAATTCCCTATGAGGTGATTGAGTGTAAGGAGCACAGGCAGCTTGCCGTTGACGCGGCGGGAAAGGGAACGGTTCTTCTGAAAAATGACGGGATTCTTCCTCTGGATAAAAAGACGATACGTAAAATTGCGGTAGTAGGGCCAAATGCGGACAGCAGAACCGCGCTGATGGGAAATTATCACGGTACTTCTTCCAGATGCACAACTCTGCTGCAAGGTATACAGAAGGAAGCAGGCGATGAGATCCAGGTGTTTTATTCCGAGGGCTGCCATCTGTATAAAAATAAGGCAGAGCCCCTCGCATGGGAGGATGACAGGATCTCAGAGGCAGTTACCGCCGCAAAGCACAGTGACGTGGTCATTGTTGTACTGGGGCTGGATGAGACTATTGAAGGGGAAGAGCCGGATGAGGGCAATGAGGGTCAGGCAGGTGATAAGGAAACGCTGAGGCTTCCACATTGCCAGCAGAGGCTCTTAAGAGCTGTGGCGGAAACCGGAAAACCAGTGGTTACAGTCCTGATGTCGGGAAGTGCTATAGACCTGAGGTATGCGGACGGGCATACAAATGCAGTGCTCCAGGCATGGTATCCAGGAGCGGAAGGCGGAACAGCGGTTGCGGATATCTTATTTGGCAGACGTTCTCCAGGCGGGAAGCTCCCGGTGACATTTTACCATGATACAGAAGGGCTCCCAGAATTTACAGATTATTCCATGAAAAACAGGACCTACCGTTATATAGAACAGGAACCCTTATACCCCTTTGGATTCGGTCTGACCTACGGGCATGCGGCAGTGACGGAGGCACATCTGACGGAAGCAGCGGATCCGCAGAAGAATCTGTCTGTAAGCTGTACCATTGAAAATACCGGGACATCAGATGTGGAGGAAGTAGTACAGGTTTATATTAAGGACAGGAAATCCAGGTATGCGGTAAGAAACCACAGCCTTTGCGGGTTCTGGAGAGTGATGGTCAGGGCAGGAGAAAAGCTGGAACTGGAGCTGGAGATTGATAAAAAGGCCATGACGATTGTGGACGAGGAAGGCAGGCGTTATGTTGACAGTGACCAGTTCTCTCTTTATGTGGGAACATCCCAGCCGGACCAGAGAAGTATTGAGCTGATGAAGGCGTCCCCGGTTGAAATTACGGTTCACCTTAAGGGTGACAGGGCATGAAAAGCGTGAGACGAAAAATAGTAATTCTCTGTGTTTCCCTTCTAACTGCCGCCTCAGGATGCGGGGCGGCAGAGAAGGATATTTCCGGCAGAGATGTTCCTCAGAAGGAGATACAGCAGGAAACAGTGGGAGATACAGAGAGGAGCATAGCAGCGCCGGAGCGTACTCCATGCCCGGAGTTTGACGGGGAGGATGTGCGGAATGTGAGGGTGGAGGCAGGAGGGAAGGTTTTATGGGAAATCGACTATCTGCCTAAGGAAGACAGAGGCAGTTACCTTTTCTGGGATATAAAGGTACCTTATCATTCCTGCGCAGTCGTAGATACAGAGAGTATGTTCCGGCTTTATAACAGGATTGCTTCTCTGGATTTTCATAAAAAGGCAGAGTCTGCAGACACTGGAGCGACGGGACTTGAAAAACCGGAGAGAACCGTTACGCTGGATTATTATCAGGGAGACCAGAAGACTGCTGCGGATGGTACAAAGCCCATGCCGAATAAAACATTTACACTGCTGGTTGGAAAGGAAAATGGAAAGGGTCAGTATTTTTGTTCATTGAAAGGGTACGAAAAAGAGCCCATTCTTCTTGACCAGGCGGTTCTTGATGAAGTATTTGCAAAAAATCCGTACGATCTTATCTTGAAGATTCCATATGTGGTAGATATCTCCACGGTTTCTGAGGTACAGATTCAGTCAGGAGACAGGGAGTATACGATGAGAAGCCGGGATGGCAGTTATATGCTTGGGGATAAGAAGAGTGATAAGAAGAAGTACTCTGAGGTCTACCAGGCCCTTATGCAGCCCATGATCGCACAGGAACTGAAAGAAAAGAAAACTACTGACAGACAGCCGGTGCTGTCGCTGGAATATAAGCGGTCAGACGCTGGGGAAGAGGACGTTGAGGTGCACTTTTATCCGTATGATAAAAGGTACGTGTCTGTGAATGTGAATGGAAATGAATTCTTCCTTGTCAGCAGCCGGGAGGTAGAACAGCTCCAGGAGGTGCTGGAGAAGAGCTTCTGACCACAGACCGCCATACAGTCTGGGCAATGATTTTTAGAGCAAAATATCCTAGAAAGATGTAAAAAATCTCTATGTCTCAATCGGCTCCTTACTGGTAAATTAAGTTTATCAGAAAAAGAAAAGGAGGATAAGGGATGAAGAAAAATTTTACATCTTTTTTTGCGCGGTGCAGAACCGGGATTGCAGCTATACTGGTTACAGCAATGACTCTGGTACCGGCGCTGCCCGCACACGCAGAGGAGGGCACGCTCCCTTCACTGAAGGAACTGTTTGCGAAGGAGAACATGACGGTGGGATTTGCAGCGCCGAACAAGGTGTACTCTGATGAGGGAAAGAAGCAGCTTGCGCTTTACCATTTTAACAGCTTAACCTGTGAGAATGAGTGTAAGCCCGATGCGCTGCTGGATGAAACAACGAGCAAAAGCAACCTTTCACTTTATAATGAAAGTCCGGCTGTAAACTTTGAGAAGAACTTCAAGCCTGCGCTGGAGTTCTGCAAAGAAAATGGGCTGAAAATGAGGGGGCATACGCTGGTGTGGCATAATCAGACTCCGGAATGGCTGTTCCATGAGGACTATGATACTACGAAGCAGCTGGCAAACAAAGAGCTTATGCTGAAGCGCATGGAAAATTACATTAAGACAGTACTGGAATATGTCCAGACGAATTATCCGGGGATTGTCTATGCATGGGACGTTGTAAATGAAGCCTTTTTTGACAGCGAGGAAGGGTCAGGCACGGACGGCGAGATCAGAAGTACAAGCAAGTGGTATCAGACAATCGGCGATGAGTATATTGCGGCGGCATTCCGGTTTGCAAGAAGATATGCGGCCGAGGATGTGAAGCTGTTCTATAATGATTTTAACGCCATGGATCCTATGAAGCGCGAAGGAATCATGAAATACCTCAGCCCGGTTATTGAGGAAGGTAATATAGATGGAATCGGTATGCAGTCTCACCTGAATGGGAATGAGGGGACAAGCCTCACGGAGATTGCAGATGCCATTGAACTCTATAAGAATGCCGGATTAATCATTCATGTCACAGAGCTGGATGTTGTAACAAAGACATCTATGGAACAGAATGGCGACTGGGAGCAGGAACTGGCAGATTTTTACTATGATTATATCTCCCTGATTCTTCAGAAAAAGAAGAACGGGGCGAAGATTGAGAATGTGACATTCTGGGGTATTAATGACGGTGATTCCTGGAAATACAATTGGGCGCCGCAGGGTTCACACTATTATCCATTACTATTCCACGATGACCTGACGCCGAAGAAAGCATTTTACAGTGTTGTTGAGGCTTTGAAAAATTCAAGTATTCCTTCAGAAGATACGATATCCGAGGATTTTGAGGGAGACATAACATCCGCCAGACCAAGAAACCAAGAGACGCTTACAATTGTGAAAGACGGCACAGCAAGGACGGGCAGTGGTTACCTGAAAGTATCTGGCCGCACCCAGACATGGGAAGGGGCCAAATTTGATGTATCAGACTTCAAGGGGAGGAAGATTACCATTGAGGCATGGATGCGAGGAACCAATGAGGGCAAAACGAATCTGAAGACACAGATGGAGCTGGTTACTAGTGGGGGCTCAACCTATCCAGCTGTATATGCCGCAGAGGGTCAGAAGGGCGAGTGGATAGATGTTAGCGGTGAGTTTGACGTGCCGGAGGACGTGACTGCAGCCTATGTATATTTTGAGACTGATAACACGGCGGACTATGATCTGGATGATGTGAAGATAACGGCAGATCCTTCCGGAACCGACATTCCTTCGGATGACATGATATTTGAAAAATTTGAGGGAGATGAGACATCCGCTATATCAAGAGACTTTGGCGAGAAACTTACCATTATGAAAGACGGCACTGCAAAGTATGGCATTGGTTACCTGAAAGTGTCCGAGCGGCCTTATGCATGGGCAGCAGCGAGATTTGATGTGACAGCTTTCAAGGGTAAGAAGATTACCATTAACGCATGGATGAGAGGAACCAATCCGGGAAATACGAGCCTAAAGACACAGATGGAGCTGATTGTTGACACAATTCCATCCTATGCGGGTGTATCTGCCGTACCGGGTCCCCAGAATCAGTGGGTGAATGTCGGCGGTACATATGAAGTGCCGGATTATGTGGACAAGGCCTATGTATACTTTGAGACGGACAATACGGCAGATTATGACCTGGATAATGTGAAGATCACGGCAGGTCCTTCAGAACTTACCTATGTGGACACATCATCCTATGAGGTACTCAAAGACCTGTATGAGGATTACTTTATTATAGGAATGGAGACACCGAACAGTCTGTTAAAGTCTTCTGCACATTCAGGATTGATAAAGAAGGAATTTAACAGTATCACTTTGGAGAATGAGTGTAAACCGGAGAATCTGTTCGATGAAGCAACAAGCAAGTCAGACATTGCAAAATATAATGAGTCACCGGCGGTTAAGTTTAATACGATTGAGCCGGCCTTAAAGTTCTGTAAAGAAAACGGAATGAAAATGAGGGGACATACACTGATCTGGCACAACCAGACGCCAAACTGGGTTTTCTATAATGACTATGATGAGTCAAAGGGGCTGGCAGGGCGTGATCTGATGCTGAAGCGTATGGAGAGCTACATTAGACAGGTACTTGAATATACGGAAAAGAATTATCCGGGTATCATCAATACATGGGATGTAGTGAATGAAGCAATCAATGACAATGACGCTGGAGATTTAAGAGATACAAAGTGGAAAGAAACCATTGGAAATGACTACATCGAAAAGGCGTATGAATTCGCAAGAAAATATGCGGGTAAGAATGTAAAACTGTATTACAACGACTATAATGAGTACGTTCCGAACAAACAGAATGGAATCATTAAGGCGTTAAAACCTGTACTGGAGGCAGGAAATATAGATGGAATCGGTATGCAGTCCCATCTCATGGCGTCCTGGCCAGGTATTGAACTCTATATGAGTGCAGTGAAGAAATATGCAGAGGCTGGATTCGGCATCCAGGTCACGGAGCTTGACATAGAAAAGAGTGATGCAGAGGACTGGAAAGAGACGCAGAAGAATTGCTACTATGAATTAATGAAAAACTTGATCGCAGCAAAAGAGGACGGCGTCAATATTGAGTCAGTTACCTTCTGGGGAATTTCTGATGAGTATTCCTGGAAGAGCCATACACTGCCGCTTCTCTTTAACAAAGATTTGTCAAAGAAGGGTGCATTTGAAGGTGTAGTAGCTGCAGCACAGGAAGCGAATAAGGCAAAAGACAAGGTAACGCCTGAGACAAAGGCGGCTTTGGAGACGGCAGTTGCAGCGGCGTCAAAATATAAAGAAGCTGATTATACGGCAGAAAGCTGGAAGGCATATATGGATGCTGTCAATGCTGCTAAAAAACTGGCAGAAAAAGCAGGTGTAACCAATACTGAGCTTCGGGCAGCGATCCAGAAGGTTCAGAATGCGGAGAAGGCTCTTGCGAAAAAGGAAGTAAAAAAGGACGTTAAGGTTCAGAAGGTTACGATTACAACTTCAACTTTATATAAGAAGGCAGCACTTGGAAAAACGGTTCAGCTTAAGGCCAGGGTAACACCGGACAATGCAAAGAATAAGGCCGTTAAATGGACATCATCCAACAAAAAATATGCAAAGGTAAATTCCAAAGGGAAGGTTACGATTACTAAGTCTAAAGCATATGCCGGCAAGACTGTTAAAATTACTGCAAAGGCGGCAGACGGAAGTGGTAAGAAGGCGGTTTACAAGATTACGATCATGAAGGACTCCGTGAAAAAGATCAGCCTGAAAGCCGGGAAGTCTGTAAAAGCCGGAAAAAAGATGACAGTAAGGGCAACTGTGAAGACCACAGGTAAAAAGGCAAATAAAAAGCTGGTATGGACAACTTCCAGTAAAAAGTATGCAACAGTAAATTCAAAAGGAGTTGTTACAACTAAGAAGGCCGGAAAGGGCAAGACTGTTAAGATTACGGCACAGGCCACAGACGGAAGCAAGAAGAGAGCATCTGTTAAGATTAAAATTAAATAATTGACATGATACAATTGTGGGAGTGCGTTAGCACAGAACAATTCGTGTTACATCTTATTTTTGCATAAGTTGATAAAAGCGGCTGGGGGAAACCTCTGCCGCTTTTCAAATATAGCGGCGGAAATTATTAAAAACCTGGTCAGAATGTGATACATTATAGACAGAGGGAAAGCCATACAAGCTCTTTTATATGCCATCATCCTCTGAAAAACCTCATAGGGTTACTATTCACGGGGCCGTGCACTCCGCTGCACGGCATCCGGGCCGATAAAGTGGTGGTATCCGGCATCCAGCCCCTCGCTGAAAGCGACTTTAAATGGGCTGGATGCGTTACTATGAGCGGACGGTTAGTCCGTGAATAGTAACTAGTAACAAGTTGTGCTGTCATTTTTTATGTTTTTGAATTGATTGTGGTGAGAAATTACGGTATAGTATTCTTATAGATTTTAATGCTGATGAAAGGAGCAGTGATATATGAAATATGTGATTTTGGGCGGTGTCGCAGCAGGTACAAAAGCGGCGGCGAAGCTAAAGAGATGTGACCGCCAGGCAGAGGTTAAGGTGTTCACGAAGGGCACAGACATTTCTTATGCAGGATGTGGCCTTCCATATTATATAGGCGGCGATATTCAGACGAGGGAAGGACTGATTGTGAACACTCCGGAAAAATATTCAGGACTTACAGGAGCAGAGGTTTTTACCGGCTGTGAGGCTGTCGGGGTGGATCCGCAGAAGAAAGAAGTGACATTTGAAAAGACCTCCGGTGAGAAATTTACAGAAGGTTATGATAAGCTGATCATCTCCACAGGGGCGGTTCCCTTCGTTCCACCGGTGGAGGGGAAGGAGCTTAAAGGCGTATTCTGCGTACGTACACCGGAGGATGCGGTAAATATCCGCGCTTATGTTGAAGAAAAGAATTGCCGCAGGGCTGTGGTGTGCGGCGCGGGATTTATCGGCCTTGAGGTTGCGGAGAATCTGATGGCGCAGGGGCTTGAGGTGACAGTCATTGACGCGATGCCTCAGATTATGCCGAATGCGTTTGATCCGGAGATGGCGGATTTTGCAAAGCGTCAGCTTAAAAAAGCGGGAATGCGGATTCTTACTGCGACAAGCCTTGCAGGAATCAGCGGGACGGGACATGTGGAAAGCGTGCTGACGGACAATGGGAGTCTTACGGCGGACATTGCCGTTATGGCAATCGGCGTGCGCCCGGCAACGGGATTCCTTAAGGATAGCGGAATTGAGATGTTCAAAGGGACAATCCTGGTAAATGAAAATATGCAGACGAACTTTCCTGATATTTATGCGGCGGGTGATTGTGCAATGGTAGAAAATGCCCTGACAGATAAGCCCCAGTGGTCGGCTATGGGTTCTACTGCCAATCTTGCTGCCCGTGCCATGGTGAAGCGGATGTACGGAGCGAAGAGAGGATACGGCGGATGTATGGGCACCGGCGTGGTGCGTCTTCTTCCAAAACTTAATGGGGGAAGAACAGGCCTTACGGAGATCCAGGCGAAGGAAGCGGGATATGATGCTGTTTCAGTTGTGTGTATTTTGGACGATAAGGCGCATTACTATCCGGGAGCATCCTCGTTTTTTGTTAAGATGACTGCGGACAGGGAGAGCCGTATGCTGCTTGGAATCCAGGTGCTGGGTGCAGGCGCGGTTGACAAGATGGTGGATATTGCTGTGACAGGAATTTCCCAGGGGATGGCCATAGATGATTTTGATACCATGGATTATGCATATGCGCCGCCGTTCTCCACGGCAATTCATCCTTTTGTGACAGCATGTTATATTTTAGAAAATAAACTTGACGGCGGGCTTGAGAGCATTAGCCCTGCAGAGTATGCGGCAGGCGGGGCAGAAGGCTGGCAGGTGCTGGATGTACAGCCGGCTCCGGCTCTTCCGGGCGCCCGCTGGATTAACCTGTCAGAGGTGACAGGGCCCATTGAGGGGCTTGAGAAGGACGCGAAGCTCCTGCTTGTCTGTGCAAAGGGCAAGAGGGGATATTTCCTTCAGAACCGTCTGAAAGCATATGGCTATACGAATACGAGGGTTCTTGAGGGCGGCGCCATATTTAATGAGGTGAAGGTTCCGCGGGAAGGGAAAAAGATTCCGGCGGAGGAGATTAAGAGGGTGAAAGGCCTGGGATGCCTCCAGGATAAGCGCTTTGAGGATGTTTTTAATGTACGCGTCATTACGAAGAATGGTAAGATTACGTCCAGTGAGCAGCAGAAGATTGCAGAGGCGGCAGAGAAATTCGGTTCCGGTGAGGTGACCATGACAACCCGTCTTACACTGGAGATTCAAGGCGTGCCCTATGATAATATTGAGCCTGTCCGGGATTTCCTTAAGGAGGCAGGACTTGAGACCGGCGGAACCGGCTCAAAGGTCCGTCCGGTTGTTTCCTGTAAGGGAACTACTTGCCAGTATGGACTGATAGATACATTTGCTCTCTCAGAGAGACTGCATGATCTGTATTATACAGGGTATCATGATGTTTCCCTGCCCCATAAGTTTAAGATTGCCGTGGGCGGATGTCCGAACAACTGCGTGAAGCCGGATCTGAATGACCTTGGAATCATCGGACAGCGTGTGCCGGAAATTGACCATGCAAAATGCCGCGGCTGTAAGATCTGCCAGGTCGAGAAGGCATGCCCGATCCATGTGGCAGGGATGCAGGATGACAAGATTACCATTGATCCTGTGGAATGTAATCACTGCGGACGCTGTATTGCAAAATGTCCGTTTGGCGCAGTAAATGAATCTGCCGTCGGATATAAGGTTTACATAGGAGGACGCTGGGGCAAAAGGGTTGCAGGCGGACAGCCCCTTGATAAGATCTTTACCTCTGAGGACGAGGTCGTGGAACTTGTAGAGCGCGCGATTCTCTTCTTCCGGGATGAGGGACAGTCTGGAGAGCGGTTCGCGGATACCATTGCAAGGCTCGGATTTGATTATGTCCAGGATAAGCTTCTGAATAGCAAGATTGATAAGAAGGAGATACTGAAGAAGGATGTAGTGGGCGGAGCTACGTGTTAAGCAGATTGGGGACGGGACATTTTTCACCCGGGAAGTTCCACTGGAGCTTCCCGGGCGTGCTATGGCAAAAAATGCCCCCGTCCTCAATCTTAAAGCGTTTCGCCTGTAAGCATCTTATATCCTTCAAGGTATTTGCCGATTGTTTTCTCGACGATATCTTCTGGAAGTGTCCAGTCGTTGTCCGGGTTTGCTTTTAGCCAGTCGCGTGCGAACTGCTTGTCGAAGGAGGGCTGTCCGTGTCCTGGTTCGTAGGTGTCGGCAGGCCAGAAACGTGAGCTGTCCGGGGTGAGCATCTCGTCGCCGATTACGAGACTGCCGTTTTCATCCAGACCGAATTCGAATTTTGTATCTGCGATGATGATGCCGCGTGTAAGGGCGTAGTCTGCGCATTTCTTATAGAGTGCGAGTGTACAGTCCTTAAGCTTTGCGGCGTACTCTTTTCCCTTGCCGGGGAAATATTTTTCCAGATGGGCAATACTTTGCTCGTAAGAAATGTTTTCGTCATGGTCTCCGATCTCAGCTTTGGTGGACGGGGTATAGATAGGTTCAGGAAGCTTGTCGGACTCCTTTAGTCCTTCGGGAAGGCGGATGCCGCAGACGGTGCCGTCCTTCTGGTAGCTTGCCCATCCGCTTCCAGTGATATATCCGCGTACAATGCATTCGATTGGAAGCATTTCAAGCTTTTTACACATCATGCTGTTTCCGTCAAATTCCGGTTTCTGGAAGAATTCAGGCATCTCTTTCACATCTACGGAGATCATGTGGTTAGGAAGAATGTCCTTTGTCATATCGAACCAGAATTTCGACATCTGGGTGAGGACAGTGCCTTTTTTGGTCACATCATTTTTTAGGATTACATCAAAGCAGCTGATGCGGTCAGTGGCAACCATAATCAGGCTGTCACCATTGTCATAGATTTCCCGTACTTTTCCTTCTTTTACTGGCTTCATAATTATCATACCTTTCTTTTGCTTATTGCTGGAATAAAAGTTTACTTGTTTTTCAGAGCTTCTATGAGTTCGATATCGTCTGGCTTCAGGCGTATATTGGTGCAGTACGTCTTTTCATCCGGGGTAGTAACATTGATCTCAATAAGAGTTCCCTCCTTAAGAGCTTCCTGTGATACGGCCCGCAGAAACAGCGGAAATTTCGGATGATTCATGCGGAAGCGGTCTATGCCTGCTTTCAATTGCTGCAGCATGGCAAGCTGGTTAAAATTCATATCCATAGACATTCAACTCCTTTACATATTACTCTAAAATGTATTATACTGTAATTGCTGGATATCTGTAGCTATAATCGTAACGGATATCCTTACAGCATCCGCGAACCTGGCGGATACTTATATTATACTCAATTTTTACGAGATAGTCAAAATGAATTACAATGGGGAATGGAATATGGATCTGGAATATGCAAAAAGGAGATTTGAGGAATACCTGGACGGCTATGACAGGAGAAATGACAAGATAAGGCTGAAGATTGTGCATACATACGGCGTGATGGAGTGCAGCAGGCAGATTGCAAAACGTCTGGGTCTTTCGAAGGAAGATGAAAGTCTTGCAGAGCTGATCGGGCTTCTGCATGACATCGGGAGATTCGAGCAGCTTAAGAGATTTGACAGCTTTGAGCCCGGGACCATGGATCATGCAGCATTTGGCGCAGAGATCCTCTTTACAGAGGGGATGATCAGGGAATTTGTCAGGGAAGATACAGAGGATGATATTATCAGGACAGCGATTCTTAAGCACAGTGATTTTAAGCTTGAGGGAATAGATGAGGAAAGAACTCTCCTTCACGCGAAGCTGATTCGTGACGCAGACAAGCTGGATAACTGCAGGGTGAAGCTGGAAGATCCCATAGAGACGCTGCTTGGAGTATCGAAGGAGGACGCCGGAAGAAGCAGAATCAGCCCGGAGGTCATGGAACAGTTCATGAGCGGGAATTCTATACGTTCAGAGACACGGAAGACGAAGATGGATTACTGGGTATCCTACCTTGCATACTTTTTTGACATTAATTTTGACGTGTCCCTGGATATCATACGGGAACAGAAGTATGCAGAGCGAATGCTAGAAAGGATTTCCTGCGAAGACCCGGATACAGTACATAAGATGGAGATAATACGGAGGAAGCTTAAGAGTCTGCTCATAAGAGAGAGAAGGAGAGAATGATATGACTAAGACTGTTTTATTATTTATAATCGGACTGGTTCTGATCTGCGCCGGGGGAGACCGCCTTGTGGAGGCAGCGGTTGCAATCGCCAGAAAGCTTAAGATTTCCGAGATTGTGGTGGGGGCGACGATTGTGAGCCTCGGCACAACCCTTCCGGAAATACTTGTCTCAACTACTGCAGCCTTTGACGGCTCTTCTGCCGTTGCCGCAGGAAATGCATTTGGCTCTATTATATGTAACACATCGCTGATCGCCGGGCTTACACAGACAATCCGGCCATCAAAAAAAATATCACAGGCCTCCATTGGATGGAGATGTAATTTCTTTTTCCTGGTTGTTATAGCAATGTATATCTGGGGAATCGCAGCAGGGGCATTCAACCGCCCGGCAGGTCTCATGATGTTAGCCGGGTTTGCATTCTATGCATGGATGAATATCAAAAGTGCGTCCGGCGGGGAAGAAACAGTGGAGGACAACGGACAGACATCCATCATAAAGCAGATTTTGATTCTGGCAGTATGCGCGGCGCTTCTCTACATAGGTGCAAATCTTCTGGTGGATAACGGTATCCTTATCGCCCGGGAGGCAGGAGTGCCCGAGAGGGTAATTGCCGTAACATTCATCGCGCTGGGAACCTCTCTTCCAGAACTTGTAACCTCTGTCATGTCATTAGTAAAAGGATACGGGAATGTAGGCCTCGGCAACATCATTGGGGCTAATATTTTAAATCTTCTGCTAGTGATCGGCATCCCGGCAGCCGTAACAGGAATCCCCCTGGAGCAACAGACACTTGCAGTGGATATCCCCCTTGCCATTATAGTCATGGCAGTTCTTTTAGTGCCGATCCTGATCCGGAAGCGGTCCTCCAGGATACAGGGGATCGCCCTTTTAGGAATCTACGCGGCCTACTGCATTACATCCTTTTTGGGGACAGGTCATTTTTAATCTGGGACGGGGCATTTTTAAAAATGCCCCGTCCCCCTTTACAAAAATTTTACTCTTCATTATAATGTATTTATTGAGGAATTTCCAGTATCATAAAATTACGATATTTAGAAAGAAGAATGAGAGATGAGAGAATGGAAGGATGCATTCCACCAGAGTACACTGGACCAGGGGAAGGAGTTTTTTGAGAGAGGAAAGGTTCTTGAGTTCAAGGAGCAAAACGGTGTTTACACCGCAGCAATTATAGACAGGCAGCGATACAGCATCAGAATTGTTGCTAAGGGAGAAGAAGAGCCCTATAAGATGAGCTGCAAATGCCCGCTTGCAAAGGGAGGCGGGAAATGTAAGCATATGGCAGCACTTCTATATGCGATTGAGGCAAATACGGCTGAGGCAAAGGAAAATACGCAGGAGGAAGGGCAGAATATGCTGAAAAAACAGGAAGCTCCAGAGATAAAGTCTGTGCCAGAAGCAGGAGAGCAGACTGAGGTGCAGGAAACCAAAGAGGCAGCGGGCATGGAAGAAAAAAAGGAAGAAACCAGGGTCCGTAAGAGGGGCAGACCCAGAAAAGAAAAAAAGGAAGAAAACGTACGGAAAGAAAAGACGGATAAAGTAAAGAAAAAGACGACAGAAGAGGGCAAAGCAGGGTCTGGGGAGACAAAGCAGATAAAGGCAGAAGTACAAGAAGAGACACAGCAGGATGAAGGGGAATACTATATTTTATCCGAGGACGGCATTCAGAAGAAACCGCCTGTAGAAAATGTGGATCAGCAGGCAGCTGCGGCTTATGAGGACTATTCCTATTTTGACTGCGGGCAGATTTTTGATTCCTGTGGATTTACCAAAAGTGACATCAGGCATGCGATGGAAATGAAGCGTGGGGGTCTTGTGACGCTTAAGGATGTCCATACAGGATATACATATAATGAAGATGGGCAGGTCGGAGAGGCGGAGGCAGTCGGAAAGGAGGGAAAATACTCCTTCCCTATGCGGATTCTTTTTTCCAGAACGAAGATTCTGCATGCAGAGTGTCACTGCAAAGAGTGCGAGAGGAATTACTGGAGATTTTATGAGCAAAAATACTGTGCATATACTGCAGCAGCCCTTAAGCTGGTGGAGGAGCAGCTTAAGAAGAATCCAGTGGGAAACGCCACAGACAGGCGGGGAAACAGTCTTTTGTGGTCATTCAGGCGCAGGCAGGTGAACCAGGCAGTATCTGATACGATGGGGCAGAGTGTTATGCTGACCCCTCGTCTTATGGTACGGGAAGGGGATCTTGCACTTACTTTTAAGGTTGGTCAGGGGAAGCAGTATGTCATTAAGGATCTCCAGGAGTTTTATCATAATGTCAAAAATTCCGCTATGGACACCTATGGAACGACAGGTACGCAGATCAGCCACCATATTGACAACTTTACGGATAAGGGCAGAGAATGGGTTGCATTCATCGGGAGTACAGTGCAGGAGGAGAAGCGGTTCGAGGAGAAGCTGATTGAGGCGAGAACTTATTCGAAGCGTGCACTGGGCAAAAAGAATGAAGTGGAGCTCTATGGATGGAAGCTGGATCAGTTTTATGAGACAGCGGCACAGGAGAAGGTGGCTTTTGAGAACCGGGCAGAGAAAAAGAGGGGGGAAATGACATTTTCCAAAGGGAATCCCCGTATTACCATGACGATCCGGAAAAATTACATGAAAAGTAAGACCTTTCAGGGAATTGAGGTGGAGTGCAATCTTCCATATCTTTTCTTTGGGGCAAAGACTGCGTATTACATGAAGGATAATACTTTTTTTCAGATGGATGAGGAATATGTGAAGCGTATCCGGCCATTTACGGACTATGCAGACGGGACGTCATTTACCTTTCAGATCGGACGCCGTGAGATGGCGGACTTTTACTATATCCTCCTTCCGAAGCTCAGGGATGTGATTGACATCATGGAAGAGGATCCGGAGGAGATTGAGAAATATCTGCCGCCGGAGGTGGAATTTGTTTTTTATCTTGATGCAGAGAAAAACACAGTAACCTGCCGCCCGATGGCGCGCTATGGGACAAAAGAAATTTCGATTCTGGATGACTTTGCAGACAGCAGTGTTCCGAGACAGAAGGCGAGAGAAGAGGAGGTTCTCTATCTTCTCAGCCAATGGCTGCCATACCATGAGGCGGAGACGAATGAGATTCACTGTGGGGAAGATGAGGGGCTGCTGTATCAGTTTTTGGAGAAGGGCGTGGGGGCACTGCTGACCCTGGGGGAGGTACAGTGCACAAAACGATTCTCCAATCTGAATGTGGCACGGCAGATCAAGATGACAACCGGAGTCTCCGTGTCTTCTGGTCTTCTGAACCTGGAGGTCTCGGCAGAGGATATCTCGCAGCAGGAGCTGCTTGACATTTTAAACAGCTACCGCCTGAAGAAGAAATACCACCGTCTGAAAAACGGTGATTTTATGGGACTTGAGGATGATTCCCTGAAGATGTTGGATGAGATGATGCGCGTCATGCATCTGTCCCCAAAGGAATTTATGAAGGGAAACATGCAGGTGCCGTTGTACCGTACCCTTTATTTAGACAAGCTTCTAGAGGAAAATGAAGATATTTACAGTGAACGGGATGAATATTTCCGTAATCTTGTGAGAGAATTTAAGACGGTCAATGATTCTGATTTTAAGCTTCCAGCATCTCTGAAAAAGACTATGAGAAATTATCAGAAAAAGGGATACCGGTGGCTCCGGACACTGGAGAGCTGCCAGTTTGGAGGCATTCTGGCAGATGACATGGGACTTGGGAAGACCCTGCAGGTCATCGCAGTCCTCCTTGCCGCCAGAGAGGAAGGAAAGAAAGGGACATCCCTTGTGGTTGCGCCTGCGTCCCTTGTATTTAACTGGGGAGAGGAGATCAGAAGATTCGCACCAGAGCTTGAATTCTGTCTGGTTACCGGCATCCAGAAGGAACGCCAGCAGAAGATTGACCGCTACAAAGACTATGATGTACTGGTTACATCCTATGATCTGCTGAAAAGAGATGTGTCTTATTATGAGGACAAGGAGTTCTTCTATCAGGTCATTGACGAGGCTCAGTATATAAAGAACCACACCACATCCGCAGCAAAGGCAGTGAAGGTGATCAAAAGCCGGATCAGATATGCCCTGACAGGTACGCCGATTGAAAACCGCCTCAGTGAATTATGGAGCATTTTTGATTATCTGATGCCTGGATTCCTGTATGGCTATGATACCTTTAAAAAAGAATTCGAGATGCCGATTGTAAAGTATGAGGACGGGCAGGCAATGGAGCGCCTGCAGAAGATGGTGACCCCGTTTATCTTGCGCAGGCTCAAGAACCAGGTGTTAAAGGATCTCCCGGATAAGCTGGAAAAGACTCAGTATATTCAGTTCCAGAAAGAGCAGCAGACACTGTATGACGCCCAGGTGGTACATATGCGTCAGACCATCGCGAGCCAGGACGGAGAAGAATTCCAGAAGACAAAACTAAAGATACTGGCAGAGCTCACAAGACTTCGTCAGATCTGCTGTGATCCGGTATTGTGTTTTGAAAACTACAAAGGTGACTCCGCAAAGCTTGCAGCATGTGTGGAATTAGTCGGCAGGGCAATAGAAGGAGGACATAAGATTCTGCTGTTTTCCCAGTTTACCTCCATGCTAGAAATCATCGCAGAGCAGTTTAAAGAAAACGGGATATCCTTCTACACGATCACAGGCTCAACACCGAAGGAAAAACGGCTGAAGCTGGTAAAAGAATTCAACGAGAACGACACAAAGGTATTCCTGATCTCGCTGAAAGCAGGAGGCGTAGGGCTTAACCTGACCGGAGCAGACGTGGTTATACATTACGATCCATGGTGGAATTTTGCAGTACAGAATCAGGCAACAGACCGTGCACACCGGATCGGACAGAAGAATAAAGTTACGGTCTACAAATTAATCGCAAAAGGAAGTATCGAAGAAAAGATCGAAAAGCTTCAGGAAACAAAGAAAAATCTGTCAGAGCAGATTATCCAGGGAGACGGAAGCGGACTCTCCGCAATGAGCAGGGAAGACTTCCTGGAACTGCTGGGATAATCCAATTGGGGACAGGTCATTTTTAATCTGGGACGGGGCATTTTTAAAAATGCCCCGTCCCCCAACAGGAGGATGAGAGGTATGAAAAAAAGTAATCCGGTCGCGCTGCTGCCCATCGGCGTGTTTCTGGTAATGTATTTAGGGCTTGGTATTTTGTTTGAGTATGTGCTGATGATTCCTATGGGATTCTACAATATCCCGATTGTGGTGGCGTTTCTTGCTGCGATTCTGGTCGCCTGCCTTCAGAACCGGGAGGTGGGATTTGATGCTAAGCTTGAGATTATGGCGCAGGGACTGGCGGATAAGAATATTATTACGATGCTGTTGATTTTCCTTGTGGCAGGCTCCTTTGTGGGTGTTGTGGGGAGGAGCAGTGCGGAGAGTGTTGCGTATTTTATGCTTTCGCTGATTCCGGCGCGGTTTGCGGTAGCCGTGTTATTTGTTGTGGCATGTTTTGTGTCTACGGCTATGGGAACCTCGGTAGGAACGATTACTCTGATTACCCCTATTGGGGTGGCAGTGGCACAGGCGTCGGGCTTTAGCCTTCCGCTTTGTATCGGCTCGGTTATGGGTGGGGCTATGTTCGGGGATAATCTTTCCTTTATATCAGACACGACGATTGCGGCATGTAATGGACAGGGCTGTGCCATGAAGGACAAGTTCCGGGAGAACTTTGGGATTGCGCTGCCGGCGGCGCTGGTTACGCTTGTCCTGATTCTTGTATTATCTTTCCGCACGGATTTGAGCGGATCCGTGTCCCAGGATTATAATCTAATTCAGATTGTTCCGTATATTCTTGTGCTGATTGGAGGAATTGTGGGAATTAATGTGTTTGTTGTCCTGCTTGTGGGGATTGTGTCGGGAGCTGTGATCATGCTTGCTACCGGCCAGACCGCGCCCACAGATCTTCTTGTGAATATGGGTTCAGGCGTATCAGGGATGTTCGAGACATGCATGGTGGCGGTTCTGGTGGCTGCCATGTGTTCCCTGATCCGGGAATATGGCGGTTTTGAGGCTCTGCTTTCGGCTATACGGAGCGTCTTTAAGGGAAATAAAGGCGGACAGCTTGGTATGGGGCTTCTTGTTCTTGCCATGGATGTGGCAACGGCGAATAATACGGTTGCGATTGTTATGGCAAATCCGATTGCCAGGGAGATGTCAGATGAATATGGAATCTCACCGCGCAAAGCGGCGTCGCTTCTGGATACTTTTTCCTGTATTTCACAGGGAGTGATCCCGTATGGCGCTCAGATGCTGGTGGCTATATCTGCGGCAAATGAGCTTGGTTTCGAGGTGTCTGCGTTTGATATTATCCCGAATCTTTTCTATCCGGCTATGCTGCTTGTGAGTTCCCTTGTATTCATCTTTTTGCTGTCGGCCAGAAAGCAGAAGGCTTAAGTATCACACTTTTTGAAAGCATAATTGATTAAAAAGTCTTTTACAAAAGATCTCCGGGCCTGCCTTAAAGGTATTCCCGGAGATCTTTGCTTAGCTTCTCTTCCACAGAGATCAGTTTTTTGCAGATTCCTTTCGAAATGTGATCCGCATTTTCATACTCATTCAGATACTTTTGCAGTGACTTAATGCCCATGTCACATCCGTCGGTAATCAGACTGGCAACTGTCTTGTCGCTTTCATCCAGTCCCAGCATCACATTTGTCTTGATCCAGGACATGCCTTTTGCAACTGCATTGGGCTCCTTGTACATCCCACCGTATTTGGTAAGAAGAGTGTGGATCTCATCTCCAAGCTTAAGGTGCTCTTCCTTGCTGTCTGAAAGTATTTTTTTCAGATTTCCGTTCTGAATCTTTTCTAAAGTTTCATCAATAGAGCTTACAGCCATCTTTGTACCTGCATCACATTCCTGAAGCAGGGATATGGTGTCTTTACTTTCCATATAGAACCTCCGTCTGATTGTAAGGATACATACAGGCTGACCTGTCTGTATTCCCCATTTGATTATGAAATCTATGATAGTATTTCCAGTGCGCCTTTGTTATAAAAGGTTTTTTCATCAAATTCACAAAAAGTTTACATTTTCCAGGGGATATTGTGTTATATTGTCGATAGGAAAAACCATACAGCCATAGACATGCTTTGGAGCGTGCCTGAAAATTTATTCTTACAACCTGGAGTAGAGCTGTTTGTATGGCTTTCCCTCTCTATCCTATAATATGATGAAAGCGGCAAAAGTTATTTTGACGCTTCTGATACGCTATGGCTGCTTCCCGGTGTTTTACGCGTCGGGGAGTCATGTTTTTTTATGTAAGCATGAAACGCATGACCTTTTGACGCTTGTATCATAATATAGAGCATATCCAGGAAGAGGATTTAGGTCTATTCTTCCTTGTTTACGGGAGATGTAATAGAGTCTGGATATATACCAGGGAACAGGAGGATTCATTACGGTGGAAGAACAGAAGATTAATAGAAGTGAGATGCTGAGCCAGTTTGAGAAGGAGCTTAAAGAAGCCGAAAAGAGCAGCGCCACGATTGACAAGTACATGCGGGACGCGGCCCGGTTCGTGGAGTTCATCGGGGAAAGCGGCGCTGTGACGAAGGATGCGGTGATCTCATACAAGCAGCATCTGGCAAAGAGTTATGCGGTGATCAGTGCGAACTCCATGCTTGCCGCAGTGAACAGTTTTCTGCGCACCATCGGGTGCGGGGACTGTGTGGTGAGGTTTTTTAAGGTGCAGTCAACTACATTTCGTGCCAGGGAGCGGGAGCTGAACCGGGAAGAGTATACCCGTCTTGTGGAGGCGGCGAAGAAGAACGGGAAGAAATGCTTAAGCCTGATCATGCAGACCATCTGCGCCACCGGGATCCGTATCAGCGAATTGCAGTTCATCACGGTGCAGGCGCTGCACATCAGAAAGGCTACGGTGTCCTTAAAGGGGAAGACCCGGATCGTCATTCTTCCTGTGGAACTGTGTGTGGAGCTTAAGCGTTATACCAGGGAGAAGAAGATTACCTCAGGAAGCATTTTCGTCACACGGACCGGGAGGCCCATAGACCGCAGCAATATCCTGCACGGCATGAAAGCGCTCTGCGAGGAGGCGAAGGTCTTAAAGAGCAAGGTGTCGCCCCACAACCTACGACATCTGTTCGCGCTTACTTATTATAAGGTAGAAAAGGACATCTGCCACCTGGCGGATCTGCTGGGACATTCCAGTATCAATACGACGCGAATTTATACAATGGTGAGCTGTGAGGAACAGGAACAGCAGATCGATTGTCTGGGACTTTTTATTGGGACATAAAATAAATATAAAAAAGTACCTCATAATGTATATTATGAGGTATATTTTTTCTGGTTTGCTTTTGGGCATTCGAATTTTTAGGTTAAGAAGAGTATAACAAACTAATAGTCAAAAGATACGTCAAAAATTCATCTAAAAAGAGGTTGATTCTATATTTTTATTGCTGTTTTACCAACCGTCATCTATTTCCCTCCATTTTTTCGTTTCATACCGCCTAATAACTTCCGGAACAGGCCTTCGTTTTGGCGGGAGTGAGTTTGGGGTGCCTTACTGTGATGCGATTCTATGTGCTTAGCTACAGCCGTTGTCTCTGGGGGTGTCTCTGGTGTAACATTTTCTGTGGTATCTGTATCGGCAGATGCGCCTTTCTCCATGGCAGCATCTATGTCACAGGAATCAGCCGGATTGGGCATAGCAGGCTCCGCTTTCTCATCTTCCGTTTTGGCAGTCGTGACATCTTTTTCATGGGGCTCCGTGTCTTCGGATGTTTCTGCTTCAGAAGATACAGTTCCGGTATAAGGAGGTGAAGCCTTAGGAATTAAAGCTTCCGGGATTGTATGATCTGTTGTCTCAGATTCGTTCACATCCGGCTCCGGTCTTTCCGTTCCTTCTAAAGTAATATTTCCAGGGCTCGTATTCTCTCCTATAGCAAACGCATGTTCTAGGTGTGCAAGGCATTGTTCTGCCTCTCGCTGTGCCGTCTCAAAGATCTGGTTGACCCTCTTTGCAACTTCTGTAAGGGAACCAATATTCTCCAGGTTAATCCGCTTATCAGCATACAGTGTCTTTAATTCTTCCCTGAGGTCACGGATTCTGTTATCGCTCTGGTTCAGATCCTGCTTCAGGGTCTCAATCAGCGCATCCTTATCGTTTAATAACGTTTTCAGATTCTCATTATGTGTACGCAGGCCGTCCAGATATTCCTTCTGTCTGTCAAGTTCCTCCTGGATTCTGGCCTCTTCATTGTTCTGCGTTAGTAGTATCTGGATGAGATCCAGTGGTCTGAGTTTTCGAAATTCTTTTTCTGTCATTTGATAAAACCCCTTTTTATAAACTGTTGTACAGTCTCTGGATGCAGGTGTATCCCGTGCAGCATGTCAGGGACTGGCTCTATTATACCTCATAATATACATTATGAGGTAAATGACAAGGGAAAGAGGCTTGGCATGACTGTAAAGGAATTACAAAAACTGCGGAGACAGGAACTTCTCCAGCTGCTGGTAGAACAGGGAAGAGCAATCGCCCTTTTAAAAGATGAGCAGGAAGAGAAGGAACAGGAAAGGCTGCAATTTGAAGATAGTAATGAACGCCTTGGAAAAAAGGTGGAAGAAAAGGATGTCCTGATTGAGAAGCTGCAGGGGCGTCTTGCAAAGAAGGAAGAGCAGATCAGCGAACTCAACCAAGAAAAGGAAGCATGGTGTTCTGACAGGCAGGCACACCTGGAACAGTCGGATTCCATAGCGGACGCAGTATTAAGGCTGAACAGATTCTGCGAGATAGCGCAGCAGGCGGCAGACCAGTATCTGTACAACATCAGGCAGAGATGCAAGGGGCAGGCAGACATGAAAGCCCTTGAGCCTGCAGATATGGGGAGGTCTGGGAAATAATGGAACAAAAGGAAACACAGAACATAAATCCGACAGAGCAGGCAGAAGCAAAGGGCGCGCCGGACGCCGGTACGGCCAGTGAGAAGACAGACATAAATAAACTGGATATTAAAGGGGGAAAGGGCGCACCGGAAACGGGTGCGGTGGAACTCCCGAGCCTGGAGCTTCTGGAAGCAGAGCTTAAGAAGGAGCAGTACAAGAGGAGTTACAGGAGGGTGCTGAAGAGCACCGCATTTTCCCTGATGGTGGTAGCGGCAGTCGCAGTACTGATCGCAGTTCTGCTACTGCCGGTGCTCCAGATCAGCGGAACGTCTATGACGGATACGCTCCAGAATGAGGACATCGTGGTGGCGGTGAACAGTTCGAAGTTCAAGACCGGCGACGTGGTTGCATTTTACTATAATAACAACATCCTGATCAAGCGGGTGATCGCAAGCTCAGGAGACTGGGTGGACATCGACGAGGACGGCAACGTATATGTGAATGATGTGCGTCTGGAAGAGCCTTACGTTAAGGAACTGGCGCTCGGGGAGTGTGACATTGACCTGCCGTACCAGGTGCCGGACAAGAAATGCTTCGTGATGGGAGACCACCGGGCAACCAGTATAGACAGCCGGAGTACAGCGGTAGGATGTGTAAGCGACGATGCGGTTGTAGGGAAAATCTTATTCCGGGTCTGGCCATTGTCAGAGATCGGATTTGTAAAGTAATTGATGCAGAAATATTCAGGAGGGAGGCTGCAGGATGGAATCTTCAATTTTAAAACAGATTGCGAGATTTTTGCAAGAACAGAAAAAGCAGAAGAGATGGCTGGTGGTGTTCCTTTGCATGGCGGTTATCGTTGGGCTGGGGACAGTCGCAGCACTGAAGATGAGGGGTCAGGCGATGACGCACAAGGAAAAGGTGGTCATCTGCAAATTAGATGTGCACCAGCACAAAGATGAGTGTTATGACGGGAAGAAGGAGAATCTGATCTGCGGATACGCGGATTATGTGGTTCATGTACATAACGATGACTGTTATGACTGGAATGGGGAATTCACCTGTCAGCTTCCGGAGATAGAGAAGCACGAGCACAACGAAGAGTGTTATACCGAAGAGAAGACGCTGATCTGCGGGCAGGAAGAGGCAGACGGGCACCAGCATGGTGAGGAATGCTACACCAGACAGCAGGGCGAACTTACCTGCCAGGTTCCGGAACATACACACGCGGACGAGTGCTATGACGAGGCGGGGGAAATGATCTGCGGACTGGAAGAACATGCACATGGGGATGATTGCTACGAGTGGACAGATGAACTGACCTGCCAGATGACGGAAGACGAAGGCGGACACACTCATACAGATGAATGTTATGAGGTGGAGAAAGTTCTTTCCTGCGGGAAGCTGGAACTCCATACCCATACGGACGAATGCTACAAGAAGATCAATGAGGAAGAAAAGCTCAGTGAGACGAACAGGCGGCTCGTGTGTACCATTCCGGTACTGGAGGAGCACATCCATACGGAAGAAGATGGATGCTTCGAGATTGTGGAAGTGACTGCGAATGGAGAATTGGTAGAAAAAGGAGATGCAGAGGCTGAGAAGGAGGGAGAAATCTTTACAGCTGATCTGGATGAAGAAGATAAAGAAGAAGCAGATGTGGATGAAGAAACTGTTGGAGTAGGTGAGACTGAGAAGGAATCTTATGACGAAACCAGGACTTATGAAGGAGAAGGATATATTGTAACAGCTTCTTATAATAAAGATGCAAATATTCCGGAAGATGCAGAGTTTATTGCTAAACAGATTACGGAAGAAAGCGATGCAGAAAGATATAAGGAACATGAGGAGGAATTCAAGAAGAGCATTAAGAATGAAGATTCTACCATGAGTGGATTATTTGAAATAGGCTTCTTTTTAGATGGTAAAGAAGTGGTGCCGGAGAGTCCGGTAGAAATCACGATTCAGCTTGTAAATCAATATGGACTGCCAGAAGGTGTTCCGACAAAGATTGTACATTTTGATGATGAAAAAACAGAAGTTCTTGATGGAAGCAAAGCAGAGAGTGGAAGCACATCTTTTAAGACAGAAAGTTTTTCTCCCTATGCAGTAGGGTATGAGAATAAAGCAGCGGATGCAGTGACAACAGCTGTCCATATTTCAGAATCCACAACATATGAAGATGATGTATTCAAAGCAACTTTTCATATTGAAGGGGATATAAAGGTATCAAAAGAAGATGCGGACGATATAGAGTCGGATGCCGGAACAGATGATACTGGAGAAATATTTGAGGATAAAGAGACAAATGAAGATGAAGTGACTGATGAAACTGGTGAAACTGAAACGGAGGGCAAAGATGGTTTAGAAAACTCAGATATGTCCGGTGACGAGGAGACAGAAGAGGAAGGTGCAGCCGGTGAAAGTGGTTCACAAGATGAAGAAGATTCGGGGGATGCGGATATATCAGATGAAAGTACACTAGCTGAAAGCGATAATCCAAAACTGAAATTTGAGGTATTATCTTTGGGTGAAGACAGTGATAAGTATTCAACAGCATTTGATTATGTAGAACAGTCAGATGAAAAGGATGAGTTGCTTCGGCTTCAAGTGGTATCCTGTTCTTTGACATATGCAGGAAAAGAAATAGATATATCAGATTGCAAAGTTACGGCAAAAATTACGTCTGCAGAAACCTTAAATGATCAGGCTAAGGAATCAATTCCGGTAACTGTAAAACAGATACTTGGTGAAGAGAAAGCGGCAGAGATTGGCGAAGAAGTACTGGAAAAGAAGACCGGGATTATGTTAAAGGCTATGAAAATAAACGATACAGAAGTAGATTCTATTGGAGATACTTATTTGAATCAGCACGAGACCGAGGCGCCGATTGCAGGAAGTATAAATGCACATAATGAAAAAATTGCCATGGCTGCGTTAGCTAAGTCAAATGTTCAATTTACCGTACAATATTATGCATATGCACAGATTCTGGAAGATAAGCAAACGACAGGGGCTGAGGCGATTACAATTATCAATACAAGTATAAGAGAGGGTGAAAAAGGAGGGGCAGAACTACCTAGCAATGCGAAAACACTCAATACTAAAAACATGTATGTCGGAGCTACAGGAACAACTAAAGAGTATAAGTATAAAGATAAAGACAATAAAGACCAAACAATAAAATGGCCTGTATATAGTCCGGTATATAAAGATAAGGAAACGACAGATTCACTGACAAAGCTCTATACGGCAGATCAATACGAGTTTCGAGAGATTGCCAGTGGACTGGATCATATTAATAAATTTGCGAAGGCGGGTTTAAACTTTGATCTTTATGAAGTCTGGGTATTGCAGAATTCGAAAGCAGCAGAGAATCAGAAAAAAGTCAGCAGTACAAATAAAGATGACTGGACAGTATATAGCGGAGATCAAGTGAAGAAAATTTCCTTTACCAATAATGCGGATGCGGCTGGTGGAAATGTAATACTTATTGCAGATGATACAGTGATTCGTCTGGTGGGTAAAAGTAATACCGAAGATAAAGATTATCCTACAAGATTTTTTGATTATGACATTACGAATGGTACAGCAAGTGCATCAGATGAGAATCGAGTTTATCGGAAGGGTATTAATAGTGTAAACAATTACACCTTAAATACTAAGCCGTTGTATGGATTTGGTAATAACAATTCTGGAAAGACGGGGATGGAATCAGATATACTTGATGGACATTATATTAATCAGGCAGTCAAACCGAATGGAAATAGTGCGAAGACAATACGAGAGAAATGTGCTTACGGATTGGTGCGGGAATCGTTGTCAGAAAACGGGTATCCACAGATTAGAGTGGGAGCGCCGGATTTATTTAATCCAAAAGCGAAATTACAAGGAAAAACAGAAATTCCGGGTCGTTCACTTACCTTCGAACGGGATGGTGATACGTATACATTGAAAGCGGTAGTTGGAAGTGGAAATCATGCGGAAAATTTGAACCAGTTTCAGAAGGGAAGTATAGCTTGGGGAACGGATCCGGGTGACCAGATATGGACAAATCAATTTTGGCCTATGGATAATGCGAGTACCTTCGGTGCTAGTGGCCATGATCCTAAATTTGGAACACATGCTCAGTATAATTCAATGAAGTTAATAAATGCTGATGACGGGCAGGAACATAATAGTTTCTTCGGCATGAATTTTGAGGTTGATTTTAACTTGACAGATGATTATGTAGGACCATTAAATTATTATTTCTTTGGCGATGATGATATGTGGGTATTTTTGGAGCATCCAGGTGGAAAAACAGAGCTGATTTGTGATATCGGCGGTGTTCATCAGGCAGCAGGAGAATATGTAGATTTGTGGAACTATATTGAGAAACCGACAGATGGAGATGCGGCTGATAAATCTGACCCGGAGCAAATACGTACAAAATCATATACGCTGAAATTCTTTTACACAGAGCGAGGAGCGTCAGGTTCCACCTGTTGGATGCAGTTTACTTTACCATCTGTAAATGCTGTTCCTGTAATTGATTATACAGGCAATGTTAAAAGTACTTTGACAGTGAAAAAAGAAATAGGCGGAGAAGTGCCAGAGGAGTTTTTGAAGGAAAAGTTCGAGTTTACAATTACGTTTAAAGGTAATGCCGAGAATATAGCTTACAATACTTATCCATATGAAATAAAGAATGCAGACGGAACAGTTGCAGAGAAAGGCGATATCCGATCTGGTGGAAAGTTTAAGCTGAGTCACAATCAGACGATAGAGGTGTTTAACCTTCCTGATGGAACGAATTATACCATCAAAGAGGCAAAGTATGCTGCCTATGAACCGGATTTGGAGAATGAAAGTACGGGTGTAATTATGAAAGACAAGACAGTTGAAGGGACGATAGACTGGGATAGAGATGATAAATTTGATTTTATTAATCAGCCAGTCGAATATGAACTTCCCGAAACTGGTGGTTATGGTCCAATCATATATACAATGGCAGGCGTCTTAGCCTTATTATCAGGCGCAGGCTTTATGTATAGAAAAAAAGTTAGGGAAAGGAGGGGGTAAGATTCCTCCGGGAACTAACAAATTACGGATTCGATGTATTTTATATCTATCGAATCCAGACAACATTCAAAGTAATAAAAATAAAAGGAGAATGAGATTATGAAAAGAATCAAAAAATTAGCAGCTCTTATGGTAGCAGCAATGATGGCATTAGCTATGAGTATCACAGCTTTTGCACAGACAGTAGCACTTAATCCGGCAGATCCGGATGGCGCTAAAATTACAATTAATAATGCAGCAAAGGGTGAAACTTACAATATCTATAAACTCTTTGACGCAACTGTTAATGGCGATAAAATTGCCTATCAGTGTGAAGGTGACATACCAGTAGGATTAACAACTTTCTTTTCAAAAGATGATTCTAACAATGTAATTCCGGCAGATTCTATTCTTGAGAAAGATGGGACTGGAAAGGTTACAGGAACTAAAATGACACCCGAATTAAAGGCAGCACTTGAAGCCTGGGCAGAAACTGCTACAGTAACCAACTATGCAGTTAGTGAAGGAGATGTACTTGAATTTACCGGACTTGCCTATGGCTATTATGTGATGACTACAACTCATAAGTCAGATGATGCAGAGGGTGAAGATGCTAAAGCAGCAATCACTGTTACATCTACTCAGCCGAATGCTTCTATCTATGACAAGAACGTAAATGAGCCAAGTGTTACAAAGGATGTTGAAAAAGAGAGTTATTCTATCGGCGATACGGTTAAGTACACAGCTAGATTTGATACCACGAACTATATAGCGAAAGAAGGTGACGCTGGAGATAAGTCTCATCAGGTTATAAATTATGTGATTAGTGATACATTACCTGAGTTCTTGAGTGATGTTGAAGTAACCAACATTACGATTGGTGGAGGTGCTTATAAGGTTCATGGAGAAGTACCACAGTTTAATAATGACAAAAAGATTACAATCCCATGGGCAAGAAAAGAAGCTGATGGAAGCTACACCAGTATTTACGCACAGGGTGCTCAGATTGTAATGACATATGAAGCAGTTCTTACATCGACAACGAATATCAATAAAGTAGATATAAATACTGTTTCTATCCAACCTGAAGTTTATAACCCTGATACTCCGGATATACCGGAACCGTGGGATGAGACTTGGGAAGATACCGCAGAGATCACAACTTATGCAGCAGCAATTAAGAAAGTAGATCAGGATAAACAGGCACTGGCTGGCGCTATATTTACTATTAAAGGTCTTACAGTAGAAGTAGTAGAGGGAGAGAGCGGTGTTTATAGAGTTGTTTCTTATGATCCGACAGAAAATGCTCCAGAAAGTGCAGAAATGTCTACGGATGAAAGTGGAAAACTGTATATTGTTGGTCTTGCTAAAGATGTAAAACTTACAGTAACTGAGTTTAAAGCACCGGATGGTTATAACAAGTTGACAGAGACAGTAGAACTCACACCACAGGAACTTGCTAAAACTATTTATGAGACCTCTGGCGAAAGACGTTATGATGAAAAAGGTAATCTTGTGAGTGAATCTTCTTCAACTACAACAACTCAGACAGTTTCAAAGAACCTTTCTGAGTTGGATGCAGAAGCGCTTGAAATCACGAATAATCAGGGCTCACTCCTTCCATCCACAGGTGGTATCGGAACAACAATCTTCTACATCGTTGGTGCAGTTCTTGTAATTGGCGCAGGCGTCATCTTGGTTACAAAGAAACGTATGAGCAAAGAAGTTTAATACTTATCATACCCTGAGGGACAGTTTATCTGTCCCAAGGGGATTTGCCGCACAGGCTGACACCTTCCCGTGGTGTGCGGTGAGCAACGGATGATAGACTATCCGGCAGACGTCAGCAGGTGACAGGAGTTCACCTTGATAAATTCGAAGCCCATCGAATAGAATGGGGGATATTTATGAATGAAGAGACGCATTTAAACGAAGCAATGTATGCAAATGAAGACGCGTCGTCAAAGCAGATAAAGGCGCAGAAAACTTCGTCGGGGAATAAGGCAGAAAAAAAAGGAAAGCGTCAGAAAAAAACAAAGAAGAAAAAAAGTTCTTCTATTTCAACAATTATTCTGGTTGTTATTATGTTAGCGGGCGTAGCGGTATTTTCTTATCCTTCGATCAGTGACTGGTGGAATTCCCTGCATGCAACACAGGCAATTGCCGGTTATGTGGAAGCGGTAGAGAGCATGTCCAAGGAAGAGAAGGAAGAGATCTTTACGAAGGCCAGGGAATACAATGAATCCCTTCCGAACGGCGTTCACTTTCAACTTTCAGATGAAGAGAAAGCGCGGTATGAGAGTATTTTAGACGTCACAGGAACCGGAATTATGGGATACGTTCAGATTAAATCTATCGGTGTGAATCTTCCGGTATATCACGGAGTGGAAGAGGGGACTCTGCAGATTGCGGTAGGACATATTCCAGGGTCGTCATTCCCCATCGGAGGAGAGCGTACCCATTCCGTAATGTCCGGCCACAGAGGGCTTCCCAGTGCGAAGCTGTTCTCGGATTTAGATAAACTGGGCGAGGGAGACACATTTACGGTTACGGTACTGGATGAGACGATTACATACATGGTAGATCAGATCAGAATTGTACTGCCGGAGGAAACTGACGAACTTGCGATCGTAGATGGTGAGGACTACTGTACACTGACTACCTGCACTCCATATGGCGTCAATTCCCACCGTATCTTGATGCGGGGGCACCGGATTGCGAATCTGGATAGCGCGGCCACGCCGTCGGAGGCAGTCAGAATCCCGACCTACATCGTAATCCCGGCAGTGGGCATTCCTATTCTGTTCATCGTACTGATCGGCATGCTGATCCATTACCGCAGACGACCGAATAAACAGGCCCAGAAGATGCTGGATGATTTCAAGAAATAATGATTCTCAGAGGAGTAAAAGTAAGAAGGAGGAGAGGTTTATGGAAATAAAGTGGAGGCACCGCCAGGACAGATTCACAGGCCGGCTGGCCGGTTCGCTTCTGGCGCTTGCGCTGACAGCGGGACTGGTGGCAGCGGCGCCCGGACTGGACGGGGCGGCAAGGGCAGTCAATCTGGAAGAGGAATGCACGCTGAAGGTAGCGCCAGTAGATCCCAGTGGCAGCAACCAGGAGATGGCGGCTGACCTGGCAGGCGCAGCGGTTACGGTTGACCTGTACAAAGTTGCGGATGCGCAGCCTGTCAGCGGATATGACGCATATACTTATAAATTCTTAGAAGGATACCAGGAACTGGAAGACATCTACAGTTCCAGTCCGGACAATGCAGACTGGAAGAAGATGGCCCAGAAAGCAGCCGGGTATGTGAAAGAGAACCAGGCAGCCGCGCTGGAGCCTGTAAAAAGCGCAGCCATAAGCGGCGGCTATGCGCAGTTTGGCGGGTTAAAGAGCGGGCTCTATCTCCTAATCGCCAGGGGGACAGATATCAAAGACTACTGGACGACTGTTAAGCAGCAGGGAGAGGAAGGAGACGCAGAACCTGCGGAGAGCATTGCCACGCTGGCACGTTCTGTGAAATACGAATACACCTATTCCCCGGAGATGATTTCCCTGCCGGGAAAAGAGGGAAATACGACAGCGGGCAGCGGCGAATGGCTCTACCACATGGAGGCTTCCCTGAAGCCGGAGCAGAGCCTGCGCTACGGTTCCCTGGAGATTGTAAAGACCCTGAGGAGTTATGAGACGAAGGATCCGGCGACCTTTGTATTCCAGGTGAAAGGGGTTCTGGGCGAAGAGACGGTATTTGACGACATGGTATCCCTGACATTTACGGCAGAAGACGGACCCGGACAGAAGAGTGTCGTTCTGGAAGACCGGATTCCGGTAGGGGCAGTCGTGACGGTGACCGAGGTATATTCCGGCGGGATCTATGACCAGATCTCCATAACGCCGGATCCGGTAACGATTGAAGCAAACAACATCGTGTCCGTTGCATTTACCAACGACTACAATGAGACAAACCGCGGCGGCGGGTCAGTGACCAACCGCTTTAACCAGTCCGAGACCGGATGGCATCTGCAGAAAGTTTATGATGACGGCCGGGTTGAAGAGCAGGGGAATGAATAAGGAGGGCAAAGCAGATGAAGAAGAAACAGATTTTTCTGGGATTTCTGGCAGCGGGGCTTGTTCTTGCCAGTTCCGTGGGCAGCGCCTGGGCTTATTTTACCACCTATGTAGAGGCAAGGGGCGGTGAGGTTATTTCCCTTGGGGATGAGACAGTCGTGAAGGAAAAATTCTCAGAGTGGACGAAGGAGATTCGAATCACCAGCGACGCGGATTCTGAGCCGGTCTATGTCCGGGCAAAGGCATTCTGCAGCGCATATGATTTTGAGTATATTGATCCTAGCGAGAACAAGGACAAATGGGCTCCGGGGGCAGATGATTACTATTATTACAGCGAGATCCTGAAGGGAGGATCTGAGACGACGGAGCTTCTGGTGCATATTAAGGATGTACCGGGAGATGAGGTGGATCAGAAGGACTTTAACATGGTTGTGATCTATGAGACAACGCCTGTCCAGTATGGCGAAAACGGCGAGCCTCTGCCTGCGTCAGAGATTGACTGGAGTGGGAAGCTGGATATTACGAGGGTGGAAGGGGGCGTTGAATGATGAAGCGCATGAGGAAATTCTTAAGGTCCCCGAAGACCACGGTGACTGCATTTGTCCTGGCGGTCCTGCTGCTTCTGTTCTCATCTATAGGAGGGACGAGGGCGGCGCTGACTTATTTCTCCGAGACCTATGCGTCAAGGGTACAGATGTCCAACATCGGCGTGACCCTGATGGAGAAGGGCCAGCATGACGAGAAGTTTAAGCCAGTATCGAAACGTGACTACAATGACGCCTCTAACGGAACCTGGAACGAGAACACAGGGGCGCTGCTGGAAGGCATGCTGGAGGAGGACGAGGAGCTTATACCCGGCAGAAAATACAAAGAAGAGCTGAAGGTGCAGAACACAGGGGATATCAGACAGTATGTCCGTGTCAGCATTTACAAATACTGGACAGACGGGAAGGCTGAGAAGGGGAAAGAGCCGGTGAAGAAGCCGGAGCTGGATCCGAAGCTGATAGAGCTGAATCTAGTGAATATCGCCGGACAGGACAGCGGCAGCGGGAAATGGCTGTTAGATCAGGGAGCATCCACGAAGGAGCGGACGGTTCTATACTATTCCGATGTACTGGACGCACAGAAGGAGACGGATCCATTTACAGATACAGTAAGGATCGATGATAATATAGCAACTAAAGTGACACAGACCGTGACCCAAAAAGGGGAATATACAAATATCAAGACAACTTATGATTATGACGGGATCGGCTTCTGTGTAGAGGCGAAGGTCGATGCGGTCCAGGATCACAATGCGGCGGACGCCATCTGGAGCGCATGGGGCAGGAGAGTCTCGATTGACAATGAGACACTGAGTCTGGAGTAAGGAGGGAGAGAGCATGAGGAGAAAGATATGGACATTTTTGCTGGTCATAGGCCTGCTTGCTTCGCTGAATGTGACCGCCTATGCTGAGACCTCCTATGGGAAATCAGACTGGTCCGTGACATTTACGAAGGATAAGAAGATGAGCAGCAACTTCAAGACTTCGGACCTGAATGACATCATCTACGGGATCCAGCCAGGGGACAACGTGATCATTACACTGGCTTTGAAAAATGAAAATGACACGGTGACAGACTGGTACATGACCAATGAAGTCCTGTATTCCCTGGAAGACAGGAGCGCCAATGCGGGAACGAGTGGCGGAGCTTATACGTATAAACTGTCCTACACGGCGCCGGACGGTGAGGTGACCTCACTCTTCGACAGTGATACAGTGGGAGGCGAAGGCTCCAGCAAAGCGGGGGAAGGCCTCCATCAGGCAACTGATGCACTGGAGGATTACTTCTTTCTGGATACGCTTAAGAAGGGGGAGAGCGGAAAGATTACGCTGGAGGTTGCCCTGGACGGCGATACCCAGGGAAATGATTACCAGAACACACTGGCAGATCTGCAGATGAATTTTGCGGTGGAACTTAACACCGCAGGGACGACAACCACGACGAACCCGAACCCGAATCCGGGCAGGCAGGGGGAGATCGTAAAGACCGGGGACGAGATGACACTGGCGCCATTTGTGATTGTGTCATGTGTGACAGGGATCCTGCTTCTTCTGTTCGTATTCTATGCCCAGAGGGAGTGTCAGAAAGAGCGCCGGAAGGTGAAAAGCAGCGTGAAAGCCCTGGTTCTGCTTCTTGTGTTCTGTATGGCAGGTTCCTTGAGCCTGGATGTATGTGCAAAGGAAGACGGGAAGGAGAAAAATACTTACACGGTACGGCTTTTTTCCGGAGCCCACAGCACACTGGTAGGCGGCGGCGAGGTGATGAGTTACGAGGTTCCCTACGACAGCCCGCTTCCGTTCAGTACAAGGGACGTGGTCCAGTTAGGAGCGGAAAGCAAGTATTATGTGAAGGATATCCGCGAGAGCGGCAAAGATAACGCGGAGGTTCTGGAGGAAGGCTACCGGATAAAGGAAGACCGGGACTATGTAGTGACATACGGAATCCTGGGAAATTCGGTATCCTACACGGTACAGTTCCAGACAGAGGACGGCACAGACCTGGCGCCTGCAGAGACCTATTACGGGAATGTGGGGGACCGGCCGGTAGTGGCTTTCCTGTACATCGACGGTTATCTGCCCCAGGCCTATAACCTGACCGGGATACTGAAGAGCGACGCGGCAGAGAATGTGTTCACCTTCGTCTATACGCCGGTCAGCCCGGAGGCGGCAGAGGCCGGTGCAGCCGCAGGAGCAGCGGCGGGAGGCACGACGCCAGCCCCGACGGCCCCGGCAGCGGACACCCCGGCAGCAGCGACGCCTGCGGCTCCGGCAGCAGCCGCGCCAGCCGCGCCGACAGGAGCAGGAGATGTGGCAGCCGCGGCAGCAGCCGCAGAGGAGGAAGGCGTAGAACCGCCGGAGGATCTGACTACGATCGGGGATGAAGAGACGCCTCTCGGAAACATGGAAGGAGAGGACGGAGATGATTTAAAGAAGATCGAAGATGAAAGGACGCCTCTTAGCAGCGGGGACTTTGCAACTGTATTATGGAACCTTCCAGCAGCGGGAAAGATAGGAATCCTGTCCGTCCTTATACTGGCAGGGCTTGGAGGCGGTTACGTATACGCCCGGAAGAAAGGGAAGATAGGAAATGCGTGATAAGACGTTGCCGTCCGGGCAGCGGAAGGCAAAGGGAGGGAAACTGGTTCCCGCCCTTTGCAATGTTGTTGGGACATTTATCCTGCTGAGCGTGATCGGGACCTGTCTGCCGGTTACCATACCGCAGTTCATGGGATACCAGGTGTATAACGTAGTCAGTGGGAGCATGGAGCCGGAGATCTCGGTGGGAAGCGTGGTGTATGTAAAGGCCGCAGAGCCGGAGACGATAGCAGAAAATGACATTATCGCCTTTCAGAGCGAGGATTCCATTATTACCCACCGTGTGGTGAGGAACAAGTCGGTAGAAGGGGCATTTACCACCAAAGGGGACGCGAATGAGAAGGAAGACAGGAATGATGTGCCCTACAAGGCTCTGGTCGGGAAGGTGGAGGCGCACTGCCCGATGCTTGGAGGGATGCTTGTGCTCTATACAAGCAATGTCGGAAAGATATACGCTGTATGCTTTGCCGCCTGCGGGGCGATGCTGAACCTGCTAGCAGGGAGGCTGAGAGAACGCAGAAGATTTCAGGAACAGCAGGTGAAGGTCAGGAGATGACAGGATGGGGATGCAGATGAGTTGGAGAAATATAGGAACAGGACAGGGCAGGAGCCGGGAGGGCGGACTGCTTATGATGAACAGGGCATATGAAAACAGGCAGGAATATGCCGGGGACTCCGCGATGCTGGTGAGCATCCGGTCTTATGAGGAAGGTGTTCCGGGAGGCTCCTTCCTGAGTTTTGAGTATGGCCGGAGATATGAATTCCGGGGGCTGGACCAGATGCTGCTTATGATGGAGGACATCATGGACTGTGCGTCTGTGCCGCGCCCTTCTTTTGAACATAAGTCTTTCTATGGAAAGCCGTACCGGCTGGAAAAGCCGGAGCCGGGACAGGGGACGTCCGGAGCAGGGCGCTGTCCGGAGCATCTGCCGGCGCTTCCGCGGGGAAAGGCTTCTTTTGAATTGCGGTTCCGCTGCCGGCAGCACGGGAGCCTGCAGGGTGAATTCATTGCGGAGGCAGAGGGCGGTAAAAGTGCGAAGGGTGTGGAACGAACCGGGACAAGAACTGTATTGTTCCGCAGTGCGTTGGAACTGATGCGGCTGATCTATGAATATCTTGACGGGGCTGGGACAGTATGAAAAAGAAAATATTCCGGATTATCTTTGTGCTTCTCCTGGTTGTATTTATCGGTTCCACAGCGGGGGGTCTGTTCATACTTAAACAGTACAGGGATAATGAAAAACGGTATACCGAAGCATCGGAAAAATATACGGAACCGGGAAGCGAAGAGGGGGAGGCGCTGGCGGCGCCGATTGTGGTGGATTTCGACGCCTTGAAAAAAGTCAATAAAGATGTGGTGGGCTGGCTTTATTGTAAAGGAACCGTGATTGATTATCCGGTGGTGCAGGGAGAAGACAATGACTTCTACCTCCACCATGCGTACGACGGCTCTTACAGCGTCTCAGGGTCGATCTTTGTAGACAGTGAGAACCGGAAAGGCTTTGTGGATTCCAATACGATCATCTACGGGCATCACATGAAGGACGGCTCCATGTTCGCATCTCTGCTAAAATGGTCGGACCAGAAGTATTATAAGAAGCATCCGGTCATGTGGCTGCTGACGCCTGAGAGGGATTACAGGATTGAGTTGTTCAGCGGCTATACGACGTCGGCCTATGCAAAGACCTATACCATGCTTCCGGAACCGGGCGCGGAGGCAGACTCATATTTTAAGAAGGCTGCAGAGCAGTCGGATTTCAAACCCGCGGGTGAGTGGTCCGGTCTCGACGTGGACGCGCATTATGTCCTGCTGTCCACCTGTGCCTATGCGTTCGACAATGCCAGATCCGTCCTGCACGGGAAGCTTGTGCCCGCAGACAGCGCCGGGGGCGTGCTCCCCCAGACAGGCGGCCCGGAAGATACGGAAGGATAAAGCGGACGGTTAGTCCGTGAACAGGAACAGCAGCCGGCAGGCGGAAAAGACAGCAGACGCAGCGGAAGGGAAGAGAGTAGCAGAGATGGAAAGTAAGGAAGAAAATCATATCTTATATGTGCAGATGTTCGGCAGTTTTTCCCTGACCTGGAAGGGGAAGCCCCTGATCGGGGCGTCGAAGTCCAACGAGACCCAGTTCGCCTATCTGATGCAGCAGCTGCTTCACAACCGGGAGAACGGTGTGAGCCGGGAACAGTTAGGGCAGATCCTCTTTGGGGACAGGGATGTATCGGATTTAAACCATGCCATGCGGAGTGTGATCTACAATGCGAAGAAGAAGCTGAAGGCGGCGGGGATGCCGGATGTGAACTATATTGAGCAGAGGAAAGGAGTCTGTTTCTGGACGAAGGAGATTCCGGTCCAGGAGGACGCATCGGAGATGGAACGCCTGTGCCAGGAAGCCAGAGAGGAAGAGGATCCCCGGCAGAAGCTAGAGCTTTATCTGGAGGCGTGCCACTGCTATACCGGTGAATTTCTGGGATTCCAGGCCAGCAGCATCTGGGCGGCAAGGGAATCCAGACGTTACCGGAGGCTGTTCTGCTCCTGTGTGGAGGAGGCAGTGCGGCTGCTGCGGGAGAATGAGGATTATTACCGGATGGAGAAGATCGGGCTGTATGCCGCCAAGGTAAATCCCCTGGCGGACTGGGAGACCGTGACTATGGAAGCGCTGGTGGGCATGGAGAAGGATGAGGAAGCGGTGCGCTTTTACGATGATACGGTGGAGCTGTACCTGCAGGAACAGGGGCTGCGCCCGTCCGACCGCCTGTTGGAGCTGCTGAACAAGCTGGGAACCAGGATTGAGCATCAGTATGAGGTGTTGGACCTGATCCAGATGCAGCTGACGGAAGGGGAAGTGCAGGGATCCGGAGGGTACGAGTGCTCCTACCCGGTGTTCCAGGGAGTCTACCGCATGGTGGAGCGCATGATGGAGCGGGGCGGCCAGTCCGTATACCTGATGCTGTGTACAGTGGTGGACAGCAAGGGGAACCCGATGAAGGACGGAGCCGTGCTGTCGGAACTGTCGGAGAGGCTTAAGGAATCCATCAGGCAGTCGGTGCGGCGCGGGGATGCATTTACCCGGTATGGAAAAGGCCAGTACCTGGTGCTGCTGATTAATACGACGCGGGAGAACTGCAAAATCCTGCAGCGCAGGATCAATGAGCGCTTCGTCGTAAGGCGGCAGCGGACCGGGGTACAGTACCATGTGAACAGCGTGGCCTGCACGCCGCAGGGGGACCGGCTGCCATAGATGGGGCCGGAAAAACAGACAGCGTGCCCTGCACGGGCGTTTCAATTGAGTTACAGGGGCATATCACTGCAGGAAGGACCGCACCGTGCGGCGGCAGGATGACGTTTCATGAATGATACAGGGATGTGCCGGGTCAGAGAGGAAGAAGCGATATGGACAGATCTCAGTGGTACATAGGGGCGCCGAACGGGGTTGTACTGTGTGTGGACGGATCAGAGAAGGGTCAGTTTACCGGGCGGCTGTACCATGCTTACAGCGTGGAAAAGGTGGAAGTGGACGGGATCGGACACCTGCTGTCAGAACTGGAGCAGTTTTATGATTCCATCAATTTCCCGCATGTTTCAACCAATGAAAGAAGATTTAAAAAGACAGGGAAGGCAGCGGGAAATACAGAGAGAGAGAAGAAGACCGAAGAAAAGACTGTGAGGTCAGATGAAGAGAATGTCAACACCCTAAATGGAAATGGAAAGAGGGAGAAGATCATGAGTGACGAAGAATTGTTGAAGAAGCATGGAGACCTGGGAACATTTATCATCCGGGTGCAGCAGAGGCAGAACAGCAGCTGGCAGGGGCGGATCACATGGATGGATAGGGATGAGACGATCTATTTCCGGTCTGTGTGGGAGATGATCAAGCTGATCGCCAGTGCGTTAGACAAGGTGGGCGGACAGGAAGACTCCGGGGATATCACATGGTCAGAGGAGCCCGTTGAGGAAAAATAAAAAGGTGGAGTAAACATACTTGTTTTATGTGTTTTACCATGTTATGATACTTCTATATCTATTTGGGGATGTAACAGAAAGGAGAGATCTACAATGGGATTTTTAACAGGTAAGACCGCGATCATTACAGGGGGAGGACGTTCTGTTTTAAGCGACGGCAGATGCGGTTCGATCGGCTACGGAATTGCTACTGCTTATGCAAAGGAAGGCGCTAATCTTGTTATTACAGGACGTAATGTCAAGAAGCTGGAGGATGCAAAAGAAGAGCTGGAGAGGTTATATGGCATTAAGGTTCTGGCTGTACAGGCAGACGTTTCTGCAGGAGCAGATAACGAGACAGTTGTTGGAAATGTTGTAAAGCAGGCAATGGACGCTTTTGGACGTATTGATGTACTTATCAATAACGCACAGGCATCCGCTTCCGGCGTGACTCTTGAAGACCATACAACAGAGCAGTTCAATCTGGCTGTCTATTCAGGGCTTTATGCAACCTTCTACTATATGAAGGCATGCCATCCGTATCTGAAAGAGACAAAGGGAAGTGTGATTAACTTTGCGTCAGGTGCAGGACTTTTCGGAAACTTCGGACAGTGCGCATATGCGGCTGCAAAGGAAGGTGTCCGCGGACTTACAAGAGTAGCGGCTACCGAATGGGGTAAGGACGGTATTAATGTAAATATTATCTGTCCGCTTGCATGGACCGCACAGCTTGAAAACTTTGAAAAGGCATATCCAGATGCATTCAAGCAGAATGTAAAGATGCCGCCGGCAGGACATTACGGAGATTCTGAGCTGGAGATCGGACGCGTATGCGTACAGCTCGCTTCCCCGGATTTCAAATATATGAGCGGCGAGACCATCACTCTGGAAGGCGGTATGGGTCAGAGACCATAATAGAAATGGAAGGGTACTGTTCACGGGTCAGGAATACGCATAAACTGCGCATTCCGTAAGAACATGATTCAGGAGTGAGGGGTAACGAATGGAGAGAAGTTTTTACTTCTCTCTTTTTAATCTCATTGACAAACATCCGGTATACCGATACAATTTTATGATGCAAGTGTCAAAAGGTATTTTGACGCTTCTGATATACGGATTGTTCCGTGCTAATAAAGGAAAGGATGTGCAAATGAACGGCTTACGCCTAACTGCACAATGGTATATATTATGTCTTTGAATTCAATAGATACAGGGTATGACAAAGAAACCGGCCTGCCTAAAAGTAAAAAATATCTTGAATGCGGCCTGCCGCCATATCTGCAGTCGTCTTTGGAAAATATGATTGCATCTTGGGAAATTGTGGACAGGGGCGAGATAGATCTGCATTGGGATATTTGCTGGTGCGAGTTAAATGCGGACATTAACTGTGCAGAGTCCGGTCAGGAGATCTCTGCGGAACAGGCTTGGTATTTGCGTGAAAAATATTTAAGAATGAAACGAGGTGACTAACCAATGATTGATTTTACCGGTCTTCCCATTCGTAACAAGACCTATGCAGGTGCAAATGGCAGCAAGATTTCTGTAATATATAACGACGTGTTATATATGCTTAAATTCCCTGCCGTGCCTTCCATCAATAAGGAGATGAGTTATGCGAACGGTTGTATATCCGAATATCTTGGATGCCATATTTTTGAAAGCGTTGGTATTCCGGTCCAGAATACTTTGCTTGGAACTTACACCAAAAATGGAAAGCAGAAGATCGTTGTGGCATGCAGGGATTTTACTGCAGCCGGGCTTGTGCTTCAGGATTTTGCTTCTCTAAAGAACACGATCATTGATTCTGCCCACAATGGTTACGGTACGGAACTTAGCGACATTGTAAAAACCTTAGAGGAACAGACCGCTATTGACCCCCAAAAGCTCACAGAGTGGTTCTGGGATATGTTCATTGTGGATGCGTTAATCGGCAACTGGGACAGACACAACGGCAACTGGGGGTTCCTTTACAACACTGTAACCGATGAGATATCTTTAGCCCCTGTTTACGATTGCGGCAGCTGTTTATTTCCCCAGGCAGATGAAGAAATTATGAGAAAGACTTTGGATGATCCCGCTGAGCGCCAGGTTCGTATTTTTGAAAGACCACTTTCGGGAATCAAGATAAACGGGCAGAAAATCCAGTATTTTAAATTTATTTCCTCTTTGGAGAACATGGATTGCAACAAGGCGTTAAAAAGGATACTGCCCAGAATTGATATGGATAAGATCTATATAATCGTAGACGAAATACCTTTTATTTCCGACTTGCAAAAAGAGTTTTACAGAACGATGCTTCGGGAACGAAAGGAGCGGATTCTGGATTTTTCTTATCATAAGCTCTGTCATTCTCCACAAACCGTGACGCACAGCTGACACGAATATCAAGCACATGATTCACTGTTAATTATGCAAAGCTGTACTAGTATAACCCACACTAATTAACCGTACGTTTCACTTGTCTAAATTTCCATCTGCCGCGTTGGTCTGCACTCCGTTACGGTCCGCGCTGAACATGTGCCACTGGCACATAGCGCCGTCAATCGGCGTGGCCACCGCTATGCCTCGTTCCTCCGCCTTGCATTCTGAAAATTTATCCTGCGAGAAACGTATCGGTAATTAGTGTGGGTTATACTAGACGCAGCCCGCTGCGCCGTCAGCTTGTAGACGCACATCTGACACAGATATCAAGCACATGATTCACTGTTAATTATGCAAGACTGTACTAAATTCCGCAGAACGTAAAGCTGAATTCCATCTTCTTTTCTGCATCCAGCAGATATTCCGGATGCGTGTGTGATCCCCAGCTGTCATCTCCGGAGATTCCCATCTGCCCCTTCGAGGCACGGATTACGGTATAATGAACCTCTGGGAGCTCAAACGGATGTGCTGCATTTTCCATCTCGTGGGGCGTATATGGAAGGGCGGAGAAGCACATCGGGCCATTTTCTGCAGTCATGGCAAAGCGCATACCCCTGCCCTTGCGGTCTGTTACCTCTGCGAAGCGGACTTCCTCCTTATTGCCGCATTCCTGGGGAACAAGATACTCTGCCATGTTATCCTTCACAAGATTCTGATAAATTCCCAGCTTTGCCCCCTTCTTGCGGTCTGCATAGGTCTCGGCAGGACCAAGGCCGTACCACTTCACATGGTCATAATCCGCACTGATTTTAAACAGCATACCAAACTCCGGCATATCTCCAAGCTCCTTTACAGGGTCATAGGCCAGAGTCGTCTGAATGCATCCGTCGCCGAATACTTCATAGGTTACCTGACACTGTGCTGCAGGCGTTGTATTCAGATTATAGGTAAAGGTGACAGAGACGCTGTGCTCCCCTTCCTTCACCTCTGGAGTGCAGAGTGCAAATGCCTCCTCGCCCAGTGACTTGTGGGACAGGTACATACTGGCCAGCTTCCACTGTGCATAGCGCACCGGCATCTGGTTTCCATTATCATTATCTACAGGCGCACGCCAGAAATTCGGCTTCGGCAATGCATCAAGCATCTCCCTTCCCCCATATTTGTAAGACACAAGACCGCCAAACATGACAGAGAAGATTGCTTCAAAATGATCGCCCCGGACACCGATATTATGACTGCTGCGGATCAGGACCGGCTTGTTCGTACAGATTTTTTCCGCCGTTGGAATCTCGTATACATACTGCCCAAAAGCAACCTCGTGTCCCTGGCAGGCCCAGACAGTATCTGATTTCAGATGGAAGGATACGGTAATTACGTACTCTCCCGAGACCGTTTCCTCTGGAACCGGAAGAGCGTAGGTCTCCCTGGAGAGCGGCGCCACATGGGTTTCAAGCATTGCACTTCTAACAATGACCCCATCTTTGGCAACTGCCACACGGCACTCATAGCAATCCGTATTAACAAACAGATTTTTATTGATAATCTGTACCTCAGTCCTTCCAACCTCCGCTGTAATATTCTGATAATTAAATTTTACTTCCTGCATCTTCGGGGATGCCTCCCTGTTACCATAGACAATGCCGTTTCCGCTGAAATTAAAATCAGTTGGACGCTCGCCGAAGTCCCCGCCATATGCCTGGAATTCCTTTCCATAACGGTCTTTTTTATAAATAGACTGGTCAATATAGTCCCATATAAAGCCGCCCTGATACAGAGGCTCTGTATCTGTGAGATCCGTATACTTATGCATGGCTCCGCAGGAATTTCCCATGGCATGGGTGTATTCACAGCAGATAAAGGGCTTGCTTCTGTCTTCTGCAAGGAAATTCCGGATACTTTCCACAGAGGGATACATCTGACTCTCCATATCACTTGTGTCATTGTACCTGCGGTCCTGGAAAACACCCTCATAATGGACCAGACGAGTCGGATCCAGCCTGCGGAACAGCTGTGACATCTCATAGATATCCTTTCCGCCGAAGGACTCATTTCCACAGGACCAGATCAGGATCGCCGGATGGTTTTTGTCCCTCTGGTAAATGGAATTCACACGGTCCAGCATCATATCCAGCCACTTCGGATTATCGCCAGGGACAACTTCTGAAAAATTGCCGGTCTCCTTTACAGTATCCCAGCTGCCGTGGGATTCCAGATTCGTCTCATCCATCAGGTAAATGCCATATTCATCGCAGAGCCTGTAGACCAGAGAATCATCAGGATAATGACAGGTCCGGATTGCATTGATATTATTTTGCTTCATAGTTACCAGGTCCTTACGAAGCTCATCCTCACTTACACAGCGCCCGCTTACTGCACTGAACTCATGACGGTTCACGCCCTTGAAGACGATTCTCTGTCCATTCAGGGTCATGATGCGGTCCTTCATCTCAAACCTTCTAAATCCCACCTGTTCTGGAATTACCTCCATCAGAGCACCTGCCGGGTCATAAATCTTCACAGTCAGATCGTAAAGATTCGGCTCCTCGGCGCTCCAAAGCGCCGGTTTCTCCACAGTCCATGAACAGGAGAGCCTGTCTTTAAGTTCCTGCTCATCCTCGAATACAGTCTGGCCATGCCTGGACAGACAGAACTGTGCCCTTCCCTCTGCCAGCCCCCCGGCCATCATCTCAAGATATACACAAAGCTGTGCCTGTGTCAGCGTATCATCCGGGATAGCACGGATCGTCAGGTCACGTACATGCAGCTTCGGAACCGTATACAGATATACATCCCGGTAAATACCGGAAAAACGATAAAAATCCTGATCCTCACACCAGCTGGAGGACGTCCACTTAAACACCTGTGCTGCCAGCTTATTTTCCCCATCTTTTACATATTCCGTCAGCTCAAATTCTGAAGGGGTAAAGGAATCCTCGCTATATCCCACAAACCTCCCATTCAGCCAGAGCGCAAGCCCGCTTTCAGCTCCCTGGAAGGAAATGAAGAGCCGTTCTCCCTTCATTCTCTCTGGTACAGTAAAATACTTTACATAGCTTGCGACCGGATTAAAATATTCCGGAATTTCGCCGGGATGAATCTCATCATGACCCTCCCACGGATACTGTACATTGGCATACTGCGGGACGTCATACCCTTCCATCTGAATATGTGCCGGGACATGGATATCATCCCACGACCTGCAGCAGTAATCCTCCTTCTCGAATCCCGGAACAGCCGCTTCATAATTTCTGGCATAATGGAACTTCCAGAGACCGTTCAGACTTTCTTTAAAGCTTTCAAAGCCCGCTTCTGCATCCTGCTCTGAGGCAAAAAAACGATGATCCGAATGCGCCATAAGCCTTCCGTCACAAAAATACTGCGGATCCTTAACCTTTCCATAATCAAACGTATTCATAAAAACCTCCTTATAACATAGAATCATTTGCCATGATGGTTTTTGTTTTGCTGCGCAAAAACCGCCCCTCACACCTAGTATAAACCGATTTAAATAACCTTACGTTTCACTGGTCTGCTTTTCCGATAGCACATGTGTAAAAGCCTCAGCGTAGCCCGCTACGCCTGCGTTTTTACACATGTACTCTCGAAAAAGCATCCTCAGTGAAACAGAAAGGTATTTAAATTGGTTTATACTAGATCACATTCCTGACCTGTGAGTAGTAACGATTTTTTTCATTATAGTATAACTAGACAAATGAAAGTGTAGTATGTTAAGCTAAATAATACAATATTTTGAAACAGGTGACAAGTATGCCGATACATTTTAGAAATTCTCCCGTAAATGAACCATTTATCTTCGATTCAATCGGAAACCGCTGGAGCCAGGACAGGGTCCTGCGTCCGAACGGATACCCTCTGTACCATTATCTTCAAACCGAGAAAGGCAGAGGGATCGTGGAACTACAGGGAAAAACCTATACTCTGGATGAAGGGGAGGGGATCCTCATTGCCCCATATCTCCACCACACATATATGAAGGCTGCAGATGAATGGATGACTTCATTTGCCACTTTTACGGGGACAATAGACAGCAGCATTGCGAAAATAGTCGGGAACCGTCAGGTTGTACTCATTGAGAAAGATCAGGGAATTCTGATTGGAAAGCTGCTTGATTCGATCATGGATGAATGGGATACACTGTCTTGTGACACGCGCACTCTTTCCATCCACTGTTACTGCCTTCTGATGTATTTTACAGACAGTATGTATGCCGATGCGCTGTCAAAGGAGCCGCTGTATCTGAGGTATGTAGAACCTGTAATAAAGGAGATTGAAACTCACTTTGATTCCTCAGAGCTCACGGCAGCAGGGCTGAGCAGCCAGGTGTTTATCACGCCCCAGTATTTGTCCAGACTGTTCAGAAAGTTCCTCGGATGTTCAGTCTATGAGTATCTGACAAACTACCGGATTAACCGGGCAAGGGAATTTCTAGTGTCCGACCCTCGCATGGAGGTGCAGAAAATCGCCAGGCTGACCGGGTTCTCTGATACAAGCCACTTTATAGCCATGTTCAAGAAGGCAACAGGAGTAACACCGTTGGAATTTCGCCGGCTGAACTGAGTACAGAGGGGGCGGACGCAGCCATATATGCAGAATAAATTAAGGAGGAAATTCAGAATGTATAATTACAAAATTGTAGAACAGGTAAAGAGAAAGCAAAAACCTTTCGCAGGAGTGCTTCGTACAGTGATGATTGTTTTTGCAGTGATTCTCCTGCTTTTGGGCATCACGATCTCACAAGGATTTATGCTGCCAGGATTTTTACTCGTTGTATTGTATTTCCTGTACAATACATTCAGCAGGAAAGAATATGAATATGTGATGGAAGACAACGAACTGACGATTGACGTTATTTTTGGCGGAAGATACCGCCGCCCTGTCCACTGCCTTGACCTGGCAGCTATAGAGGTAGTTGCCCCCAACTGGCACGACGCAGTAGCCAGATACCGGAAAAACGGAGGCAGCATAAAGCTTCCAAAGTACGATTACACCTCATATGAAAAAGACACCCCCTTCTATACCATGATCATTACAGAAAACCATACAAAGATCAAACTCCTCCTGGACCTGACCGATGAGATGCTCCAGATAATGAAAAGAAAATACCCCGACAAAATCCACCTCTCCTGACCCAGCCCGCTGCATCTCCTAAATCTAGCATAAAATCTGATGCAAACTGGGGCGACATCTTGCAGAAAGCAATTTTCAATCACACTCTAGAAACCAGCAGACCGGGACGCGCATATATTTCAACCGCAGCCTAGAAACCAGCAGACCGGGACGCACATATATTTCAACCGCAGGTCAGAAACCAGCAGACCGGGGCGCACATATATTTCGATGAAAACAATCAGGGGCGCTTTTTATGGAGGTGAAATCCACGGCTTACGAAGGCTTAGGCGTGAGGGCATTCCCGAACGTCTTAGCCGGAGTTAGCCGTTAGTTCACCGGAATATTGCCCCGTTTGAATGAAATATATGTGCGCCCCGGCCTGCGTCCGCCCCGCCAACTAATGAAATATATGCTCGCCCCGGCCTGCGTCCGCCCCCCCCACACAAGGCATACTATCCAAAAAAAATGTCGGTTCTTGTCAAATGTCATGCAAAGAGACACATGTTTGATCGAAATTGCACATAATACGAGCGTTTACGCAAACAACAGCGCTTTTTCACTTGCTATAATATTTTCGTACAAAACTTTTAAACAAAAGGAGGACAAAAGTATGAAAAAAAAGTTTCTTTCAGTATTACTTGCAGGTGCAATGGTTCTTTCACTTGCAGCATGCGGAAACAGCGGTTCCGGAGACACCTCATCTACTAAAAAGGAAGAAGGGGGAAGTTCCGAGGGCGGAAACAAATTAACCGTATGGGCATGGGACCAGACCTTCAACATCAAGGCTATGGAGATGGCCGGAGAACAGTATGCAAAAGACCATGAAGGTTTTGAGATTGAGGTTATTGAGACATCCTCTGACGACTGTCAGACAAAGCTTACAACCTGTGCAAATGCAGGCGATTACAGCACAATGCCGGATATCGTATTAATGCAGGACAACAGCTATCAGAAATTCTTAAAGAGCTATCCTGACGCTTTCACAGACCTGACAGACTGTGGAATTAACTGGGACGATTTCGCATCACTGAAGCAGTCCTACTCTATGGTAGACGACAAGCACTACGGCGTTCCTTATGACAACGGTGTGTGCGCGGCATTCTATCGTACGGACGTTCTTGATGAGGCGGGTTACAAAATTGAGGATCTTACAGACATTACCTGGTCAGAATTCATCAAGATTGGTGAAGATGTACATAAAAAGACCGGCAAGTACCTTCTTACAAGTGAATCCACAGGCGGCGATACAATCATGCTGATGATCCAGTCCTGCGGAGCTAACTTTGTAAATGAGAATGGAGAGGCTTTCATCGTGGGCAACGAGACTGCTGAAAAGTGTATTGACCTTTACACAGAGATGATTGAAAAAGATGTTGTTAAACTTGTTAATAACTGGGACGAGTATATCAAGACCGTTACAGACGGCGAAGCTGCCGGTATCGTTAATGGTAACTGGATGAATGCAACTTTAGTTGGTATTGAGGATCAGAAGGGTCTGTGGCAGATTACCACACTTCCTAAGGTTGACGGCGTTGACACAGCAACAAATTACGCAAACAACGGCGGTTCTTCCTGGTATATTACTTCCAACTGCCAGAATGTGGAACTTGCAATGGATTTCCTTAAGAGCACCTTCGGCTCCAGTACAGATTTCTATGATGCTATTCTTCCGGCAACTTCCGGTATCGCATGCTACTTACCAGCCGGCGAATCTGATGTTTACAATGAGCCTGTAGAATTTTACGGCGGACAGCCGATTTACTCTACACTTGTAGAATACTCCTCTCATATTCCGGAGTTCACAAAAACTCCTTACCACTATGAGGCAAGAGAGTGTGTTAACACAGCAATTATTAACATTACAAACGGAACATCTAAAGAGGATGCGTTAAAAGAAGCTCAGGAAACACTTGAATTCAAGATGACAGAATAGAAGCTGCGATAGATGTGGGGGAACTGTTTGCAGTTCCCCATATTTTTTTACAGTATATTCTCGGGAGAAAGGGGGACTTTTTGTGAATTCCCAAAAAAGAGGAATGACTCTTATTGCTAAACAAAAAGCTGCCGGCTGGGCATTTCTGACTCCGGCAACACTCATGATCGTAGTCATGAGCTTTTATCCGATGGTTCGCGCGTTCATTATTTCCCTGCAGACTGGTACCGGCGCTAACATGCGGTTTGCGGAACCGATATTCAGTAATTATAAAAGAATGATGGCGGATAAGGTATTTAAACAGTCTATCGGCAATACGTTTTTTTATCTGATCATTCAGGTGCCGATTATGCTTGTACTGGCAATCCTGCTGGCACAGCTTCTGAACAACAAAGACTTAAAGCTGAAGGGATTCTTCCGTACCTGTGTATTCCTTCCATGTGCAACCTCGCTCGTATCCTATGCATTGATTTTCCGTTCTCTGTTTGCACAGGATGGACTCATTAACAGTATTCTTGTAAAGCTGCACATTCTTGAATCGGGATATAACTTCCTGGGAAATTCGGCGAGTGCAAAGATTGTTATTATCATTGCCCTGGTCTGGAGATGGACTGGATATAACATGGTATTTTACCTGTCGGGCCTGCAGAACATTGAGTACTCTGTATATGAGGCTGCCAAAATTGATGGCGCTAACGGTTGGAAAACCTTCTGGAAAATAACCGTTCCTCTCTTGAAGCCCACAATTATCATGACATTTATTATGTCCATTAACGGTACGCTGCAGTTATTTGACGAATCTGTCAACCTGACCAAGGGCGGTCCGGCAAATACGACAATAACAATGTCTCATTATGTTTATAATACATGTTTCATTAACGTACCAAACTTTGGTTATGCATCGGCTATGGCGTTCCTTATTTTTATTATGGTAGCCGTTCTTGCATTTATCAACTTGAAAGTAGGTGATACACGTGACTGAGAAAAAGAATAAAAGCATGATTCAGCGCAGGCTGATTCCCACCTATATTTTCCTTTCAATTGTATCCATAATTTCCGTATTTCCGCTGTACTGGATGATATCTGCGGCAACGAATACCTCTACGGATGTTTCCAGAGGGCGTATTCTTCCGGGAACACACTTTATGGAAAATTTTAATAATCTGGTATCACAGCAGCCTTTATGGCGCGCGCTTGGAAATTCCTTCATGTACGCAATCGTAACCACTCTTGTCTGCCTTCTTATCTGTTCAATCGCAGGCTACGGTTTTGAAATCTATCATGATAAATGGAAGGATAAGCTTTTCTCCATTCTCCTGCTTGCCATGATGGTACCGCAGGTTGCAACTATGGTTCCGCTGTTCCAGATGTTTTCAAAGGCCAGACTTTTGAACTGTACGCTTGGTTTCATCCTTCCCATGATATCTACGCCGTTCATGATCATGATGTTCCGCCAGAATGCTAGATCTTTCCCGGTTGATATCATGGAAGCCGCCCGCATTGACGGTTTAAATGAAATACAGATATTTTTCCGTATGTTCTTCCCGACCATGAGATCCACCTATGCGGCAGCTGCAGTTATCACATTTATGAATGCATGGAATTCCTATCTGTGGCCGAAGGTAATTATGACAGACAACGATTCCATGACAATGCCAATGCTGATTGCGAACCTGATTACCGGATATGTGACAGATTACGGTATGCTGATGTGCGGTGTATTGTTCTGCTCCATTCCTACAATGGTTGTCTTCTTCGTATTGCAGAAGCAGTTCGCAGAAGGTATTACTGGTGCAGTTAAATAATATGATACAAGTGTCAAAAGGTCATGCGTTTCATGCTAGCATGAAAAAACATGATAATTTATGACAATATGTCCGGCATGGCTTTCAAAAGAGAAAAAACATGCCGGACATATTGTTAGATCGCAGGAGTGAAAAATGAGTGAATTTATTCTTAATGTAATACACAGGCCGGAAATGGTGCCAGAATATTCGGCTACAGTTACCGGCCACGGCAAGGAAGAGGATATCGGAGATAAAAAGCTGCTGACCGAATCCCTGGATATATTTAAAACACAGCAGAGGCTGGCCCATGAAAATGGTCTGAAGGTCACCATCCATATGACCTATGCCGCCTTGTTTAATAAAGAGGCAGTTGAAATTGCAATGCATGACCATGAAACCTACGGGGATGAAATTGCTTTGTCTTTACTTGGACTTCCCTGTGAAGAGTTCCGTGAAAAGTACAAGACAAAGGATTTTTGCATCTGGATGTTTTCTATAGAGGATAAAAAGCGAATTGTAGACGATGTATTTGGAAAATTCCACGATATTTTTGGCTTTTATCCTGAATCTACTGGTTCCTACTATATGGATGCTGATCTGACAAACTATATAAAGGAAACGTATCCGTCTGTGAAATGTGCCGTAGCTACCTGCTGGGAGGAAGGCCCCAAGGCATACCACACCTGTAATAATTCCTGGTATACCTTATTTGACGGCGGCCCATGGGCGCCGTGGATTCCCTCTAAGCAGAATACCCATGCACCGGCAGCGGATGAATCCGAGGACAGCGGCATTGTTGCAATTCCCCATCTTTCAAGGGATCTGCTGGCATGCTATGACGGGAACGGCTCCAACTTCGGAACCCATCCCCAGAATGTGCTGCGGGGCATGATTTATGACACGAAAACCTGGGAATTTCCTTATCTTTATAACCTCATTGATCAGTACCGCGCCCAGGAAAAATATAATAACGGCTATGCCTATAACATGATGTTCGTAGGCCCTGGCTGGATGAACAAAATGGGACGCTGGGAGGCTCCCTATGAGCTGCTTTTAAAATCCTACTCTGACGGATGTAAATACTATGGAGATTTAAAAAAGGCGGGGAAGCTTACTGACATGACCATGTCTGAGTTCGCAGACTATTACCGTAAAAAGAAAACTTATACCGAGCCGGAATGCGCCCTTTGGAGAGACATTCTCTATGGCTCCGACAAGCAGGTCTTTTGGTATACAGATCCTTATATGCGGGCCGGCGTCAGTATGGATCAGGGCGGCGCTGTTTTTGATTTACGTCCTTATGCCGCTAAGCTTAAGTGGGAGGTTGGTATTGGAACAAAGCATGTGCAGGACGCATCCTATCCTTTCCTGATCCAGGAAAAATACCGTGCCGGATACTTTACTCATTACGCAGGCGAAGGAACAATAAGAAGTGCAAAGCTGTCGTACCGGGGCGAAGAAGTAGACTTATGCCTGTGCCGCACAAAAGCACATTTTTCTCAGGAAGGTACTACCCGGATCCTGACCCTTGACCCTGTAACTATCGAATTTTCAGATCTCAAGGTTACCCTTCAGACGAAGGAATACTTTGAAGAAGGAAGCGGTTCCATCAGGATTGAGCGTACCATCCTTAACATGAGCAGACCTGACACATCGGTTGAGTTAAATGAGTATATGACAGCCTGCTATGGAACCACAGAATATCCGGAGGATATGAGCGGCATCCTTCTCAGATGTGAAGGAGCAGAGGAAAAGGCGATCTCCTATGAATACCGCTGCCGCGAGGAAAGTCTCACAGGAGCTTCTGCCGTCTCTGCCGTAATTCCGGCAATCGAGACAAAAGTTTCTATGACTGCTTCTGACACTGCTTTAGGATATATCAAAGAGGGTTATGCATTCTCACCAATGTTTACTCTTGGATATAAGAAAAATATAACAGATAAGGAGATGTTTTCGACATGGCTCAGGCTGGAAAAGGCAGATTAAATTACAGATGCCCGTCCTGTTTTATGCGGGATCTGGATATTGATATGTTTTATGATAAGGAAAAGGATGAGTATTATTGCATACGGTGTCAGTATACGGGAAATGAGAAGGATGTGCTTGCAAGGAATGAGATGGTGAGGACGAGGTATGGGGCTATGAATAAGCGGTATACCAAATTCGACTTCGATTGATGAAGGAAGGGGAGGGGAGCGGGGCGGCATAAAGAAATCCCGGAAACGCCAGTTTTATCAGCATTTCCGGGATTTTATCCGTTACTCGAACTATAATTAAGTTTCCTGATAATTTCTTCCCAAGAATTTCTTGTCCTTCGTAAAGGTCGCTACACAATGTGAATCAATGTCTATCTTAATATCTTTCCTGCGTTCCTCATTCTCAATCTTATCCCTATTCAATGTTAGGATATATTGGAAGTCTTGGAATTTTTCTTCCTGCTTATACAAATAATTCAAGCATTGAACCAGTGTATCCTGATCCACATCAAATATATTATCGTGTACTAAAAACAAAGGATGTTTTTGCCTTGTAAAACTGTTGAACAGTAACGCCATATCATAAATGAATACTTTTGTCCTGTCAACACTATGACTTCCATCATCATAGATTCTTAAATTTAGCTCTACTGGTGTTTTACTTTTTGCCGTATCAATAGTCTGGATATTAAATGAACACTCTTTGTTTCCCATAATAGATTCATGAATTTCTAAAATAGTATTCATAAAACTTTGAAGAATCTTGCTGTTTTCCTCAATCTCATTGTCTATTTTCATTATTTCCTGTGTCTTTTGCAATTTTAATAACTTTTTCTTTTTATCATTTTTCTCATATTGCTCAAACAAGAATTTTGTGTTAGAAAGAGAATCTTTCTTTGCTTCGTATATCTTTAAACTTGCCTTAAGATTCTTTAATATCCCTTTCTTATCTATAATTTTCAATTTTTCTGAATACTCATCATCAATTACCCTAATCTGTTCCGCAATCTCCTGAAGCTGCTTTTCCAATTCCTTTGCTTTCTGATTTACCAACATTCTTTGGAATTCTTCCACCTTATTTTTAAACCCTACAACTTCATTTAAAGATTTGACTACTGCATTACCCAAATCACTTTTAAACTGATTATATACTAATTCTATTTCATTATCATCAATTTGTTCCGGTTTGGGCATTCTTCTTATCTTGTCATAGTCATGGCGTAATGCTTTCTGTCGTTTCCGGAACTGATCTAACATACTTTCCAACTCAATAAGTTCTGCCTCCATTGAGTCAAATGTTTCATTTGTCTTGAAACTTTCAATCGCCTCCTCCAACTTTTGCAGTTCATCTTCCAAAGCGTTTAATTCTGCCCTGACATCAGAAATTTTCTTTTTCCCTTCTTGAGTTAATTCCTTTTTATTTTTCGCTATAACTGTTGTTACATTTTCAATTTCCTTTATCTTACTTAAAGTATTTCGATATGCTTCTAAAGAAAATCCTAACAAAAATAAGTGCGCACTCAAATCATCAGGTATTCTCTTTCTCAAATCATGACACTTAATAATATCTGTAAATTCTGAACGTTCGTCTCGCATTAAAATAGAAAATAAATTTCTAAAGCTAGGAACCATTTTTCCATTTAATTCCGAAAAAATTATTTCTGTCAAATAATCTCTTGCATCTTGAATTTTATCAAATGATACAAATTTACCGTTTCTAACAATTACTGGCTTATCCGCCTCTTTCCTATTTCTTTTTATAGTAATAGATTCACCGCCAATGTCCAAATCCAGCATTACATTTTCTTCCAACTCAAATACCTCTTTTGGTATTCGTGCAATCCTGGACTTCTCATAATCATTTAAAAAACTAAAATCCAAAAACTCTATACTCATAGACTTTCCAACACCATTTGTTTTTCGACCTCTAATAAGGCTGACATCATATTTTTCGCCTAAGATAATATTTACACCATCATGAAACGAAATTTCTTCAAAAATGCGGTTTTCAGAATATAGGCGGTTAATACGGATACGATTTATTTCTTTACCCATATATTCGCCTCCTCAAATTCTACAATATTAACAGAATATAAAAATGAAAGTCCTAAAACCAACTGTCTGCTACTAGAAATACCATTTTTCTTCAGCGCTTTTGATATATCATAAATCGAAACTTTATCCTCTCCCTGTTTCTGTATTTCTTTGAGTATGAGATAACCAATATACATTACGGAAGATTTTAAAGCATTACTATTTGCCATCATCATACCCACTCCTTTCATTTGGAAAAACTCTGCATTTAATCATCTCATTAACCAAATAGAACTTAATAGCCGCTCTATCATACTTTTTGCCGTTGACACTTAATTTCTCGGCAAAATATGCAACCAGCCTATTAAGGGCAACAACTGGATCATCACCTGCTTCGTCTAAAAACTGCACACTGACATCTTGAAGATAAAACATAATAATAATATCATGTGCTTCATCAATGCCCAGTATATCATATACAACATCTAAAGCATCTCCATAGATGGCAAATAATGTTGTATATTCCATAATCAATTTTTCTGCAAACTCCCGAAACCTTTTATATATCTTATACTCAGGATCAACCTTTGTATCCCGGCTTTTTTTAACTTTCCTATGTTGAGAAATATATTCTATCAAGTCTATAATTGTATCGATCTCACTGGCTTGTGTCGCTTTAACTTCATAGTATTTATCACACAATTCCTTTGACAAATAGCTACTAATTTCTTTTATTTGCTCTGTATCCAATTTCCTAATATCTTTCATTAAATCTTCAACATCCCAAATATCTTTCTTTTTGTCAAAAACAAATTTTCCATCAGTATTAAATTCTGCAGTATATCTTTTCTTCTGTGTTAATATCAAAATAATCAGTCTATCATATATTTTATAGGACTCATTTTGGTTAAACTCCTCTATTGTATGATTTATTTTTTTACTGGAATTATCAGATGTCACTTGCACTGCAATTCTGTTTATTCTATCAAAAAGATCAATAGCTGGTGCATTCTTTTCCAAATAATTAGCATTCTTTAATTCATATTTATAAACAAGGTTCAACAAGCCAGGAAAAAAATCTTCAGCAACAATATTAATATCATAAAGATTAACAGCGTTAAGTATGGTTACTTCGTTGCTCAATAAAGCAAGGCTTCTCGCTACTTCTTTCAGATAGACTTCCTTATTTAACATACTCAATCCCTCCTCACTTGTTACCTCGATTAATTTTACCACACATTATTTGAAATTACTATTGATTTTTGGCCTGTTTTGTGGTACATGTGATTGGGCGTTACTGTTCACACAGGTCTGTGCATTTACTGCACAGAGCGTAAGAAAGTGATTCAAGTGTGAGCTACCAAACCCTGATTTTGTTATATCCGTCCTTAAGCTTTGCAAATGGACCTGCCGTTATTTGTTCTCTTGCGTTTCCAAAGTAGTCCGTATCCCATGTAACAGGCGAACCATCCGGATTCTCATACAATGCTTCCGTAATCCGGGGCGTACCTAGTCTGTCCGTGCGGTACAAGGATGTCTTAAGCTTAAGCATCTCTTCAGGCACGTTCATTTTGAGGTACACCTTTCCGTCTTCTTCTGTAAGAGTTACATCGGGGTTGCTGTTGTCTGTATAGAAGACCTCTTCCCTTTCAAAGGGCGTCGCTCCGTTGAGGTAGACGTTTTCATTGACATACACCGGCTGCGGCACCTTTTCAAACTGCTCGTGGTCTTCATTTCCGAGGGATGCGACTTTCCCGGAATATTCCTCCATGGAAACCGGGTGACCGTTATAGCCCTCTGTTCCATACATAGACTGCTCCGTATATGTTTTGCATCCCTTTACAAAGATATTCTGGTAAATCCGGTCATCCCCGCTGTATACAAGGGCAGTTCCGGCAACCTCTGTTGTATGCGGAAAGTGATAGGGTGTGGAACGGTCCATTACCGGCACACGCCTCATACTGCCGCAGCAGAGATTCTGGATGTAGGCCCCTCCCTGGGCTACATTGTCAAAACTATATTCTGATGCGAAGATATTATTATCAATCATATAGGGGCCGTGTGTTACCTCTACCATCAGATCCCGGTCATTTTCCCGGTACAGATTTCTGCTGACTCTCGTTCCCTGCGCCTGCCAGTCAAGCCATGTCCCCAGCGTACAGTTGTGGATGTGGTTATGGATGATCTGGACATCAATTGCAGCATGCAGTTTGATCCCCGCAATCTCATAGCCGAAGTATTCATGCTTGACTGCGATGTTATAAATGTGGTTGTCGGAAATAGTGCTGAATACGCAGCCCATATGCCCTACGATTCCATTCTGCCCGCAGTCATAGATGGTATTATTCCGGATGATATGGGAGCCGATGGTTCCCTTGTTCCATCCAATCCGCCGCCCTAAAAAGACTGCTTCCATCTGGTACTGATAGCCTGGTTTCCGGTGTGTGCGGGTGCAGAGGTTGTGCCCTGTTGACGCTTCCTTTCCGATACTGATTCCGCTGCATTTTGCATCATGGATAATATTATCTTCGATAATCCATCCTCTGCTCCAGTTCGTTCCGACCATCCCTGGCTGGTCGGCGGTGGGAGGGGTCCATGGACAGGCTGCCTGGGAGATTTCAAATCCCCTTACGGTAATATAATTCCGCCCGGTCTTTTTCGGATAAAAGCAGCATTTTCTTACATTGATCTCCGTCAGCTGCTCATTGGGATTTTTCCCCTGAAAGTTTGCATAGATAGTCGTATGTTCAGAATCTGCCCTTGCATACCACTGATACAGGGTGTCTTCCGGGTGCAGAAGCGGCTCGGGATGTTCTGTCCACGGCGGATTTACGCCGTACTCCCTGATTTTGGGATGTCTTACCTCTTCCAATGATTTTGCCTCATAGAATGACTTCCCGTTCATATAGACATCTCCTGCATGCAGGGAATTGTCATCCGGATAGATAAACCAGTCTCCGCCAAGAGTCTCCCTGTATGGATTGTACTCCCCGAAGAATGCTTCGGGCAGCACTGCCTTCCATACATTCCCCTCCTCTGGCTCCCAGTTTGTAATTCTCTCAGATCCCTTAATGACTATATGTTCCCCTTCGGCGGCCTCGTAGGTAATCCGTTCGGCGTCATTTCGCCCGCCATTGGCAGGACTGACCCATTCCCGGTATTCTCCCTCGTGTACGACTACGCGGTCACCGGCTTCTGCGATGGCGGCGGCCCGGGAAATTGTCAGGAATGGATGCTCTTTTGTCCCCTTTGCATTGTCACTTCCGTATTTTGCAACATGATATTCTGTCATACTGTATATCCTCCAATTCGTTTAAATATATGTCTGTAGATACATTGTAGCATGCCGTATGCAATATTTCCTTGAATATTTTTACCACATGTAAGGCTATGTAACCTATAAGTTACTGTTCACACAGGTCTGTGCATTTACTGCACAGACCGTAAGAAAGTGATTCAGGAGTGAGCAAATCCCATTCGCGGAGCGAATTTTAGATGGATTTGCGAATGTTACTGGTCACGGAGTGAACAGTAACACCTATAATTCATCAAGCGTTTTAAAAGTATACCCCATCTCCTCCCACTTCGTGAGCAGTTCATCAAGAATCTCCGCATTCGTGGAGGAGGTGCTGTGCAGCAGAACAATTGCTCCGGGATGGACTCTCCCAAGCAGCTTTTCAAATGCCTCTTCATGGGTTGGCTGGTCGTCCTGATACCAGTCTACGTAGGCAAGACTCCAGAAAAAGGTCTTGTATCCCCTGTCCTGCGCCATTTTGAGATTTGCTTCATTATATTTTCCCTGTGGAGGGCGGTAGTATTTCGTCATAGGCTTTCCGGCGATTTCCTCATATTTTTGCTCTACATAGTCCATTTCCTCTGAAAAGGTTTCGACAGTAGAAATCTGGGACATGTCTTTATGATGCCATGTATGGTTGCCCACTGTATGGCCTTCAGAAACCATCTGTTTTATTAGGTCCGCATTTTCATCCAGATAGGTTCCCACGACAAAAAATGTGGCGGAGGCATTATGTTTTTTCAATGCTTTAAGGATTGCGGGAGTATTTCCGTTTTCGTAGCCTGCATCGAAGGTAAGATATAAAACCTTTTCATCCGTATTTTCTGCATAATAGGCATCATACTGTGCCAGTTCCTCGTAAGTGGCATTGGCAGCAGGAGGCTCTCCGTCCTCCTGAAAGCTTAATCCCCAGTTTCCTTCTGCCGAGGCTTTTAAAGTCTCCTGGGAAAAATGTTCTTTCACGCGGGCTGCGCCCTGCCCTAAAAGGAAAGCCATGACAAGGATAAGAGCAGTAGATAAGATTTGTCTGTGTTTCATATTAAGCATAAGAATGGCTCCGGTAATAAGAAAGTTAATTAATTATATGTGGGAGGATATGGAAAAAGTCAAATGTTATTCTAGAGCGTGTTTGAAAATTCATTCCTGCCACCTGCACGCCCCACTTTGCGGCTAATTTGTCCCGCATTCAGTCAGCGTAGCCCACTACGCCTCCTTCATTTGGGGCAAATTCCCCACAATTTGTGACGCACATTTGGCAGAAAGCAATTTTCAAACACGCTCTAGAACAGGTAAGAAAATTATAGAAAGATGACATTTTATTAAATTTTAATTTCTGCACAAGAAAATTATACTAAAAACAAACCGTATAGGGCAATCTGCCCATCCAAAGGGATAAAATCCAGGAAGTCCCTTTGGATATACCGTATGGAAGGAGGTTAAAGTATGCGGAAATGGAAAAGAATTATGTCAGTACTACTGACAGGGGTGGTGCTCCTTGGCAATTCTCTGTACATCGTGCCTGAGCGGGTTCAGGCAGCAGATGGTGAAGGGCTGAAAGGGACTATCGAAAGTAAAATACCTTTTGGGAATAATGAGATTACCTGTCTTGGACCAGTAGGAGGAACTGTAGGGGAAGGACAGAAGATGTTCACATGGACAAAAGGTGGAGGCGATGACCAGAACTGGACTGCAGAGGAGATTGAAGGAAAGGGAATTTACCGGCTGAGTCTTACTAAGAATGGGACAACCCTTTATCTGGCGGAAAATGGAACCCAGGTCGGGGCGGATGCCGTTCTGACAGCTGCCTCCGCAGAGGATACAGCAGGACAGTGGGTTTTTGAAACTGCAAAAGGTACGGATCAAGAGGGTTATTACCGTATTAAGAATGTAAAAAATCATTTATATCTTACAACAAAAAGGACAGACGCAACATCCAGTCGGGACCTCACTGTTGAACTAAACGAAGCTATGGAATCGGATTCCCAGCTATGGAAGCCGGGATTTGCAGTAAAGGAAGCAACGGACATACCGGATCCGGAGCCAGACCCGGATGAAAATGCCATAAAGGGTTATCTTACTTGCATGGAAGCTCCTGCGCAGCATCTGTCTGTAGACGGAGGACTGTCAACGGATGGTGCGAAAATGATTATTTGGTCCGGACCCCAGTCGAATCAGGAGTGGGTCTTCCAGCCTGTAGAGGAGCAAAATGCAGAAAAGGGCTATGTGATTAAAAACAGAGTAACCCAGAAAGTTCTGGCAGCAAATGATTCGGCGAAGGGAAGCCAGCTTGTACAGAAGACCTATGCACAAGGAGATGGAAAGCAGATTTGGATTTTCGAAACGATAGGTTCTGACACAGGATATAGAATGAAGAATCAGGGAACAGGACTTTATGCAGCTGCAGGCGATACCAAGAATGGGGCAAAGGTTTGTCAGAATGACCTGGATTCCTTTACTAGCCTGCAGGTATGGGCAACAGAAGCAAACGTTCTTGCTGTTGAAGGATCACCGCTTTCAAAAGTGGAAGACGAAGACTTTTTCCGAAGCCTGGCTGATCAGAACCAGTGTCTGGCAGTAAGCGGCGGCAGCATGGAAGAAAATGCGGAAATTGCTACCTGGACGGGTCCCGAAGTAAACCAGAAATGGAAATTACAGAAGGCAGGGGAGAGTGAAGGTGAGTATTACCTTGTAAATATCAGCAGCCAGAAGGCGATATCTGCCCCCGATATGAAGGAAGGAAAAAGACTGATCCAGAAAAGTATTGAAGAAGGAGATGCGAAACAGATCTGGACTTTCATCAAGGCAGAGAATGGGCGCTACAGGATTAAGAATAAGGAGACACGCCTTTATCTGACAGCAGATGTAAGTGCAAGCGGATCAAGAGTCCTGCAGAAGAATTATATGGATTCCCCGCTGCAGATCTGGTGTGCAGATGAGAGAACAGTGATTGAGCCTGTACAGAACACAGAGGATTATGCAATCAAGATATGGATCAAGGAGGGAGTAACGGTTACAGCAGACAAAGGTTCTGCAGTTACAAAAGGAGAGTCTGTAACATTTACACTTACTCCCAGGGTTGGTTATGAAGTCAGAAATATGGAGTTTTTCGTAAATGATGTGAAGCAGACACTTGCCGACGGCGAAAATGGCGTCAGAACCTGTACAGTAGAAAACGTATCAGAAGACATGACAGTTAAAGCCGGGGCAGATGTTACCTGTCTGAATGGATATGTGTATATTCCGGAAAATGATTATACCGGAAGAAATCAGTGCCTGTCACCCAGAGTAGTCGAGGCTCTGGACGGAACATTATATGCTACCTTTGAAAATGGGATTCCTTCTGAGATTGAAGAGGGTGAATATAGCTTTCCTGTCTATGAGAGTAAGGATAAAGGGGATACATGGAAGCGTGTAGGAGAAATCATTAATGATGATAAGATACATCCGGACTCTTACTATAAGATTACAAAATATACGGATGTAGGCGCGCCGTCCGAAGCAGTAGAGGTACAGCAGGGAGAAGAGGGCGCAATACGTCATCCGTGGAGTCTGCAGTGCTGTCCGCAGTTATTCATACTTCCGGAGGATCAGGGAGAACTGAAAAAAGGGACACTTGTATGTGCAGGAGTTGCAGTGCCGCTTGAAGAGGGCGCTGAGAAAGTATCTGATGCCGGGTACGGCGGCTTATGGGAGTCCTCACTGGATTTTTACTATAGTACAGATGGAGGAAGAAGCTGGAACTTTAAAAGTACTATTGCAGAAGGCGGAGAAAATGGAAGGAATATTATGGGCTATGATCCGGTATGGGAACCTTTCTTCCTGTATCATGAGAAGAATCTGATCTGCTATTATTCTGATGAGACGGATCCGCAGCATGCACAGAAACTGGTATATAAGATTACGACAGACGGAGGAGCTACTTGGGGAGAACCGGTAGATATCGTTTCCATTAATAACCGGGGAGCAAGACCGGGAATGCCAATTGTCACGGAGCTTGAAAACGGCGACTGGATGATGGTTTATGAGACCGTAGGAATGACAAATCCGATTAAGTCAGGAGTTAAAATTGCGAAAGATCCATATAACTGGAATCCATCAGAACCAGGGCCGACACTTCCGGGAATCAGGAATGTATACGGAGGCTCTCCCTATGTATTTACCTTAAAGGACGGAAGAGTAGTGGCCGGTACGGGATCCCTGTCAGAAGTATTTGTAAATACGGAAAATGACGGAACCGGAGAGTGGGTTGCAAAAGCAACGGGAGCCCCGGCGGGATATAACCGGTGCTTCTTCCAGCTGTCCACAGGCGAGTTCTTTATTACAGGAACAGAAGGGCCGGGATTTGCATCTCAGAATAATAAAATATTTGCAAAAAGAGTGTGGGCAGATGAGGCGCTGGATGTAACCCTGGATCACATAGAGGTTACAGCTCCGGCAAAGACCTCTTACAAGATTGGCGAAGAGCTGGATCTGACAGGTATGAATGCAGAAGCAGTCTACAGTGACGGAAGTAAGAAAGACATAACAGAAAAGGTAAGGATTGAAGGTTTCGATACATCTGCAGCAGGCCGGCAGAAGATTACGGTTACATACGGGAAAAAGACTGCAGAATTTACTGTGACTGTGAGAAAGGTATATAAGGTCAAAGTTTCCTACAGAGCAGAGGAAGGAAGCGTAAAGGCAGAAGAAGGCGATACGTGGAAAGAGATTGGGAGAGATGAAATCATAGAGATACTGGAAGATGGAAGCCAGAAGTTCCAGATTGTACCGTCAGAGGGGTATGAGATCGCGAATGTAAGACTCGGGGAAGAATCTGTTCTTGATCAGGTTACAATGGGAGCAGACGGAAGCGGAACCATAACCCTGGAGGGAATGGATTTGGAAGGAATGCCGGCAGATATAACTCTGATGGCAGTGTTTAAGGCAAAAGAAGCAGCATACCGGATCCGTCCGGGAGTAAACGGGACGATTACGGCAGATAAGCCCCTTGCAGGAGCCGGGGAAGAAGTGACCTTTACATTTACACCTGCAGACAAGTATGAGCTTACAGATGTACTGGTGAACGACCAGTCTGTGATAGAGAAGGTGACGGTTGATTCCGAAACAAAAACCGGGACACTTAAGATCACAGTAGAACAAGACATGGTGATCTCAGCAGTCTTCAAACAAATATATAAGATCAAAGTTTCCTACAGAGCGGAGGAAGGAAGCATAAAGGCAGAAGAAGGCGGTACGTGGAAAGAAATTGGGAGAGATGAGACTGTAGAGATAGAAGAGGACGGAAGCCAGAAGTTCCAGATTGTACCGTCAGAGGGGTATGAGATCGCGAATGTAAGACTCGGGGAAGAATCTGTTCTTGATCAGGTTACAATGGGAGCAGACGGAAGCGGAACCATAACCCTGGAGGGAATGGATTTGGAAGGAATGCCGGCAGATATAACTCTGATGGCAGTGTTTAAGGCAAAAGAAGCAGCATACCGGATCCGTCCGGGAGTAAACGGGACGATTACGGCAGATAAGCCCCTTGCAGGAGCCGGGGAAGAAGTGACCTTTACATTTACACCTGCAGACAAGTATGAGCTTACAGATGTACTGGTGAACGACCAGTCTGTAATGGAGAAGGTGACGGTTGATTCCGAAACAAAAACCAGGACACTTAAGATCACAGTAGAACAAGACATGGTGATCTCAGCAGTTTTCGAACAGCCTGTTGTACTGACGGGTATTGAGGTGACAGCCCCGGAAAAGACGGTGTATAAGACCGGAGAGAGTCTGGATCTGACAGGAATGAAGGTAACGGCAGTCTACAGTGACGGAAGTACAAAGGATGTGACGGGAGAGGCAAAGGCAGAAGGATTTGATTCTTCTGCAGCAGGAGCGAAGCAAATCACCGTTACATACAAGGGAAAGACTGCAGAATTCACTGTTACTGTGGAAAAATCAGGTGAGGAAAAGCCAGGTGGGGACAAACCGGGCGTACAGAAGCCAGTAACTGTCTCTAAGATTAAGATAACTGGAATATCAAAGAAAGTCGCTGCAGGTAAAAAGATTCAGCTGACAGCCACAGTCAGCCCATCCAATGCCGCAAATAAGGCGATCGAATGGAAATCAGGTAATAAAAAGGTTGCCACTGTAAACAGCAAAGGCATCGTTACCATGAAGAAAAACAGCGGCGGTAGAAAGGTCACCATCACGGCAATTGCGAAGGATACCAGAAAGGTAAAGGCATCCTACACGATTACTTCTGCAAAGGGGAAGGTAAAAAAGGTATCTATTACTGGAAAGAAAACCGTCAGGGCAGGAAAGACATTGAAGCTGGCTGCAAAGGTTAAGGCGGAAAAAGGCGCTAATAAGAAAATAAAATGGAAGAGCAGCAATACAAAGTACGCGACTGTCAGCAGTTCTGGCAAGGTAAAGGCAAAGAAAGCCGGGAAGAAGAAAACGGTAAAAGTTACGGCAATGGCCACAGACGGAACCAATAAAAAAGCCACGATAACTATAAAAATAAAGTAAGAATATTATAGATTCTAGACATTTTATTAAATTCCGTTTTTATAATCCACATGATATGATTGCTACATAAAACAGAGAAAACTCTGTAAGAGACAAGGAGGAAATTGCATGAAAAAAAGAATGGCAAGAATCGCTGCATTAATGATGGCAGCAGCCATGACAGTATCACTGGCTGCATGCGGCGGAAAGGGAGCGTCATCCGGAGGGGATGACTCGGGCAGTGACAGCAAATCAGCAGATGGCGACAAGGTGATCACGTACTGGAACATTGGTACAGAAGGAGCGGACAAGGAAGCCCTTGAATATGCGGTAAATGAATTTAATGCAAATACCAAATCGGGCTATACCGTAGAAAACGTTCCGACGCAGAATGATAATTATAAGGAGAAGCTTGTAGTTGCAATGAGCTCAGGAGAATGCCCGGATATGTATACCAGCTGGTCCGGAGGCCCGATGAACGAGTATATTGAATCCGGCTACGCACAGCCGCTGGATGATCTGTACGAGGAATACGGACTGAAGGATAAGTACATGGACGCGGCGCTGGCACAGGCTACTTATAACGGAAAGATCTACGCAGTACCTACATACAATGTTTCTCTTGCAGGTGTGTTTTACAACAAAGAGATGTTTGAGAAATATAAGCTGGAGGTTCCAAAGACAGTGTCTGAGCTGGAAAAGGTATGTGATACCTTTAAGGAAAATGGAATTACGCCATTTGCTCTTGCAAATGGTCCGAAGTGGACAGGTTCCATGTATTTCCAGTGTCTGGCTGCCAGAAAGGGAGGGCTTGAACCTTTCCAGTCCGCAGTGGCAGGCGAGGGAACATTTGAGGATGAATGTTTCAAATATGCAGGTGAGAAGATCCAGGAATGGGTAGAGAAAGGATATTTCCCGGAAGGCGTCAACTCTCTGAGTGAGGATGACGGACAGGCGAAGCAGCTCATGTATCAGGAGACAGCAGCCATGATGCTGATCGGTTCCTGGTATACAGGTACATTTTCATCAGACAGCCCGGAATTCTATGAGAAGATCGGCTGGTTCTCCTTCCCGGCAGTAGATGGCTCTGACGCAGATGCATCTATTCAGATCGGAACCATTGGCGACCAGTTTGTATCCTTCAATTGTGAAGGCGACAAGCTGAAGGCAGCGTTTGAATGTGCTTCTTACTACTCATCAGACGGAGCAAAGGATCTTATGGTAGAGGTTGGAAAGATTCCGCCGACAAAGGATGCCACAGACTTGATTACAGACGGGGTAACAAAGCAGATTCTGGATGCCGCAACTAGTGCATCTTCTGTACAGCTGTGGTATGACCAGTATCTCCCGCCGGCAGTGGCACAGGTACATCTGGATACATGTCAGGAATTATTCGGACTTACAACTACACCGGAAGAAGCAGACCAGAAGTTTGAGCAGGCCATGGAAGAATATCTTGCTGAATAAATATACTCACGGCCGATGAAATCTGCCGTGAGTACCGCAAAAGCCGCAGCCGCAAGGCGACATACTTCCCTATGCGGCTGTGCGCATCATGTTATGCCGCGCGGCAGATTTATCTGGCGGGCAGTATAAAATCTGAGTAATCACAGAGGGCTGCCCAGTACAAGGCTACTGCGGCAGCCCTGTCTGCAAATATACTGAGGTCAGTAGTTTACATAAAAAAGAAAGGAGGAGCTGTCGGATGAAAAACGGCGGAATTACACTGGCACAAAAGCGGCAGAAGGATACGAACCGTGTCGCGGCTGTCTTTCTAGCTCCTGTTATTATATTATTAGTTATTTTTATATTTTACCCAATTGTGGAAACATTCCGGGTCAGTGCGTTTGAGTGGAACGGAATTTCCTCAGATCTGAAGTTCATCGGACTTGGAAACTGGGAAAAACTGATGAAGGATGATAAATTCTGGACTGCCTTTCTGAACAATATTAAGGTCATGATCCTCTCTATTCTGATCCAGATTCCCCTTGGAGTCGCCATGGCAACCTTCGTTGAATTTGCAGGGAAAAAGGCAGCCATATTTAAGATCATCTGGTTTATCCCCATGCTCATGTCATCTGTTGCAATCGGTTTCTTATTTACCTATGCACTGGCTACAAACGGAGGAATTATCAGCAGTATCTCCCAGCTTCTGGGAGGAAATAATGTTGACCTTCTCGGCAGTCCGGATACGGCGCTTTACACGGTAATCGGCGTTGTGGCATGGCAGTTTACACCATTTTATATGGTGTACTGTGTGGCGGGTTATACGAATGTTTCGGAAGATGTGTATGAGGCGTCTGTTATCGACGGGGCAAATAAGAGACAGTACTTTGTACATATTGCACTGCCGCTTCTAAAGCCCACACTAAAAAGCGCAGCGGTTCTTTCGATGGTAGGCTCCCTGAAGTACTTTGACCTGGTGTATGTCATGACCGGGGGAGGACCGGGGAATTCTACGGAGCTGATGGCAACCTATATGTATAAGCTTTCCTTCGCCCAGTTTAATATGGGGTATGGTTCGGCAGTAGCCGGAGGTATGTTTATTCTGATCTCCGTTATATCCCTGGTGACAATGAAGGTGCTGAACGGGAAGAAGGAGGAATATTAGATGATGGAAAAGGATTATAGAGCGAGTAAGATAAAGAGCAGGATTTCCTGGGTGATTGCGTGTATCCTTGCGGTGTCGGCGGCAGTAGTTGCCATAGCCCCGTTTATTTTCATGGTAATCAACTCCTTTAAGGAAAAGTTTGAGATGCTTACAAAGGGGGTATTCTCACTTCCCGAGAAGTTTGATATCTCCAATTACAAGGAGGTTATAGAAGGAAATTTCCTGAGCTACTTTATAAACAGTGTGATTGTGCTTGTAGTATCACTGTTCATTTTATTAATGCTGTCAGCGTTTGCGGCATATCCGCTGTCCAGATTTAAATTTAAGCTAAAGGGAGTTATCTATTCCCTGATTGTGGCATGTATGTCGATTCCGGTGCATATTACACTGATCCCGATCTTTAAGATGTCCCAGGGGATGCACATGTATGACAGCATCTGGGCGCTGATCGGGCCGTATGTGGCAATGGGAATCCCGATTTCCGTATTCATCCTGACAAGTTTTATGGAGCAGATCCCGAAGGAAATTGAAGAGGCTGCGGCCATAGACGGCTGCGGAAAGACCAGAATGTTCTTCTTGATTATTCTGCCAATGGCAAAGCCGGGACTGTCTACACTGGCAATCTATAATGGCGTCAATATGTGGAACGAATTTATTTTTGCGTACACATTGACACAGAGCCAGGGAAATCGTACACTTCCATTAGCAGTGTGGGAGTTTCAGGGACAGTACTCCATGAATACTCCGATGATCATGTCTGTCCTGACTCTGACAGTCCTTCCGATGATCCTGCTGTTCATCTTTGCACAGGATAAGCTGATCAAGGGCATGGCAGCCGGGGCGGTAAAAGGATAGTTTTTCGGCAGGGAGGCGGTTTGTATGAAGTTGAATAACAGGATAAATGACTGGAATCTGAAGGGGAAGATCAGTTTTTTCCTGACCCTTACGATTCTCGTGACCTCTATCATTATTATGGCCATTTCCACGGTTTCTTCCATGAACTATATGACAAAACAGTCAAGGGAGATGGCAGAGACACAGCTTGATACACTCGCCTCGAATTATGCCGATACATTAAAGCAGTATCAGGAGCTGGCGGTAGCCCTGGTCATTGAAGACAGCGTTCAGAAATATTGCAGAAGTACGGATTATACAGGCGCAGAATACGATGCAGGAGCGTCCAGGGTCTATAACTATCTCCTGAATATGATTAATGTCCGGAGTAATATGAACTTCGTTGTGGTTGAAAAGGAAGATGGGAAAAGATATGTGTATAAGGGGAACAGCAGTATTGTAGACACAAGGTTTGATACAGCATATCCAGAGGACTATGATGAGAGCATTCCGGCAAAACCGGGGAGCGCGGTGAGGATGAGCTTTGGCAATCATTATTTTAAGGACGGGAAATATACATTAACCTTATATCATCCCGTTTATTCCACCTCATCTATCAATGACATAAAAGGGATGCTGGTTCTGAATCTGAATGACAGCCTGGTGGATAAACTTTATGGAACGGGCACGCAGAGCCTGAATTCGGAGCTTCTTCTTGTGGACTGTGAAGGTAAGACTGTGTCTGTCTCAGACAGAGAGAGAATCGGGAAACAGACATCTTATATGAGAGAAATAAAAGGGAGTAAAGGGAGTTTCCGGGAGGCAGGAGTTCTGATTAATTACCAGAGAGTGGGAGCCTGGAATTATTATCTTGTGAATGAGATTCCGGTATTTGAATTATACAGGGGAAGCATAGGGGCTGTATGTATGATGCTGCTCGTTATTTTCGGAATGACCATGTGCTCAATCGTAGCATTGCGAAGAATGATGACAGCCTTCTATGAACCGGTTAACCGGGTTGTAATGGCGATGGATGATGTGGCGGACGGGAAGATTGAGAAAAGGATTGCCATAGAAAATATGGACGTGGACAGCAGAAAGATTGCAGAGGGCTTTAATTCCATGATGAACAGGATTGACCTTCTATTAGAGCAGGTGAAGCTGGAGCAGCATCAGATGGAGCAGATCCGGTTCCATGCGCTGCAGTCTCAGATTAAGCCCCACTTCCTGTATAATACACTGGACTGTATCCACTGGCAGGCCGTTTCAGATGGAAACAAAGAGATTTCGGTTATGGTTAAGGCCATGGCACAGTATTACCGGATTTGTCTGAGCAAAGGGAAGGAGATTATTCCGCTTAAGCTGGAAATGGAGCATATCCGTTCCTATCTGATTATTCAGAATATGCGGTATGACAATATTGTGGAGCTGGAGGATCTTATTACAGAGGAATATTATGACGTCATGATACCAAAGATGACCTTACAGCCATTGATTGAAAATGCAATTTATCATGGCATACAGGCAAAAGAAGGAGGAAAGGGAAGAATCCTTCTGTCAATCAGGAGGGAGGGACAGAATGTCTGCCTTTCCGTCTGCGACAGCGGCACGGGCATGAGTCATGAGAAGATTGAGGAAATGAACCGGTCTGTCCGCCATTATGATGAGTCGTTTGGATATGGGGTGAGAAATGTTAACCGGAGAATTGAACTGATATTCGGGGAGGAATATGGTTTGAGGTTTTCGGGAAATGAGCATGGCGGGGTTACGGTAGAGATTCTCCTGCCATCCGAAGGAAAAAGTGGTGACAGTGAAGTGATCTGAGCTGAATTGTTACGGAAAGAAAAGACAAGGGGGCATCTGGATGTACAAGTTATTAATTGTTGATGATGAGAAGATGATCCGGATGGGAATAAAGAATGGAATTGACTGGCCGTCTCTGGGAATAAAAGAGGTGTTTACGGCAGCTTCTGCAAAAGAGGCTCTGGATGTAATCAAGAATGAGGAGCCTCAGATTATGCTGACAGATATCAGCATGAGGGAGATGTCAGGGCTGACTCTGATTGACAGAATACGGCGCGACAAGACAGAGGAAGATATCCGGATTCTTGTCCTGACAGGCTACGACAGATTCGAATATGCCAGGGAATGTGTGAAGCTTGGCGTGCAGAATTTTCTCTTAAAGCCTGTGGATGAGGAGGAATTAGTAAAAAATGTCAGGGAACAGATCGAAGCCCTGGAGAATATAAGAACAAAGAGGGAGCTTGACCAGGCAAATCTGCGGGCAGAAGGGGCAAAGCAGCAGGCGGCCATGGAATATTTTCTGAGGGATTTGATACATCAGCGGGCGAGCGCCGAGGATGCGTGCCCCAGAGAACTTCTGTCTGAGAAAGAGCGTCCCATGCAGGTCGCAATTCTGCTTCTAGAGGTGTATATGGATGAGGAGAAGAAGTCTGACTGTGACTTCCAGCAGCTAACGGTTAAGAATCTGTGCATGGATATGGTAGATGCCAGGAGAGCAGGATTTACCTTTGCAGATGATGACGGAAAGATTATTGTAGCGTTTTATACAGAGGGCAGCAGGCAGAATGTGACGGAACGGGTGGAAGAGCTGAATGAGGTATTGGAAAATGAGTGCGAGATCAGGCCAAGAGTTGTCCTGGGAAGCGAGGCGGAGAGTATAGCCACCCTGTTTGTGTCGTATAACGACGCCTTATATCTGTTGGAGCAGGAGAGGAGGGGCTTTAGGGAGATTATCAGACAGAGCAGTGAGCAGAGCAGAGAACAGCTGATTCAGGATATTTTCAGAGAGTTCAGGCATGCCATGGCAGTTAATATTGCGGATGGAAACCGCGTTATGCATATCTATGAGAAATTCGGGCAGGCAACAAAATCTTACAATCTGTCCCAGGCCCAGGTTCAGAAATGGTGCTTTGACATCGCCTCCGGCGTATATTTTGCCTATATTACGGAAACTGGTGAGGCGGTGGATAACCGTGTGGAGCTGCTGATGAAGACTCTGATGGGAGCGGATAAAGAGGAGGCGCTTGAGATGACTTCCATGTTTATCCAGAAGCTGGTGTTCAGGGAGGGGCAGGAGCAGCATGAAATCGTGACACAGGCGAAACGGTATATTGACGAGCACCTGGAATCTGAGCTGTCGGTGGCAAGGCTTGCAGAGATGTTTTATGTATCAGCCAATTATTTTTCCAGGCTCTTTAAAAAGGTTACTGGAGAAGGATGTAATGAATACATTGTAAAAAAGCGGATCAAGAAATCTAAGATTCTTTTAGAAACAACTACCATAAAGGCAGGGAAGATTGCGCTGATGGTAGGATACAATGATACCAATTATTTTTCGCTGGCATTTAAAAAGCATACAGGCATGTCGCCCACAAAATACAGGGAAATGGTTCAAAAGCAGTAAGGAACAGGCGGGAAAATATCCCAGCTGAGCAGACGTCCCAAGTAGTAACGAACAGTTCCAGGAGAAGATTATAAGGAGACATTCATATGAAGATTAAAAATCCAATTCTTTCAGGATTCAATCCTGATCCAAGTATCTTAAGAGTGGAGGATACCTATTATATCGCCACTTCGACCTTTGAGTGGTGGCCGGGAGTTCAGATTCATGAGTCAAAGGATCTGGTGAACTGGCGGCTGATAACACACCCGCTGAATGAGAAGCGGCTTCTTGACATGACAGGGAATCTGGACTCGGGCGGAGTCTGGGCGCCGGATCTGTCTTTTTGTGACGGGAAGTTTTACCTGGTATATACAGATGTAAAGGTGACAGACGGATCCTTTAAGGACTGCATTAATTATCTGATTACCGCAGAGGATATCATGGGTCCATGGTCTGACCCTGTTGTATTAAATACTGCCGGGTTTGATGCATCTTTATTTCATGACGATGACGGCAGAAAATACCTGGTGAACCAGTACTGGGATCCGAGATGCTACCATCATCCGTTCTATGGAATTATGTGTACAGAATACTCGGAGGAAGAGAAACGCCTGACAGGTGAGCCATGGCTTATTTATAAAGGGACAGAGGAAAAATTCACGGAGGGTCCCCATATCTATAAATTAAACGGGTATTATTATATGTTTGTCGCCCAGGGAGGAACTGTGTACGCACACCAGGAGCGCGTGGCGAGGGCGCGCAGGCTGCATGATGAGTTTGAGACTCAGCCGGGGGAGCCATTTCTTACGACACTGGACGCTCCGTATCATCCGATACAAAAGGCAGGGCACGGCTCCCTGGTTCAGACACAGAATGGGGAATGGTACTTTGCCCATCTTATGGGAAGGCCTCTTCACCACAGTACGGAGTCTGTTACGGATCCCAGGGGATGGTGTCCTCTTGGAAGAGAGACAGGAATTCAGAAGGTAGAGTGGGATCAAGAAGGATGGCCCCATATTGTGGGAGGCCACTGGGGCATGGAGGAAGTACCTGCGCCAGAGGGCATAGAGGAGTGCAGATGGGAGGCAGACTGTCCGGTTCTGGATGATTTTGACGGAGACAGCCTGAATATTCATTTTCAGACATTGAGGATCCCCCTTGGGGAGGATGTGCTGTCTTTAAAGGACAGACCGGGACATCTGAGGCTTTACGGGCGTCACTCACTGGCATCCACCTTTACACAGGCACATGTTGCCCGCAGATGGCAGGCTTTTTCCTTTGACGCAGAAGTGAGGATGGATTACCATCCGGTAATGATTCAGCAGTTCGCGGGGCTTTCGTGCTACTACAGTACACAGAACTGGTCCTGTATCCAGGTGACATGGAATGAAAAATACGGACGTGTCATTGATGTAGTGAGTACAGACCGCGGGAAGACTTTCAGCGTGTATGAAGAGAATCCGGTTCCTGTTCCGGATGCGGCAGAGTATATTTATCTGAAGGTGGAGGTCAGGGGCATCTCTTATCAATATCTGTATTCCTTTGACGGCAGGAAGTGGAACGCTGTTCCGTATATTTTTGATTCGGCAAAGCTGTCAGATGAATATATCAAAGAGGTTTATGATGCAGCGTTCACCGGCGCATTCGTAGGAATGATGAGTGTAGACGGGCTGGGAACAAGACTTCCGGCAGATTTTGATTATTTCCGGTATCAGGAATTAGAAACCAGGTAGTTCAGCATTCGGTTTTTGGACGGATGAAGGAGAAATACGATGACAGCGATGCAATTATTAAGAAAATTCATAGTATTATGTACTGCCGCAGCGCTTATGGCAGGAATGCTTACAGGCTGCGGCCAGACGGGAGATAATCAGACTGTGGCAGAAAGTCCCCGGATAACCGACATTCCCAATCATCTGGGGGAGTGGCAGCAGGATTTACCCCGGGAAAAGGAAGACAGCCTCTTAAGTTCTTCGTCGGTCCGTGGAATGGTGGTTTGTAAGGGAGGCGGGGACGTGCTTGCCGTTTCCTACGAGCCGAGAGAAGAAAAGGAGTCTTTTGATTACTGGGATATCTCTGTGCCATACCAGTCTCTGGTTTCTGTAAATACGGAAGAGCTTTATCAGCTCTTGGAATTAGCAGTTCAGGTTACTGGCGGGAAGCATAAGAGTGCAGACGTCAGCCTGAAGGAAGCAGGGCTTGAAGGAAACGACACTTCCATTTTTATTGCTTATAACAGTGAGCAGCGGGAAGGCGAAAAAGGAGACCCTGGGCCGACTGCAGCGAGAAATATTCTCATCGGGAAGGAAGACGGGAAAGGAAACTACTATGCAGTGTCAGAAGGGGAGCAGAGGGTGTACCTTGTTGACAAGGCAATGACCGATGCAGTCTTAAATGCGGATCCATACCAGTATATATTGAAGATTCCAGCACTGGTCAGCGTGAATTCGGTGTCCCAGGTGAATATTCTCCTCCCGGATGAAGAGACACATGTTATGAAACAGTCAGAGGATAAATGGCTCATTGATCAGGAGGAAGTAGAACAGGAGAAATTCCAGGAGCAGTATGGGAAACTTTTGGGAATTATGATTACAGGAGAGCTCCCGGAGGATTTTAAACCAGATACAGCCCGGGAGCCAGTACTGACACTGCAGTTTCTGAGGAATGCCAGAGGGGCGTCAGATATTGAAGTAAAATACTATGAATATGATAAAGAATACATGAGCGTCAGCGTGAATGGGATGGAACGATTCCTTGTTGATGCATCTGATATGTTTTTTTAGGAAAGGGCTGGTATAAACCAATTTAAATAACCTTGTCTAAATTTCCATCTGCCGCGTTGTCGTCAATCGGCGTAGCCATCGCTACGCCTTGCAGGCTGAAAATTTATCCTGCGTGAAACGTATTGGTAATTAGTGTGGATTATATTAGTATCAGCACATGATTAAAATAAAAATACAAAGAAGAGGTTTTGTTACTGTTCACACTAAAGTGCTTTCGGTTTCACCACAGACGGGAAAAGATAACAGGGAAACAAATTAAAAAGCCGAAACAGACAGTCTGCAAGACGTTCTAAACGTGAAGTAATTGTGTGTCATTTGAAGTCTTACACTTTACAACTTATGTATCTGACGAAACACTTGGTATAGCTTTGCATAAATTATCGGAAAAACAGCGTAGTGCGAATAATCGAAAATCAATGGAAAAGTATAATGATTGTGAAACAAGAAGGGATAGGGTATAATATTATCACCAGTGATATTAAGAAGGTGACGGCTGTATGGGCGCTTCACAAGATTTCAGACTTCCTGTCACGGCAGCCGCCCCGCTGCTACATCGGGTGAGAAGATTCTGACTGAAGCGATTGTATGAAAACATGAATTAAGTAAAGACTATATCTAAAACGGAAAGCAGATGGTTATTATGAATATAAAAGATTTAATTGGCGAAGCAACTGAATATGACAAAAAGCTTGCATTAGAAGAAAAGAAACCGAAAAGCTGGTGTAAAAGTGTAAGTGCATTTGCGAATACCTTTGGCGGTATCTTGATTTTTGGTATTTCTGATGACGGTCAGGTTGTTGGACTTGGTGATCCCGAAGGAGATGCTGAAAAAATAAGTGAAATAGTAAAAACAAGGTTAGACCCGATTCCAGAATTTAATCTTAGATTCCATAAAACTGGTGATGGAAAGGTTTTGGTCATACTTGATGTACATAAGGGTGATGAGACACCGTATTATTATTCGGGAGACGGTGTACTGGAAGCTTATGTACGAGTTGGTAATGAAAGTGTTAAGGCAGCTGCCGTTGAATTAAAACGTCTTGTCCTTAGAGGAAAGAATACTTCCTATGATTCACAGAATTCTACTTATAAGGTGGATGATTATGCATTTTCAAAGCTTAGGGAAAGATATAAGAAGTGGACAGGGAATAGTTTTGATGATAAAGATTTGATTTCTTTTGGACTGGTAAATGAGCAGGGAGAATTAACAAATGCAGGGGCATTGCTTGCCGACGAAAGTCCAGTTCTTTGTTCAAGATTATTTTGTACAAGGTGGAATGGACTGAATAAAAGCGGAGGTACAGTTGATGCATTGGATGATGCGGAGTATTCAGGCAGTGTTATTTCTCTGATTGAAAATGGAGAGGCATTCATTAAACGTAACTGTAAAATGAAATGGCGTAAGACTGCAAATTCAAGAGAGGAAATGCCGGAGTATGTAGGGCGAAGCTATCACGAAGCACTTATAAATGCTTTGGCACATCGTGACTATCTGGTCAATGGCAGTGAAGTCCATATTGATATATATGATGACCGAATGGAAATCTACTCTCCGGGAGGAATGCCGGATGGTTCCATGATTCAGGATAGAGATCCGCTTACGGTACCTTCTACCAGAAGAAACCCGGTTCTTTCGGATGTGTTTAATAGGCTTGGGTATATGGAGCGTAAAGGCAGTGGATTTGGAAAGATCATCAGTGGATACGAATTCCAAATAAATTATAAAGAGAGCAAAAGACCAACATTCCGTTCAGATAGATATCAGTTTACTGTGGTGATGCCGAACCTGAACTATGATGTCCCTCAAGATGTCCCTCAAGATGTCCCTCAAGATGTCCCTCAAGATGTCCCTCAAGACAAGTTGAATATTCAGATTTTGGATTTGATTCGTAAGGACAGTAAAATTAGTACGGAAAAAATGGCAATTGCGTTAGATGTAAGCTCTAAAACAGTTAAACGTCATATAAAAGAAATGGACAATGTATGTTATATTGGACGTGGTTTTAGTGGTCACTGGGAAATTATTGAAGCGAATAAAAATTTGCAGCAAGGTGACCAATAGAGGGGAAAAATCAGGTCATATTGAAAATATTTGTGAGATGGTTGAATTTATAAAACTCGCGCCATTGGTGCGAGAATTGGAGAAAGAATGGGCGAAGGAGATTGGCGAGGAGATATACAGACAGCAGGAAATCAATGGATGTAATTGGGGACGGGGCATTTTTAAAAATGCCCCGTCCCCACACTTGGCGGATAGCTGCTGCATGTGTTATACTGAACACGTTATAAACCATCAGAGAGGTAGAGGAATCATGTTATATATTTATTACGGTGACAAAGAGAATGTGATTAATCGGAGTGACATTTATTTTAACAGCACATATCAGGATGAGTGGTTAGATGATGAACTGGTAAGAGAGATTATACTTTGTGTAGACCGGTCGAGGGTAGTCAGTGCCCATCTGATCGAGAGTCCGGTGCTTGGCCCGATTGGCCCGAAAGATTTGTCGGGTGGTACAAAGACGCTGATTTTGATGTACAAAGATAAAGAGCATATATTTAATGCCACAAACTGCGGCGATAATTGTGCAAAGTGGATTTTAGAAATTGCGAAGAGGGGAGATCTGACAATCTGCCTTCAGCATAATCTGGATTTTGGTCCGGGATATTTTGAAGCAGTTGTATTGAACAATCTCCAGATGATTCATAATATGAAAGAGCTTTTGGATGTCATTTTTGAACTGGAGAATGCAGAATGAGAGGAAAACATACAGTAAGAGTCAGCGATAACCGAGTTCGATATGAATTCACGATCAAAAGGAATATTACCGTTATCCGGGGAGACAGTGCTTCTGGTAAGACAACATTGCTGGAGATGTTGGATAATTATGTGAGACTGGGGTATGAATCGGGTATCAGCATGGAGTGCGATGTTCCGGTGGATACTTACATGGCGGATGACAGAAGAATGGATTGGAGGACACGGCTGGAGGCTTCGGAAGGAAGCATTGTTTTTATTGAAGAGATGAATTCTTTCATAAGGACAAGGGAATTTGCAGAATATATTGCCCATTCGGATAGTTATTATGTTTTAGTTACCAGATGGAGTCTGAAAAATCTGTCATATTCTGTTGAGGAAATCTACAAGCTTACAGAAAAAGGCAGATATCCAAAGACAAGGCAGATTTATAATGGACTTGAAAAATATTATTCCTTCCATACAGATCGGGAAATAATGAACATTTCAAAAGTGATAACAGAAGACTCAGGTGCAGGGAATCAGTTTTTTGATTTGTATTGCCGGGAAAAAGAATTGCTTTGTGAAGGCACGGACGGTAATTCCAATATGATTAAAGCTATCCGAAAATCTTTACAGGGTATGTTGTGTATTGCAGATGGCGCAGCTTTTGGAAGTTATATAGACGAGTGCATACAATATCTGAGATATGCCAGGAAGGATTGTGTTTTATGGCTTCCGGAATCTTTTGAGTACTTAATTCTGCAGTCTGGAATTGTGAAGATCCCTGATTTGGAGAGTATTCTGGAAGATCCGTCAGATTATATAGACAGTAAGAAGTTCGCTAATTGGGAGCGTTTCTTCACTTTTTTATTAGTTGAATATTCGAAGGAGACCGTATTTGCTTATAATAAGGCTGAGTTGAATGAGTATTACAAGAGTGAAAGCAGCAGAAATAAGATAGAAAAAGAATTTCCGGGGCAGGTTCTGGAAGTACTAAAATAGTAAGGCGGCTCCAGGTATATATCTGCCTTCTTGCGGCTGTACCTATACTGTCTGACCATATTTTTTGTTCTCTCTACCATTTCACCACCACTTTTTCCTTATTTTTTTAGGAGTATAGGGCTGTCTTTTTTTACAGCCCTATTTCAATATTCTGTTACAGATTGTGCACGCTGTTCACAGCAGCAACTGTTTTTCGCAGTCGTTGTCTGCAGACTTTATTTCACAATTTTGATTGTTACTGTCTTTTTCTTTCCGCTTCCGTCTGTTGCCATTGCGGTAATTTTTACCCTTTTGCCACTGCCGGCTTTTAACGCTTTTACTTTTCCGCTGTTTGTCACAATCGCGTATTTTTTATTGCTGCTGATCCATTTCAGCTTCTTGTTAGCGTTCTTTGCTGACTTAACTTTACCTGTCAGTTTCAGGGACTTTCCAGCCTTTAAGCTCTTCTTGCCAGAGATGCTTACCTTCGTTACTTTACCCTTCATAGATTTGATCTTATATACTGCTTTCACCTGGCTTCCATCTTTTGCTGTTGCCGTAATGGTTACAGACTTTCCGCCTGATTTCCTTTTCATGGAAACAATGCCCTTACTGTTTACTGTCGCCACTTTCTTATTGCTGGATTTCCATATAACCCCTTTATCCGTTGCGTGAGACGGTGAAATCTTTGCGGTAAGTTTTACTTTCTTTCCTGCTGCAATCTTTTTAGAAAGACCGGATATGGTAATCTTTTTTACCTTTATTGTAGCGCCAGGTGTATAGATGTCCTGCTTCGAAGGATTCTTTTTCAGCTGCTCTGTAGCCTTTTCAAGTGCTGCCGCTGCTGCCGCTGCCTGCTCATTTGTAGTTTTAGGGTTCTTGAGGATGGATTCGGCCTCTGCCAGGGCTTTCTGAAAAGCATTCCATGCTTCCAGAGTATAATCTTCTTTCTTCAGCGCTTTTGCAGCGTCCAAAGCAGAGGTTAGATTTGCCAAACCCTGATTCGTTTTGTCCAGGTTCCGAAGTGCTTCGCTAAGTTCATAGGTTGCCTTATCCACATCCTTCTGCAGGGCGTCTGCATTCGTTTCTACTGTCTTTGCATTTTTTAATGCCTCCTGCATTGCCGCCCAGCTGTCTGCCGGGTATTCCTCTTCATTTCTTGCCTCTGCGCGTTTAATTGCTTCAGTAAGACCTGACTTGTCAACCTGTACAAGTGCTGCCATTGCCTCTTGAAGTGCTGTTAATGCTGTATCAGCCTCTTCCTGCGTGGCCGTTGCTTTTTCCATTACCTCATTCGCTTTTTGAAGCGCATCCTGCAGCTTTTTCCAGCTTGTGGCTGTGTGCCCTGCTTCCTGATACGTTCTGGCACGCTCTATTGCAATACTTAATGTATCCTTGTTGACTCCTTTTGCTTCCTTCAGATTGCGGAGTGCCTCTCTGAGATTAAAGGTTGCTGTATCCACTTCTGTCTGAATAGCGTCTGCGTTCTGCACTACTGTCTTCGCTGCGGTAAGAGCCTCTAGCATTACTTTCCAGGTTTCCGCTGTGTAATCAGCTTCTGTTCGTGCTTCGGCACTTTCTATTGCTACAGTCAGGCCTGACTTGTTGACCCTTACAAGTCCTCTGCGCGCTGCTCTGAGCGCCTCTGCCGCCGCATTCACGTCAGTCTGCACAGCATTGGCGTCTGCAAATAAAACTTCCGCATTTCCAAGTGCTTTTTTCAGCGCGTTCCAGCTTGTGGCCGTGTAATCCTCTTCTTTCAACTCTTTTGCCCAGTCTATGGCTGCCTGTAACGCATTCTTATTTACGGTTCCTTCTGGATCCAGGGATCTAAGGGCTTCGCTAAGCTCACGGGCCGCATCATCTACTTCTTTCTGAGTTGCATCTGTATTAGCGTCTACTTCCCTTGCTTTTGCAAGTGCTTCCAGCATTGCCGCCCATTCATCCGGCTTATCCTGGTATTCGCCTTCATTTCTGCTGCCAGCACGGTCAATTGCTGCCTTAAGACCTGATTTATAAACGATTGACTTTTCCAGCTGGTCCAAAGCTGCCCTGAGCGCTATGGTTGCTTCATTTACCTGATCCTGAGTAACCGCTGTGTCTTCCAGCACCTGTTTCGCTGTCTGAAGCGCTGTTTGGAACTCTGCCCAAACCGTTGCTCTGTAATCGCTTTCCTGAAGGCTTTCTGTTCTGCCTATTGCCACTGCAAGCGCTTCTTTCTGGACTCCTTTTATCCTCTCTAGATTATAAAGAGCAGCGCTAAGTCCGTTAAATGCTTCATCCACGTCTTTCTGCAAAGCATTGGCATTTTGATATACTTCCTTTGCTTCTGCAAGTGCTGTCTGCATTGCTTTCCAGCTTTCCTCTGTGTAATCGGATTCTTCTCTTGTGTCCGCATCGGCAATTGCCTTCTTCAGACTCGACTTGTTAACTCTTACCAGAGCCGCTATGGCATCTCTGAGACCGGTCGTGGCATCAGTTACTTCCTGCTGGGTTGCATCCTCGTTTTTCAGCATCTGATTCGCTTTTTTAAGAGCCTCCTGAAATCTTTTCCAGCTTGCTGCTGTGTAATCTGTTTCCTTCAGATCTTTTGCCCTTTCTATTGCTGCATTTAAGGCGTTCTTATTAATTCCCATAGTAATCTGGACTTTTTTGCTTCCTGGCTGTACCAGGACGGTGCCTGCTTCCACATTGATGCCTTCTTCCAGAACATTGCCGTCCACGGTAACTTTACTGATATTATTCTTCAGGGCAATTAGCTCTATACTATAAGGAATCGCTAATCTATCTCCTGTGAATTCAACCGTAATTGTTTTTCCTTCGGTTGACATCTCGTATCCCACTTTCTTTGACCCTTCAACTGTATAATCCTTAATTTTGACAGGTGTATTCTGCAGGAGATTCCACTCCGTCGGGATTCCGCGTCCTATAATGACTTTATCACCCAGTTTTTCTGCAATCAATGCGTCAAACAATACTTTTGTCGCTGTGGACTGTCCCCACATATGCTGGCAGGAGCCTCCGCCTCCCTTTGCATGTTCGCTGTCCCACGGAGAAGCTTCATCCGGATAGTCTACGCCTTCCCACCATCCGAAGGGGCCGCTCATTGCCTTATCAATCATAAACTCATATGCACGAATACCTGATTCACGGTATTTTTCCCCGCGAAGCGCAGAGCTGCCGTAGCCCGCATTATATGCACTGGAATAATATCCATGAGGATATCCTCCAAAGTTATAGATCGTATCTGTTATATCTTTTCTTCTGTTAAATCCATGCTCGTATGTGGCGTCTATAAGACTAAGCATCTCGCTGCCTTCCTGGTCGGCGCCAAACAGATAACCGTCCCACGCCCAGCGGCCGAAAAGAAACATGGAAGCCCAGTTTGCATCCCTTACATCTTTTCTTTCACTATTCTCAGTCGTTCTCTCCATATCTATTGACAAATAGGGATAATTGTTGTCTTCCCGCATTTTGCGCTGTTTTGCTTCCACGCATTTCAACAGGTCGTTGTACGTGTCTTCTGCCCATTTTATTTCTGTTTTGTATTCCTGTTGCGGATCTGCCTGGTCAAGCCGTTCGCATAAGTATTTATAAGTAGTCAGACCTGCCAGCGCCGCCCAGTTATCAATTAGCCAGTAGCCGTTTGAGTCAATGGCGTTTGTCCTCTTAATGATTCCGCCGGCGCTTTGATCCCGGTCTGTGTCAACATTATGTGTATTTGTTTTAATCACATGATATTTGGATACAATAAAGTCCAGATCATTGGTTTTCTGGAGATAAACCGCATATGGCCAGCTGTATTTCCACTTCGCATCGTCATACTGAAGCTGTGCCGGAAGTGTTGCCAGGTACTCCTTTGCATAAGTAAAATCTCCGATTGTTAATAATGCGGCTACAATTCCAATGGTATCATGGTCAAACATGATGTCATATCCATTTTCGCCTACATGGAGTTCCTTGAGTTCTTCTCCGTTTTCCTTTTTCACATCATCCCGGATAATCAAAGTATAGATGAATCCTGCCTTGTAAGCATTGATGAGTTTTTCGTTTGGAAGCTCTTCGATTGTGGAAAGCGGTGCCAGACGATCATTCCAATACTTTTTCATCGCTTCATAATTCTTGTCAAATCCGCCCATTTCGGCAACTTTCTCATCTGCCGGATAATCGTATTTCCCGCCGAACCGGTCTGCAACTATTGCATATTCTCTAGCCACAGTTTCTCCAGAAGCAATTTTCTTCGCCTGACGAGCCGCATCGTTTACAGGAATCAGCCCGCTGGCAACACGCGGAAGAGTTTGGTCTTCTCCGGTTGTATTCTTCACTGTCATTCTAGAATACGCAACCTCAAAATCATTACCGTCTATGGTATGCTTGTTGGCAAAGTTCTCTATTTTATATTCCATGCCTTCTTTTGTATATTCGCTTACAAAACACGGAAGATATCCTTCTGCATTGTACCATTTGATTTCGCCCGGAATATCCTTTATGCCAAAAGTAACCATCTTTCCAGGATTATAGCTGTTTCCATTCCACTCCCCTGTTGTTCCATATTTATCCCTCAGTCCATAGCTTCCATCTATGTAAGCAATCGGAGCGTCTATATCACCCTCCCATCCAAAGGAAGCAACCAGTTTGCTGTTTGATTGATATTTATACTGGCCAGGCAGTTTCTGCCCTATGAGATCCTCCCGTGCCTGCTTAAGGAACAAATACGCAATATAAAAATCATTGTTTGTTGCTTTTTCGTCCTTTAGCAGTTCCTCCGCATTCTTTATCTCTGCTTCAATTCTGCTTGCATAGGGCTCCTGGTAATCCCCTAGATTTTCCTTTTGGGAAGCTGTCAATTCATCCCTTAAAAAGTTCTTAAAGTCAGACAAGGTCTGATTCTTAGACAATGCTGCAGCCTGAAGGTTAAAATTTCCATCTCCGCTATCATTCTTTCTGGTAATCAGTCCTGTTACCGTCAGTCCCTTTCCTTCAGCAATCGTTACGGTATATATTTTATTTACCGCACTTCCGCCTGCCTTAAGTTCCTTATTTTCATAGACCGGCTTTGTTTCTCCGTCCAGGGTAATGGAGATTTCGGCATTCGCCTGCCAGACGCCTGACACAAAAACCAGTTCACGAGTATAGTCGGCCGGAGCTACTTTCAGTTCATATCCTGCCCTTCCCTCTACATCTGCGTTCTGGCCGCCTTCTGCTACATATACTGCTCCATATCTGGTTCCCGTATTTTCTTTTTCTGGATCTCCATCACTCCACGAATAAGTAACAGGCGCATCATCCATGCTTGATACCTTCTTGGTGTTCTCCAGTTTTTTGTATGAAATTACCGGCGTGACTCCTGATTTGCGTACTGTCTGGGGCGTTCTGCCATTTTGTATTTCTTCACCCTCAAAGTGAATCCAATCCACATCCCCTCTCTGTGTAAGATTCATTGTCTGTCCGCTGGACGGAGCATCCACTTTTACTGAAATGGCTGAAGGCTCCGCCGTTTTCAATGCAATTCCGCCAAGTGACACGTTTCCATCCTTATGTGTGGTATTGGTTACTTTCATTTTTACTTCCACTGCATTTCCTTCACGGATTATCAATGTATATTTTCTTAAACTGTTCGGCACTTGTGTCGTATAGACTGGCGTTGTGCCGCCGTTTACACATATCTGAAGTTCTGCAGACGCCTCCCATGTTCCGGAAGCAAAGGTCAGCATTCTTGTTTCCGCGGCTTCCGGCAGGGAAATTTTATAAGAATCTCCCTTCCCGATAAACGCTCCTGCAACCGTTCCTTCTTTTGCCTCTTCGTCCTTTGTCCACTTATACTTCATTTTCGAATCGCCTACATACCCAATATCCCCGCTAATAAGCTTTTCGAAGCCTATAATTTCATTCTGTCCTGATTCCATCTCCTTCCTGCAAAAATTCTCTGGATTAGATACAAGTATCCAATCCAGGGAGCCTTCCTGTGTCAGATCAAGTTGTTCTCCATCTTCTACAGTATTAATAACTGTAACGAATGGGTTTAGATTCGGCTTTCCTGCCAGGGTCCCTTCCCTCGGCGCCGCAGATACCGGCGCTGCTGCACCTACGGCCAATGTAAGGCCTAGCACAAGACTTAGCATTGCGCTTTTTCTGTGTTTTTTAATTTGCATTTTTTATCCTCCTTTTTTGATTTGACATATGTATTGCTTTATTTGTGTACCATCATTATATCAATCGTAAAAAATGTCTTACATAGTATATTTTTACTTTTTCTTGTGTTATTTTTGTTTATTTGCAGCGCTTTGTCAGACTTTTTCTTATATATTTTTCACCGAACTTTTGCCTGGCACTGATTTCCGGCATCCGGCCCCTCGCTGAAAGAGGCTTTTAAATGGGCTGGATGCGTTACTATGAGCGGACGTCTGGTCCGTAAATAGTAATAGCTTAAAATTACAAAATAATTTGATTATCAAAATACTTGACAAGCAAAATAATTTGATATATACTTTGAGAGTCAAAATAATAAAGGCGATGAAACAAAGCCTGAAAACAACAGTAACACTTAGGAGACAAAAAATGACTGGAAGTATATGTGGAACAGGTTCTTATATCCCTCATTATACAATGGACAATTATGCCATAGCGGATCTTGTGGAGACCAGTGATGAATGGATACAGGAACGGACGGGAGTGATCAGGAGACACATAGTCAAGGAGGAGACAACCGTCTCCATGGCAGCAGAGGCAGGGAGACGTGCTCTTGAAAATGCCGGTGTGTCTGCAGAGGAGCTGGATCTGATCCTGGTTGCCACCATATCATCAAATGTAATTCTGCCGTGTACGGCATGTGAGGTCCAGAGGAGCCTGGGAGCAGTAAATGCAACCTGCTTCGACCTGGGGGGAGCCGCGTGTACCGGATTTGTGCTTGCGTATAATACAGCTGAAGCCTATCTTGCAAGCGGAGTATACAAAACGGTACTGATTATCGGAAGCGAAAGCCTGTCATCCATCACCAACTGGAAAGACAGGGGAACCTGCATCCTGTTCGGGGACGGAGCAGGAGCAGCAGTTCTAAAAGCAGAGGAAGGCCGCAGATATCTGCCGGTCACCCATTCCGAAGGAGGAAAAGGCTCTGCCCTCACCTGCAGGAGCAGAAGTGACAGCAATGAAATCACCAAAAAAGATTATGCAGGAGATATAAAAGAGGAAGAATACTTCATACAGATGGACGGTCAGGCCGTATTCAAATTTGCAGTAAAAAAGGTACCCGAAGTCATTCAGGAAGTATTAGAACTCAACAAGCTTGAGAAAGAGGACATCGATCTGTACATCCTGCACCAGGCGAACAAGCGGATCGTTGAAGCCGTAGCAAAGCGACTGGGCGAACCAATCGAAAAATTCCCCATGAACCTGCAGGAATACGGCAACACCTCATCCGCAAGCATCCCCATCCTTATGGACGAACTAAACCAGAAAGGAACCTTAAAGCCCGGCCAGAAACTCCTCCTCGCCGGCTTCGGAGCCGGCCTCACCTGGGGCGCCTCCATCCTCACCATCCCTACATAAGCAAAGGGACAGGAAAACGCAGTCGAAATAAAGCAAGTTTCAAAAGAAAATTAAAAAAGGAGAATTATAACAATGTTAGAAAAATTAAAAACCCTGATCTCAGAAAATCTTGAAATCAACACTGATAATGTAACCGAATCTTCATCTTTCAAGGAAGACCTTGGCATTGATTCCTTAGACCTGTTCGAGCTTGTCATGGCCATGGAAGAGGAATTCGACATTGAGATCCCCAGCGATGATCTGGAAAACATGTCCACAGTAGGAGACGTCATCGAATACATCGAGTCCCATAAATAAAAAAAGTGCTGACTCTGAAAGTATGAATCAGCAGCAGCTGCAAAAAGCAATCAAAAAAGAAACAGAGGTTTAATATATGAAAACAAAAATAAGCAGTCTGTTAGGAATTACATATCCAATCATCCAGGGCGGCATGGCGTGGGTAGCAGAATACCACCTTGCGGCAGCGGTATCAGAAGCCGGAGGCTTAGGACTGATCGGGGCGGCAAGCGCCCCGGCAGAGTGGGTCAGAGATCAGATCCGGGAAGCGAAGAAGCTGACCAGCAAGCCGTTCGGTGTGAACATCATGCTCATGAGCCCTTATGCAGATGAGGTGGCAAGGGTAATTGTAGAGGAGAATGTAAAGGTTGTCACAACAGGAGCCGGAAGCCCGGAGAGATACATGAAGATGTGGAAGGAAGCAGGCATTAAGGTGATCCCGGTTGTGGCTTCTGTGGCACTTGCAAAGCGCATGGAGCGAAGCGGAGCCGACGCCCTTGTGGCAGAGGGCTGCGAGGCAGGCGGGCACATCGGAGAGAGCACGACCATGGCACTGGTTCCCCAGGTAGTGGATGCGGTCCAGATTCCGGTAATCGCGGCAGGAGGAATCGCAGACGGAAGAGGAATTGCGGCAGCATTTATGCTCGGAGCCCAGGGCGTACAGATGGGAACCCATTTCGTTGTGACAGATGAATGCCAGGTGCATGAAAACTATAAAGAAAGAATCATCAAGGCAAAGGACATTGACTCCCGTGTAACCGGAAGGACTACCGGACACCCTGTCCGCGCTCTTAGAAATGATATGACAAAGCAGTATATTGAGCTGGAAAACAAGGGAGCAGGCTTTGAGGAGCTGGAACAGCTTACACTTGGAGGCTTAAGAAGAGCCGTTGTGGAAGGCGACATGAAGACCGGAAGCGTGATGGCAGGCCAGATTGCAGGCATGGTAAAGGAAAGGATGTCCTGCAGGGCACTGATTGAAAAGCTGGTAAGAGAGACAGAAGCGCTTATGAAAGGAACGAAAGTCTATGAGTAAGCTTGCATTTATTTACCCTGGCCAGGGAGCCCAGAAAAGCGGGATGGGCGCGGACTTTTATGAAAACAGCGAGACAGCAAGAGAACTATATGACGAGGCGGGCAAGGCGCTGGATCTTGACATGAAGGCACTCTGTTTCGAGGAAAATGAACTTCTGGATCTGACAGAATACACCCAGGCCGCTCTCGTGACCACCTGCCTTGCCATGACAAGGGTGATCCGGGAGAAAGGAATCAGACCAGATATTACAGCAGGCTTAAGCCTGGGCGAATATGCAGCCATAGCGGCGGCAGGAGGCATGGAGGAGCTGGACGCCGTCCGGCTTGTCCGTACGAGAGGCATTCTCATGCAGAATACCGTCCCGTCAGGAGAGGGCGCTATGTGCGCAGTAATCGGGATGAAGACAGAGCAGATTGAGGAGGTCCTAAAGGGCAGGGAGGACGTATCTGTCGCTAATTACAACTGTCCGGGACAGATTGTAATTACAGGAAGAACCTCTGCCGTAGAGGAAGCTCAGGAAGCGTTAAAGGAAGCAGGAGCAAGGCGGACAGTTATGTTAAATGTCAGCGGGCCGTTCCATTCTCCGCTTCTCATTCCGGCTGGCGAAGCACTTTGGAAGGAACTGGAGAAAACAGCATTTTCAAAGCTTCAGATTCCATATGTGACCAATGTCCATGCAGAGACAGTACATGATATTTCGCAGACAAAGGAGCTTCTTAAGAAGCAGGTGAGCTCTCCTGTAAAATGGATGCAGAGCATGGAGCATATGATTGCAGAGGGTACAGATACTTTCGTAGAGATCGGTCCAGGGAAGACGCTTGCAGGATTCATGAAAAAAATCAACCGTGAAGTAAAGGTATATAACATTTCCACATGGGAAGATGTGGAGAAGGTGGCAGGTGAATTATGTTAGAAGGAAAAGTAGCACTGGTGACAGGGGCGTCCCGCGGAATCGGAAGCGAAATTGCAAAGAAACTGGCATCCCGGGGTGCAGCAGTGATTCTTAATTTCAACGGCTCAAAGGAAAGAGCAGAAGAGGTAAAGAAGGAAATCGAGACGTCCGGCGGGACGGCGGCACTCTGCCAGCTTGATGTATCAAACTATGGGGCATGTGAGAAATGCATGCAGGATATCATCAGGGAATACGGTCATCTGGACATTCTGGTAAATAATGCGGGTATTACAAAGGACGGACTACTTATGAAGATGTCCGAGGAGGATTTTGACCGGGTGATTCAGATTAACCTGAAAGGGGCGTTCCATACCATCCGGTTTGCATCCCGGCAGATGCTGAAGCAGAAAAGCGGACGCATCATTAATATTTCCTCCGTGGTGGGCGTTGCAGGAAATGCCGGACAGGCAAACTATGCGGCGGCAAAGGCGGGAATCATTGGCCTTACGAAGACAGCAGCAAAGGAGCTTGCTTCCAGGGGAATTACGGTAAATGCTATTGCACCGGGATTTATTGATACAGATATGACAGCAGGACTTTCTGATAAGGTAAAAGAGGCGGCAGCGGCGCAGATCCCCCTTGGTACATTTGGAAAGCCCGCAGATGTTGCAGCCGCAGTTTCATTTCTTGCATCAGAGGATGCGGGATACATTACCGGCCAGGTTCTCCATGTGGACGGCGGTATGGTCATGTAGGAGTAGGAACAGTTACGAGGAGGATATATGAAGAGAAGAGTTGTAGTGACAGGTCTGGGAGCAGTAACTCCTATTGGAAATACAGTGCCGGAGTTTTGGGACAGTGTGCGTGCCGGAAAAGTTGGAATCGGCGAGATTACAAAGTTTGACACTTCGGAATATAAGGTTAAGATTGCGGCAGAGGTGAAGGACTTTACGGCGCGCGAGCGGATGGACGCCAAGGCAGCGAGACGCATGGAGCCTTTTGCCCAGTATGCGGTTGCGGCAGCAATTGAGGCATACGAGGATGCGGGACTTGATATTGAAAAAGAAGATCCCTACCGGGCAGGCGTAATCGTAGGCTCTGGCATCGGAAGTCTTGCGGAGGTAGAGCGGGAGTATGACCGCATTCACAAAAAGGGACCGGCAAAAGTGAATCCTCTCATGGTTCCGCTTATGATTTCCAACATGGCGGCAGGAAATATTTCCATTCAGCTGGGATTAAAGGGGAAATGTACCAATGTAGTGACTGCCTGTGCGTCAGGAACTCACTGTATCGGTGACGCGTTCCGCGCAATTCAGTATGGTGATGCAGATATGATGATTGCAGGAGGAACCGAGAGCTGTATCTGTCCGTCAGGCGTGGCGGGATTTACGGCGCTTACCGCACTGTCCTCATCAGAGGATCCGCTTCGTGCGTCCATTCCATTTGATAAAGACAGAGACGGCTTTGTGCTCGGGGAGGGCGCAGGGATCGTTGTACTGGAGGAACTTGAGCATGCAAAAAAGAGAGGAGCCAGGATCTATGCAGAATTAGCAGGCTATGGAGCTACAGCAGACGCCTATCATATTACATCCCCGGCAGAGGACGGAAGCGGCGCGGCAAAGGCCATGATGCTTGCCATGGAAGAAGGAGGCATAGAGCCCTCAGATGTGGATTATATTAATGCGCACGGTACAGGAACACATCACAATGACTTGTTTGAGACAAAAGCGATCAAGTCAGCTCTTAAAGAGGCGGCCGGAAAGGTTGTGATTAATTCAACCAAATCCATGATCGGGCATCTTCTGGGCGCGGCAGGCGGCGTGGAATTTGTCACCTGTGTGAAAAGCATGCAGGATGGCTTTATCCATCAGACGGTGGGAACAAAGGAGCCTGATGCAGAGTGTGATTTGAATTACGCGATCGGTGCGCCTGTCAAAAAGGAGCTTCAATATGTGATGACGAACTCCCTCGGATTTGGCGGTCACAACGCAGCATTGTTAATAAAAAAGTATGAGGGATAATCAATAGAATACGATTTGATCCCGGAACCTGGAAAGGAACTTTTGGATATGGAATTTGATAATTTGATAAAGTTAATTCGTACAGTCTCAGAGTCCGGCCTTGATGAATTCAAATATGAAGCAGCCGGGATGAAGCTTCGTCTGACCAAAGGTAAATACTGCAGCCAGAACCGTCTGGATCAGGGAGCTGGAAGGGAGCTCTTTCAGGCAGGCGAAGTGATGCAGAGCATGGCTGAGGAAGAACAGATATCCCCGGTCCGGCCTGTGCCAAAGGAGCCGGCAGGGACCGCGCCTTCAGAAAAGGCAGCGGCAGTAGCGAATACAGCTGTTTCCACAGAGCAGGGGAAGGAGACAGAAGCCTTTGGAAATCTGGTAGTATCCCCGCTTGTAGGAACTTTTTATGCTGCTCCGTCTGAGGATGCAAAGCCCTTTGTGTCAGTGGGCGATATAGTAAAAAAGGGACAGACACTGGCGATTATTGAGGCTATGAAGCTGATGAATGAGATCGAAAGCGAGTATGACGGTACTATAACAGAGATATTGGTAAATAACGCAGAGCCAGTAGAATACGGACAGCCGCTATTTAGAATCAGCTAGGAGGAAGGAACCATGAAGCATTTAACAATCAGTCAGATTCAGGAAATCATACCGCACCGTCATCCGTTTCTTCTGATTGACTATATTGAAGACTATGAGCCCGGGGAATATGCGGTGGGTTATAAATGTGCGACCTACAGGGAGGAATTTTTTGCAGGGCATTTTCCAGGGGAGCCGGTTATGCCCGGAGTGCTTACGGTAGAAGCCCTGGCGCAGACAGGGGCGGTCGCCATACTGAGCAAGGAAGAGAATAAGGGAAGAATTGCTTTCTTTGGCGGGATTAATAAATGTAAATTTAAGGGAAAGATTATTCCAGGGGATAAGATCCGCCTGGAGACAAGGATTATAAAACAGAAAGGGCCTGTCGGAATCGGAGAGGCTGTTGCCAGTGTAGACGGTAAGGTTGTGGTAAGCGCAGAGCTGACGTTTTTTGTGCAATAAGGACAGGTGATAAAAAGTGATTAAAAAGATATTGATTGCCAACCGGGGCGAGATTGCGGTGCGGATTATCCGTGCCTGCCGGGAAATGGGAATTGAGACTGTTGCAGTGTATTCCGAGGCAGACAAGGAGGCACTGCACACAAAGCTTGCAGACGAGGCGGTCTGCATCGGCCCGGCGTCGTCTGCCGACAGCTATCTGAGTATGGAAAGTATTATCAGCGCCACGATTGTAAGCGGCGCAGATGCGATTCATCCGGGATTCGGGTTTTTGTCAGAGAATAGTAAATTTGCCGCGCTCTGCGAGCAGTGCAGTATTACCTTTATCGGGCCGTCTGCAAAGGTAATTGAGAGCCTTGGCAACAAGCAGGAAGCAAGAAATACCATGACAGCGGCAGGGGTTCCCGTTATTCCAGGAAGCAGGGAGCCAGTCTATACACCGCAGGACGGTGAGGAGACGGCGGCCTCTGTAGGCTATCCGGTCATTATTAAGGCTGCTCTTGGCGGAGGCGGCAAAGGAATGCGTGTGGCGCATACACCAGAGGAGTTTGTCACAGCTTTTCAGACGGCGCAGAAGGAAGCCCAGATGGCATTCGGCGACCAGACTATGTACATTGAGCATTTTGTGCAGCATCCGCGCCATATTGAGTTTCAGATTCTGGCAGACCAGTTTGGAAATGTAATTCATCTTGGAGAGCGAGACTGCTCGGTACAGAGAAACCATCAGAAGATGATCGAGGAATCTCCTTCTGCTGCTCTTTCAGAGGAGCTCAGGAAGAAGATGGGGGAGGCAGCGGTCCGGGCAGCAAAAGCGGCACATTATACGAATGCAGGAACAATTGAATTTTTGCTTGAAAAGAACGGGAACTTTTATTTCATGGAGATGAATACCCGGATTCAGGTGGAGCATCCTGTTACAGAGTGGGTCACAGGAATCGACCTGATCAAGGCCCAGATCCGGATAGCGTCAGGAGAAAAGCTTTCTTATGAACAGAAGGATGTGAAACTGACAGGCCACTCCATTGAGTGCCGGATCAATGCAGAAAATCCAGAAAAAGGATTTCTTCCGTCCCCGGGTACGGTAAGGGACATGCACCTTCCGGGCGGTAAGGGAATCCGTATTGATTCTGCGATTTATAGCGGCTACACGATTCCGCCCTATTATGATTCTATGGTTGCAAAGCTTAGTGTATGGGCAAAAAACCGGAAGGAAGCAATCCGCAAGATGAGGAGCGCCCTTGGGGAAGTGATTATCGAAGGAATTGACACGAATGTGGATTACCAGTATGCTATTTTGAACAATCCGGATTATGTGGCCGGAGATGTTGATATAGAATTTATCGAAGGATTTGAATATAAAAAGTAGCGATTTTCAATGGATTTTTTCATGTTTGAGTGCAGAGGTGCGATGTTATGAAGCTTGACAATATGTTTAAAAAAACGAATTCTTCTGTGGATAAAAAGGGATATATTACCCTGGGCAGGTCTGGTCCCATGGTTCCAGAAGGCCTTCTTCGCAAATGCAATAAATGCGGAGCTGCTATTATTGCAGAGGATGTGAGGAGGGATCACTATATCTGTCCGAAATGCGGCGGATATTTCCGGGTACATGCCTACCGGCGCATAGAGATGCTTGCGGACGAAGGCTCCTTTCAGGAGTGGGACTCCCACCTCCAGGGGGGAAATCCGCTGGAGTATAGGGGATACGAGGAAAAACTGGAAGGACTCAGAGAGAAAACCGGACTTACGGAGGCTGTTGTTACAGGAAGAATGCTTATAGATGGAAGCGCGGCAGCGGTCGGAGTATGTGACGGCAGATTCCTTATGGCCAGTATGGGAGAGGCTGTGGGAGAGAAGATCACCCGGGCAGTGGAGCGTGCAACAGAGGAAGGGCTGCCGCTCATTCTTTTTGCCTGCTCAGGCGGTGCGCGTATGCAGGAGGGGATTATGTCCCTCATGCAGATGGCCAAAACTGCGGCAGCTTTAAAACGCCACAGTGACGCGGGGCTTTTATATATTAGTGTGCTGACCGATCCGACTACAGGAGGAGTGACGGCAAGCTTTGCCATGCTGGGAGATGTGATTCTCGCAGAACCAAAGGCACTGATCGGATTTGCCGGTCCCAGGGTAATTGAGCAGACCATCCGTCAGAAGCTTCCAAAAGGATTCCAGCGGTCAGAGTTTCTTCTGGAGCATGGATTCATTGACGGTATCGTTCGCCGGGAGAACATGAAAGAGACACTGTCAGGACTGCTGAAGCTGCATGAGAAAAACAATGCCGCATGGCAGGAAAAAGACGAGAGCGCTTTTAGAGAAAAGGGGCAGAATGAAAACGTGGAATACTTTCTGGATGACCGGGATGCCTGGGCGCATGTGGAGGCGTCAAGGAAGGCAGACCGTCCGGTAGGCAGTGATTATATAGAGAGATTATTTACAGAATTTACAGAGTTCCATGGAGACAGACTCTATGGAGATGACAAAGCGGTTATTGGCGGGGCAGCGCGCTTTCATGGCATGCCGGTTACTGTAATCGCCCAGGCGAAGGGAACCGATACCAAGGGGAACATTGAACGCAATTTTGGTATGCCGTCGCCGGAGGGATACCGTAAGGCACTGCGTCTGATGAAGCAGGCAGAGAAGTTTTCCCGTCCGGTCATCTGCTTTGTAGATACCCCCGGGGCATTCTGCGGCCTGGAGGCCGAGGAGCGCGGACAGGGCGAGGCAATCGCCCGGAATTTATACGAGATGTCAGGTCTTAAGGTACCGGTTCTTTCCGTGGTGATCGGAGAGGGAGGAAGCGGCGGCGCACTTGCCATGGCAGTGGCTGATGAAGTCTGGATGCTGGAGAATTCCATTTACTCGGTTCTCTCTCCAGAAGGCTTTGCCAGTATATTATGGAAGGATAGCTCCAAGGCAAAAGAAGCGGCAAGGGTGATGAAGCTGACGGCCGGGGATTTGTATGATCTTGGAATTGTGGAACGCGTGTTTGCAGAGCCTGATTCTTATACAAGGGAGACAATGGGGCAGACATTGGATGCACTGGATCGGGAAATCAGTGTCTTTTTACATAAATACTGCTGCCTTTCAGAAAAAGAACTGACAGAGCACCGTTACAGCCGCTTCCGGAGGATGTAGGTGTGTTACTGTTCACTCCGTTCACAGTAACATTCGCAAATCCATCTAAAATTCGCCTTGCGAATGGGATTTGCTCACACCTGAATCACTTTCTTACGGTCTGTGCAGTAAATGCACAGACCTGTGTGAACAGTAACGCAGGTCTGATTCAAAAAGTAATTGATTCTTTAGAGAAAAAAGGGTTATAATAAAAGTATAGCAAAGGAACAGGAAGGTCAGGAAAAGATGGGAGAGGAATATAGGACAATCAACAATGTCCTGGTAAGTCTGATCAATGAGATCTGGAAGCTTGAAGGAGACGCGATTATTACCAGGGAATTTGCAGACATCACGAATAACGATATGCATGTAATCGAAGCCGTCGGACTGGGAGACGGCGGGAATATGTCTTCCATCGCAAAGAAGCTGAATGTTACGGTAGGCACTCTTACAATTGCCATGAATAATCTGGTGAATAAAAAGTATGTGGAGCGCAGAAGGAGCGAAAAGGACCGCCGTGTTGTACTTGTAAGGCTGACAGACAGAGGCATTGCCGCATACCGTCATCATGAAGATTACCATAGACAGATGACCGAGGCGATTCTTAAGAAGATCGACAGGACAGAGCTCCCGGTGCTAATGAAGATGCTGGACGCTGTAACAGAATTCTTTAAAGGCTATAATAAATGAAAAGGAGCGGCGGCCTATGTCAGAAAAGTATGAAGCAGAGACTGCAGAATTGCAGAGGATTATCGATGACAGCGAACGCATTGTCTTTTTCGGCGGTGCGGGTGTATCTACGGAGAGCAATATTCCGGATTTCAGAAGCGCGGACGGACTGTATCAGCAGAAGTATAAGTACTCTCCGGAACAGATTGTAAGCCATAGCTTTTTTGTGCAGAACACAAAAGGGTTTTATGATTTTTATAAAGACAAGATGATGTTCCTTGACGCGAAGCCCAATGCCGCCCATAAGAAGCTTGCAGAGCTTGAACAGGCAGGCAGATTAAAGGCAGTGATCACACAGAATATCGACGGGCTTCATCAGGCCGCAGGGAGTGAAACAGTATATGAGCTTCACGGCAGCATACACCGCAATTACTGTCAGCGCTGCGGGAAATTCTATGATGCGAAGTATGTGAAGGAATCAGAAGGAATCCCGAAGTGTGGGTGCGGCGGGACGATCAAGCCAGATGTAGTGCTGTATGAAGAAGGTCTGGATTCCGGAATTATTCAGAACAGTATCCGGGCGATTAGTGAGGCGGATACGCTGATTATAGGCGGTACGTCCCTGGTGGTGTATCCGGCTGCAGGATTTATTGATTATTTCCGCGGGAAACATCTTGTAGTGATTAATAAGAGTGCGACTGCGAGAGAGGTGGGGGCAGAGCTTACCATTGCTGCTCCCATTGGAGAGATTTTAGGGGAAATTCATGTTTCATGACTCTTTATAAGATTAAGAAAAAGTATCGGAGCGTTTTAGGTGCCGATACTTTTTACTTGCTTTTATTTTTGCTGGTTTTTTACTTTGTTTCGGAGCCGTTTAAAGAAGCCCTGCTTTTTCTGCGGAGTATCCAAAGGTCCTCTTAATCCTTTTACGGCTGTGATGTAGATTCCGCTTACAGTTGCCTTTACTTCCTTTTTGACCGGAATGAGTGGGAAAATTTCCGCGTCACACATGAGTGTCATAATTCTTGGGCCGATCTTGGCCTTAACAACCGGTACCTTTGACCTTCGCAGATATTTTGGAGTATTGTCTACTACGATCTGCGGAAGACCTGCATCCTTAAGCCTCAGCCGCCCTTTGTCAATAATCAGCATGGACATGGTCTGCGCGACAGCTTCAAGCTGTGCCTGTTGCTCTGCCTGCCTTTTTTCAGCACGCTTTCCTAGGAAATATAATACGACACATGCAATGATTAAAACAATTAATATTACCAGCATAACAATGGTGAATGGTTTCATGGGAAGCCCTCCTGCTCATTCATTTTAGAACAGATTCTGCTCTAACTCTTTTGCACGGAAATAATTGTATCATTCTTTCGGGGGAAGTGCAAGCATTATGGGGGTAAAATATTAGGGTTTTCACTGTTACCGTTACTGCTCACTCCGTTCACAGTAACATTCGCAAATCCATTTAAAATTCGCTTCGTGGGAGGACGCTCTTATTGTTGTAAATATACAAATGAAGTGATATAATAACCCAAAATAGAAAGAATCCCGGGAATTATTCGGCAGGCCTGTGCACTTTGGTGAAGCGGTGGTATTTACTGCGCAGACCGTAAGGGAATGATTTAGGGCAGAATGAATGGAAATTAAGGTGAATGGATATGCTGCAGATTTTTGCGGAGACAGTCATTGATGTATATCGGTGGCTCCTGGAAAATATATGGTTTGTGAATATAGTGCTTTCGATTCTGATTATATTTTTTCAGAGAAGAAATCCGACCACAGTCTGGGCGTGGCTTTTATTGCTTTACTTTATTCCGGGTCTGGGGTTTGTGCTATATCTGATTCTTGGACAGAATTTCCGCAAGGAACGTATGTTTAAGATGAAGGAGATTGAAGGGGAAGTAAAATATGCGGTCCGGCGGCAGGAGGAATCAATATATCGAAAGAAGCTAAAACTTAAGGATCCCGAAACCGGACGGTTCAGAGGACTTATGCTGTATAATCTGAATGAGGGCGAGGCGGTTCTTACGGATAACAATGATATCCACATTTACACAGACGGTGAGAAAAAGTTTCATGCACTTCTCGACGAGATGGATCATGCCAGAAACTATATTCATATGCAGTACTATATTATCCGTGACGATGAGCTCTGGAAGAGGGTTGAGGAGGTACTGATCCGAAAGGCAAAGCAGGGCGTGGAGATACGAGTCCTGTTTGACAGCATGGGCTGCAGGGGACGGCGCGGAATGAGCGCTGCGGCATGGAACAGGCTCAGGAAGGCGGGAATCCAGGTGGCAGAGTTTTTCCCGGCAGTGCTTGGAAAGCTGCAGCTTCGTGTGAACTACCGGAACCACAGGAAAATTGTGGTTATAGACGGAAGGCTTGGCTTTATCGGAGGCTTTAATGTGGGACGTGAATACCTGGGGCGGGATCAGAAATTCGGCTACTGGCGCGACACACATATCTGTATCGAGGGTTCAGCAGTAACCTCTCTGGCTGTCAGATTTGTACTGGACTGGAATTATGCTACGAAAGAGAATCTGTTTTTGGAGGACAGACTGTTTGAGATCCCGGAATATGAGAGAAAGGGAAGAGACCTGGTGCAGATCGTGTCAAGCGGCCCGGATTCGGGAAGTCCGGTCATCCGGGATAATTATCTGCGCCTGATCCATATGGCGAAGAAGAGCATCTATATACAGACCCCGTATTTTATTCCAGATGATAATATCCGGGACGCGCTTCTGATTGCGGCAAAGTCAGGGATTGATGTGCGTATTATGATTCCGTGTAAACCTGATCATCCGTTTGTATACTGGGCCACCTATTCTTATATGGGTGAGATGGTGCAGGCAGGGGCAAGATGCTATACCTATAACAATGGCTTCCTTCACACAAAATGTCTGTGTGTGGATGGGATTGTGAGCTGTATCGGAACAGCAAATATGGACATCAGAAGCTTCAGCCTGAACTTTGAAGTGAATGCCGTAATCTACAGCGCCAGAACAACAGAGAGGCTTCAGAAGTCATTTGAAGAGGATATTCCAAAATGTACGCTGGTGACGAAGAAAAGATACGAGGAAAGAGAATTGCTGATACGTGCAAAGGAACAGTTCTGCAGACTTCTTTCTCCTGTATTGTAGCTAAACGGATGTGAGAGTACGCAATAAAACAGAGAGGTGTTTTATGAAAAATATTTTAATTGCCGATGATAATGCGCAGATTCTGGATGTTCTAAAGGAATATGCAGTCAGAGAGAATTATCAGGTTTATACGGCAAACACGGGCAGAGAAGCTTTGAGCGAATTCCATAAGCGCAGCTATCATGCAGTTTTGCTGGATGTTATGATGCCGGAAATTGACGGATTTGAAGTCTGCCGGGAAATCCGCAGAAAATCCATGGTTCCCATTGTCATGATTACTGCCCGGGGTGAAGACTTTGAACGCATTATGGGGCTGGATATCGGAGCCGATGACTATGTGGTAAAGCCATTTTCTCCATCCGAGGTAATGGCACGTCTTCGGGCGATTTTACGCAGAATGAATCTGAACGGAAATGAACAGCAGCAATATATGACAAAAGGAAGCCTGGACATTTCCATGGAAAAATTCCAGGTATTCATCCATGGAGAAGAAGTTCATCTGACAAAAAAAGAAATTGAAATTCTCTTTCTTCTTGTATCAAAAACGGGAAATGTATTTTCAAGAGGACATATCCTCGACTCTGTATGGGGATATGATTATTATGGAGATGACCGGATTGTTGATACACATATTAAAAGAATGCGTACGAAACTGGACAAATACAGCCATCCCGACTGGAAGATTGTGACCGTCAGGGGCGTGGGCTACAAGTTTGAGATATGCCATGAATAAAATTACAAAAAAACTTTTTAGATATTTTACAGTGCTTGCCCTTTTTCTTGTAATGATTGTTTTTATTGGATTTTACAGTGTTTTCCGCTATTATAATTACCACTATCAGGAACAAGACTTAAAGGAACGGGCAAAGACAATAAAAAATCAACTGGAAGCCTTTATGAATACCACAGGCCCGCGCAGAGGGCAGGGAGCCTACTTAAAATTTCTGGATGACATTTCCATGGCTGATGCTTATATTATCAGCAGAAATAACGGGATGGTCTTCTGCGGGGGCGGTGATGGATCAGGAAAAGAACCCTCAGAGAAGATTCTTGCTTTTGCAGATCAGATTTTTGCTTCAGGGGCTGAACAGCAGTTAAAGGAACAGGATCAAGGTGGAAACCATGTTATTTTACTTGGATTTCCAATTGAGAAGAATGACAGAATTATAGCGGCATTAGTGATCTGTGATACCCTGGGCATCGAACAGCACAGCTTTTTTCTAGCCATTACCATTTTGGGCTTCTGTCTGCTCTTTGCACTGTTAGCATCAGGGATCCTATCTGTATTTCTGGCCAGACGTTTTATGATGCCCATACAGAAAATCGCTGCCGTTACCCGTGAATTGGCCAGGGGAAATTACCAGGCAAAAACAGATGTTCATGATAATAACGAAATAGGCGAACTGGCCAGAGAAACTGATATTTTAGCAGAAAAGCTGGATGCAGCCTGCCAGGAGGGAGAAGCACTGGAACAGATGCAGAAGGATTACATTGCTAATATATCCCACGAACTGCGGACGCCGGTTACAGTAATCAGAAGTTCACTGGAAGCCATCTGTGATGGGATCGTATCCGGCGAAAAGTTAAAGGAGTATCAGGAACAATGCCTGAAAGAAAGCATTTCCCTGCAGAGGCTGGTAAATGATATGCTGGAGTTGTCAAGGCTTCAGAATAAAGATTTCCCTATTGCAAAATCAAAACTGGATCTGCTCATGGTGCTGGATGATGCACTGCGTGCAATTCGGATCATAGCCGAAACAAGGGGAATCCATCTGCATTACAGCAGGCCGGAATCTGAGTGGAATATGAAGGGGGACTATGGACGGCTTCGCCAGATGTTTACAGTCGTCCTTGATAATGCAATCAAATATTCTCCAAATGGCAGCTCCGTCTGGGTCGGTACATGGGAAAACCCGGACTGCTGCGGCATATCTGTAAAGGATGAGGGCTGCGGCATTCCTGAGGAGGAACAGCAGCATATCTTTGAGAAATTTTTCCGTTCAGGAAAGACGGAGGAAAAAGGCACCGGACTAGGGCTTGCGATTATGAAAAGCATTGCTGACAGACATTCCATAGGGCTGGAAATACGGAGTACTTATAGGCAGGGAACCAGTGTCATTTTCACCGTGCCGTTGGAGCATAGTTGAAAAATGGTTACTGTTCACGGAGTGAACAGTAACGAAAAATGTTTTGATTTTGTACCGTAAATGTCATCAAAATGACATATTACTTTTATAGTATATCTTTAAGTCAGAAGTTTCTGAGAGAATTTAATAGAATTGTGGAGGTATTAAAATGAAAAAAAGAAGCATATTTGTATTGTTATTAACTACCCTGACAATAGGAACTGCCGTTCCTGCAACAGCGGCGCCATGTGGCTATGGAAGAGGTCCTCATTGCGGCCAAAACTATGTAGACGCGGATGGAGACGGAGTCTGTGACAATTATACGTATGCTGGTGGAAACGGCTTTAACGGCAATGGATGCGGCAGAAATCCCTACTGTGGTCAGAATTATGTAGATGCGGATGGAGATGGGATTTGTGATAATTTTGTAGATAACAATGGAGATGGAATCAACGACAACTGCCCGGGATTTGGGAATGGACAGGGACGCAGGAATGGACAGGGACAATATAAGGCCACGGCTGCCAGTTCTGCAAAAAGAAATACTGCAAAAAAGACTGTTGTGAAAAAGAGCACTATTAAAAAAGTTCAGAAAAGACTGAACAAAATTGGTTATAAGTGCGGGAAAGCCAACGGAGTCATGAACGCAAAGACAAAAAAGGCCTTGAGAAGGTTTAAGAAAGCAAAAAAGCTGAAAATCAACAGTACCATTGATACTTCAACGTTAAAGGCTCTGCGGATTTCCAGATAAAAGAGGAAGAGGGGACGGGGCATTTTTAAAAATGCCCCGTCCCCTCTTCCTCTATACGAAGTGTGGCATCCAGCAGCTCCTCTGATTGCTGTACTAGTCCGTGACTAGCAGTCTCTTTTGCCTTTTGAGCCGTGACCGCAGGGAATTCAGAAATCTTTCATTCCCGAGTACCCGAAGTACAGGACCGAAGGACACGACCTCAATGAGAAGTTCTGTTTCCATGCTCTGATTATAATAGATGCAGCACTCATAAGTATTTACGCCGGTTCTTTTCGTGTCCTTTTCATAATTGGCAAAATGCAGCATGGCACGCTCCAGGGCATTGCGTTCATTGACAATCTGCAGCTTAACCGGTTCCTTGTAATAGGAACTCCGGATTAATGCATTCAGATCAGCCTCACGGGAAAAATACCGGTCTGTGAGAAGGACGTTCTGGGTACGGGCAACATTCAGGATTTCCAGTCTCAGACTTCCGTTTCCGGTATTTTTTAAGGCAAGAAGACGGAATCTGTCATTTTTTACGGAATATTCAATCCTTGCAGGGACATAGTAATGATGAACCCGTGTCCCGGCAGGGGAGGTATAATCAAGATCCACATACTGCTGCTTCTTCTGTGCCTGAAGAAGAATACGGAAATTATGACGGAATCTTTCATAATTGTCATGGGAAATATCAGTATATATCCCTCCGCTGGACGCCGGATCTGTTTCACGCTGCAGGCATTCACGGTAAGGGTCGCCGTCTGCAAACCGGTCGTAGTAATAGAACTGTTCCTGTCGCCAAAGGGGCGTCACATCTGCCAGCATTTTGTCCAAAGTGTCAAGCTGCTCCTTTTCAAGGAATAATCCAATGCGGGGATCTGATAACAATGCCTTGAGATATGATTTCTCCAGGGAGGAGAGGGGCGTAAGGAAGGAGGGGGACAGTCTGGAGAGAAAGAGCTCTCCGTTTCTGTCAAGCAGATTCCACGTACCGTCCTTAAGCCGGGGGATGATTGAGAGCATGCTTTCCCCAAAACCCTCTTTACAGATCTGACTGCGGATATCCTGCATGGTCATGGCATCCTGGCGGCAGAGAATATGCCGTAATACCTGATAATAGCAGCTGTATATTTCTGAAAATAATTCCATGGTACACCTCCTGGACCAATACCTTTTGGCCTTGCATTGTTACATAGAAGAAATATGATAAAGTTCATACATCGCCTCCAGGTCCCGGTAAAACCGTTGTTCTACGTAGCTGTCAGTGCACTTAAGATTCAGGATTCTTCCAGTAAATGTGCGGATCCATGGCAGCATTTCGTTACAGTCAAAGACCTCAGTCTCATATTGATAAATATTCTGCGCGATTTTTGTGACCGTTCCGCCCCGGCCTTCACGCTTTAAGCGCTCCACAATATAATGTTCTCCAGGTTCTATGGCCTGAATCGTCATGGACAGCTTATCTAGATGATGTCCGGCTTTCCCCTGGAAAGAAACTCCCCAGAGCTTTTCATGGTTCTGTACCAGCTTTTCGGTCAGCAGGTCATATCCGGCGAATGGCTCTAAAGGGAGGACGCTCCGGATGGAATCCAGGCGGAAACAGGAAAATCGTTTCTTTTGTTTTACATATCCACACAGATACCGCCGGCCGCTTCTGGTGCTGATCAGGATCTGCAAAGGAACGCAGACCGCCGTAACGGTATGCTCCCTTTTGGTGCATTTTACCGCCATCTGTATCTGCCGTTTTTGATTCATGGCGTCAAGGATCCCAAGAAGGATTTCATCCTCCAGTGTATGTACAAAAAAGCTATGCTTTACACGGAAGGTGCGGTTCTGATAATCCAGCTGCTCTGTCAGATGATTGCCAACGATTCCAAAGACCTCTGACATCTGATAAAAGGCGAGGGCGTCCAGTATGTCTTCATTGGTTTTCAGCCACAGTGCCAGTGAGCAGTCCAGGGAAAAAACAACCGTTTTCCCCTTTCTTTTTCTCTCCAGGAGACCATCCCGGGCATAGGCCGTGCATTTCCTCCGGACAGTCTGAAGGTCGGACAGGTTCCCATACTCTGTCAGCAGAAGATCAGTAATCTCCTTTGCTGTCAGGGCGCGCCCGTCCTTTAGCAGATTCAGTATGAGAAAATGCAGTACAAGGTCGTTATCAGTGAAGCTCTTTGTCTTCCATACCTGGAACAGGGGATTAGTATCCAGGAGATTGCTGTCTATGGCAAGGAAGATATTCGTGCCGTCAGATGTATGGGTCTTTTGGACATAGGGACCGAGCCAGCTTTCCAGACGCCGCCGCTCATTATCGTAGGTGCGGGGGCTTTTTTCCCGGAACTCATTTCTAGATTTGAAGCCATAGACAAAAAAATCACGGACATATTCTCTTGTTTTGGGAAAGCTTTTCACTAGCTCCCGGAAATCTGACATGGCATCCGCCTCCTTTTATAGTTGAGCATTCTCGGAAACTAACCACCACTTTATCGGCTCGGATGCCGTACAGCGGGGTGTACGGCCCCGTGAATAGTAATCTTAGTATATCACATCTCGCAACTTTTTTTAAATGATACTTTGGCAGGCATGGGGTAAAATGATACTGAGCGTTAGTTAAATCTGCCATGAGAATGATGAAAGGATGTGAACAGGATGTTTGTAATCTGTAATGAGAATACGAGAGTACCCATTAAGGTATGGCTGGAGCATGAGGGGCAGCTGGAGGAAAGCTGTCTGGAGCAGGCGTACCACCTGGCGCAGCTTCCGTTTCTTCATAAATGGGTGTGTCTGATGCCGGACACTCATACGGGAATGGGAATGCCAATTGGCGGGGTGATTGCAGCGAAGGATGTGATTCTTCCGAATGCAGTGGGGGTTGATATTGGATGTGGGATGGACTTTATTCCGACTAATGTGCATGTGGATGATATCCGTCAGATTCAGACGGGAAACGGATCGCTGATTCAGGCGATGATCGGAAATATTATGAGAACAATCCCGCTTAACATGGAGAGGTATAAGGAGCCCCAGGAGTCCGGGGTGCTTGACCGGGCAAAGCAGGAGAGGGAAAAGTATGAAAGAAATGAGGAGCTTCTGCCGCTGATTGATGACGGATATTTTCAAGTGGGGAGCCTTGGGGGAGGAAATCATTTTATTGAGCTTCAGGAGGATCAGGATGGATATCTCTGTATCATGATTCATTCGGGAAGCCGCCATCTAGGGAAGGAGATCTGTGATTATTTCCATGGAAGAGCAAGGGAGCTGAACAGGAAATGGTACAGCGAAGTGAAAGACGAATACCGGCTGTCGTTTCTTCCGGTTCATACAGAGGAGGGGCAGCAGTATATCCGCTGGATGGAGCTTGCCATGGATTATGCCTTTGAGAACCGGGCCCGGATGCTTTTCAAGACCTGTTCGATTGTAAGAGAAATGATTGAAAAATATACGGGGCAGAGGGTGGAATTCGGAGAGGAAATTAACTGTCACCACAACTATGCGGCAATTGAGAACCACTACGGCGCAAATGTCTGGGTACACCGCAAAGGCGCAACCAGGGTGCGGGAGGGCGAGATGGCTGTCATCCCGGGAGCCATGGGCTCTTACAGCTATGTGGTGGAAGGAAAAGGAAATAAGGAATCCTTCTGCACATCCTCCCACGGGGCAGGAAGAAACTACTCGAGGTCAGGTGCAGTGAAGGAATTCAGCGTGGAGAAGGTTATGGTGGATTTAAAGGAGCAGGGGGTCGTGCTGGGAAAGCGGAAGAAGAACGATGTAGCCGAGGAATGCCGGTTTGCCTACAAGGATATTGAGCAGGTCATGAAGTGGCAGGCCGATCTGGTTACACCAGTCAGAAAGCTTAAGACTGTTGGAGTGGTAAAGGGATAAAGAGTGCTGCCCCCGGGCTGCCGGAATACTCTCCGGTTATTCCATGAACAAAGTTTACAGGTAAAAATATTACAAGAAGTGGTAGATGAAGTGGAAAATTTCATGTGATATGATTAATTCAAAATAAGCAATTTTACAAATATTTCTGAGTGCGAAAGGAAGGATTATGGCATGAAAGGCATTATTTTTGATTTGGACGGCGTGATTTGTTCTACAGATAAATACCATTATTCTGCATGGAAGAAGCTGGCAGATAAAGAAGGAATCTATTTTGATGCGGTAATTAATAACAGATTACGCGGTGTATCCAGAATGCAGAGCCTGGAAATCATTCTGGAGAGGGCGCAAAAGAGCTATACGGAAAAAGAGAAGGCAGTTATGGCAGAAGAGAAAAATGCCATTTATGTGAATCTGTTAAAAGAGATGTCAGAGTATGATTTATCAGAAGAAGTGAAGTATGTCTTACAGAAACTGAGGGAATACGGAATGAAACTGGCAGTTGGATCCAGCAGTAAAAATGCGAAAATCATTCTGAAACAGCTGGGACTCGAAGACTTTTTCGATGCAGTCTCTGATGGGACTAACATTACAAAATCGAAACCCGATCCAGAAGTATTTCTGAAAGCGGCTGATTTTATTGGTGAAAAACCGGCAGACTGCTTAGTTGTCGAAGATGCAAAAGCCGGTATTGAAGCGGCTTTTGCAGGCGGCTTTAAGTGCGCGGGACTTGGAGAGGCCGCAGAACATCCCAAGGTAACTTACAAGATGGAGGGTTTCCGGGATTTACTTGAAATCTGCCAGTAATAATGGCAGAAAATATCGTTGCATGAAAGGGTGGTGTCAGGACGCGAATGAAATCGAAGCCTGTGCTTCCATTCAGTCTAAGGTTGCTGCTGGCATATTAAAAGAAGGGGTGGTGAAAAATGCGCAGCAGAGTAGATAATGCAAGAAATAACCTGATTATGAAATTTGCATTGGTTCTTGTAATCGTACTCGTGCTGTACACGTTATTTGTTTCGTATAGTGTGTACAGAAAATTGTTAGGTAATAATTACGAAAGCCTGAAGAATGCGATCAGAACAACCGCAGATGCTATGTCGCAGACATTGGACATGATGCGTGGCACTACCTATGCGCTTTCTGGCAGTCAGTCTGTTAAAGACTGGATAACAGACGGGAACTATTTTACAGGAAGAGATATGCAGACATTGTTAAACCGGCAGAATTTAAGTGAAGAGATGCAGCGAATGCTTATTTATGATAATACCTGGAATTTTGAGTTGTTCGATTATATTGCTATATATGAGGATGACAGACTGTTAGCGATTACATACACCAAATCATGCAGTACGCAGCAGATCATAAATGATACGGGCAATATTCAAAAGGGGCTGAGTAAGGATAAGGTATATGCACAGATTCTGCCGCCGCAGGATAAAGGCGGCTCTATTTACACTACGCTTAGAATACAGAGCGATTTTCAATCGGAGGATAGTATATACATAATTGGAGCTGCCGGGACGGATAATTTTCAGAAAAAACTGAAAAGTCTGATGAATCACAACGGAACTACAGCTTATATGATGCGGGCAGATGGGACGGTGTTTGCATCTAGCGATGGAGGAAAGCTGGGTGAAAACCTGGGGGATGCTATTGTATCGGTTAAAAATGTTCTTGAAAATAAAAGCATTGATGGAGTGAATTACCAGATTATTAAATGGAAAATAAACAAAGAATTTTATCTGGTTTATCTGCTCCCGAAAGCTGAAATGATGTGGCAGACCCTTACAGATATGAGAATGATGCAGCTTTTGCTAGTTATAACTGCGGCTGTATTGATCGTATTTGCAACAATTGTGATTATAAATATGACAGAAGTGTTTAAAGATTTAATTGATGCCATGATAAGAGTCAGCAATAAAGATTATGAGGTAAGATTAAAGCATTATGGCAACACAGCGTATGACGAAGTGGCATTCAGCTTTAATTCTATGGTAGGGAAATTAAAGGAGCTGATTCAGACTACTTACGAGTCTAAGATTCTGCTAAATGAAATGGAAATCAAGTTCCTGCAGCAGCAGATGAATCCACATTTTCTTTTTAATATTCTGCTTACGATTCAGATTAAAGCAAAGCTGTCAGGAGCTGAAGAGGTTTATAAAATGATTTCTTCACTGGCCTCACTGCTCCGTGCGGGGATTTATGGAGATAAACGGACGGCAATTACCATCCGGGAAGAGATGAACTATGTAAAATATTACCTCAGCCTTCAGCAGGAACGGTATGAAGAGAGGCTGAATTATCAAATCGAAGTAGAGGCTGAATCGATTCTGGATTATGAAATTCCAAGATTAGTTGTGGAACCGATTGTGGAAAACACAATTGTCCATGGTGTTGAGGCAGTAGATGGAAATCTGAATGTAAATATAAGATTATGTTATGACGATGATCGTATATTAATTACGGTAAAAGATAATGGAGCTGGATTTGACGTAGGAGAATTAAATATGAAAAGCTCTGAGACAATAGATGGTACAGTGGCGCATGAAAAAACAGGTATAAGAAATACGCACCAGAGAATTCGGTTAATGTATGGTGAACCCTATGGAATTCGTATATTCAGCCAGCCAATGAAAGGAACCGAGGTATTAATTTGCATTCCCCAAAAGAGGTCTGAAAAGGGAGGAGCAGGGGAAGAATGTTAAAAGTATTAATTGCAGATGATGAGAGAAATATAAGAAAAGGGATTCAATGTCTGATTGACTGGGAAAGTCTGGACTGTAAAGTGGCATCTTCCTGCGGGAATGGAAGGCAGGTATTAGAATATATACAGGATAATCCTGTGGATATCGTGGTTACAGATGTCAAGATGCCTGTTATGGATGGATTGGAACTAAGCCGTCAGATTGCAGAAAAATATGACCATATAAAGGTGATTATCCTTACCGCTTATTCTGATTTCGATATGGCAAAGAAAGCGATTCGATATGGAGTAGAAGATTTTATAGTCAAAAATAATTATATGGAAGAACTTCCGGCTGCTATAAAAAAAGCCGCCGAACGTATCAGGAAAGATGCAGGAACAGGCGATGGGTCTGCCCTGGATGACAGGCGCAGAATACATGAATTGCAGGGGTTTTGCTATTGCATTTGTTCCTGTGAAATTGAAAGAATGGACGCTTCCATAGATTATAACTTAAAAGACATGCTGAATAATATTTTGAAAATTGCGGCGAAAGACTGCCTTTTTGAGATTATCCCGCAAACGGAGAATTATATGCATATTATTATTAAATATGAAAAAGATTCATCCATTAATATAAATGCAATTGTAGATTATTTTAATAGTATTCTTATTATGGTAGAAGAATTTATGCGCATTAATCTTCGTGTGGGGATCAGTAGTGAGTCCAGTGATCCAAAGTCCTATATTCATGTGAAAAGGGAGGCTGACGAGGCTTTATCCCGGATTATATCAAAAGACAGCGAGATTAATGTTTATATCGTTAATGATAAGGATAAAAAAGCAGATTTAATCAACCTGGATCATTATAAGTCTGCTATCTGTGAATTGATTTTTTCGAAGGATGATTCGGAACCTAAGCAGGTATTAAAAGAATTTGGAGAAAATCTTGTAAAGGAAGATATTTGTTTTGAACAGTGCCAGATATACACTCTGGTGATTAGCTGTGCCATGATTCATAAAGTTGTAAAATATCATCTGGATATTGAGCAGGATTTTAATCAGCTGGAACGGGATATATATATAAAGAATCAGAGCGCAAAGACCTTATATGGCCTGATTGAAATCGGGAATGACCTTATAGATAATCTGCGGAGCCTCTGTCTTGGCAAAATGCATGTAAAAAATGAACTGGTGAAACGTGTGGATGATTGTATTAAGCAGCACTATAGAGAAGAGCTGAGTCTGAATTTTATCAGCAGCTGCCTGTACCTGAACAGCAGTTATGTCAGCAGGGCATATAAAAAATTCACAGGAATCACAGTCACAGAAAAGATCAATCTGTTTCGGGTGGGAAAGGCCAGGGAACTGTTGAAATCAACAAGTAAAAAAATCTACGAGATAGCAGATGAGGTAGGTTTTAAAGATGCGGCGTATTTTAGCAATATATTTATTAAATACTGCGGTATGAACCCAAGTGAATTCCGTAAAAATAGTTATGCTGCCCGCCAGATTAATCTGCCGCGCAGCATAACATGATGCGCACAGCCGCATAAGGAAGTATGCCGCTTTGCGGCTGCGGCATTTGTGATACTTATGGCAGATTTCATAGGCTGTGAGTATAAAAATAATACAAAAAGGTAAAATACATCCAAGAAATCCTCCGTAATCTGAAGAGAGGCCATTAGAGAAGGTCATATTTTTTATGAAAATAGAAAAATGGCCGTATTAAAGAAAGATAGAAATCAAGGTAAAATGGATTCACAAAAAAAGATTGGAGGAGAAAAAATGAAACGAAATTACACAAGAGCTGCGGCTTCAATTCTTGCGGCGGCAATAGCGATGTCACTTATGGGATGCGCGGGAGGCGGTAAAGAGACAAAGGATGCTGTCGAAGGTGGTGCGAATCAAAAAGAGCCTGTTGAAATTTCTTACGCAACGTTTATGGTCGGTTCACATGCATCGGCACAAGCGGAGACAGAAGTTATTGAAGAGTTTAACCGTATTCACGAAGGTGAAATTAAAGTTGTGGTTGAGGAACTGCCTTCTGACGATGCGTTTGTAGACAAGATGAAAACACTGGCTTCATCTAAAAATCTTCCGGATGTAATTATTGGGAAAAATGGTATCCGTGAGCTTGCGATTGAGAACGGACAGGCAGTTGATTTAAAGCCATATCTGGAGGAAGACAGCGAGTGGATGAAATATGTCGGCGAGTCGGCAATGAACTACAATACGGAAGAAGACGGATCTGTTTATTCTATTGCTAACCAGAGACAGGTAATTGGATATTTTTACAACAAAGATATGTTCAAGGAAGCAAACATTACGCCGGCTAAAACCTGGGATGAGTGGATGGAGAACAACAAGAAATTAAAAGACGCCGGGATTACGCCGCTTGCGCTTATGACAGGTGAAAATTCATGGACGACTAATTTGTGGCTGGCAGCTATTATTGGAACAGACGGTGAAGAAGGAAATGAATTCATGAACACCAGATATCCAGATACATATAATACAGATTCAGTTATAAAAGCAGCTGAAATGATGCAGACCTGTTTAAAAGAGTATACAACTTCTGACGCGGTTGGCGCGATTTATGCAAACGCGGCAAATAACTTTGAGCAGGGAAACACAGCAATGATCGCAAATGGTCCCTGGATGTGCCCTGATTTTGCGGATACTTCTAAAGCAATGGAAGGATTTGAGGATAAAGTTGGCGTGGCATTATATCCAGAAGACGGCCTGATCACGCAGTTTGAAGTGGGTTACGTTCTCTGTACCAATGGAAAATCTGAAGAAGAGCAGGCAGCGGCTCTGGAATTCCTCAAATTTAAGACAAATGCTTATGCACAGGGTGTATTCCTTGAGAAAGCAGGAGCCCTTCCGCTTACAGATAATGTAGAAATTTCAGACGAGTATAAAGCTGCAAATCCAGTTGTGGCAGAACTTCTTGAAATTAGTGAAAACGCCAAATATGAATGCGGAGCGCTTGATAACAACGCCTATGAAAGCGTTGTGGGAGAGACTGGCATTAGATATCCAGAGCTGGCCTATGACGAGATTACACCGGAAGAGTTTGCGGATTACTTAACAAATGCGGCGGAGCAGAATAAGTAATCTAAATAGATAAAACGTAATAATATAACACATGGCGCGATACTCACGGCAGATTTCATCGGTCGTGAGTATATTTCTAAAAACAGTAATCGCAGTTATAGGAGGAGATTATGAAAAAAAATACAAAATGGATTGTTCTGTTTCTTCTGCCTGGAGTGGCGTTATTTTCCTTTATTTTCCTGAGTTCACTGATAACGCTTTTTACTACTTCGTTTACAGACTGGGCTGTAGGTAAGGACATGACGTTTGCTGGCCTGAAAAACTATATTTATCTATTTACGAAAGATGAAGACTTTATTCAGAGCATAAAAAACACGGCTGTATGGATTCTGCTCCAGTCCGTAGTCCATGTATTTATTGGAGTTGTAGTAGCATTGCTGATTTCGCGGAAAAAATGGTATTCGAATCCAATGCGCACCATTTTCTTTGTACCTAATATTATTTCAAGTGCGGCTCTTGGAATTTTGTTCCTCTGCATCATGAATCCACAGTTTGGCTTTGTCAATAATGTAATAACAAAACTTACTGGATCTCCATATACACATAACTGGTTTATGGATCCGAGAACTGCCTTTTTGACCGTTACCCTGACCTGGCTGCCGTATGCGGGACTTGTAACAGTACTCGTATTAGCAGAAATGTCATCTGTTTCAGAAGATATTTATGAGGCGGCCATGATTGACGGTGCAACAAAGCTGCAGACTGACATATATATTGTACTTCCTTTAATGAGAAATATTATTGGGACGTCTACTGTTCTGGCAGCGACAAGTATGCTTCAGAAGCTGGATATCATCATGATGACAACAAGCGGCGGCCCGGGAAATAAAACGATGAACATGCCAATGTATCTTTACAAAACAGTATTTACGAATAACAATTACAGTTTGGCGAATGCCCAGGGAGTGCTTCTGATTCTGATGGGGGCAGTAGTCATGATATGCATCCGCAAACTTTACAAGATGGATGAGGAGGATTAGAGCATGAAGAAAATTTTTGGCAAGGCTTCAACGGCAGTTTTCCTTATTGTGATAGCGTGTATTTCGCTGGTGCCAATCATCTGGGTGGTTACTTCTTCCCTCAAAAGCAACAGCGAAATTCTATCTGCGATGTCAGGCTTTCCAACCGGTATGCACACGGACAACTATGTGAACGCATTCAAACTGGCGCCAATTACAATTTTTTATAAAAACAGTATCTTTGTGGCAATTGTTTCAACAATTTTAAATCTTATCGTCTGCACTATGGCGGCGTATGTAGTTGTAAGATGCAGGTTTAAAGTAAAACCGCTGATCACCATGTTATTTTCTCTGGGTCTGGTTATTCCGGGAGCGGCATTGATTCAGCCGTTATATACGAACTTTACAGCAACCAGTCTGTACAATACATTGACAGGATTAATTCTTGTACATACGGCGCTTGGTATGCCGACTACGTTTTATGTCATGGTCAGTTATATAAAGACAATCCCGTATTCACTTGAAGAAGCAGCTTATGTTGATGGATGCGGATTCCTCAGAACATTTGTACAGATTGTTCTTCCGATTACAAGGCCTGCGTTTGCAACAGCGGGCGTGATTCAGTTCCTGCTGTCATGGAATGAGTTCCAGTTTGCATTGACGCTTACAGGGCAGACAGAGAAGCGGACATTGCCAATCGCTCTATATTATTTCAAGAGTGCATTTGCCAGTGATTATGGCGCAATGTTTGCTGCAACAATTGTAGTAATTGCCCCGACTATTATAATCTTTATCATTATGCAGAAACAGGTTATCGCAGGACTGGCAGCAGGCTCTGTAAAAGGATAGGCGCCGCGGCGAAATGTGAAAGGAAAGGATATAGTTATGAGGAGATTAGATGCAGAGTGGAACCTGATAGAGCAATCCTGTGATTCAGAGCTGGGCAGGCACTACGAGGGCCTGTTTACACAGGGAAACGGTTATATTCATGTAAGGGGCTCTTATGAGGAAGGATTAATTGATTCCAGGCAGGACAGAGAATATGACAGAAAGCCTGCAAATGTGACCCTGGAACAGCATGAGAAGGAGAAGACGAAGTGGGGGACATATATTCCCGGCGTTGTTGGAAAACATCCGCTGCTCATGACAGAAATGATTAATCTGCCATACATTTTTGAATTGAAATTTATGATAAACGGGCAGTGGCTTGATATGGATGAAAGTAATATTGCAAATTATACCAGATGGTTAAGCCTGAAGGATGGGGTACTGTACCGGGAAATAGAATATGTGGAAGGCGATGCGGTACGGCTTGCATTTCGGTATTCCCGGTTCGTAAGCAAAAGCAGTAAGCATATAGCGATTCAGCGCGTTGAGGTAAAATGTCTGGCCGGGAAAGCCTCCATCGAAACAGAAGCAGGCATAAATTCCGGCGTCAGGACGAATGGATTTGAGCATTATCTGGAAAGGAAGCTGGAGGCAGATGCAGATAAGGCTTATGCGGAGATTAAAACAAATGGCGGAAATACAGTTAGTATGCTGTCATGCCTTTCTATGGCTGCGCCGGATGAGGAAGAGGAAAACTGTACATTCAAAGGCGTTGCGGATGCAGGCCGTGCTTATCAGAAAAGAACTGTAAATATTGCCTGTGGGCAGACGGTTGTGGTGGAAAAGCGAATTGCTTTTACAACGGACAGAGATTTAAATGAAACAGGAACACCTGCAGCAAGAGCAAAGGAGTATCTGGAAGAGGCCTGTGAAAAGTCATATGAGCGTTTATTTATGGAGCATGAGGCAGTGTGGAACAGAGAGTGGCAGGCGGCGGATATTAAAATAGAAGGTAATGAAACTGTCCAGCTGGCATCCCGCATGTCTGTCTACCAGTTAATTCGCTGTAAACCGGCAGACGATTATCGAATTGCAATTTGTGCTAAAGGATATGCAGGAGAAGCATATTTTGGGAGATATTTTTGGGATACAGAGATAAGCATGCTGCCGTTCTTTCTGCACACGGATGCAGAAGCGGCGAAAAACCTGATCCGCTTCCGCTACGAGACACTGGATGGAGCCAGAAGAAATGCTGCAAATTACGGATATACAGGAGCCAGATATGCATGGGAATCATCCGTAGGCGGAGATGAAGAATGTGCGAACTGGCAGTACGCAGATCATGAGATTCATGTGACGGCAGATGTGGTATATGCAATTATGCATTATGTAAAAGCGACAGGAGATCTTGGCTTTTTAAAAGATTTTGGAGCGGAGATCATGGCAGAGACCGCCAGATACTGGTGTCAGCGTGTGGACTGGAGCAATGACGGCAGCTGCCATCTGCTGGGAGTTATGGGACCGGACGAATACCTGCCAATGACTCAGGATAATACTTACACCAACAATATGGTGCGGTATAGTTTAAAAGAAACACTGCATACCCTGGAGTGGATGAAAGAAAGCTATAACGAATGCTATCATGCATTCGTTAACAAGATTTCCCTGGAGGATTCGGAAATAGCAGAATTTGCAAAAGTGGCGGAAGCTCTGGTAAAAGGTTATGACGAAAAATCAGAGGTAATTTTACAGTCACAAGATTTTCTATCTTACGCGGATATTGATTTTGATGAGATATGGACGGATCGGAGCAAGTATTTTGGACAGCATATTTCCCAGGAAAAGAATTATCGTTCCAAAGCATTAAAGCAGGCAGATTTATTAGAGCTTATTATGCTATTCCGCGATTCCTTCAGTGACAGGCAGCTTGAGGTGAATTATGACTATTATGAGCCGATTACTACCCATGATTCTTCTCTTTCTGCGGCAGTACACGGCATTTTGTGTTCCTGGATGGGCAGGGACGCTTCCGCAGCAGAATTCCTGGAACGTGTAATTTCTATTGATATGGCGCCGGAGAAAAAAGGCGCTGAGGCAGGAATTCACATTGCAAACTGCGGGGGGATATGGCAGATGCTGATATACGGGTTTGCCGGCCTTAAAAGCGCGATGTCTTCGGAAGAACTGGTACTGGAACCACATCTCCCGCAGCAAATCCAGAGTATGGAATTTCCATTGACATGGCGTGGGAATAACTACCGTATATTCATAAATCATAATGGATATACACTGCGCGCCAGATAAATCTGCCGCGCAGTATAACATAAAGAAATGTAAGGAGGTTTAACGATGAGAACAATGAAAAAGTGGATTCTACTGGCATTTACGCTTGTTATGGTGTTAGCGTCACTGCCGGCGTATCAGGCAGAAGCGGCTGTTAGCGGCCAGTATACAAACCCGTTGATGAATGGGGCGGATCCTACGATTGTCCGTGGCGAAGACGGCTATTTCTATTCGGGATTCGGTACAGATAACGATATTTATATTAAAAGAAGCGAGACGCTGCTCGGACTTTCTACGGCGGAGAGCCATCTCGTTTATAAGAACGAGAGGAAGGGAAATCCGGACGGGAATAAGAACTATTATATATGGGGACCGTATATTTACCGTATTGACGGCGCATGGTATATTTACTATTCCTCCAGTACGGAGAATGATTTCGGGTGGGGGCATCCATCCAGCTATGTATTAGAGAATACGTCGTCCGATCCTTTTAAAGGGGAATGGAAGTTAAAGGGCAAAAATAGCAATATTGATGACTTTGACGGGAATGAAAGTGAAAAGGAAGGGCTTATGAATACGGAAAGTTATGGCCTTGCCTGCGGTATTGTAACGATTGCGGGAGAGCGTTATTTTACTTATACCAAATATGAGTATTTTAAAAATGAGCCTGGAAATACCAAATTTAACGAGTGCCCGACGATTGTTAAAATGGAAAATCCCTGGACTTTGACAGGCAAAGAGTGTACCGTAGCCCGGCCGTCCTATGACTGGGAACTTCATGGAGATAATGTTGATGAAGGAGCAGCGGTAGTAGAACATGGCGGAAAAGTTTACTTTGCGCATTCATCCAGTTCATTTACAAATGATAATTACTGCGTTGGTTTGTCTGTGTGTGATCTGAATGCGTGTGAGGATCAGGATAAGCTGGCGGATTATGTGATGAATGAAAATAACTGGAAGAAATCAACCACGCCGATTTTATCCCGGTCCGATGAGAACAATTCTTTTGGTCCAGGTTCGCCGCTGTTTGTAAAATCACCAGATGAGACAGAAGACTGGCTTATCTATCACGCCGGGCCAATTGGAGGACAGACAGCTACTGACCGCCGTGTGCGGGCACAGAAGATTAACTGGACGGACGACGGACAGATTAATTTAGGAATTCCATCTAATCCGAATACCGTACTTGACCTTCCATCCGGAGAGATAAAAACAGATGTATATGAAGCAGAGGACGCGAGATCTGAAAATGTAACAAAGATGCTTTTTAACAATACGGCAAAAGCATCTGGTTCCGGATATATGAAATATGATAAGGATAATGGCTATGTAGAATTTGACGTTACTATGAATAAAGAAGGAACCTATGCGCTTGCTTTTCGCTATAATAATCTGGGCGATGCAGCAGAAGCTAAAGTCAGTGTAAACGAAGAGGATGCAGGTACTTTATCATTTGGGGCAAATGGTAAGTATGAGGTGGATTTAAATAGCTCCAGACTGTATAATGTTTCTCTGAAAGAGGGAGCAAATAAAATACGCCTTACTGTAGACAAGGCATCCCAATTAGCGCTGGATGCGATGGTTATAACAAAGACAGTATCCTATGACGCGAAAGAAGCAGAACTTACCAACGGCGCAGGAATAGAAGGCGATCATGTTGGACAAATGTATAATTCAGATGCAACAATCACTTTTACTGTGGATGTTCCGGCCAGCGGATACTATGCGGTTGATCTGTGCTATGCAGATGACCATCCGGCAAATGAGACGAAATATGCAACCATTTATGTGAATGATAAAAAAGCGGCTGAATCTGCATTATTCCCTACGGGAGGATGGAATGTACCTGGAAATCGTATGGACAACCTTTATCTGAAAAAGGGAAAAAATAAGATTGCATATGTAAATCACAAAACAGAAGATGGCGGCAACACGGCAGATGTAAATTATTATTCGATTGCAGTCAGCGAGACAGTGACAAATACATACGCCCCGGGAGCTGATTCGACATTCAACGTAGATGTAGAGTCTGAGGCCATTTATGATGTGACATTTACATACGACAGTAAAAATGCGGGAAATGCAACTGTAACGGTAAATGACAATACGCCGAAGCAGATTCCGGTCACCTCTGGAAGCAGTCAGACAGCAACTGCAGCTTTAAAATTAAAGGCAGGGGAAAATACATTAAAATTTGAAGGCGCAGATGCAAGATCTGTTTATGTTTCAAGAAGGGTGCCCTGGAGGTATCAGGCGGAGAATGCAGAATTAAAAGACGCAGAAGTACAAAGTAACCAGCTTTATTATGTTGGAACAGGGTTTGCAGGAGATTTTGCGAAGGCTGGCAGTTCTGTGAAGTTTACCGCGAATGTAGCTTACAGCGGTACACATACAGTAGATTTAAGATATTCCCATGTGGGTGAAGGGAATAAAACCATCACTTTATATATTAATGGGCAAAAGGTAAAGCAGATTACGCTTGCCCGGACAGAAAGTCTGGATGCGTGGACAGAAAGTCAGGAAGAAGTATATCTCCGGGCCGGAAAAAATGTAGTAGAATATCGTGTAGATGAAGGAGATACCGGCGGCATAAATATAGATGAGATTGTTATAGACCGGTATGCAACTGGAGCAACTACGGCAGAAATAGGGAAATTAACTGCCGGAGAGGTTTATGTGATTCGGGATAAGAATTCTTCCCTTTCCGCAGATATTGATGGGTACTCTCCGGATGCAGGGCGCAGGATTCATTTATGGTATTACCTTGGAAATAATAATCAGAAGTGGAAATTAATTGACATTGGAAATGGTTATTGGGCATTCCAGGGAACTTATGGAAGCAAACGCTTTTCTGTAAAAGAGGATGAGATTGATGGCGTAAAGTGTTACACGGCAGTAACGGCTGACGTGAATAAGGAGGATTCTGCACAACAGTGGAAATTAGAACGTGTTGGGAATCACTATAAACTCATTAACCGTATGGCTGCAGAAGAAGCGAAGAAGGATATGGTGCTTTCTGTATATAACGACTCTAAGGAAACAGATGCAACGTTATATCTGGCAGAATATACGGAGGGGAAAGACAGTCAGTTATTTAGTGTAGACGGCGGAATAAGGTCAGAAGATACAGGAGAAGTAAAAGAGATTCAAAATGAACAGTCAGCAGATGATTATGCTCCAAACGGCTCCCAGTACGAAGTGACAGATCCTGTGATTCCGGAAAAGTTTGATCCATCTGTAACTGTCAAAGACGGAAGCGCTCTTCGCTACGAAGCTGAAAACGCGGCTTTAGAAAAGGGAGCCGTCCTGGCAACGGATCATAAAGGTTACTCTGGCAGTGGATTTGTGGGAGGTATGTATAATGGAGATGCATCTATTACCTTTAAGATTAACGTTGAAACAGCAGGAAATTATACTCTGGCATTGGGTTATTCCTATGGTTTTGATGGTAAAGGCGCAGCAGCTACTTATTTAAATGGAGAAAAGATAGATCCTGCTCCGCTTCCTTCTAGCGGTAACTGGGATACATGGTCTGAAAGCACATTTAATCTTGACCTAAGGGAGGGCGTCAATACGATTGTATTCCTCAACCGCAGTGAAGAGGCAGACGGTTTAAAGGGCGATGCAAACTACGATTATCTTGATGTAAGTAAATATCCGAATACGGTAGCGGCTGATGAAACACACTATACGCGGCTTGACGGCGGGACAGGAAAAAGATATGAGGCGGAGGATGCAGTATTAGCAGGGTCTGCTGTTGAATCAGATCATCAGGGATTTTCAGGAAGCGGATATGTTGGTAAGATGTACGTCGGCAGCGCTAAATTTGAAATTCAGGTGGCAGTTGAGGAGGCAGGGGAGTATGATTTACAATTACGTTACGCAAATGGCCATGGAGAAGACGTGGAAGATAAATGCGCAGCTGTATTTGTAAACGGGAAATACGAGCAGGCCATCTCATTACCCAAGACTGGCAGCTGGGGCACATGGGGTACAACAGAACGCGTGAAGCTGAAATTGAATGCCGGTGTGAGCACGATCGCATTTGTCAATAGTTCGTATTATGCCGGACATGCAGCGGACGTCAACTATGATTATCTGGACCTGTTTGTCAAAATGACGTCAGAGCCAGCTAATAAGAATGCGTTAGAAGCAGCGATGGAGCGGCCAAAGGGACTGGAAGAAACAGATTATACGGCAGCAAGCTGGGCAGCGCTGCAGGATGCGGTTAAGACAGCCGAGGCGGTATGGAAAAAGGAAGAGGCAACTCAGGAAGAAGTGAATGCAGCAACCCAGGGCCTCAGAGATGCATTGGAAAAGCTGGTATGGATAGACAAGTCCGGCCTGGAAGATGCCATTAAGCGCGCCAGAGAAAAAAGAGAAGCAGATTACACGGCAGCAAGCTGGGCAGCAATGCAGGAGGCGCTTGCGAAAGCAAACACTGTGGAGGCGAATAGAGATGCCGTGCAGGAAGTAATAGATCAGGCTACTTTTGAGCTAAACGATGCGATCTGGAAGCTGGAGGCGGCAAATGAAGTCAATAAGAATGCGCTAAAAGCGGCAATAGAGCGTACAAAGAAGCTGACAGCAACAAATTATACGGCAGCAAGCTGGACAGCTATGCAGACGGCGCTTGCGGCAGCTAATGAGGCTGTGGATAGCGGAGCAGTCTCCCAGGCAGAAGTAGATGCGGCAACAGCAGGACTCAGAAAGGCTCTCGATGAGCTGGTATGGGTAGATAAGTCCGGTCTGAAAAATGCCATTGAGCGTGCAGGCGAAAGAAAAGAGGGGGATTACCAGGACAAAGCAGAAGAGTGGGCGGCAATGCAGACGGCGCTTGCAGAGGCGGAGGCAGTATATGAGAATGCCGATGCAGTGCAGGACGAAGTGGATGCTGCGACCGATAAACTTAGCAGCGCTCTAAGGGCGCTCGACGCGGAAGGAACGGTCAATAAGAATGAGTTAAGTGCAGCGATCGACAGGAAAAAGAATCTGAAAGAAACAGATTATACAGCAGCAAGCTGGGCGGTATTACAGCAGGCGCTTGAGAAAGCCAGTGAGGTAATGGAAAGCGAGGCTGCCACCCAGGCGGAAGTAAATGAGGCAACAATTGCACTTAGGGAAGCTTTTACAAGGTTGGTGTGGGCAGACAAGTCCGGTCTGAAAAATGCCATTGAGCGTGCCGGAGAAAGAAACGAAGCCAATTACACAGCAGCAAGCTGGGCGGCAATGCAGGCGGCGCTTGAGAAAGCAAAGGCTGTAGCGGCAAATGCAGACGCCGTACAGTTAGAGATAGATCAGGCAACCTTTGAGCTGAGCGAGGCGCTCCGGAAGTTGGAAACGAAAACGGGAGTCAATAAGGATGCGTTAAGTGCGGCAATAGACAGAACAAAGGAACTGAAGGAAACGGATTACACAGCAGCAAGCTGGGCAGCGCTGCAGGAGGCCCTTAAGACAGCCAATGGGGCAATGGAAAGCGAAACTCTTACCCAGGAGGAAGTAAACACGGCGGCAGAATTACTCAGAGCGGCTATCAGAGAGCTGGCGAGGGTAGACAAATCCGGCCTTCAGGCAGCAATTGACCGTGCAAACGAAAGAAAGGAAGAAGAATATACAAAGGAAAGCTGGTCAGCAATGCAGGCAGCGCTTGCGAAGGCGAAGGAAGTGTATGAGAATGCCAATGCAGTGCAGAAGGAGATAGATGCAGCAACCTTTGAACTCAGTGAGGCGCTCCGGAATCTGAAATATGCGGAACCGGAGAAGGAGGCACTGAATTCCGCCATCAATTCAGCAAAGGCCTTAAAGAAAGAAGACTATACTCCGGAGGCATGGGCAGTATTCCAAAAGGCACTGGCAGACGCAGAAGCAGTCTTCAATAATCCGTCGGCTACAAAGGAACAGAGAGCAGCAGCAGCATCAGCGCTCCAAAAGGCGATTGAGGAAGTGAAAAAGCACTCTGTAAACCAGACGGTAAATCCTCCTGTAAATGAGGCCGTAAAGGTAAACAAGATCACTATATCCGGACTTTCCAGAAAAATCGCAGCAGGAAAGAAGGTAAAACTCTCTGTAAAGGTTTCTCCGGCTAATGCGGCGAACAAAGGCGTTACGTGGAAATCCAGCAATAAGAAGGTTGCAACAGTAAACAGCGCCGGTGTTGTTACGATGAAGAAAAACTCCGGCGGTAAGAAGGTGACGATTACCGCAACAGCCAGGGATGGAAGTAAGGTAAAAGCAACATATAAGATTACCTCCATGAAAGGCAGAGTGACAAAGATTTCGATGAAAGGAAAGAAAACCGTTAAGGCCGGAAAATCATTGAAGCTGAAGGCTGTGGTCAAAGCGGGAAAGAAAGCGAACAAGAAGCTCAGATGGACGACCAGCAATAAGAAATACGCAACAGTAAGCAGTTCCGGAAAGGTAAAGGCCTTTAAAGCCGGAAAAGGCAAAACAGTAAAGATTACTGCAGCGGCAACAGATGGGACAGGAAAAAAGAAGTCCATCAAAATCAGAATAAAATAGTTCAATATAAAGGGCTGCCAGGAAAAGGGCAGCCCTAAATGCCAATCGGCGGGACACCTGCTACGGAATCTCTGCCCCATCGCTTGTGTACAGGCCAGACATAGGACTGAACAGGCGCTTATCTAGTCGGATCTCAAAGAGGAATACATGGCCACGCCCAGGATTACCGCTCCGCCAGTCAGCTCCCGTATATTCGGAACTTCTCCAAGAAACAAGAGGGCATAGAAGATTCCGTAGACGGTCTCCATCCCGGATATGATCCCGGCGGTCTGTGCCTTTACATTTTTCTGTGCCGTCACATAGAGGGAATGGGCGAAGGCCGTACAGACAAGTCCCACGAATGCAATTCCGGCAAGATCCTGGGGCCGCCATGTTGTTTCCACGAGAAAAAGGGCAGGGAAAAGGACTATGGCGGCAGAGCCCTGCTCATACAGACAGATGGTCCGGGCTTCATACCGGGATGAGAAGTAACGATTCGCAAGTGTCAGGACGGCATAAGTAAAGCTTGAGATCAATCCCCAGACAATTCCGACGGTAGTATGGTTGCCCATAGAGAATTCGGGAATGGTAATCAGAACCCCAATAAACAGAAGCAGGGCGCTGACCAGTCCCTGCCCGCGTATTCTCTCATGAAATACAAGCGGTTCCAGGAAGGTGAGGAAGAGTGGGAAGGTGGAAAAGGTGATTGTCCCGATTGCCACAGTCGATACCTGTATGGACTGGAAGAAGGTAGTCCAGTGAACCGCCATAACTGTGCCGGCTGCGATGATGAGGCATACATCCCTGCCTGAATTCAGACGCAGCCGGTCCTTTTTAATGATGGCAATCAAAAGAAGGAGCAGGGAAGAGCAGATGACCCTTCCGAGTGCCGTGATGACTGCAGATACTGCTACAAACTGTGCGGCAACACCGGCCAGCCCGAAAAGCATGACGGCAATGTGCAGGTACAGGATGCTTTTGTTAAAATACTTATGTGTGCCCATGAAGGCTCCTTTCATTTTAAATGGATTTGCGAATGTTACTGTGAACGGAGTGAACAGTAACTATTTATGAGTCAGTTACTCTGTGTCTTACATGATATTATTGTAGCATAAAGGGGGTTTTAAATCTAACATTTATATTCTGTATTCCCTAAACTCTTTAAACATGGTATACTGTAAATAATGAAACATTTGGCGCATTCTTAATGGAATGTAGTTCCTATGTAACGACTCAGCAGTTACATTCTTATTATAAAAGCAGGGGGGATTGGAATGACAGAACAATTGATAAAGGAAATTAAGCATATTCAGAAGTGCCTGATCAACAAGGAGATGACTGGTGAAGACTGGGAGGAGAAGATGGAAGCTGTCAAGAAGCTTGAGGATGTGTCCACCTATCTGAAGGACGCACTCGGAAGGGGTATTGAGTTTTGATTTCAGGGCTTGTATTTGATATGGACGGGCTGCTTCTGGATTCGGAGAGAATTGTAAAGCGCTCCTGGGAGGAAGCAGGAAATGAGATGGGAATTCCTGGTATGGGGGAACATATCTTTCATACACTGGGGTTTAACCGGGCAGGAAGAGATGCATATTTCAGGAAAGCGCTGGGTGAAGATTTTGGGATAGCAGAATTTTCAGAGAGGATGAGCAGATTCTTTTACCGAATCGTGGATGAAGAAGGTCTGCCTCTTAAGCCTGGTGTGAAAGAACTTCTTCCTTATGCAAAGAACAGGGGATATAAGCTTGCCGTTGCCACCTCCTCAGGACGGGAGTATAGTACGAAGATGCTGAAGGAAGCAGGGATATATACATACTTTGACGGGGGCGTGTTTGGAGATATGGTGCAGAATTCTAAGCCTCATCCCGAGATATACAGAAAGGCATGCGAAAGCATTGATACGCCGCCAGAGTGCTGTCTCGCCTTCGAGGACGCCCCGGCAGGCATACGCTCTGCCCATGATGCAGGGCTTAAGGTGATTGCAGTTCCGGATCTTCTGGAGCCGCCAAAGGAAGTACTGCCGATGATCTATCGAAGATATGAGACACTCCTGGATGTGATTCCGTTTCTTGATTCATAGTCCGGAACGAAAAAAAGGCGGCGGTTGAAAAAATGTGATATTTTTCAACCGCCGCCTTTTTCGTTAAAGACTACCGGACAAAGTCTACTCCTCTACAAACACACTTTTATCCATGCCGCAGACCGGGCATACCCAGTCTTCCGGAATATCCTCAAATGCAGTTCCTGGTGCAATTCCATTATCCGGATCACCGACTTCCGGATCATATACATATCCGCATGGCTCGCATACATATTTTTTCATGATTATTACCTCCATCTTAAAGCTATAGTTTTATTACCTTTATAGGATACACCAAAACACTTAATATATCTATAGGAAATTACATAAATTTTACCACCTTTGAAGAGGATGGTCATTCATGGGATGGCGACAGCTTCTGGGGAGCGGACCATGTCGGATTCGTATGCGAATGGGACTATGAATTTTCCACAGTTGATGCGGTGGAAAAGGATATGAAGACAAAACATGACGGGGACTTATCTGGTTCTGAGTATGAATTTTTACAGGCAAAAATAACAAAAACAACAGCGTCCTCACTAGAGCGTTTTTGAAAATTCATTCCTGCCACCTGCACGCCCCACTTTGCGGCTAATTTGCCCCGCATTCAGTCAGCGTAGCCCACTACGCCTCCTTCATTTGGGGCAAATTCCCCACAATTTGTGACGCACATTTGGCAGAAAGCAATTTTCAAACACGCTCTAAAGCTTTCCTGGAAAAAGATCCGCTCTGCCGATGGTTATATGATTTATGGAAACAGGTGTGGAAAGAAGAATGCGTATCAGCATATTCTGACGATTGAAAAACCAAATTCTACAGGCTATACCATGAAAAAACTAAAAAAGGGTGCGTATTATAAATACTTTGTTGTTGCTTATAAAAATGTAGGAGGCGGCAAAGCCGTAATTACAATCTCAAAGACAATTCATTCCACGACAAAAGGTGGAAAATATGGAAATGCAAAAAGTGTTAAAATTACAAAATTAGGCACTTCGAAAAGCACATCCCAGATATCCTTAAAGCCCGGGAAGTCTGCGTTAATTAAGGGGAAATCAATAAAAAAAGATAAAAAGATACGCAGCCACAGAGGGCTCGCATATGAATCAACTAAGCCGTCTGTAGCCGCGGTTACAAAGAAGGGGAAGATAAAAGCAAAATCTAAGGGCACTTGTAAAATATTCGTTTATGCACAAAATGGCGTTGCAAAAGTAATTAAGGTCACTGTTAAATAGCAGCAGTTTCCCATCTCCCGGACGCCCCGCATGGAAGTATCAGGCCAGAATGTGTTACCGGGAGTCCGATTTCCTGAGAATCCACGCGACCGCCGAATTTGCCAAGCTCTGTGCCAAGCATATAAGTCAGTACAGAAGGAGCTAGTCCCGTTGTATAGGAATTAATCAGAAAGAACAACGGATCATCAGACAGAATCTGAGTGCATAGCTGAATCAGCGGATGGATCGCATCCTCAATTTTCCAGATCTCACCTTTCGGCCCCCGTCCATAGGACGGGGGATCCATGATAACCGCATCATAATGGTTCCCTCTGCGGATTTCCCTTTCCACAAATTTTACACAGTCATCCACAAGCCAGCGGACCGGCCTGTCCGAAAGTCCGGAGGAAGCAGCATTTTCCTTCGCCCAGCCAACCATCCCCTTCGAGGCGTCAACATGAGTGACAGACGCGCCTGCCGCTGCAGCAGCCAGGGTAGCGCCGCCAGTATATGCAAAAAGATTCAGAACCTTAACAGGCCGTCCCGCTGTCCTGATCTTTTCCGAAAACCAGTCCCAGTTCGCCGCCTGTTCCGGGAACAGTCCGGTATGTTTGAAGCTGAAAGGTTTCAGATTAAAAGTAAGACCATGATAGTGAATCTGCCATTGCTCAGGAAGTCTATGGAATTCCCATTCACCGCCGCCCTTTTTGCTGCGGTGGTAGTGACCGTTCATCTGTGTCCATCCCTTCAGAGTCCTCGGAGTGTCCCAGATCACCTGTGGGTCCGGACGTACCAGAATATAATCACCCCAACGCTCCAGTTTCTCTCCCTTACTGCAGTCAAGTACCTCATAATCCATCCATCTATCTGCAATCCACATAGTTTTTTATATCCTCCTGAGATTTCTTTAAGGAAGTATAACATAGGGACAGGTCATTTTCAATTGGGGACGGGGCATTTTTAAAAATGCCCCGTCCCCAATTGAAGATCTGAATCCATATAGATATTATCTATATGGATTCAGATATATAAAAAAACTCTATTTGAAGCTTGTGCATTATGTTTATATAATATAAGTAGTGTTTATTCCTTGTGATATCAGGGGATTTGGGAGGGAGGAGGATTATGTTTATTGATACGCACATGCATGAGATGACTTTTTCGAAGGACAGTTTTCTGAGGCTGGATGAGATGGTGCGGATTGGAAAGGAGAAGGGGCTTGGTGCGATCTGTATTACGGATCATGACAGTATGGGGCTTCGGGAGTATGCAAAGGAGTATACGGAGCGGACGGGTTTTCCGGTGTTTGTGGGAATTGAGTTTTTTTCTCTTCAGGGGGATATTGTGGCTCTGGGTATACAGGATTATCCGAAGGAGCGTGTGTCTGCCCAGGAGTTTATTGATCTGGTGAAGGAGCAGGGCGGGGTATGTTTTGCGGCGCATCCTTTTCGTAATAATAACCGGGGCCTTGAGGAGAAGCTGCGTGTCGTGAAGGGGCTTGACGGGCTGGAGGTGTTAAATGGCAGTACGTCTCCTGAAGCGTGCAGGAAGGCTGCCCGCTATGCAAGGGAGCTTAACCTGTTTACGCTTGGTTCCAGTGACTGTCATGTGCCGGAGAAGGTTGGCGTGTGCGCAACGTACTTTCCGGAAGAGGTGCGGACAATGGAGGAGTTCCTTGCGGTTTTTAAAAAGGGGGAGATGAAACCGGCATACTTCTCGGATGGTACATATCATATTTTGGATGAAAGTTTTTAAATTGTAAATACCCCGTTTACCTTTTGGAATATCGGTGTTAAAATAATATTATTATTTTACCTGGCAATTATACGCGCCTGATATTCTGAAGAGGGCGGGAGTTATATAAAAAGAAAGGTGGAATCATTTATGATTACAGTCAATGCAATGGGGGATAATTGTCCTGTCCCGGTTATTAAGACCAAAAAGGCAATGCAGGCGCTTACAGGGCCGGAGACAATTGAGGTTCTGGTTGACAATGAGATTGCGGTACAGAATGTATCCAAGATGGCAGCCAGTGCAGGCGGACAGGTTTCCTCTGAGAAGCTTGGGGACGCAGAGTTTAAGATCAGTATTGCAATGGAGGGCGCGCCGCGGGCAGAGGCTGCTGAGGAAGAGGCTGTATGTGCACCTGATGCGAGAAGCAATACGGTTGTGGCAGTATCCTCAGACCGCATGGGAAGCGGCAATGATGAGCTGGGGAAGGTTCTGATCAAGGGATTTATCTTTGCGGTTACACAGCTTGATACTCTGCCGAAAACCATGCTCTTCTATAACGGAGGAGCAACCCTTACAACAGAGGGCTCCGATTCGCTGGAGGATCTGAAGTCACTGGAGGCACAGGGCGTGGAGATCATGACATGCGGCACCTGTCTGGATTATTACGGGCTGAAGGACAAGCTTGCGGTAGGAAGCGTTACGAACATGTACAGCATTGTTGAGACAATGGCAAATGCAGGAAAGATTATAAAACCTTAAAAAACAGGAAATGCTAGTAAAGAAAGGGGGCTTTTCTCTGTATCGGCAGGAGAGCTCCTTTTCGAATACTTCCGGGAATCCGGCTGTGGTCACGACAGGGATCCTGCCATAACACAGGGAGTATTCTTATAGACAGACCGGGTGCGGCGGACTGCGGCGTTCCGGTATAATTTATCGAATAAAAATCAAGGAGGAAATAAGTCATGAAGTCAGATGTGAGACTTACAACATTAAGCAAAACCGCAGGGTGAGCGGCCAAGATCGGTCCGGAGACCCTTGCCCAGGTTCTGGGCAAGCTGCCTCAGTTTCATGATGACAATCTAATAGTAGGAATCGAGACGTCAGATGATGCGGCCATATACAAGGTTACTGATGACATTGCCATGATTCAGACCGTTGACTTCTTTACTCCAATTGTTGACGATCCATATATGTTTGGACAGATTGCTGCTGCCAACTCCCTGAGTGACGTGTGGGCCATGGGAGGCGAGCCGGCAGTAGCACTGAATATCGTCGGTTTTCCGAATTGTCTGGATCCGGCGATACTTGGCGACATCCTTGCGGGTGGCGCGGCGAAGGTGAAAGAAGCAGGAGCGGTACTGGTAGGCGGGCATTCCGTACAGGACGATGAGCCGAAATATGGATTGTGTGTGTCAGGCTTTGTACACCCTGATAAGATATTTAAAAATTATGGCTGCAGGCCAGGGGACATCCTGGTACTCACGAAGCAGATCGGGAGCGGTGTGGTGAACACGGCCATCAAAGCGGAGATGGCAGGTGCTTCTGCAATCCGTGAGGCACAGACAGTCATGGCGTCCCTGAATAAGAAGGGCAAGCAGGTGGTGGAAACTTATGATGTATCTGCATGCACCGATATAACGGGATTCGGGCTTCTCGGGCACTGCGTAGAGATGGCAGGAGCCAGTGAGGTCACATTTGAGATAAATGTAAAAGATGTTGCATATTTTGAGGATGCAATTGCCTATGCGAAAATGGGACTGATTCCCGCGGGGGCTTATAAGAACCGGGGATATTCGATTGGAAAAGTGGATACAGGAGGCGTGGAGGAGCACTATCTTGATCTCCTTTATGACCCGCAGACATCCGGCGGACTGCTGATCAGTGTTGCGCCTGGAGACTTAAAACGGGCGCTGGATGATTTTGCCCGTGCGGATATGGACACACAGGTGTCTGTAATCGGAAGAGTGGCAGAAAAGAGTGACAAATTAATCCGTCTGTTCTGACATAACTTGTCTGAACTGTTGCAGAAAAGCAGAAGGGAATAAGAATATGAACAAGAATATGTTGTACCGCAGCATACCAAAGGTGGATGTCCTGCTGGAAAACGAGGCAATTCAGGCACTCATTGCCCGCTACAGCAGAGAGACAGTCATGGAATCCATTCATATAGAGATGGACAAGCTGCGAAGATATATCGGACAATGTGAGGATGAAGAGAAGGCAAGAATGCAGATCAGTCTTCTCACAGCACATATAGAGATGACAGTGGGGGCCATGCATACGCCGAATATGCGCATGGTCGTAAATGGGACGGGGACGATTCTCCATACGAATCTTGGCCGTGCGCCCATAAGTCCGGAGCACATGAAACGGATCGCACAGATTGCCACGGGGTATTCCAATCTGGAATACAATCTTGAGGCAGGAAGACGCGGAGAACGTTATTCTCATTTTGAAAAACTTCTATGTAAGATAACAGGGGCTGAGGCTGCCATGGCAGTGAATAATAACGCGGCGGCTGTGATGCTCATCTTAAGTTCCCTTGCCAAAGGCGGAGAGGTAGTCGTATCCCGCGGGGAGCTGGTGGAGATCGGCGGTAAGTTCCGGATACCGGATGTAATGGAGCAGAGCGGGGCAGTGCTTGTGGAGGTTGGAACCACCAACAAGACCCATTATGATGATTATGAAAATGCAATTACAGAGGAGACGAAGGCGCTTCTCAAGGTGCATACAAGTAACTACAGAATTGTCGGATTTACCGATACGGTCGGGATTGATGAGCTGGTTCCTCTAGCGAAGGAGCATGAGCTTCCTGTAATCGAAGACCTGGGAAGCGGCGTACTGGTCGATCTGAGTAAATATGGCATTACCTATGAGCCGACCGTACAGGAATCTATAAGAAAAGGGGCGGATGTAGTCTGCTTCAGCGGTGATAAGCTTTTGGGCGGACCCCAGGCAGGCATTATCATAGGCAGGAAAAAATATATTGATATGATGAAGAAGAACCAGCTTACAAGGGCGCTCCGTATTGACAAATTTACGGCAGCAGCACTGGAGCTTGTCCTGCAGGAATATCTGTCAGAGGAGAAGGCAGTCGGACGTCTTCCGGTGCTTCATATGATTACCATGCCATTTGAGGAGACAGAAAAGAATGCACGTACCCTGTGCAGAATGCTCAGGAGGGCGTCTCTTCCAGCGAAGATTGAGCCCCAGAGATGTGAATCCCAGATAGGAGGAGGATCCCTTCCCCTGGAACGGATCCCGAGTATGGCAGCAGCAATACGCCCGGAGAAGATCAGCGTGGCGGAATTAGAGGAGCGCATGAGACGTCTTCCGGTGCCGGTGATTCCAAGGACATCCAATGACACGATTCTATTAGACGTGCGTACCATAGAAAAGCATTTGTTTTCCACGATTGTAAACCAGTTAAAGGAGCTTGACGTACTGGAGGAGGTAAGCCTTATAGGAGAACGGCAGACAGGAGCAAAAGAGGTATGAAGAATATAATTATCGGTACAGCCGGACATATTGACCATGGGAAGACGACTCTGATTAAAGCACTGACCGGACGCAATACAGACCGGTGGGAGGAAGAGCAGAGGAGAGGGATTACCATTGACCTGGGATTCACCTGGTTTGATCTGCCGGGGGGCGACCGGGCAGGAATCATTGATGTGCCCGGGCACGAAAAGTTCATTAATAATATGGTTGCAGGTGTTGTGGGGATGGATCTTGTGCTTCTTGTAATCGCTGCGGACGAGGGCATCATGCCGCAGACCAGAGAGCATGTTGATATTCTGCACCTTCTTGGCATCGAAAAGAGTATTATTGTACTGAATAAATGTGATCTGGTAGATGAGGAATGGATGGAGCTTGTGGAGGAGGAAGTCCGTGAGGAGCTCGAAGGGACATTTCTGGAACAGGCACCGGTGCTTAAGGTATCTGCCGCAGCCGGGCAGGGACTTCATGAACTGGTAGAGGCCATTGAACATATGACAAGGGACGAAGTGGTGACAAAGGACACGCAGACGATACCGAGACTTCCCATTGACCGTGCATTCAGCCTGTCCGGGTTCGGGACGATTATAACCGGAACCCTGGTATCAGGGACGATCACAAAGGAGGATACACTGGAGATGTATCCCATTGGAAAGGAATGTAAGATCCGGAGCATCCAGGTGCACGGAGAGGACAAGAAGGCATGTTATGCCGGACAGCGTGTTGCCATTAATCTTTCGAATGTGAAAAAACGTGAGATTCAGCGTGGCTGTGTACTGGCGCCGCCAGACAGCATGAAGAATACGGATCTTCTGGATGTACGGCTTGACATGCTGGATTCCTCCATGCGGGTACTGACCAACCATACCAGGCTGCATTTTTTCACTGGTACAAGCGAGATTCTGTGCCGTGCCGTCCTTCTTGACAAAGAAGAGCTGGGACCAGGAGAGAGCGGATATGTGCAGCTCCGGCTGGAAGAAGAGCTGGCTGTAAGGCGCGGAGATAAATTTGTCGTGAGATTCTATTCTCCCATGGAGACCATCGGAGGAGGCGTAATCTTAGAGCCAAACCCTGCCGTGAAGAGGCGGTTCCGCGAGGAAGTGATCGAGGAGCTAAAGAGAAAGGAATCCGGTTCCTCGGCAGACGTCATTGAGCTTCATGTTAAGGAGCATGGGGACACACTGATCACGCTGGCTGAGCTGGCAAAGCTTACAGCGCTCTCAGCCGATGAAGTGAAGGAGGATGTCTGCAAGCTTGAGGAAGAGGGAAGAGTCCGTACATTTACTATGAGAAAGGACATCTATGTATGGCACGCAGACAGTGAGCGCGCCATGCTGCATATGCTCCTTGATACTCTTGAAGCTTATGAGAAGGCACATCCATACCGTTATGGCATGAAGAAGGCAGAAGCCCAGATGACACATTTCAAAAAGATTAAGGCAAATGTATTCGACAGGATTGTAGAAACCTTCGAGGAAGCGGGAGGGGTAAAGCGTGTGGAGGAGTTTCTGTGCACGCCTGAGTACGAGGTAAAAAAAGACGGAACCTACGAAAAAATCTCTGGAAAGCTGTTAGATACAGTCAGAAAGGCAAAGTACGATTTTGTACGTTATTCAGAGATTGATTTTGGAAAAACCGCCTCAGAGGTCACAGATGATATTCTGAATGTCCTCCTGGTGGAAGGACAGCTTGTACGGGTTACGGATGATATGTATACAGAAAAATCGTATATGGAGGATGCGGAGAGAATCATACGGGAAAAGCTTAAAGAAGATCCTGTCATTACAATTGCACAGGTCCGGGATATATTTAAAACAAGCAGAAAGAGTGCCAAACCAATACTGGAATATATGGACAGTATAAAAGTCACGAAAAAAATCGGAGCAGAAAGTGAAAGGGTGGCATACGAATGAACTTAAAGCAGCTTGAAGCATTTGTGCATGTAGCAGAGGGAGGGAGTTTTTCAAAAGCAGCAAAGGCGCTTTTTCTGACACAGCCAACAATCAGCGCACATGTGTCTTCTTTGGAAAAAGAATTAAACGCCAGGTTATTTATCAGAAATACAAAAGAGGTTAATCTGTCTGAAGACGGGAAAGATTTGTATAAATATGCAAAGCAGATTGTGGAGCTGGAAAAGAACATAGAGGAACGCTTCGGTACAAGGCAGGATGAGGGGAAGCAGTGCATTACCATCGCCGCATCCACCATACCGGCACAGTATCTCCTGCCAAGAATTCTCATTAGATTCAGAGAAAAATATCCAGATGAGCAGTTTAAGATTGTAGAAGCTGACAGCAGCGAGGTGGTTGTCCGGATCGTGGAACATATGGCAGACATCGGGTTTACCGGAACTGTCCTGGAGAAAAAGCACTGTAAGTATATACCGTTTTATAAAGATGAACTGGCAGTCATTACTCCCAATACAGAAAAGTACCAGAAGATCAGGAAGGAAAGAGAAGGCAGCATTGCCTGGCTCAAAAAAGAACAGCTCATTATGAGAGAAGAGGGCTCCGGAACACGCAATGAAGCAGAAAAACAGCTGAAAACAGCAGGAGTGGAGCTCACACATCTGAATGTAATCGCAAGCATTGCCAATCAGGAGACCATCAAAAAGTCTGTAGAGCAGGGAATAGGCATCACAATCCTCTCCAGGCTCGCGGCAGCAGATGAGGAAAAAGAAGGGCGTCTCCTTACATTTCCAATCCCAGGGGCAGACGAAGGCAGAGACATCAATCTCGTGTATAACAAAAACTATCAGCTGTCCCATTCGGCGGAAAGGTTTATAAAAGTTGTAAAAGAAGTGTATTTGGGGACGGGGCATTTTTAAAAATGCCCCGTCCCCAAATGTTATTGAGCTTTCGGTTCAGCCGTTTCAATATATTTAATAATTTCGATTATTTTTTCGGCTGACATACCTTCCTCTTCCAACTTTTGAATAAGGTTAACTACTTCTTTGCCTGTCATATTATCACCTGCTTTCTAAAGTCTTTCGGTTATATTGGTATTTTTATTATAGCAATAAGAATTTTTGGTGTAAAGGTGATCTTCCCGGCTGGCCAAAGATTTTTTTGTACTCTAAAAGCAAAAATACACTATATCATCGCAGATTTTTTATATATTGTTACAAATCAGATTATTATAATTTTTTGTATAGATATTCGTAATACATCATCCATAGAGAGGTATTATGAAAAAATGAAAGAAGGAGGAATAAGAAACTATGAACAAAAAGAGGGGCTTGATTTTGAGTTTGATACTCACGCTTGCTCTGTCGGTGATCTACGTCCCGTCAGGGGCGGGTGTTGCAGAGGCAGCTGCAAAAAAGATCACGATTACCAAAAAGAAAGTGACGATTACCGAGGGTAAGAAAAAAACACTTAAGGTTAAAACCTCACCTAAGTCACTGAAAAAGAAGGTAAAATGGAGCACGTCAAATAAGAAGGTTGCCAAAGTAAGCAAAAAGGGTGTTGTAAAAGGCATCAAAGCCGGGAAAGCAACCATTAAGGCAAAGGTGAAAAGCGGTAAAAAAACATATACTGCGAAATGTAAAGTAACGGTAAATGCAAAAAAGAAACCAACGCCAACACCACAGCCAAAGCCGACACCGAAGCCACAGCCGACAGACCTTAAGCCAGGTGCAACAGTAAAGAAGGATTCGGCATCACCGACTGGTTATACAGTAACGTTTGTATATGAAAATGCAAAGGCTAAAAAGGTTGATTTGTCCGGAACCTTTGCGTTCTACAAAGAGGGCGGCGACAAAGGGAAACTTCCGGAAAAAATGTACAGCGCCTATGAGTGGGAGCCGGGTATGTTCCGTGCAAGCAGTTCAGATCTGGCAACAACCATAGCCATGAAGAAGAGAGTGGGAACTAATTACTGGGTAGCAGATGTTCCGCTTCCAAGTGGTCACTATCTCTATAATTATATCGTTGATGACGCAAAAGAAGGAATCACTGACCCGGGTAATAGACCGATGGTATCAACGGCGGCCAGTGGAAACAAGGCGAAGCTCAGTACGGTTGATGTACCATATGCAGATGTGCAGGGTGCATGTCTTGACTTCTCATTTATGATGAAGGATACGAATGTTCCGGCTGGCGAGGTTGTCTATGCGGACTATAAGGATATTAATGGAAATGATGCACCGCTGGCAATCTATCTGCCGAATGGATATGAAAAGAACCGGGCAGAAGGGTATAAGGTATTATATCTGAGCCATGGTTTCGGCGGAAGCGAGATGGAGTGGTTTTCCAGTGGAAATACTCAGTACGTATTTGATAAGCTGATTGCAGATAAAGTAATAGAACCTACAATCGTGGTCACAATGAACAACACGAATTATAGCTGGGATCTCCCTGTAATCCATGATAATGTGATGAACTGTATTATTCCTTTTATGGAAAAAAATTATAATGCAGGAAAAAGTGCATCTGACCGGGCATTTAGCGGGCTTTCCATGGGAGGAAGGACAACAGCCTACATGTACACGAAGGAAGCAGAGAACTTTGGTTACTTCGGCATTCTCAGCGGTTCAACATGGGACGGATTTACGGAAGATGTGAGCGTGGACAGCTTAAGGAAGCCTGCAGTTATGTTTGGAGCCGGATGTTATGATTTTGGCCTTACTTCAACAGGCGGAAATGGACCATCAGGATTTGCTATTGATGAGATGGCTCAGAAGCTGAACGAGATTGGGATTACTGACTACGGATATTACGAAGTAAAAGGCGGGCATGACTGGACCGTATGGCCGCAGCTTATTAAGATCTTTGCAGAGAAATATTTGTGGAAACAGCCGGCGGATCTTAAGCCTGGCGTAACAGTAGAAGAAAATTCAAAATCACCAACAGGCTATATGGCAACATTTGTATATAGAAATGCAGATGCAGGGAAGGTTGATCTGGCCGGAACCTTTGCCTTCTATAAAGAGGGCGGAGACAAAGGGAAGCTTCCTGAAAAGATGTACAGCGCCTATGAGTGGAAGCCGGGGATGTTCCGTGCGAATAATACAGATCTGGCAACGAAGATAGAGATGAGGAAGAGAAAAGGAACAAATTGCTGGGTGGCTAAAGTTCCGCTTCCAAGTGGCCACTATCTGTATAACTATATAGTTGATGATGCAAAAGAAGGAATTACTGATCCAAATAATGGACCGATGGTATCGACAGCAGCCAGCGGAAGCAAGGTAAAACTCAGTACGGTGGACGTGCCATATGCAGACGAGCAGGGGCAAGTATTGATTTTTCATTTATGATGAAGGATGAGAATGTTCCGGCCGGTGAGGTGGTATATGCGGACTATACGGATGTAAAGGGAAATCCCGCACCGTTAGCGATCTATCTCCCTTATGGGTATGATAAGAGCCGTACAGAAGGATATAAAGTATTATACTTGAGCCATGGCGCCGGCGGAAGCGAGATGGAGTGGTTTTCCAGCGGAAATACCCAGTATGTATTTGATAAGTTGATTGCAAACCAGACAATAGAGCCGACCATTGTAGTTACAATGAATAATACAAATTATAGCTGGGAGCTTCCGGTAATCCGTGAAAACATAATGAAGCATATTATTCCTTTTATGGAAGAAAATTATAATGTGGGAAAGAATCCGTCTGACCGGGCATTTAGCGGACTTTCCATGGGAGGAATCACAACTTCCTATATGTATTCAAAAGAAGCAGACAATTTTGGATATTTTGGAATCCTTAGTGGTTCAACGCAAACTGGGCTTGATGAGGGTGACGTGAACGTAGATAGCTTAAAGAAGCCGTCAGTTATGCTTGGAGCAGGATGTTACGATTTTGGACTGACTGGCGATGGGAGCTTTCCTATCAGTGGATTTGCTGCCAGACTAGATGAGATGGGGATTACTGACTACGGATATTATGAAGTAAAAGGCGGACATGACTGGATCGTATGGCCGCAGCTTATTAAGATTTTTGCAGAACAATATCTGTGGAAATAAAAGTCTTGCTGATTAACAGAAGGCTCCCCGTGGGATTTTGTGGGGAGCCTTAAGTGCGTTTTAGTGTATCTGTGAGTTTTTCTTCCACTTTTTAAACTGCAGCCGTTCTTCCTCAATGACATCATATATCCCATTTAACTTCATCTCCGCAAGCATCATAGGAAGTGTTTCATCAGGATTGACCAGTCCGTTTTCCTCATCCACGCACCAAAATAAGTATCATCTACAGAGATCATATAAAAAAGGTAATAATCATCTTCGATATTGAGGGAAAACCACCGGTTTGTACTGCCCTTTGTATTATGGAATGCTTCTGTAATACTGCAAATGTTCTTCTTAATACTGGTATGGTGCTGGTTGGCGATCCCTGAACTCTTTACCCCAATGTAGCAGCTTCTCCTGGTGTCATATAAAAACAGTCCGTTTAACATTTTATATTTAGTGAGTTCTGTATTCCAACTGTTTTTCTTTTCTGACAATGCCTGGTAATAATGGATCTGTTTCCTGGATCTGTTTATTTTCTGGAGTGTGAGATTGTCCATGCTTTGAGATGTGACCAGGGTTTCAATATTATCCATAAAGGCTTCCATCATCTGTACATATATACGTAATGCCTGTTCCTGTGCTTCCGTTCTCTGAGCCTGGGACTGACGAAATGCTTTTAAATTATAACCGAAGGCAGGAATCATAGAAAATATAATAATACCAGTAATAATAAAAAGTAATCTTTTTTTTAAATCGCTGTATACTATTCATCTTTTTTCCTGGTCTTTTTTCGGTATGTTCCGGGCGTTACGCCTGTTTCACGTTTAAAATGTTTGCCAAAATGGGCGGTATTTGAATACCCGACGGCTAATGCAATATTGACTAAGGACTGGTCTGTACTGCAGAGAAGCTTTCGGGCTTTTTCCATTCTTACCCGGATCAGGTAATCAATAAAAGAGCATCCGGTCTGTTCCTTGAAAATATGTGAAAAATAATCAGGATGTATATAAAACATTTTGGAGATTGTTTTTCTGCTGATTTCCTTTTCGCAGTTATCATGGATGTATTCGGTTATCCTTTTTATGAGCTGATCTGAGTTCATTTGCACAGGCTCGTCATCATAGTCAGGCAGATGCTTCATCGCTTTTTCCAGCGCTTCCATTAATGGTTCCCTTTCAACAGGCTTAAGAAGATAATCACGTACACCAAGCTTCAAGGCAGATCTGGCATAGGAAAACCATGCATATCCTGTCAGAAAAATGATTTCTGCTTCTAAGTTTCTGCTGCGTATCCATTCCGCCAGTTCAAGTCCGCTTCCGCCAGGCATCTCTATATCGCAGAGAATTAGGGGAGTATAATACTGCGTCAGAATTTTTTTTGCACACGCTATATTCCTTGCGGTATAAATATTGAAAATTCGAAGTTTTTCTCGGTTAATCATACTTTGAATGATTTCTAGCTCTAGCTCTTCATCATCTACAATCAGTAAACTTGGCATCGGATTCCTCCTAATATCATGCTCCTGACGGGTCAGACAATTATTGCTGCCTAAACTGTTTATAAAAGGAACATATTGCTGCTGTGGGCAGATGCTTGTGAATGGTGCTGCCATATCTTCCTTTTTGCGTAAATTTTTGTGATAATTGACGAAAAGGAATTGTATTTATTATTATAAACGTTTATATAAAAAATCAATATATTCATGTGGATTTTGTGAACAAATTTTTTCTTAACTATATAGCCGCCAACAGAACCGTTCTGTCTGGATGTGAATTTATAGAATGTATCTATATAAACTTAATTATATAATAATTCAATTAGACGAAAGAGAATATAAGGATTATACTTAATAGGGATAATTAAAACGGAATTCGTAACTGTGAAAGTACAGAACAATTACCGGAATTCTTTGTGGGGAAAGGCTGGAGTTTATTATGATTTATATGGATAATGCGGCGACTACGATGCACAAGCCGCAGGCAGTTATTGACGCGGTAGTTGCTGCCATGAGTTCAATGGGCAATGCGGGGAGGGGGGCGAATGAGGCTTCCTTGAGCGCGTCAAGGGTAATCTATGATACGAGGGACAAGCTGTGCCGATTTTTCGGTGCAGAGGATCCAAGACAGATTGTATTTACGAATAATTCGACAGAAAGCCTAAATATAGCTATTAAAGGGCTTCTGAATCCGGGAGACCATGTGATTACCACAATGCTGGAGCATAATTCGGTGCTCAGGCCCCTCTATGAGATGGAGAAAAAGGGCGTGAAGCTTACCATCATCCGGAGTAATGAGAAGGGAACATTTGACCTGAAGGACATGGAGGATGCCATCCTTCCAGAGACGAAGATGATCATCTGTACAAATGGCTCCAATCTGACAGGAAATTATATTGATGTTGAAAAGGTGGGAGAAATGGCGCATAAGCATGGTCTGCTGCTCGTGGTGGACGCTTCCCAGACTGCAGGAGTATTTCCCGTTGATGTGCAAAAGATGCATATAGACGTTCTGTGCTTTACCGGTCATAAGGGTCTTCTGGGGCCCCAGGGAATCGGCGGCATGTATGTGCGGGAAGGTCTTGCAGTAAGACCTTTAAAGTGCGGCGGAAGCGGAGTACAGACTTACAATAAGACACATCCTGCAGAGATGCCGACCGCACTGGAGGCTGGAACTCTGAACGGGCATGGGATTGCAGGACTTGGCGCGGCGGTTGATTATCTGAATGAGACTGGAATTGATGCGGTCAGGGAAAAGGAACAGAGGCTTATGCGTAGATTTTACGAGGGCGTGAGGGAGATCCCGGATGTGAAGGTGTACGGGGACTTCAGTACCTTTGACCGATGCGCGATTGTAGCGCTTAACATCGGTGATTATGATTCTTCAGAAGTGAGTGATGCGCTTCTTACAGAATATGGAATATCTACCAGACCAGGAGGGCACTGTGCACCGCTTATGCATGAGGCGCTTGGAACGGTGGAGCAGGGAGCAGTAAGGTTCAGCTTCTCGCATTATAACACGGATGAAGAAGTGGACGCCGCGATTGCGGCTGTCCTGGAACTGGCGCAGGATGAAGAATAGATTTTTGCCTTATACGAACCGTCCTGTGTTCTGACCAAATAACATGAATCCGCAAAGCAGCTGCGAGAATAGAAGGCAGATGCTTGGGAATGAGAGAACGAAGGAGGAAGAAAGAACATGAATTTATCAGATTCAAAGAAAAAACTGGCGTTAGCCGGCGCTGTATGCGGACTTGTAGCGGCATGTCTTGCATTTATGGGAAATCCGGCTAACATGGCATTCTGTATAGCCTGCTTTATCAGGGATACGGCAGGAGCACTCGGGATGCACCAGGCAGAGGTAGTCCAGTATGCAAGACCGGAAGTGATCGGTCTGGTGCTTGGAGCATTTATCATCTCTGTGGCTACGAAGGAGTACCGCTCTACGGCAGGTTCTTCTACCATGACACGTTTTGTACTTGGAATGATCATAATGATTGGCTCCCTTGTATTTCTAGGATGTCCACTGCGTATGATTATCCGTATGTCAGCAGGCGATCTGAATGCGTGGGTGGCGCTGATTGGGTTTATCTTCGGCGTGGCTGCGGGTGTATTTGCGCTGAGACGAGGCTTCAGTCTTGGAAGGGCGCATGTAACAAATAAGGCAGGCGGCGCGGTTCTTCCTGTCCTTATGGCAGGAATCCTTGTACTGGCGCTCTGCTCCTCCCTGTTAAAGGCCAGCGAGGCAGGCCCGGGAAGCCTTCATGCACCACTAATTGCTTCTCTGATCGGCGGGCTTGTGTTTGGAGCATTTGCTCAGAAGTCAAGAATGTGCTTCGCGGGAAGTATGCGTGATATCATTCTGATGAAGAATTTTGACCTGTTTAGTGTCATTGCAGGGCTGTTTGTGGTTATGCTTGTATTCAATGTGGCAACAGGGCGCTTTGTACTTGGTTTTCATACACCGGGAATCATTGCGCATTCCGACCATCTGTGGAATGTGCTTGGCATGTATGCAGTCGGGTTTGCTGCAGTGCTTGCAGGAGGATGCCCCTTACGCCAGCTGATTCTTGCAGGACAGGGTTCGTCTGACTCAGCTGTAACAGTGCTTGGCATGTTTTTCGGCGCTGCGCTCTGCCACAACTTTGGCCTGGCAGCAAGCGGTACTGCACTGAATGCTGAGACAAAGGAAGTAGTAGCAGGAGCTGTTCCGTTAAATGGCAAGGTGGCATGTATCATCTGCATCCTGGTATGCTTTGCCATTGCCTTTACACATAAACGAGAGGAAAAGAAACAAAAATAGTTACAGTTCAGCCCAGGACTTTGCACTCCGCTGCAAAGTCCGTAAGAAAGCATATATTGTGCCAAGAGTGAATCCGGCTCTTCGCGAAGCGAACTGTAACTAAAACTAGTTGAAATTCAGAGCCATACATAGTATTCTGAGAAAGAAGGTAAAATAATTATGAAGGAAGTAGATGCAAGAGGTCTTTCCTGTCCGGAGCCGCTCATGCTGACGGCGGAAGCATTAAAGGGTGCAAAAGAGGCAGTGAAGGTGCTGGTCACAGAGCCGCACCAGAAGATGAACGTGGAGAAATACGCAAAGGATCATGGAAAAACTCCGGTTTCATCCGAGAAGGACGGATATTTCGAAGTGGTGATTAAGTAGTTATGAGAAAAAAAGAGCTGAAACTCGTAGTAACTTTTCATACAACAGCCGATGCAATGGCGATGGAAAAGGCATGTAAGGAGAATCATGTGCCTGGGCGGATCATTCCGGTTCCGCGTTCTATATCCGCAGGCTGTGGGCTTTCCTGGTGCGCAGACCTTTCGGACCGGGAGGAGATTGCGGCTATGATGGAAAAGGCGGGGATCAAAGAAGAAGAGATGCATGAGTGCATGGTATAGTCTTAAATGGGATGGATGCGTTGCTGTGAGCGGACGGTTAGTCCGTGAATCGTAACAAGTGAAGCTGTGCAGTAATAAAAAGGCTGAGGAATATTTTATTCTCTCAGCCTTTTTGGTTATTCTTTGATTTTGTCAAGTTCTGTTACATTAATTCCAGAGGCGGTCAAAATGACCTTTAACTCAGTATAGCGTTCCTTTAATTCCTCATACAAATCAGAGTTTTTATCAGCCATTCGCATATATCGCTGAATTCTGGAGAATTCTTCAACGTTTTTTTGCAGCATCTCCTTGTCTGCTATATCATCACCCACTTTCTGAAATTCCTGATGACTGTGAATAGTAACTCTGCAATTACAATTCTCATAGTTTTTCTTTCATTATATCAGTATGTGAACTTGGAGTAAAGCTCTTTATATGCCCTGGACAAATACATCCAGAACATGCGGCAGCAGCCGCCCGCTGTACTCCGTCAGAGAGTGCCTCCCCTTAAGGAGCACCCAGTCATAGATCAGGGCACGCTCATACATGGTATAAAGATCCAGCAGCTCCTCGGGAGAGCTGGTGTCTTTAAATTCGCCGCTGCAAAGCCCCTCTGTTATAATCTCCTTGATCCACTTAAAATAAAAGCGGTCTTTGTCAATCAGGGAGCGGTCATCCTTCGTCACCAGCTGTGAGGAATAGAGAGAAGCAAGCAGATGAATATCTATGCTGGTCTCAACCATATAAAACAACTCGCGGTTCAGATACAGAAGTTTCTCACGGGCAGACAAGTTCGGGTCAATCGAGGCGGCAAGTTCTTCGTATTTTTCGTCAAGCAGGCTGGAGAGGGTGTTGAGAAGAGCTTCCTTCCCCTTGAAATAGTGGTAAAATGTACCTTTTGATGTCTTGGACGCAGCTATGATATCTTCTACGGTAGTCTGGTCATAACCATTTTTGTAGAAAAGATTCCACGCGGCTTTTATAATGCGGCTTTTCGTAGATCGCCGTTTCCGTGGCATCGGCATCATTCCTTTCTTACGTGGTCAAATCAATGATGAAATTCTTTTCGTTTCGCTTCATAGCCCGTGAATAGTAACCGGGAATGCACATTCCGTGAAAACATTCGTCTAACCGACCTGGAAACCGTATTTCAAAGGGTCTTCAGGATCGATCAGATAGGTGGCAACGCCCGTAAGGTAGCAGCTTCCGGTGATCATGGGGATAACGGCGTCATACTCCGCAACCTTTGCCGTCTCCTTGATGACGCCTTTAAACAGAGAACCGATAAAGCTTTCGTAGATAAATTCCTCTCCCGCCTTGATCTCATTCCAATGGTGCAAAGTGGCAAGCTTTGCACTCGTGCCGGTTCCGCACGGAGAGCGGTCAGCCATGGAGTCCCCGAAGATTACGACATTGCGCATGGAAGCCTTTTCCGGGTTCGGGGTGGGTCCGTAGAATTCCACCAGATCAACGGTATCAATATCCAGGAACGGATGCTTCACAGGAATCTCCTTGTTGATAATCTCAAGCATCTTCATTCCCAGCTTAATATATTCTGGAACTGTCTTCTGGTTGATCTGTCCGATGTCAAGCTTAGTCGTGTCCACGAGGGCAAAGAAGCTGCCGCCGAAGGAGATGGTAAACTCAATCTCTCTTCCGTCAACTGTTATTTTCTGATTCTCCTTATATACAAATGACGGGACATTCGTAAGGGTTACACTTTTTACCTTTCCATTCTCAACAATGGCTGTTGTGCGGATCAGTCCGGCAGGGGCCTCCAGCACCACCTCATTTTCCCCTTCGTGAGATTCTACAAGGCCTGCTTCAATGGCGACCGTAACTGCGCCAACCGTACAGTGGCCGCACATGTTCAGATATCCGCCTGTGTCCATGAACATGACGCCGAACTGAGCGTCTGGATCCACAGGATCACATAGAAATGCGCCGAACATATTGCGGTGTCCCCTGGGTTCATGCATAAGGGCAGTACGTACATGGTCATAATTGGTTTCCATCCACTTTTTCTTTTCAATCATCGTGTTTCCCTCCGGCTCAGGGAAACCGCTGATGACGATACGGCAGAATTCGCCAACTGTGTGTGAATCCACAACCTGGAGCGCCCCCTCAAACCGGTCAAAATTCACGTTTGCTTTTAGGTTCATATTTATTACCTCCTGACATAGGTAGACTGTGTTCTAGTACAACGTACAGTCCGTATAAAATTATTATGGGGGAAAAGCCTTGAAAAGTCAATGTTTTTTGCTATTATAAATTTCAACAAAACTATTGAAATAAATGATAAATTATGCTATGGTTATATCGCACACAGTTATTTTGGTGAAAGCACGGGTTCTGATGTTACCAGACAGGCTGCGGATACAAAATAGCTGCTGACAGATATATATGGGGGTAGTTGGGTGACTGGTGTGCCTCCTGGTCTTCAAAACCAGTGTGGGGCGTTAGGAGCGTCCCGGGTGGGTTCGATTCCCACATGCCCTCGCCAGAGAAAGTTATCGGAGTATTATGAGAAGGGATTTTCTAATACTTCGATTTATAACATAAGGAGATTTGTTTGCGAAGCTCATTTTTATAAAAATATAAGGAGAGGGATGTCATGAGAAATGTACAGTTATTGCTGCGCCAGCATGTGGGTGCACCGTGCAGGGCAGTTGTAAGTGCAGGCGACCAGGTGAAAAAGGGCACGCTGATTGCCGAACCGGCAGGGCTGGGGGCGAATATCTTTTCAAGTGTGTACGGAACAGTGGCTGAGGTCACGGATGACCGTATCATTATTGAGCCGTCGGATGATCAGCCGGATGCGTTTGAGCCGATTCCGGTTCCGGAGGATGCGGGGAAGCTTGACATGGTGAAGGCAGCAGGAATTGTCGGCATGGGAGGTGCAGGCTTCCCGACTGGTGTAAAGCTTGGTATTAATCTTAAGGATACAGAGATGGGGGAGCTGGATCCGGAGATTAACCCGGAGCTTCCGGAAGGCTTCAGGCTTAAGGAAAGCCATATTTTAATTAATGCTGCAGAGTGCGAGCCAGGTCTGGAACACAATATCAGGCAGCTTGAGGAGCAGTGTGATAAGGTGATCCGGGGCGTCAGGTACTGTATGGAGATTACCCATGCGGATAAGGCAGTCTTTGCTATTAAGAAGAAAAATAAGAAGGCGGTCCGGATATTAAAGGAAGCGCTTAAAGGCGAGCCGGATATCTCCATGCATCTTTTGCCGGATATTTACCCCATGGGTGAGGAGCGTGCCGTAGTGCGTGAATGTCTTGGGGTGAATCTTACAACGACACAGCTTCCATCTGCGGCAAGGTCCGTAGTGGTGAACCTTGAGACTGCTGCGAAGGTTGCAGAGGCAGTTGATGAGAGGAAGCCGTGTTTTACAAAGAACCTGACCGTGCGCGGGAAGATCAATGGGGGAAATGAGGCGCACGTATTTATGGATGTTCCGGTGGGGACAAGCGTCGGGGAGCTGATTGAGAGAGCGGGCGGAATTGACGGAGTATACGGAGAGATCATCATGGGCGGTGCATTTACCGGAAGATCTGTGAAGCCGGAGGAGCCCATTACAAAGACAACAGGAGGAATCCTTGTGACCATTGATCTGCCGGATCTCCACGGGGCGTCAACAGGACTTCTTGTCTGTGCGTGCGGCGGCTCAGAGGAGCGTATGCGTGAGATTGCAGAGAAGATGAACGGGAAGGTGGCGTCCGTCTGCAGATGCAGGCAGGCGATTGAGAATAAACCTGGTGCGCCTCTTAAGTGCTTAAGACCTGGAAACTGCCCGGGACAGGTTAAGAATAATATGCAGTTCAAGAAGGATGGGTGTGAATATATCATTATCGGCAATTGCTCGGACTGCTCTAATACAGTTATGGCGTCTGGCCCGAAGATGGGGCTTAAGGTATTCCACCAGACGGATCATGTAATGAGAACAATCGGGCATTCCTTGTACAGGACTTTGAAGGTATCCAAGCAGGTGAGCCAGGATATTGACACAGAGGACTAGAGCGTGTTTGAAAATTTCAAACACGCTCTAAGGAACTGCCGGGTACGGATTTATACTGCGCCAAAATTAAAAGTTATTTTTTAACAGTTCCTAAGCAACAGTCCTTCTGGGACAGGAGTATGTAAGATTGAAAATGGACAGAATATGGATGTTCACGACATTATTTAAGGAGGGAAAACAATATGTCAATCACAGCTGAAACAGCGAAAGCGCATGCCCATGATCCGGCGGTATTATGCTGCAGGGCCGAGGGCGGCATTACAATCGAACCGGCGAATCTGGAGGATCCGGCGATTTTTGACGACCTGGTGGATTCAGGACTTCTGAATCTTGACGGGTGTCTTACGATTGAGGAGGTACTGGGAGCGAAGCTTGTAAAAACATGTGACTCGCTCTGCCCGCTTACAGCAGATGTAGTGGAGGGAGCAAAAGCGCCTTCCGTATCCGGGGAAGTACAGGAGCAGAAGGAGGAACATGAGGAACTGCAGCCAGAGAAAGCTGCACCGGCCCAGACAGCGGCAGTGCCGGCAGCAGTACCAGGCGGAATCCTGAAGATACACATTGGGGAAGGCAGGGACATTGATCTGGAGATTCCGGTAGGAATCATTGGGGGCGGCAGCGCTCCGGCAGCAGACAGTGTGCCGGAGACAGTAAAAGCAGCGGCAGCAGAGACGGAGGAACCGGCACAGCAGGAGCCGAAGCTGATCAGAAGCCTTACAAGGAAGCATTTTCATATTACAGAGGTAAAGCGCGGACCGGAGACAAAGATTGAGGGGACTGTCCTCTATATCCGGGATGACATTGAAAAGGAATGTATAGACTCAGAGGAACTGGTCTATGATCTTAAGATTGATATTATTACACCGGAGGATTATCATACCTACTCCGAGACAATCATGGATGTACAGCCTATTGCAGCAAAGGAGGGCGAGTACGAGCTTGGAAGCGGTGTTACAAGAGTGTTGGACGGCGTTGTGATGATGGTAACAGGAACCGATGCGAACGGGGTTCAGATCGGCGAGTTTGGTTCCTCCGAGGGGTATCTTGATGAAAATATTATGTGGGGACGCCCGGGCGCACCGGATAAGGGCGAGATCTTCATTAAGACACAGGTAACGGTTAAGGAAGGAACGAACATGGAGCGTCCGGGTCCGCTTGCAGCTCATACGGCAACGGATATCATTACCCAGGAGATCCGGGAAGCATTAAAGAAACTGGATGAGACTCTCGCTGTGTCGGAAGAGACCTTTGACCAGTATAGAAGACCCGGTAAGAAGAAGGTTGTAATTGTAAAGGAGATCATGGGCCAGGGAGCAATGCATGATAATCTGATCCTCCCGGTTGAGCCGGTAGGCGTGCTGGGGGCGAAGCCCAATGTTGACCTTGGAAATGTCCCGGTGGCAGTATCTCCTCTTGAGGTGCTGGATGGATGCATCCATGCGCTGACCTGTATCGGGCCTGCATCAAAGGAGATGTCCAGACATTACTGGAGAGAGCCGCTGGTTCTTGAAGCGCTCCAAGATGAGGAACTGGATCTGTGCGGCGTGATCTTTGTAGGAAGTCCGCAGATCAATGCAGAGAAGTTCTATGTATCAAAGCGTGTGGGACAGCTCTGTGAAATGCTGGATGTTGACGGTGCATTCATTACAACAGAAGGCTTTGGAAATAATCACATTGATTTCGCAAGTCACCATGAGCAGATCGGTATGAGAGGAATTCCGGTGGTAGGCATGTCCTTCTGCGCGGTTCAGGGAGCTCTCGTTGTAGGTAATAAATATATGACGCACATGGTTGATAATAACAAGTCAGAATCTGGTATTGAAAATGAGGTGCTTGCCTGCAATACACTTTGCCCGGAGGATGCAGTCCGCGCGGTACAGATGCTGAAAAACGCCATGGGCGGAGAGGATGTGAAGGCTGCAGAGAAGAAGTGGAATCCCAATGTGAAATCATCCAATGTAGAGTCGATTGAAGATGTGGCAGGAGGGAAGCTGTGCCTTGTAGAGAATGAGCAGTCTCTTCCGATGAGCAAGAAGCGTAAGGAAAAATATGATTAAATAAACAGGATGAAATAATCAGGTGAAAAACATGTCAGACTTAAAATACGGGGATAAGATTATACGGATGGAGGGTGTGATCGTGGAGGTGCATGACGGTGCGGTAGCGGTTGATTTAAAGGGCCGCCTCGGATATCTGAAGGTGCCTGTGCGGATGTTCATCAGTGATTATCCGATTAAGGTGGGCCAGGAGGTTGCCTGGAATATGAGCTTTGTAGAGCAGCTGGGGCCGGAGGTCAATGAAAAATATGTGAGTAACCTTGACACTTATACAAGACGTCAGAAAGAGATGTGTGAAAAACGAAGACAATCGTAACAGGGCAGCTTGTCTGAACTGTTACAGACATTCAGAATAGCTGACTGCGAAGGTACAGCGCAGCTGCTATTATTAGGAGGTATGGCAATGAGTTTAACATTAGTAAAAGGAATGCAGTCGGAAATATTTGTTCCAATTACTCCGCCGGCTGTATGGACTCCTGTTACAAAAGAGCTTAAGGATATGACGATAGCGCTTGCCACGGCAGCGGGCGTCCATCATAGAGATCAGGAAAGATTTAATCTTGCCGGAGACTTTACCTGGAGAAAAGTAACAGACGAGATGCCGTCAGACGAGCTGATGGTCTCTCATGGAGGTTATGATAACGGGGATGTGAATAAGGACATTAACTGTATGTTCCCCATTGACCGGATTCATGAGCTGGCAAAGGAAGGCTTCATCAAAGCCTGCGCGCCTGTACATGCAGGCTTCATGGGAGGGGGCGGAAACCAGGAGAAATTCAAAGGCGAGACAGGACCCGCGATTGCCCGGATGTTTAAAGAGGAAGGAGTTGACGGAGTAATCCTTACTGCCGGATGAGGTACCTGCCACCGCTCTGCAGTATTGGTGCAGAGAGCGATTGAACAGGCCGGAATTCCTACAATTATCATTGCGGCACTTCCGCCGGTTGTACGGCAGACCGGTACGCCCCGTGCGGTAGCCCCGCTGGTTCCAATGGGAGCAAATGCGGGCGCTCCGAATAATCCGGAGCAGCAGACACAGATTGTGAAGGCAGCACTGGAGCAGCTGGTGAAGATCGAGACGCCGGGAAAAATTGTTCCGCTGCCGTTTGAGTATATTGCGAAAGTATAGACTGAGGCGAAATCTAAAAAAGATTCTTGGATCATCCTCAGAGATATGCTATATTATAAACAGAGGGAAAGCCATACAAGCGGCTTGGCCCCGGCATATGAGTTGTTACCTGGTTACTGTTCACACAGGACTTTGCATTTACTGCAAAGTCCGTAAAAAAATGATTCAGGTGTGAGCAAATCCCATTCGCGGAGCGAATTTTAGATGGATTTGCGAAGGTTACTGGTCACGGAGTGAACAGTAACGTTACCTGTGTTTCAGCATAGGCAGGCCGTCACTATTGGTAGTGGCGGCTATTTCCTTAAATCACCATGGCATTTTTATGGAAAATGATGTACAATGGCATTAGGGAGGTGAGGCGGGATGGCTGAGGAAGTAAGGGATTTAAGAAAGTTAGTAATCAAGTCCTTCCATATGCAGGATGTAGAATGGGGGGCGCACAATGATATTACAGCCGCCGGACACATGACAGTCAGTAAGGAGATGCTGAAAAAGCTGATAGCCAGGGAAGAATATATAGAAGATATTGATCTCAGAATTATCAGACCCGGCAGGCATGACAGATGGACGAACACGATCATGGACATCATTCCAATCTCCACAAAGGTGCTGGGTAAACTGGGTGAGGGGATTACACATACCGTTACGGGCGTATACGTGATGCTGACAGGTGTGGATGTAAATGGAAAACAGTGCCATGAGTTCGGATCCTCCGAGGGGATTCTAAAAGACAGGCTGTATCTGAACCGTGCAGGGACGCCTGGGGATGATGACTATATTGTCTCCTTTGATGTAACTCTTGCGGCTGGTATGGGACAGGAGCGGCCCGGACCGACAGCGGCACACCGGGCGTGTGACAGATTCATTCAGGACTACCGCATGAAGCTGAAAAAATTCAAGGGCAACAGATGCACAGAGAGGCACGAATACCATGATATTGTGCGCCCTGGAAAAAAACGTGTGCTGATTGTGAAACAGGTAGCAGGACAGGGAGCGATGTACGATACCCGTTTCTTTTCCCATGAGCCGTCCGGAGTGGAAGGCGGACGCTCCATAATAGATATGGGAAATATGCCGGTACTGGTAACACCGAATGAGTACAGGGACGGGATCATACACTCCATGCAGTAGGGAGGTTTGAAGAGAATGGGAATAGGACCATCAACAAAAGAAACGACATTACATCATTTCAGAGATCCGCTGCTTGATGTGGTATCAGAGGATACAGACCTGGATCTCATGGGGATTCTGCTTGTGGGAACCCCGGATGACCAGACGGACAAGATGCTGGTAGGGACACGCTGTGCAGTACTGGCAGAAGCTATGAGGGCAGACGGCGTAATCCTGTCCTCCGACGGCTGGGGGAACAGTGACGTTGATTTTGCCAATACATGCGAGCAGCTCGGTATTAGAGGGATTCCGGTTACGGGACTGAATTTTAACAGTGGACCAGCGCATTTTGTCGTGGAAAATGAATACATGGACGGAATTGTAGACATCAATAAAAACGAGGAAGGCGTGGAAACCAACGTTGTGGGGGAAAATAACGTGGTCAGACTTGACTGCCTGAAGGCTAAGGCCCTTCTGAAGCTGAAAATGCGCAAGAAAGACCAGAAACTGGGAAATAAGTCATAAAATAACTTTCACTTCATTGTAATAAAGTGCCGAAAAGGTCTGCGGAATATTTTGATTGTTCGGTGGATTGCATAAAATTTAACAATTTATGAAAATTATATTGACTGGAAAAAAGAGAAGTGCTATATTAAACATGTCTTAAATGAGCAACAGATAAGGACAAATTGCTTTATATACAGGTTTTTATTTTGGTTTGAGACTGTATAATAAATCATACTTATTGTATAATTATAGTATTGTATAATTATAGGTAATTATTCAGCAGGTCTGTGCAGGATCCGCCTTGACGAAGTAAGGATGTATGTTGTGCTGACCGTAAGAAATGATGGTTGTTATTGCAGTTATGCTGTTGCCGGTCGTTTCCCCCAAGAATGGCCTTGCGGCAGTGAACTCCAATTACTATATATTTCCTCTTAACAGAGGAGCATTCCCCAGCTTTGTATATATAGACAAAACTGCAATGCAACGAGGAAAAACCTCTCAATGACATACCAAAGGAAAGGCGCAGCATACGGAATGCTGCGCTTTTTCTTGCGCCCCGAATTGTTATTATGAGCGGACGGCTGGTCCGTGAACAGTAACTAACGGAATATCAAAGAAATAAATGCTGAAAGGTATTATGAAATACAAATTGTGTCCGATATATTATAATATGAGCATGAGGAACTGATGCAATTGTGGGGTCAAAAACCCCGCTGCACGGGATCTGCTTTGTTAAAATCACCAGTTTTTTCCAGGTTACTGGTCACGGAGTGAACAGTAACTTTTCCAGGACTGGATAGTAGGGGAAAAGTCTTTGAGAGTGTTGACAGTGTGATTTTAAACATATATAATAAAAAGATGAAAAATGTGGGATATTATGGCTTGTGACATATGAAAAACATCAGCCATTATAAACATAATTTAACACAAAATGCAGGGAGTGGACTATTCATGAGAAAAGGTATGAAACGGGCGCTGGCTCTGACGCTGGCAGCTATACTGGCAGGCGGAACGGCAGTAATTCCGGCATCTGCGCAGGAGGCAGGGGAGTATTATCCGGAGACAGGGTCATATGCGCAGGCGGAGGAGAACGTAGCGGCAGTTACAGGTATGAAGGATACGCTGAGATGCGAATCTGCAGAAAAGAACATGAACTGGAGTTTCTTCAGTGAGAATGGCGGCAGTGTAGACTGGTACGGACGTATGGGATTCCCGGAGTATGCTATGAATCTTTATAGTATGCTGGGCGATGGTTCCGTAACGGTTGATGACGGCAATTTTTCGGAGGATACAGCCTTTACAACAAACTATAGTGACGGCAGCTCGGATGTCTTTAACGGCTTTAATGTATGCGAGCTGTATGATTCCCCGAAGATGTCGGATTCGGAGTGGAGCGAGATGAAGGAGAATCTCGCCAGCGCGTATGTTGCCTTTAAGCGGGATTACCCGGGAGTGTTCTGGCTGAATGACAGCCCGGAGGTTATCCGTGTGGAAAATTCTGAGACTTTGGAAGGCGGCGAGGAGATTTACAGCTATCAGATTTATTTTGTCCTGAAAGATCATAATAATGGTTTCGATATCCGTGATAGTAAATACCAGAGCGCAGAGGCAATCAGTGAAAAGATTGAACAGCGAAATCAGAGCATTCAGGAAGTCTTTAGCGAAATGCTAAATGAAAGCCTTGCAGGGAAGATTACATATTTCAGAGAAAACGCAAACACCGTGGCAGGAAGTATGGGGCTTGGCAGGGATGGTTATGCGCAGGCAGTTAAGCTGCTTTGTGATGAGGCAGGAATTACATCTGTGATTGCTGGCGGTGAATGCTATGTGCTCCTGGACAGTGGATGGTGTGCGGCGAGTGATGTAAGGGAAGAAGACGCGGCAGAGCCGGGAACGACAGACGGACAGGATGGAACGGACGCAGGGGAAGATAAAACGGACGGTAATGCTGGAGATGATAAAGAGGAAGATAAATCGGATGACAAAGAGGATAAGTCGGATAGTAAATGGAAGATTGGCGGGACGGCGGCAGCGGCTCCGGCATTCAAAAGTTTATTTCCGATGCGTGCGTCAGTAGGCGCAAGGGACGATTCGGCAAAATTTGTTTACTCTATAGGCGGAACGGAAATAACAGGAACTGATGCAGATGTGTTCCAGGCACTGTATGACACATTGATCTCTCCAAATACAAGCAATATGGTATATGGTAACACAATTGGGGCTATGCTTCCGTTTAAACAAGGGGGTAATACTGCATCTGGAGCTCAGTACGGTATAACGGCTACTAAAGATGGGAGTCCGGTAAGCGATCTTTCATTTACATTGACATGCAGCGCCGGCCTGAGCGGTTATCCAAATGCATCTTTAAATTATCCATTTACCATAAGCTGTCAGGGAAGAGATTCCAATAGCGCTATTGTATATGATGCGAAGAGTGGCTCTATACCGGAAATTAAAAGGAAAGGGGTAGATATAGATACCGGTGGATTGTCGTATAATATGTATTATAACGATGAAACTACGTTTATACAGAAAGGGAATCTGCAGATTTCGGGTGTTCTTACCTCAGACAGAGACAAAGTGGTTGCTGCGGCAGCAGCTTTGGTAGGGACACGGGTGCGGGATGAGTATACGCCAGAATATTCGGGAACGGTAAGTGTTGAATTGTCACTGGAGAGGAATAACACTACTGATCCAAGTGGTGCAATAGCAAGTAATTATACATTAAATACCAGAGTGGGAGATACCCTTGTAAGCGATAATAGGATTCAGAGAAGCGGAATTAAATATACAGTCATTGCACAGCCGGTTGAGTTGGGAAGAGTCGATGTACGGTTGGAGCAGACCGAGTATGAATATACTGGAAATGCGATAGAACCAGAAGTCACGGTTAGTGTGGATGGCATTACTTTGGTTGAAGGAGAAGACTACTACGTTGATTATAGAAATAATGTGTCGGCAACAAATGATCCAGCAAAAACAGAGGTTGTGATAACATCTAGAAGATCAGGAACAAAATTCACCTGGGAGGGAGAAAAAACTGTAGAATTTACAATTTTAAAGGCATCTCCGGAAGACGCAAGTATAGATGTTGTTACCAGATATGGAAAAGAGGAAACTGTTGATCTGACTGATCTGATGAATACCGAGGGCGTTCTTGCTGACAGAGTGGATTTTGATGCAGATACCAGGAATATTCTGGAGACTGATGCTACTAGAGTTGAGGCCGGGAAAAATGTAATTTACCAGATAAAAGACAATGCTAATCTGGTAGGCAGAAAGGGCAGGATTGTTGCTCATGTTAATTCGTCACCTAATTACAATCCGTATGATATAACTCTGAATATAACGGTGGCTAACAAAGATCCGCAGACAGGTTTTAAATTTGACCATGATGCTCTGAAAATGCCGAATGGAACAACAAAGAAAATAGCTATAGGAAAAAAGGTTGACGGCAGTGAGGTGACATATACAAGCAGCGCACCTGAGGTTGCTACAGTAAAAAATGACGGTACAGTAGAGGCAGTAAGCGAAGGTACAGCCACCATAAGGGCGAAAGGTACAGCAACAGGGGATTACTTAGAGGCACAGGCAACGTGTACTGTAACAGTTATCCCGACAGAAAGCAAGGTAAATATGCTGGATCCATTTGCGAATGGAGAGAAGAGATATAAACTTGAACTAGAAGAAGGTATTTCGCAGCTTCCATCTGAGCTTAGCTCTGAATATCCGGAGATATCAATGATAGAAGCGAAGCTGAAGGAAGAGGTTCAGAAGCTTGATCCTACGATTTTGCCAGAGAATATCAAGATTTATGACGCAAATCTTATGGTTCAGCGCAGCCAGGATGATGTGACAATTAAAAATAATGTAAGTATTGCTGCCAACACATGGAAGCTGGTAGAAAGTGAAGACGATTTCCCGGCATCAGGACTTCCAATTACAATCCCATATCCAGAAGGGACGGACGGAAGAAGATACAACTTTAAAGTTGTTCATATGTTCACGAAGGGGCTTTCTGGCACAACAGCAGGCGAGATTGAAACTTGCGGCGTAACCGAACGGGATAATGGCACGCAGTTTACTGTGAAGGGTCTTTCACCAATTGCAATCGGCTGGGCTGAAGATGATTCGATCCGAAGTGATCAGACGGATTTCCGTTTCGAACTTGGTGTTGTAAAGATGGCGTATGGAGAAGAGAGGAATATAGGAGTTCTTCAGACGGTTCCGAACAGTACGATTACTTATACTACCAGTGACGACAGTGTTGCCATGGTAGACAACACTGGGCGTGTTGAGGCAGTCGGAGAAGGTGAGGCGATTATCACTGCAACGTCAACCAAGACAGATGATTACAGGGCTGCACAGGCGTCATACAGAATTATTGTTGTTCCGGAGGATACAAAGATTAAGACACTAAATCAATTCTCCAGTGGAAATAAGAAGTACAGACTACAGATGGAGGAAGGTATTTCTCAGATTCCGGAAGCCATTGAAAATGAATATCCAGAGGGAGAGGATATCATTAATAAGATGCGTTCTGAGCTGAAAAAAGCGAATGATAAAATTACAGATGAGAATATGGTAGTATATGATATTACGCTTTTAGTTCAGCAGGAAGAAGGAATGGGCATCAATACATGGGAGGAAGTAATTGAAGAGACAGACTTCCCGAGCAAGCTTGCAATTACTCTTCCATATCCAGAAGGTACAGATAAAGACGGGTATGACTTCGCGGCAGTTCATATGTTTACAACAGAAGTAAATGGCAAGACGCCCGGAGAGATTGAGCAGCCGAAGATTACGGAACGCAGCGACGGTATCAGATTTACAGTAACCGGTCTGTCTCCGGTTGCAGTTGGCTGGATTCAGACACAGGCAGATGATCCGGGGAATTCCGGTGATCCGTCCAATCCGGGAACTTCCGGTGATCCGTCCAATCCGGGAACTTCCGGCGACCCATCGAACCCAAATGATCCGACGAATCCGTCAAATCCAACAAACCCGACGGATCCAACGAACCCGTCAGATCAGAACAATAATAACAATCAGGGTAATGGCAATAATCAGGGAAATAATAATGGAACTGGCAATAACAATAATAACGGAACTGGTACAACGGGAACAGGGAGTACAGGAACCGGAACGACAGGAACTGGAACGACAGGTACTGGCTCAACCACGCAGACTGGGACAACTGCAACAGGTGCAAAGACAGGTGACCAGAATCAGATTCTGTTGTATTCCATTCTACTCGCAGCAGCAGCGGCTGTTATCTGGATTGTATGTGCTTCAAGAAGAAAGCACAGATAAAAGAATGTATTTGTTACTATTCGCGGCTTGGGAATATTCCGTGAGATTAAAAAGACAACCAGAAAGAACGGTATGGCATTATGCCATACCGTTCTTTTAGACAAAATATCAGGAGGAAAGATGATGAACAGAGAGCAGGCACATGAGATCTTAATGAAATACATGAAAGGTGAAAATTATATCACTCATTCCTATGCAGTAGAAGCAATTATGCGGGGACTGGCAAAGCGTCTCGCACCGGATGAAGTAGAATACTGGGGAATTGTAGGACTTCTTCATGATCTCGACGAGGAGCAGTGCGACTGGCGGAGCGATATGAGCGTCCACGGCCCTGCATCAGTGGAGATATTAAAAAAAGAAGGTATTGAAGATAAGGCGCTGTTTGATGCCATCTGTGCACATAATCCAAAAAGCAAGGTAAAAGCAAAAACAAAGCTTCAATATGCAATACTGGCCGCTGATCCAATGAGCGGATTCATAAAAGCAGTAGCGCAGATTTATCCCGATAAAAAGGTGGCAAGTGTAAAACATAAATCTGTCATAAAGCGCTTCAATGAGAAAAGATTTGCAGCAGGAGCCAACAGGGACTATATGGAATGTATTGAATTTACAGGCTTGAGCCTGGACGACTTGATAGATGTGGCATTGGAAGAGATGACTGCAATTGCAGACAAACTGGGATTATAGTTTTTTAATTGGGGACGGGGCATTTTTAAAAATGCCCCGTCCCCAGAGCGTGCAAGCCCCACAAACTGTGGCGCACAGTTGGCATAAAGCAATTTTCAAACACGCTCTAGACGAAAAATGTGGAAAAACCCTTGACAATAAAGGAATTTCGTAATACACTTATCTAGCGTGCAAAGAAGAACGCTTATTATTTTGCGCGTTTATTCATTCAGACAGGAATGCAACTTATTTATTACGATCATAGGAGGTGAAAGAGAATGCCAACATTTAACCAGTTAGTAAAAAAGGGACGTCAGACATCTGTAAAGAAGTCTACAGCTCCGGCTCTCCAGAAGGGTTACAACTCTCTTAGAAAGAAAGCGACCGATGAGTCTGCACCACAGAAGAGGGGCGTATGCACAGCAGTTAAGACTGCTACACCAAAGAAGCCGAACTCAGCGCTTAGAAAGATTGCCAGAGTACGTCTTTCTAATGGTATTGAGGTCACAAGCTATATTCCGGGCGAAGGACACAACCTTCAGGAGCATAGTGTTGTCCTGATTCGTGGAGGAAGGGTAAAGGATCTTCCTGGTACAAGATACCACATTATCAGAGGAACACTGGATACAGCAGGTGTTGCTAAGAGAAGGCAGGCACGTTCAAAATACGGCGCCAAGAGACCGAAAGACGCTAAGAAGTAAGGTTCGCAGAACCGCCATTTAAGAATATTCACAAACAGAACTATGATGAAGTAAGTTGCCAGACATAGATTGAATAGATATGTCCGCGCACTGCACAGTATCATTAGAACGACACATGTGAGTACCGATGAATTAATCAGCATGCACCGGCATGCAAATATGTTTAAGGAGGGAAGGACCGTGCCACGTAAAGGACATACTCAGAAAAGAGACGTATTAGCAGATCCGTTATACAATAATAAAGTGGTAACAAAGCTTATCAATAACATTATGTTAGATGGTAAGAAGGGCGTTGCCCAGAAGATTGTATACGGAGCATTTGAAAGAGTTGCAGGGAAATCCGATAAGCCGGCAATCGAGGTATTTGAGGAGGCTATGAACAATATCATGCCAGTACTTGAGGTCAAGGCAAGACGTATCGGTGGTGCAACATATCAGGTTCCGATTGAGGTAAGGGCTGACAGAAGACAGGCTCTTGCACTTCGCTGGCTTACCATGTTTTCACGCAAACGCGGAGAGAAGACCATGGAGGAAAGACTGGCGAATGAGATTCTTGATGCAGCCAATAACACAGGCGCATCAGTGAAGCGTAAAGAAGACATGCATAAGATGGCAGAGGCTAATAAAGCATTTGCTCATTACAGATTCTAGGAGGCAATATGGCTGAAAGAGAATATCCATTAGACAGAACAAGAAATATCGGTATTATGGCTCATATTGATGCAGGGAAGACTACGCTTACAGAACGTATTCTTTATTATACCGGTGTAAACTATAAGATTGGTGATACTCATGAAGGTACTGCTACCATGGACTGGATGGAGCAGGAGCAGGAAAGAGGTATCACGATTACTTCTGCAGCTAC
>CAPEBR010000003.1 GCA_948602995.1 uncultured Dorea sp.
GGATAATTTGGTATTATCCATATAAAAAGGGAGCGGATAGGTTTGGACGAAAAAGATAGAATTTGGTATGAGAGGAATCAATCAGCAGATTCTTCCGAATATCCTAAGTTACTTTGCGAATGGTATGAGGAAAAGACAGGAACAAAATTAAATTTAAAAAAGCCTGAAACATTTAATGAAAAAATTCAATGGTGTAAAATATACGATAGAGATCCATTAAAAACATTACTTAGTGATAAGTATAAAGTACGGAATTGGGTCCAAGAACGAATAGGCTGTAAGTATCTTAATCAATTACTGGGAGTCTGGGATAATGTTGGAAGCATTGACTGGGACAAACTGCCTAATCGCTTTGTCCTAAAAGCAACACATGGAAGTGGATGGAATGTAATAGTTAATAATAAGAAAGAATTAAACATTGAATTGTGTAAAAAAGAAATGTGCATGTGGCTTAAGAAAAATTGGGCATATATGGCTGGTTTAGAGTTACAATATAAAGATATAATTCCAAGAATCATTGCAGAAGAGTATATTGAAAATACTCCCGGAGATTTGTATGACTATAAAATATTTTGCTTTCATGGAAAAGCGAAGTATATTTGGTTTGTAAAAGGAAGAAACAGCCTTGTAGAAAGTGTTATATACGATTTAGATTGGAATCGGCAAAGTATTACATATAAATTTCCTATATGCAAAGAAGAGATACCGCGTCCAAAGTGCTTGAAGGAAATGGTTGAATTGGCTGAATGTCTTTCAACTGGTTTTACTCATGTACGAGTGGATTTTTATGTTCTTAATGACAACTCTATTCGTTTTGGAGAAATGACATTTAGTAGTACTTCTGGTATTTGTGAATGGACACCGAATAAATATAATAAGCTTTTAGGAGACTGTATTTAAAATTTTATTCGGTTTTCAGGTTTAATACTTTGCAGCTTGTTGCGTAAACAATGGCAAAGTCGGACAAATAACCCGATCTTGCAAGAATTGTAGGAATTAAATGTTTAGTACCCCGTCCTGAAAACAGATGCATATACTAAAAGAAATTATGTTTGTTTTGAATTCAGTAAGGATATACTATAAGAAGTGAGGCAGATAAACAATAGAAGAACCAAAGACAGACCAGATAAGGGATAGGCATTTTGCCTGTTTTATCTGATCTGTTTTTGGTTCTTTTTTTTAAATTCACCAATAGCAAGTAATATATATTGAAAACTTGTGGAGTATAAAAATTTACGAGTTTTAGATTATGAAAGAAATTTACAGAAACTAAGGAAACAGGACCTGTTTATATAGTAGTGGATAATTGTTCAAATTCTATGAAGGATTATTCTACACATATGATTCTGGCTATAAATAAACCCGGGATTATACCGGGTTTAAGGAAAGATTATAATGATCAAAAACATCTGTATGTAGTGAAGGGGTCGTTTGAAGCAACATTTCCTTCGAGATAGTCAGTGTATTTTCATTGATTAGAATCAAAGAGAGATTCAGATCTAAATTATAGGGGCGGTGCTCTATGTAATACTGGAACAACAAAGGAATCGAAGTGACAAAACTTATTTTATCCATGGATTCCATTTTGCTAGAAATTAAATATAGAAGGTTTGTTGAAAGTTCCTGGTCAGCTCCTGCAAAAGTTGTTTCGGACAAAAAATGGAAATACCAGTGCCGGATCGGGCCATCTGAAAATTGGAGTGCCAGCTGGTAAAAGTCAGTATTCTTGCAAGGCAGATAGGAAAATGCATATGGAAGGTCTCTACAAGCAAGCTGTAGTGCATCCATCATGCGTTTGGTAACTGCAGGAACAGCTATAGTATCCGGATCATAACCACAAACAGTAAGTAGTTCTGCCAAGGATACAGTATTTTGCGAATTTGCGGCAATCTTAGTTAAAGTATCTATTGTAGGTGGGGTGTCCCGCTTTTGTGTGATTAATCGGGATAGATGTTCTTTACTTAACTGAATATCTTCAGCAAAACTTTTTTGGGTACGATTTCCGAGTGCCCTTTTAATAAGTAGGGAAAGGGATTCTTTATCAAAGTGACTGTCCATAACAAAACCTCCATTTTCACTATAGCATGTGAAAAAAAAACAATCAATCAAAGATTTGAAGAAAAAGCAAAAGAAATTATTTATTATAGTCCATAAATCAAATAAGTGTTAATTTAAAATAATACATATCAATAATTATTGACATATTGAAAAATAAGTGTGTATAATAAGTGTGTATAATGTAGATACAGAGATGAAAAGGGGGGTACGTTTTGAAGGATTACGAAGTTGGAAATGTGAGATATGATGGGAAAATCTATTACCTGATCCGCCGGAGGGAAGATGAGAGTATCTGCGTATATCCAACAAAATATTTGAAACATAAGACAAATTCGAACCGTTCCCCTAATACGGTAAAGCGGATTGCGTTTTCTTTATCCTATTTCATGGGGTATCTGAAGGAACAAGGGAGACAGTTTGAAGATGTTTATCAGATGACTTACAGTGCGCAGATGGAATTTTTTCAAAACTTTCTCTATTGGATTAAAGGTGGAAAGCATATTTCCGGTGAATTAAGAAAAATTCCGGATAATGGGACCTGCAATGCATATTTACATGATGTGTTTGGCTTCTATCAATTCCTTGAAATGGAGTATGAGCAGTTTGGCTCATTGCTGGTGCTTTCAGACAAGACCGTCTCCTACACGAATGCCATAGGTATTAAAAGGACAAAGGTATGCCGTTCATTTGATGGATATTTGAATGCGGTTTCGTCGAAAGGGAGATCAATTGAAAGAAAAAACATTATCATCCTTTTAGATGCATGTACAAATTGCAGGGATCAGCTATTGCTTCTGTTGTTAGCGGAAACGGGGTTTCGAATCGGAGAGCTTTTAGGCGTTCGTTATGTTGAGGATATTGACTATCAGGGCTGCCGGATACGTGTTGAGCCCAGAACGGATAATGAAAATGAAGTACGGGCGAAATATGAGGAAGACCGGTGGGCAAAGATCAGTAAAGATACTTTTGATATTCTGCTTTTTTACTATGCAAAATACAGGGATTTGCTAAAAGAGTCAGAATATTTATTTATCATATTATCTGGAGAGAATGCTGGGCGGGCGTTGACAGAAGACGCGGTCAATGCCATGCTCCGCCGCTTGCAGGAAAAGACGCAGGTTAAAGTTACATCCCATATGCTCAGACATTATTTTGCAAACGAGCGCCGGAAGAATGGATGGAGCCTGGAATTGATCAGTCAGGCATTAGGGCATAGGAATTTACAGACGACCATTAATTATCTGAACATTAGCAATGAAGAACTGGTTGAGGCAAGCGAGGAGCTTTTCCGTAAAAATGCAGCATTATATATGGCGGATAAATTGTTGTAGGAGTGAGTGAAATATGGCAATGGCAGCAGTTGGTTGTTTTCAGGAAGAAAAAAAGAATATCGAATATTTAGAAAGACAGATTGCAGAGTGCCCGGCAAGGGAAGAACGATTTATAAAACGCGGAGTAGAGTATTTGTGCCTGCAAAATATATATGATGTACTGAAGATAGAGGATGGTCTGGTTGACTCGTATATGTTATGGCTTCAGGAACAAGGGATCCAGGCTAAATACTTGATTGGGGCATACCAGAAAACTTTACGGGACTGGAGGGAATTTCATAAGGAGAAAGAATTTGTAAAATTAAAAGAAGAGATGGAAGAATGCGGTACGGTAGAACAGACTCTTAAGAACAAGGCGTATACATTTTTGACAGAGAATGGGATACACAGCTTGGAAGAGATTGACTGGGATGTGCGGGTACGTTACGAACAATATTTGGAGAAAACGATAAATACGAGAATCCGCCCCTGGTATCTGAAAGGTTTAGATAAACTAAAGTTATTTGATCTTGAAAAGAGAAGTGATGGCATAAGGGCAGGCAGGATCCGTCTAAAGTATGAAGAAAAGAGAATTTATTTGGGATATCATCCGGATTATCAATTGGCAAAGGAATTTTATTATTGCAGGAATACTAAAGGGTTTATCTGGGATTTTTCTATTCATACGTCACAGAAGTTAAAATATCAGGTTTTTACAGTACTAAATTATGCGTTGGAAAGCTCATCAGATCGTGAGTTGAGACGGGGGTATCTTGCGCCTCTGTATTTTTTATATATGTATTGTATAGACAGAGGAATCTCGGATCTTACACGGTTAGAGCAGGAGCAGATCGATGATTATGTAGGTAAAGCAAAAGAGGAGCCGCTTGTAAATAATAGATATCATCAGATTGTGGATAAAGTACAAAGAATCCTTTTCGTACACTCCAAGGACATAAACTGGGAGGCGAATGTGTGGTATTTAGAGCGTTTTCAGTTTGATGCGGCCCGTTATGATCCCACCAGACCGGTAAAACGGATTTCATTTCTGGATATATTGGACAAGGATAACCGTGAGTATCTGAAAATGTATGTCAAATACCAGCTTGGGGTAACGAGTTATTCTGTCCAAAACATTTGGGCCCGGGTATATATTACAAAGGCTTTCCTGCGGTTTCTGGATAAAGAGAAACTGAAAGTAGAGAAACTGACGGCAACAGAGATTGATCGGTATATGAGGTTGTTACAGGAAGAAGATGTTGAAATTATAACCTTTAATGATAAAGTGGCTGAGATTCACTGCTTTTTTAGATTCCTGACAGCAAGGGGCTACTATAGCAAGGTTCCATTTTACCCGGGATACTATATCAAGCGGGCAACGGTGCCGCATCATTACCGGTCTGTGCCGCAGAATACGGTGACGGAGATTTTTAAGAATTTAAAAGGGCTGCCGGAAGATATGCGGCTTATGTATCTGCATTTATGGTGTCTTGGACTACGGATTAATGAAGTATGCTCTATAAAACGGGAAGGATATTATCTGAAGGAAGGGGTTGCCTGGCTTCGGATTTATCAGCATAAGATGAAGATGGAAAAGGTAATCCCAATCCCAATGCTGCTGTACCGGAGCATGATGGTATACATAGAACGAAGAAAAATCGGGTTGGATTCCTATGTATTTCAAAATTCGAAAGGAGGCCCATATTTATCAACACACTATTGGCATGAAATGGTGGACTGGTGCAATGAATGGGGAATCAAATGCGGAGATCATGTGTTCCAAACGCATGATTACCGGCACAGCGTAGCCACTGCATTGTATGAACATGGGGCTTCGATTCAGGCAATCCGGGAATTCCTCGGACATAAGCATGAAAATATGACGCGGCGGTATATCGACTGTATCCAGAGGCATGTAGACCGATCCAGTGAACAATATTATAAAGAGCAGAAAAGTCTTGCAAGTGAATGGAAAGAAGGAAGTGGGAAAGATGGCAACTAGAATTTACATAAAAGAACTTCCCTGTTATCAGAGAAAAGGAAATGCTTCCGAAAAAAGAATCAGGGTTATGGAGCGGCATTTTTATGATTTAGGACTTTTGGTAGCAGAGGGGCAGAAAAAGGAAATGGAAGCGTTCATACGGAGCCGCGGGGAAGAGCTGAGTATGGCTACCGTAGATGGGGATATTATCCGCTATAATGTGATTGCCAGGTTTATGAAAGAGAAATATCCCTTGCTTAATAGTTTCCGGGCAGTACCGGAAGAGGTCCTTGTTAAGAAATTTAAGGCATGGCTTTTAAACCACGGATATCAGATCACGCGGAAGCATTATATGAAGAGCATGGGAAGGAATTTACAGGAGGAGACAGGGCCGGTAAAGTACTTGCGTCTCTTGCTTCATTTTCTAGAACCGGAAGACAAACGGCCGGAGTGGGAAAAAGACGTGTGGAATCTGGACAATCTGGGATTTGAGGTTAGGCAGAATCCGATACAGATGATAAGGACGATAAGATTTACAGGAATCAGGCAAGAGACAATAAAAGAAGAAGTGAAACAGGCATGTTATATCAGGATTAAATATTTATCCGTAGGTTCGCTGCAGGGGGAGATACGTGCGGTAAGACATTTTTCAGAATTCCTCGCTGAGAGGAATCCGGAGATCACAAGCTTAGGAGAGGTGGGGCGGTTAAATATTGAGGAATATTTAACACACATCAATCTGGAAAGAGGTCAGGAAAGAAACCTGAAATCTGAAATGGCAAATTTAAAAGATATGCTGCGGCAGGTAGGGAAAGTGATTGGCAATCCCAAGCTGGAGAAATTATTTATCAAACAGGATATGCCCAAAATGCCTGAAGTGACATTCAAAACCTATTCTGATGAAGAAATAAGGCGGTTAAATTATTATATCGTCAATATGGAAGAACAGGTGGCGCGTGCGTTGATTCTGCATCAGATGCTTGGGGGAAGGATTTCTGATACCCTTACCCTGCGGACAGACTGCTTATACCAGGAAAACGGCTACTATATCGTCCGGATGTATCAGGTAAAGACTTCCTATTATGAAAAACCAGTTCCGGATGATGTGGCTAAGCTAATCCAGAAATCAATGGAATATACCTATGAAAGGTATGGGGAAACCGAATATATTTTTGTGAATGAATCGAATCCTTCCCTGCCGTTTCAATATTCTATGCTGAAACACCGTGTATATACGCTGATTCGAGAAAATAATATCTGTAAAGATAATGGAGAACGGATGGGGTTTGCCACACATTTATTCCGGCACTGCTATGGCATGAAGCTTGTGGAACTGCATCTGGATGATGCAGCCATTGCACATTTATTAGGACATCGGGGCGTAAATACGGTTTATCGGTACCGGCGGGCAAGCGGAAAGCTGATGGTAAAGGAGACCGAAGAACTAAGGAAAACAATGGATGAGATATTGAGCGAGATTATCAAGGAGTGGGATGGATATGAGCAAGTATTCCAAAATGGTTGAATCCAATCAAAAGGCGAGCAAGGAGAAAATTGATTATGCGATCCGGACGATTAAAGAGATGCTGGAGAAAGAAGAACAGCTCTTGGTCTGTGATTTGGTCCGGAAAACGGGATTGTCTAGGGCTTTCTTTTATAAGAATCCGGTGGTGAGTAAATTCTTGAATGAGGCGAGGCAGCAACAGGAGGGTAAGATGTTCCACCAGAAGAAAAAAGTGATTCTGGATTATGCGTTGGAGCGGCAGAATGAGCTGATTAAGATAGAGTATGAAAAATCTCAAAAGGAGAATAAGGACTTGAAAGCAGAAAATGAGAAACTGAAAAAGGCACTAAAGAAAAAGGAAGTGGCGTTTATTAAGGGATTATAGGAAATATAGCAGCAGATAGGATATCTTAGAAATTATGGGGATATTCTATCTGCTGTTTTATGGATTAAGTACCTAATAAGTCATTCTCAAAATTACTTTTTGGTTTTTGAGAATTCTGAAATAATGGAAATAGCATATTTTTTGCTCATGTGTATTTTGGCACCGTTAATTAAGATGATATCATTGAAGCAAATCGAGCGAATTTTTCCTAATGAAACGATACGGTTTTGTGCACATTTGATAAAACCAAAAGGAGATAATGATTTTAATTCATTATTTAAGGTTCCATATTTATGATATGTGCCGTGTTGAGTATAAATGGTAATTTGATGTTCCCGTATTTCCATATAATATATATCCGATATATTTATTTTTGATATAGAGGTTCTGGTTCGGCAAATGTATTCTTGGTGGGCGTTTATATAAAGTTGTAGTGCGTGTTTCAAGCCAGAAGTTCCATATTGTTCTATAAAATTAGAGATAATATCATTTAATTCAGTATCTATTTGAGATTTGCTTGAGCAAGTCATTTTTATCTTTTCCTATCTTTTGATTTTCCTTTCACTATATAAGACAATTTACTAGCAAAAAACTAACGCATATATTGGAAAAAATTTTTTATTTTCCGGATATGATTTTGAATGGCTATTATATGATGTGCGAATGTTGTTGGAAAATGGAAAAAAATGATATAATATAATGAAATTTTAATATATGTATATCTTGTACACAAAATATTATGTAAATTTCAGATGGATGGTGCAAACATTTAATCCAAAAGAGGGTTTAATTCCACGCAGCTTGCTGCGTAACAAACTAATGACGAGCGAAGTGAGTCTCGGGTTGATCCCCCGCAGCTTGCCACGGGGAGTTTTATTTAAAGATAGCGAAACAATTTCGGATTAACGGCAATTGCTCTAGTATTCCATCCAACCAGAAATCAAACTTTTGGACTGTCTGGTCCGCAGCATTGCGTCTTAAAAGTTCTATTCGATGCGTCCACATCTCTGTCGAACTTTTGTCATGCATTGACACGAAACAAACGGCTCATTAGTTCAATTTCTGACCGAATGGAGTGCTAGGCGTCTAATGAAAAATATAAAATTTCAATATATTATAGAAAAGTTATGAGGGGTGTGAATATGGGAAATGTAGATTATGCTTGGATTCAAATTTCAGATTTACATATATTTGATAATACCGAATGGAGTACTTTGAAGGAATCGTATAGGCGTCTACCGTATTTAAAAGATATTTGTTTTATTATTATAACGGGAGACTTGCATCAATATAAAGGAACATATGAGAAAACAAAAATCTTTTTAAATAATTTATTGGATTTGTTTAACTTAACAAAAAAAGATATTTTTATAGTTCCTGGAAATCATGATGCAGGTGATTGTAGTTCTAAAGAAGCGATTACTCATTTTATTGATCATGAAGTAGACAAAGATCAGGATTGTTATCGTGATTATTTTGTAAAGGGAAAATTGGTAGATTGTTTTGAAGATTATAATCAGTTCATAGAATCATTTTATGGTTCCTATGCAAAAATGATGTATCCTAATCCTGAGCAAGTAACAAATATCATTTGGAATAATAAAATCAATATCATTCATTTAAATACTGCCATAAATTGCAATGGAAACAATGAACGTAAACAAATATTAGATATTTACAAATTAAGTAATATTCCTATGAAATTAAACAAAAAATATCCTGTGATAATGATAGGACATCATCCATTTGATAATCTTCATGATTCGCATAAGAATACTTTGCGTCGTAATATAACAGATTGGAAAGTTTCTGCATATTTATGTGGTGATTTACACAAAAAGACATATTATCCAATAATGACATATAGTAATTCGGGCTCAAATATTCCGTGTATTGTATGTGGAAAATCTGCACCTGAGAATTTGGATACTTATTCTGATTTAGGATGTATTATTTATATAAAAGAAAAACAAAAAGATATTGTGGATGTAATACCATTTGTTTGGAATAAAGACAAAAAGTGTTTTGATCCATTTTTAGGTTTTAATAACGATAAAGGAAATTTAAAGTTTGATCTAATAAATCCAGGAGAAATTACAGAAATTCATGCGAAGAAAGAAAGAAGAAGTGAGGTATTAGTAAAAGGAGAGTCAATCTGGTTACCAGATGCGGAAGATGCAAAGGGTAAGCAGGCTCGTTTTGGGACTTTTACAGAAACAAAAATTATTGATGAGTTTATTCAACCTGATTCTAATTTTTGGGGATTATCTGCTGTTAAAGGTATAGGAAAAACATTTGTTTTGCAGATAAAAAGGAGTAGGATTTCTCGGAAAAACAAATTGTGTTTACCGATAGGGATAAAACCGTCTGCTAAAAATGCTTGGGGAACAGATACAATTCATTTGGAAAGTAAAATTGATTTAACAGGTTTGAAGGATTTTGATAATGTTGTTGTATTGTGGCGTTATTGCATAATTGTATATGTAATCAACCAATTAATAAATATTGGGAATAAAGTAAAAGATAAAATGGAATGGATTATAGCTAATCCGGAAGAAAAATTATATAGTCGCCTTAAGGATTATTTTCATAATGGTTTTATTACGAAAGAAACCTATTTCTTATGTACGTATGATGAATATAAGAATCTTGATTTGGTTATGAAAGGTGTTTTAAGCTTTAAAAACTGGACTAATTTTATTAACAAAGATCTATCGCGTCTGGTTCTTTTACAACATAAAATTGAAGAAATGATAAATATATTTGGCAAAGAAAGTTTAGTTATAATGATTGATAAAATTGATCAATCTATACGTCAAACTAATATGGAAGAACCATTATCGTGTAATGCCTGTAAAAAAAGTAAAAAGATAAGTACATGTACCAACCCGCAAAAGTCTCCGCAGTATTGCGCCGATAGAAATACATTTTGTAGGATTGAATGTTGTTATGGTTGTGAAACATATGAAACTCCTTATTCAAATACAAATTTAAGAGTATATGGAAGCGGAGATAAAAAGAAGTCACATATAAACTTATGGCAATACATTCAAATGGGATTAATTGATGCTGTGGCTAGAATAAAAGCTGAGTTTAATGGATTAATTGAGGTATATTTTACTATTCGTCAAGAGGCATTTTCTTGTGAGAATACTCTTTGGGGTGATAATAGTAAAAAAGTAACACGTTTAATACAAGAACTATGGTATACAAAAGAAGAACAAAAGGAAATATTCTATGATTGTATTCGACATCAGCAGGATGAATATTTATTTGACCCTTTAATAGTAGATCAGCCAGGGAGAGTTGAAGAGGCATTTGTTGGGGTAAGTCAGTTATGTCATCCGTATGCAAAAGAGTTAACGGAAACTGTTTTTGAAAGTATCTATCGTCATTCATTTGACAGGACTAGAGATATTCAAGAATACGGACAAATGTTGACTGAAAAAATGGATGAAATCCGGAAGTGTGATACTATTCTTGAAAGAGGGGAAAAGGTAAAAGAGTTCATTGAAATGAAAGCGGCCGAATTAGCATTTGATGATAGAACAGAAAATGCGGCTAAAAATGCTAGTTATTATGTTGAAAAAATGAATTTATTATCTAATTATTGGGCTGATTCAGATAATTTCAAGAGATTCATAATGATGTTTGATAAAAATCTGTTGTTTGGTCGTGAAGCAAGAGGAATTTGTAAAAAATTTAATCGCCTGAGTAAATGTTCGGGAAATTGTTCAGAATGTTTAGCAGAACATCATCCATTCTCTATGCTTTATAAATTGGGAATGTTAGGTCAAATTAAAACCTATCACAAATGGAAAAATGATATTTTGCAGCAATTTAATCATTCAAAAGATGTTACATATATTCTTGGAACTCAATTGATTAATTTGAATGAAGATACTATATATGTTTTACATCCAGCGTTGACTAAAAGTATTGAACGGTTAAATAAAAAGGTGAGACATTTTTCTGGATTTATTATAGGGAAAGAATTAGCAGTAAAACAAGATAAACTTAAACAATTGGAAAGTGATTATAATAAAATGAAGATAAAAGATTTTGATGCAAAATACTTTTACGATAAAAAATAGCGGATATATTAGAGCGTAAATAATTGCGTTCTACTAGTATATTGAATATTAAGTAACCAGCTCAATGACTTGCCTGATTTTCCATCTGCCGCGTTGTCGTCAATCAACGTAGCCACCGTTACGACTCATTTCTCCGCCTTGCATATGAAAAATCATTTTGCGTCATTTGGCTAGAAATTTTTTTTCGATGTACTAGAAAACCGATTTGGAATATGTCCGCAACAGCACTGTCCGCATCTTTGCGTTTGTGGAGGCACTTGGAGGGTTTCACCATGTGAGTGTGTGGGAACACCGCACAGCCGTTTATTGGGTGGAGGAAATCAAGTAACTGGTGGACATTATGTATCTGGATGCTGAGAAGATTGTTCTTGTGATGGATAATCTAAACACGCACAAACCGGCATTCTTTTACAAACTGTATCCGCCGAAGGAAGCAAGACGTATCACGAAAAAGTTGGAAATACACTATACACCAAAGTATGGGAGTTGTTTGGACATTGCTGAAATAGAGCTGAATGTAATGATCAGGCAATGCCTCAGCCGCCGCACCGCTGAAATAGTGCTATTACGCGGGGAACTATCCGCATGGAAAACGGAACGGAATACACTGGCAACGAAACAGGTATTTTAAACCAGCGATGCCAGAACAAAGATTAGCTCGTTGTATTCCACATTTATTGCTGCCTCTTAATGAGGCGGTAGTATTGCTAAAAATCAACAGGTCAATATGCTAGTAGAAGCAATGTAGGTTGACATTGCAAAAGTTTTTGTGGACATCAATACTACAACAAACTTTGTACACGATTTTTAAGGTCATAAAGACTCCTTCAGAACAAATAGATTCGTAAAAATAATAGGGAAAAATGGTATTAACTGAACGCTTAATCCATAAACGAGATTGTCTATACAAAGATAAGATTAGGCGCTCATAATGCAAATTTGTTTGCTATGTACACTTATGGGTGCTTGAAAAGGCGGAATACACATATAACAATTTGATCATCTGGCAAGCTAGTTCTAGTATGCCGAGTTTACTACAAGAAGAATTATAAAGGGAAAAAAATAAGCTTAGGGAAATATTTTTATAACATTTTGTGCCTGAGCGAAACGAAAGGAATGAATATAATAATGATAGAGAAAACAATTAGTTCAATTGATGGATTATTAAACTTTATACGAAAATTAAACGAAAAGCATGGCCTAAGATTATGGTATAGGGGAGTTGCAGATAATACTTGGCCGTTACTTCCATCAATTCAAAGAAATGAATATCGAATCGGAGCGGAAAGATACATTACAAATGATTTTTATATAAAGGCAAAACAAGTATTAGAAAAAGCGCCAGAAAAGAAAAATTATTCAGCTTGGATGTCTATAATGCAGCATTATGGTTTGCCAACAAGATTACTTGATTGGAGTCAGTCACCACTTGTATCTGTTTTTTTTGCAGTTGAAAAGTATAGTGATTTTCCAGAAACTGATGCATGTGTATGGGTTCTTGCTCCTGGCAAATTAAATGAAATAGAAGGCTTTGGAAATTGTATATATCCAGTTGATGCGGATACAATTCAAAATATGTTATTGCCTGCATTTAAAGAAAATGGACATGTTGAAGAATTGAATGATAAAATAATAGCTTGTCATTCGACAGAAAATAATTTGCGCATGTATTCACAGCAAGCTAATTTCACTATACATAATTCTAGAAGAAGATTAGAAGATATATGTGATGAAAATACATTATACAAAATAAAAATTCCTGCTGGTGCAAGAGAGTATTTTTTATATAGTTTAGAGATATTTGGGATAACAGAGAGTTTTGTTTACCCAGATCTAGATCATATTTCTCATGATTTAAAAAGATTCTATAATATATAAAGTGTTGGTCAACATCTATGTTGGTACAGGTGTTTTGGTGAATTTAGAATATTGAAATGTCAACTTTTGATTATTACACTGTAAACCGGAAATAGTTTGTGACTATGTGAAACTGGAGCAAACCTATATATTAGAAAAAGATTTGCTCCAGTCTTATTCCACTTCATTTTTACTGTAACGGTAGATACCATTTACTATCAATCTGGTTATTCTTCCGATTCTGCTCTGCTATTTCTTTGAATTTTCGCTATATTCTTTTGTTTTGAAGTATACGGTAGTGCTTACGTTAGACAATGTGCAAGAACGGCTGAATAAGGTAAGCCAGGGCATTACGGAAAAACAAGCACACAGAGAAAAAATAGAAATGTTTCTTGCGGGATTGCAGAAACAGGAAGATTTGGTTACAGAATTTGAAGAGGATTTATGGTACAGCTTAATTGAATATGTGACAGTTTTTGATAAAGAAGATGTCCGCTTCACATTTAAGGATGGAACGGAAATAAAAGTGTAAATCCCCTGTGTTCGCAGGGGATTTTTGATGGAAATTGAAATTTGTAAAGATAGAAAGAGCTGTGAAATAGTTATTTACCATAATATGCGATATTTATCGTGGAGATATTCAAAGAAAAAAATGGGGTCTATTGGTATACCGATTTCTGCCAATTGCTGATTCCTTTTATCATGTTCACTTTTAAATTTCAATGTGTCATTTGGAAGTATCTCTAATAATTTTTTGTACGCTCCAACATCAGTACGTTTTCTTGTTCGTTGACTGAAAGGATTAATAAAAAGTATACTACAATAATTTTCTAACTTCCAAGAATCAAAATCTTTAAGATAACGTATATGCCCTTCAACAATATTAGTCAGATAAATAACATCAACTTTATCGAAATCCGAATGTTTAATTTCTTTATTATTTTTGTCAAAAAATCTTCCTGCAAATTGCTCTGTAAATATTCCTGTATATGGATTGCATAGATACCCCCGATAATCGTTCATTTGATGTGATGCAACTGACAAGGCTAATACATTTATGGAGTTTTCCTCAAGGGAAAATTTTTTTTGTCCTGATTTTAAATATTCTATAACTTTATTGTCATCTATTTTTGTTTGTTTAGATGCAGTATATTTTCCCTGTGAGTTAGCAATTATTTTTTGAGCGAGGTCGCCAGTTACTTTTCCTAATTTTTTATCTTGTATTTCCTTTTTATCGAAGGCACGAAAAGGTATTGTAATGTCAAGAATGGATTCGTCACTCTTTTTTGTTTGATTAGGAGTTTTAACTTCGATGTTAAAGCGGTATCCATCTTTAATTATTTGTAAATCAACATCAAAGTTATTATTCTCGCTCTTTGCGTGCAATCGTTGATCGATTTCAAAATTATAATTCATTCTTATTGAATAGAGCCAAAACATCATTTCTGATAAACCTTGAAAACATTTGTCTCTATTATATGACCCCGATAGCTGCAATTTATTGCAAAACTTGTCTACACTCTTAGATGATGTAAGAATTCCACCTTTGTATAATAAAGAGACATTATTCCAAAAAAGATTAAAGTATTCATCGGGCATATGCTCTATAATGATATGCTCATTTTGTTTCATTAATTGATTGTATATTTTATTTTTGATTTGTTCCTCAGTAATGATAAACACCTCTTTTCGCTTGAATTGCTATTTACAAAACATTATTCAAATTCTGTTTGATTGAGTCTGATTTGCTATATTCATTATAGCACCTTAATATGATTATTTCCACTGTGTTATTTTTGCTACTTACAATTTGAACCCTCCCCAACAAGGCAAAATCAAAAAGTATAGAAAATCACAATATTCAAAGGCAAAATCGAATTGTATCAAAGACAGTGTTTAACATAGACGAAGGCATCTCTACAACGAACACAAAAAAGCGCGATGGTTTTAACCAGATGATCGAAGACGCCCTGGACGGGAAGATTGACCTCATTATCACAAAATCGGTCAGCCGGTTCGCAAGGAACACGGTGGATTCCTTAACGACAGTGAAGAATCTGAAGGAGAAAGGCATCAAGGTTTATTTTGAAAAGGAGAACATCTACACGCTGGATTTCAAGGGGCAGACCGTCCAAAAACTCAAAAGTCAATTTTGAAAGTGGGGGATAACATTCAAAATATGATAGAAAATAAGAACAAAATAGTTGCAATGAACGGTTCTGATATTAGTTTAGAGAAAAAAGTGGAGAATGACGGACGATCAGAAATAGTTTTCGGACAGTCTGTGGGGGAGCTGTTCATCACCATCATGAACTCCCTTGCCAAGAGGAATCACGGAGCATTTCGGAGAACACCACTTGGGGCAAGCGGAAGCAGTTAGCAGATGGAAAAGGCAGCCTTGCCTACAGCACTTTCCTTGGATACGAGGAAGGCGAGGACGGCAGCCTGAGAGTGAACCCGGAGCAGGCGGAAACGATAAAGCTGATATACCAGCTATTCCTGCAGGGATTAAGCCCGTATGCCATCGGAAAGAAGCTGACGGGGCTTGGCATCAAAAGCCCTGCTGGGAAGGATACCTGGCACCAGAGTTCCGTCAAGAGCATTCTCACCAACGAGAAGTACAAAGGGGATGCGTTCCTGCAGAAGCAGTACACGGCGGACTTCCTTACGAAAATGCGGAAGAAGTACTAGGGGGAAATCCCGCAGTATTATGTGAAGGGAAACCACGAGGCAATCATTCATACCGAAACATGGGAGCTGGTACAGGAGGAAATTGAGCGGCGCAGGAATACGGACATAAGGTACAATAGCGCGAGCATATTTTCATCAAAGATTAAGTGTTCCAAGTGCAGGAACTGGTATGGCTCCAAGATATGACACTCGCAGGACAAATACCGCAGGGTGATTTTCCAATGCAACCGCAAGTTTAAAAACGATATGAAATGCCGGACGCCGCACATTAACGAGGACGAGATTAAGGATCCCTTCGTGAAAGTCGTCAATGTGGTCATCCCGGAAAAGGATGAGCTGATTGCGAACACCAAGTGATAATGCGGACGGTATGCGACACTACGGAGCTGGAGGTGGAGCAGAGCTGCCTGCTGGCCGGCTTTTGCGGAAAGTTTGATGAGGAACTTTGGACGGCACTTCTTGACTACGCCACGGTTTATGCCAGGGATGACATTCGGTTTGTTTTCAAAACGGGAGCGAAGTAAAAGTTGCCACATAGGGGCGGATGTGTAAAATTTGCTATTTAATTACGGAAAGAATATTTTTGATAAGCCGAGAACTTTAAGGTCTTTAGGGTTCTTCGGCTTGTTTTTTGTGGGAATTTGACGATAAATATGATATAATCAAATTCAATTGTGTGGAAGGCACGAAGTGAAAGAGAAGGATGTAGAATGGAATGGCAGAGAAGAATGAAATTGTTAAAGTAAGTAAGTGTGAGCTTTTAGATATTTTTATAGAGGAAGAGGATAGAAAAGGTACAGATCTTCTTGCAATGTCAAATTTTTTTGACGTGCTTATTGGGAAAATTGATTCAGAGATTGATTCAGAGACGACATGGGAGATTCCTTTGGACATTGAAGGGCTATTCGGTCAGATTGCTGCTGCAATAAAGGGTGGTTTTGATATTTCAAAGATGGGGATACTTGTTGCTGATTATTCTCATTTCAGTCAAGAAATTATCGATGGATTAAAAGAAGGCATCTATCATGTGGGAGAATCAAAAGAAGTGGCGGGAAACTTACGACCAGCAATTTTAAACGAAAATGGTCAACTTGTTAAATTCTTTACTTTAAAGAAAGCCCTTAATCCAGCCGAAGTTCTATCGGATATTTCCACATTATCAATGCAGACTTTCCTTAAACGGATATCAGCACAGATTGAAGATGTTGGAAGAGATGTAAAGGGAATGATTGATTTTGCTCGGCGTGAAGCATTGAGCAATAAATTCATATACGCAAGAGACAGAATTATGTCGGCATCAACAGCGGATTTGGAAGAGCAGGAGGATTTCTTGAAAGAGGCAGATACATATCTTATGCAGGGGTTGGTAGACTTGTATTCAGACATTAATGCACAAGTGAAGAAACTTGCAGATCAGAAGGGACCATTTGCCAGCGTTAAAGCAATTGACAGCTTGTTGTCCTATATCAATGAAGATATGAAGATGATTCCGCGCTATGTAGGATTACGAGTGTACCTTTTTAATCTTAGGGGAAAAGATGAGGATGCCAATCGTATCCTTGGAGAGTATCAATTCCAATTGCAAACATTAGCAGAAAGAAAAATCGGAGATGGCAGGTATACAGCTTTAGAATTGATACATGAGAACTATCCGTACAATGGAGAAAATGTGGATTTTTGGTTAGAAAGGCCGAAACAAATGCTTGAAGCAATAGGATCCTATAAAACCATGTTGGAGCAAAAGGATAAGGATATTTTTTACATAGATGTGGAGGATGCCAATGATGAGTGATGTGATAAAAGAAAGACGTTGTAAATTTTGTGGGAAACTTTTGATAAATGAGAAAATGCCCTTTTGCAGACGATGTAAACTGGAAGGACGCAATAAAGTAGGGCAGGTTGGGGGAATAGTAGCCGGCATATTCACAACCGTTCTTAGTGCAAAGGCGCTTGCAGGTGATAAAGAGAATGATGATTCCAGTTCTGTTTAAATAGAACTTATTGATACATATCCGAAATGGTGTACATTTATTATAAAGTAAATTATGCTTTAAGTGAAAGGAAGATAGATAATAAGATGAGGTGTCTTAGTGAAAAAGTATGTGGTAGATACTAATGTTCTTTATGGACTTGTATTTAAAGACGGGCGTTGCAATTTAGATAATACATTAAATATATTGACAGGAAATATGGGTATTGTAACTTATGGCACACTTTTTGAGGCTTTTAATAGATATAAAGATAAGAAAGATGATTTGCTTGCAATTTTAAAGTTTTTAGATGATTATAAATTTGAAGTAGCCGGTAACAGTAAGAAAGATGATGAGTTGTTTTGGAAATTGATATATAGTGAAAAGGAATTATCGGATTTGGGGCTGATGGTCTTAAAAGGGTTGCTCATTTCTCAGACTTCAGATTATGTGAGCAGGGTATTGGGCGAGATATTTAAAGCATTTGCTGTTCTTTATATGAACATGAAATTAAACAAGGTAGAGGATGCCTATAGTATGTATGTTAGGTATTCGGCTATAGTTACCGATAACTTTTCACATTTCCCTTTGTTAGTAAGAAATAGATTTGAAAAACAGTTTTTAGTGTCATATACTCAAGATAATTCTAAAAAATTTTATGCAATTGTCCAGAGAGAATTTTGGGGGATTATAAGAAGTATAGAAACACATTATAAGACTTTGTCTAAAAAGGCACCAGAGTATATTGAAGAAAACGATTTTAGTGAAGAACTGAAAAAAGTCACAGAGGAATTTGATAAACAGTATTGTGAAAACGATTATTTGACGTTTATTCAAGAAGCACATATACAGATGGAAAATAGTGATAAAATGTTTTCAGATGATAATGATATATTTTCAGTTATTGATTATCAGGAACTTAGCCCTTTGGAGAAGGATTTTTTAAATTATTGCATACAGAGACTTCTTATTAACCAAGGGAAATTTAAGTATAATGACATTATTGATTTTATGAATTTAAGTACAGCATTTCGATATACAGATGGGTTAATGACACTTGACAAGCCATTTCTTACGAAGACATTGTCAAATTTTAGCTGTATGGTCAATTCAGCTTTTTTACAGACTTCCTTGGAGCTTATGGAATTTATTTCCTAATTGTTGAAGTTGCTCTTAACATGGATTTCACAGATTAAAATTATTCATGCACACTCGAAAGGGTGTGCATTTAATTATGAAGAATTACAGATTATGGGCTGTTTGCGAGGGGTGCATCGTTATTCTGTATTAAAAACAATGTTCCGATGAACCCTTGTCCGTGTGTAAATTACCCTGATTTTTCCAAATGTAGCTGTACCTAATGGTAGATTTAGCAGTAGTTGACGTATATCGGCCAGCCGTTTTTGGATCAGATTGATATCTACGAGGAAGCGTTGCGAATACAGTATGCAGATCTCAAGAGAAGGAAAACGAAGAAAACTTTTGAGGATATTAGAACAAGGATTATAATGGCGCGTGAAGCGTGGTACTGCAGTGTGCAGAAATCACCGGAATTTACGCAATGCAGTACTAGGATGAAATATTATGGAAGTTTCGTAAAGATAAATTTATTTTACAGAAATATAGGTTTTATTTTCTTCTTATTTATTGGGAATAGATATATTTCAAGATAAAAAATATACTAATAGGGAGATTATAATCTTATCCCAGAGTGAACACTATAAACACTGTGTATTGTGTAGAGACCTTGATTTTCCGATATTCCTGAGAGCTGGGTACATATTATTGCCCAGTCAGGCCTGCATTTATCCTTTATCGGAATCGGGATCTATCAGCTCCTGCGGAGATTCACCGGCTCTTATCCGTTGGGCGGCGCATCCGGCATCCTGTTTCTGACTCTATATATTCTTATGGCCGGGTTTACTGTGTCGGTTGTCCGGGCACTGGTAATGTTCCTGTTCCGTGTGGGGGCAGATATGGCGGGACGGCATTACGATGCGCCGACAGCGCTTTCTGCTGCGGCGGTCGTAGTGCTGCTATGGAGACCGCTAAGTTTGTATGACGGCGGATTCTGGCTGTCCTTTGGGGCAGTATTGGCGATCCTGACGGTAGTTCCGGCGCTGCAGGGGTGGATGGAAAGAAATTATCCACAAAATAAAGGGAACAGGATGCAAAAGAGTGATCGAATATCTATGGCATATGGGATTTGCATGTCAATTGTGCAGGGACTTACGGTGAGTCTCGGAATTAATCTGATAATCCTCCCGGTTTTACTTTACTACTTCTTTGAATATCCAATCTACTCTCTGGCTTTAAATCTATTTGTGATCCCACTGATGTCTGTGCTTTTATTCATGGGAATGGCGGGAAGCCTGTTTTCTGTCTGCTTTTTGCCGTTATCGGGTGCGTGTTTTTGGATATGCGGCGGGATTCTGCGGTTATATGAGATGAGCTGTAATCTTGCGCTTACACTTCCAGGGGCGCGGTTTGTGGCGGGGAAACCCGAGATATGGCAGATTGTGGTATATTATGGGATATTGGTAATCGTTTTGCTGCTTTTGAGAGAAAAGGAAAGACTGAGGGAATATGTAGATGGTGTAGATGATGTTGAGGGCGCAGAGAGTAAGAAGTATAAAACTTGTGGAAGAGGAATAGCTTCCCGAAAGCATACGGGGCGTGGATCAGGAAAAAGTATGCAAAAATATGTGGTCAGGAAGTCAGAAGTAAGTATGCAGAAATATGCGATTGGTAAGCCGGATATAGGTATACAAAAACGAGAGGACAGTAAGTTGGATGTAGGTGTACAAAGACGTGTGACAAGGCTTGGAAGATTTGCGCTTATGCTTGGGATGGCAGGTATTATTGTTCTGACATACCGCTGGGGAGAACGTGGAAAGCTTACGACGGTGGTTTTAGATATAGGACAGGGAGACGGAATCTTTATGAGAGGCCCGGAGGGCGGGACTTATCTGGTCGATGGCGGAAGCAGCGATGTGAAGAAAGTGGGGCAGTACAGGATAGAACCGTTTTTGAAATCCCAGGGAGTTGGGGTGATTGACTATGTGTTGATATCTCATGGCGACAGCGATCATATGAATGGCGTGGAAGAATTGATGGAAAGGCAGGATATCGGCATAAAGATTAAGACGCTGGTACTGCCAGTGCAGGAGGTGTGGGATGAAGCGTTGGTAGGGATAGCGGAAAAAGCGAAAGAGTATGGGGTTCGCGTAGCTGTGATAGAACCGGGGCAGAGTATTAAGGAAGGGGATATGACGATTACATGCATACAGCCGGGGAATCCAGGAATGAAAGCAGAGAATAGGGAATCTGAGGGACAGAATGCAGAAGAAGGATACGAACCGGGGAATGCAGCGTCTATGGTATTGGCAGTTAAGTTTGTGGAGTTTGATATGTTGCTGGCCGGAGATGTAGAGGGAGAAGGAGAAAAACAGCTTACAGAGCAGTTGGAAAAACAATACTGGGATTGTAGATGGGAGATTCTGAAAGTGGCACATCATGGCTCAAAGAACTCATCATCTGAGGAACTTCTGCAACAGGTCAAGCCTGCATATGCGTTTATTTCAGCAGGGCAAGAAAATCGGTATGGGCATCCGCATCGGGAGACAATAGAAAGGCTTGCGGATGTTGGAAGTAAAATCTGTTCCACACAGGAAAATGGGGCGCTTATAGTGGAAGCTGGAGGCGGGGACACAATGAGAGCTGGGAGTTACTGTTCACGAAGTGAACAATAACAGGTGGAAGTAGAAGAGGATTAGAAACGAGAGGTTTCTATGGAAATGCCGCCGCTTAGTTGCTATAATGTAATTAATAATCTGAGTCAGGAAATGGCTTAGAGATGATGGAAGGAGCGTGGAAAGAGATGGAGATGCGAAATAAGAAACTTCCGATAGGGATTGAAAATTTTGAAAAATTACGTTTAGAGGATTTTTACTATATTGATAAAACGGGACTCATCAGGGAACTTCTTAATAACTGGGGAGAGGTGAATCTGTTCACTCGCCCACGGAGATTTGGAAAATCGTTGAATATGAGTATGTTGGAACACTTTTTCTCGCTGAATGGAGATAAGAGTATTTTTAACGGGCTGGAAATTTCAAAAGAAACGGCGCTTTGTGAGGAATATATGGGGAAGTATCCGGTTATTTCTGTTTCATTAAAAGGGATTGATGCGCTCAATTTTGAGATGGCCTTTCGGATGGGAGCCCGGGCCGTGAGACGGACAGCGGCAAAAATGCAATATCTTTTGGAGAGTGATGCGTTAAGTGAGAGTGACAAATTGGAATATCAAAGCCTTTTGAACAGCAATATGGACGAATCTACATTTTGTGACAGCCTGAGAATATTGTCAGAAATGTTGGAAAAGCATCATGGTACAAAAGTTATCTTGCTGATTGACGAATATGACGTTCCATTGGCAAAAGCTTATGCGAATGGATACTATGACCAGATGCTTTCCCTGATCCGAAGTCTTCTTGGAGAGGCGCTCAAAACAAACAACAGCCTGAAACTTGCAGTATTGACGGGCTGCCTTCGGATTTCAAAGGAAAGTATTTTTACTGGACTTAATAATTTGAAAGTGTTGACGATTGCTGATGAGCGTTTTGATGAGTACTTTGGCTTTACAGACAAAGAAGTGAGAGAACTCCTGGAGTATTATGATGTGGCGAATCATTATGAAGAAGTAAAAAGATGGTATGACGGATATCAATTTGGAAATGAGGAAGTGTACTGCCCGTGGGATGTGCTGAACCATTGTGACAGGATCAGAAACGAACCTCATGTACAGCCGGAGAACTACTGGATCAATACCAGCAGCAATGACGCAGTGAAACGGTTTATAGAAGAATCGGCAAACGCTGCAACCAAACGAGAAATTGAGCGTCTGATAGCAGGTGAAGTCATTATGAAAGAAATTCATCAAGAGCTCACATACTCGGAGATTTACCAGACGATTGACAATATCTGGAGCCTGCTCTTTACCACTGGTTATCTGACACAGCGGGGAAAGGCAGAGGACAGGCAGATGAAACTGGCAATTCCTAATTTGGAGATTCGGGATATTTTTGAGACACAGATCATGGAATTTTTTAAGGAGAATGTCCGGAAAGACGGGGACATGCTGAACCGTTTCTGTGAGGCATTGCAAAATGGAGATTCTGAAAATGTGGAGAAGATTTTTACAGAGTATTTAAGGAAGACTATTAGTATCCGTGATACAGCCGTAAGGACGGATATGAAAGAAAACTTCTATCATGGTATCTTACTTGGAATTTTGGGAGTGAAGAATCAATGGGGGATTTCTTCTAACCGGGAAATGGGAGAGGGGTATGCGGATATCCTTGCAGAACCGGATACGGGAGATGTGGGAATTATCATAGAAGCGAAATACGCACATGACGGGGATTTGGACAGGGCATGTAAGGAGGCATTGAAACAGATCGAGTATACTAGATATGAGGACGACCTTGCTGATGACGGGGTAGAGAATATCCTGAAATATGGGATAGCATGCTATAAAAAACGGTGCAGAGTCATGCTGGTACAAAAATAATAAATCAAATAAAAATGATAGCCTTGGAGCAACAGAAACCACTGTATGAGGGTAAGACTGCATCACAAGCCAAAGCCCGATAACTACACGGAATCATGCATGATAAATGTGGCAGAGGAAGCAAGGCTTATTCTACACAGGAAAATAGAGCGATTATAGTGGGGTTGAAGACGGTGAAACAATGAAAGTTGGGAAATGATATATAAGGGAGAAGAAATAGAATGAATTAAAGTCAAATTAGTCGAATTATATAATCCCATTTTTATGCCTTGCCACAGCAATCATTAGCTGGCTGATTATTGCTGTGGCAAGGGTTCCAGGGGTTTGGGGGTGGAAGACCCCAAGGTTTTCTGGATAAATTAATTTGCTTGAAACTGGAGCAAATAGCGTAACGTTCTACACAGTTTAAGAACTCATAAAATGGATGTTGCTAACCTTTCCCGATTTCAAATTAAATTCTATTGGGTGGTAGTAACCCATCTGAACAAGAAGCTGATTATTTGTGACAGAGACATTCTTTTTGCCAAACTGTTTTCTCAACTTCTGTAAAGCTTGCATTTTTGACATGCCGACTTTTATACCGCATAAGGTTGCTTTTTTGTTTTGGATGTCTATGACAATATCCCCTTTGCGGTTTCCATTTTTATATGCGCCAAACACAATCCTTGTTTTTCCATTTTTCCAAGTATAAGAATTACCATTTCCCATGTAATTATCTTTTTCGACCTTGTTCGCCTTGCCCCACGCTTTTTTCACAGCGGCATATGTTTTTACTCCCATAGTACACTTTACCTTAGACTTAGAACCGCCTACGTTGCGAAACTTTTCAAAGGTCACGTTTTTTCCTTTATAGCGGACTGTTAGATTAATAGTTTTTGTTGCTGCATCTACTGGCTGTACAGGCACAAGGGAGCAAAACAGGACCGCAAGACAAACGCCCATAGCCAAGAGTCTTCTTTTCATTGTTTTCATATAAATCTCCTTTCTTTGATACATCGATAAGATTCTTTTCTATTATACTTAATTTTTTAGATATAGTCAATATATTAGGCGTATAAAAATTTCCAGACATGATATGATTTTCAGAAAATCGAGAGGAGATTTCCATATGATTTCATATGAGCCTTTTTATGACACTCTTTTAACAAAGGGTATTACAGAGTATGCTCTTATTTTTAGACATGGGATTTCGGCAAATACGCTCCATAGAATGAAACACGGAGAAGCGATTACAACAAAAACTTTAGATACCCTTTGTGAAGTATTGGAATGTTCCGTTTCCGATATATTAGAATATAGAACAGAAAATGATTAAAGGCAGGACGATTACTTGATACAGTCAAGATGTCCTGTCCTTTTTTGTTCGATTTTCGATTCAAAAAATCTTAGGATGTTCTAATAGGCAATTCGGCTTCAATGGTACTGGCAGTAACGATAGAGACGTTGAGCACAGGGAAATACTGGTTTTTTCTGTGGAAATGCCTCTGTTTGGTTGTTATAATATATTTGGAAAGAATCCGTAGCAGGGAACAATTGTAACTACTTATCTTTTGGAAAGCGATGCTTTGGCCGAACGGGATAAAGCGGATTACCGGAAACTTCTGGATGATCATATGACGGAAGCGGTTTGGGGCAACAGCCTGAGAGTATTATCGGAATTGTTAGAGAAGCATCATAATACAAAGGTGATCCTGCTGATTGACGAATATGAAGTTCCCCTGGCGAAGGCTCATGCAAACGGATACTATGACCAAATGATTTCTTTAATCCGGAATCTGCTTGGAGAGGCACTGAAGACAAACAATAGTTTAAAGTTTGCTGTACTGCAAAAGGGAGATGCAGAAAATGTAGAAAGAATCTTTACAGAGTATTTAAAAAGGACGATCAGCATCCGTGATACGGCCGTAAGGACACACCGGAAAGAGAATTATTACCAGGGTGTTCTGATTGAAATCCTTGGAGTGAAAGACCGGTGGGGAATCTCTTCCAACCGGGAGATGGGTGAAGGTTATGCGGATATCCTTGCGGAACCGGATACTGGAGATATGGGGATTATCATTGAGGTAAAGTATGCGCATGACGGGGATCTGGGTGGGGCGTGTAAAAAAGCATTAAAACAGATAGAGTATACGAAGTATGAAGAAGACCTTGAAGAGGATGGGGTAGAGAATATCTTGAAATACGGAATTGCATGTTATAAAAAGCGGTGCAGGGTTATGCTGGCGGAAAGTTACTGTTCACTCCGTGACCAGTAACTTTCGCAAATCCATCTAAAATTCGCTCCGCGAATGGGATTTGCTCACTCCTGAATCACTTTCTTACGGTCTGTGCAGTAAATGCACAGACCTGTGTGAACAGTAACGGCGGAAAACAGATAAATAAATTCCTTAAAGAAACTGTTGAATTCATCCCGTAAATTCAGTATACTCAATAAAGAGAACGGAATACGGGCCGTGAAAAGTAATGAAAAGTTTAAAAGAAAAGAGGAGATATATCATGACATACGAAGAAGTATTACAGAATGCAAGAACATGTGTAGGCGATATCTGCAAGGCGTGTCCGGTATGCAACGGAAAGGCCTGCGGCGGCAGGATTCCGGGACCTGGAGCAAAAGGGACAGGAACCGTGGCAATTCAGAATTATGATGCATGGCAGAAACTGTGCGTTAACATGGATACAATCTGCGAGAACAAGCCGGTAGATCTCACACTTGAGCTGTTCGGGCAGACCTTTAGGACGCCGGTTTTTGCAGGACCGATCGGAGCCATGAAGCTTCACTATGGGGATAAATACGATGATCTGGAGTACAATGATATCCTTGTTTCCGCATGTGCAGAGGAGCAGATTGCGGCATTTACGGGCGATGGGACGAATCCGGCCGTGATGGAAGGAGCCACCCGGGCGATTAAGGCGGCAGGCGGAAGAGGGATTCCGACCGTGAAGCCATGGGATGTGGACACGCTGGCGGAGAAATTTGCGCTGGTAAAGGAGGCGGGAGCATTTGCATGTGCGATGGACGTGGATGCGGCAGGACTGCCGTTCCTTAAGAACCTGACTCCTCCGGCGGGAAGTAAATCTGCCGGGGAGCTTAAGGCCATTATTGCAGATGCAGAGGTACCGTTTATTTTGAAGGGAATTATGACAGTAAAGGGAGCTCTGAAGGCAAAAGAAGCAGGCGCGGCTGCAATCGTGGTATCCAACCACGGGGGACGTGTGCTTGACCAGTGTCCTCCTACGGCAGAGGTGCTGGAGGAGATTGCGGATGCAGTGGGCTCTGACATGAAGATTTTTGTGGACGGCGGTATCCGCTCTGGCGTGGATGTATTTAAGGCTCTGGCGCTTGGCGCGGACGCAGTGCTGATCGGACGACCTTACGTGACGGCAGTATATGGCGGGGCGGCTGAGGGCGTAAAGGCGCTTACCGATAAGCTTGCGGCGGAGCTTTCGGATACGATGGCGATGTGCGGCGCACATTCACTTGGAGAGATTACACGGGACATGGTCAGATAGTGGATGAAAAGCTTAAATGAAGATATAAAGACAGGTAATTTCAAGGGAGCCTACCTTCTGTTCGGTGAGGAGGCTTATCTTAAGAAGCAGTATAAGGAAAGGCTCAGAAAGGCAATTCTGCCGGAAGGAGACCAGATGAATTATGCCTATTATGAGGGCAGGGGCATCAATCCGGCAGAGCTTATCGACCTTGCAGAGACGATGCCGTTTTTTGCAGAGCGGCGGCTTATTGTTGTGGAGAATTCCGGCTTTTTTAAGAGCGCGGTTCCAGAGCTTGCAGATTATATTAAGACAATGCCAGAGACAGCCAGCTTTTTATTTGTGGAGAGCGAGGCGGACAAGCGGGGGCGTATGTACAAGGCAGTGAAGGCAAAAGGACGCGCCGTGGAGCTTGGCCGTCAGGATGAGAAGACGCTCCTGCGCTGGATCGGGGGAAATGTAACACGCGAGGGAAAAAGGATAAAGGAATCAGCGGCGAGGCATCTGGTTTCCACTGTGGGTGATGATATGGAAAGGCTTATAAATGAGCTGGAAAAATTATTTTCCTATACCTTTGGAAGAGAAGAGATCACAGAACAGGATATTAATGAGATCTGCACAGTCCAGATCACAAACCAAATTTTCGCCATGGTGGAAGCAGTAGCTATGAAGCGGCAGAAAGAGGCGCTGGATCATTACTATGACTTGCTGGCGCTAAAGGAGCCGCCTATGAGGATTCTATATCTTCTCTCCCGGCAGTTCAGGCTGCTTCTCCATGTGAAGGACCTCCAGAAGAAGGGTTATGACAGAGGAACCATTGCAAAAAAGGCAGGGCTTCATCCCTTTGTGGCAGGAAAGTATATGCAGCAGGGCAGGAGCTTTTCCATGGCAGATCTCCGGGGCATTATGGAGAATGCGGCAGATACCGAGGAGCTGGTAAAGACCGGGCGGTTGAGCGACAGAATGGGCGTGGAGCTCTTTATTGTCAGATACAGTGGGGATTTATACTGAGTGCCAGATAAATCTGCCGTGAGTATATATTATGATGAAAGCGTCATATAATTATTGATTAGATTAAGGAGAAGGAAATACGTGGCAGGAACAGACCAGAGTAAAATTCGGAATTTTTGTATTATTGCCCATATTGACCATGGGAAATCTACACTGGCGGACCGCATTATTGAGATGACGGGACTTCTTACGAGCCGGGAGATGCAGTCCCAGGTGCTGGACAATATGGAGCTTGAAAGAGAGCGGGGTATTACGATCAAGGCACAGGCTGTCCGCATTGTGTATAAGGCCCGGGACGGAGAAGAATACATTTTCAATCTCATCGATACGCCTGGACATGTGGACTTCAACTATGAGGTGTCAAGGAGTCTTGCCGCCTGTGATGGGGCAATCCTTGTAGTGGATGCCGCCCAGGGCGTGGAGGCACAGACGCTGGCAAATGTCTATCTGGCGCTTGACCATGATCTGGATGTGATGCCTGTTATTAATAAGATTGACCTGCCAAGCGCAGAGCCGGAGCGGGTGATTGAGGAGATTGAGGATATTATCGGGATTGAGGCGGCGGATGCGCCCCGCATTTCCGCAAAGACAGGAATTAATGTAGAAGAAGTATTAGAGCAGGTGGTGGAGAAGATCCCGGCGCCAGGCGGCGATGCAAAGGAGCCGCTTCAGGCGCTGATCTTTGACTCCATCTACGATTCCTATAAAGGAGTCATCGTATTCTGCCGGATTAAGGAAGGCACGGTAAAGAAAGGAACGCCGATTCTGATGATGGCAACCGGGGCAAGGGCAGAGGTTGTGGAGGTCGGGTATTTCGGCGCCGGGCAGTTTATTCCCTGTGAGGAGCTTTCCGCGGGAATGGTAGGTTATATTACCGCCAGCTTGAAAAATGTGAAGGATACTCGCGTCGGCGATACGATCACCAATGCCCAGGAGCCCTGCAGCCAGCCTCTGCCGGGATATAAAAAGGTAAATCCCATGGTATACTGCGGCATGTATCCCGCAGACGGGGCGAAATACCCGGATCTCAGGGACGCGTTGGAGAAGCTCCAGCTTAATGACGCATCCCTTCAGTTTGAACCAGAGACATCCATTGCTCTTGGTTTCGGCTACCGGTGCGGATTCCTGGGGCTTCTGCACCTGGAGATCATCCAGGAGCGCCTGGAGAGAGAGTACAACCTGGATCTTGTGACGACTGCACCGGGAGTTATTTACAAAGTATATAAGACGAACGGCGAGGTCATTGAGCTTACCAACCCGTCCAATCTTCCGGATCCGTCCGAGATCGAATATATGGAAGAGCCAATCGTGAAGGCTGAGATTATGGTGACCTCCGAATTTATCGGAGCCATCATGGATCTGTGCCAGGAACGCCGGGGAATGTATGAGGGTATGGAGTATATAGAGGAGACCCGCGCGGTGCTCCGGTACAGGCTGCCGCTCAATGAGATCATCTATGATTTCTTCGATGCGCTCAAATCTCGCTCCAGGGGATATGCCTCCTTTGATTATGAGATGGCAGGCTATGAACAGTCTGAGCTTGTGAAGCTTGATATTTTAATCAATAAGGAGGAGGTGGATGCCTTATCCTTCATTGTACATGCGGGAACCGCCTATGAGCGCGGACGGAAGATGTGCGAGAAGCTGAAAGAAGAGATTCCGAGACAGCTTTTCGAGATTCCAATCCAGGCGGCGATTGGAAGCAAGATTATCGCAAGGGAGACAGTAAAAGCCATGCGCAAGGACGTGCTCGCCAAATGCTATGGCGGCGACATTACCCGTAAGAAGAAGCTTCTGGAAAAGCAGAAGGAAGGAAAGAAGCGGATGCGCCAGGTGGGAAATGTAGAGATTCCGCAGAAAGCATTCATGAGTGTCCTGAAGCTGGATGATAAATAATGAAGCCTTTAGAACTATATATTCACATTCCGTTTTGCATGAAAAAATGTAATTACTGTGATTTTCTGTCCGCTCCCGCAGATCGCGGAGAGCGTGCAGCATATGTGGAAAGCCTCTGTAAAAAAATCTACTCCTTCAAGGAGACTGCAGGGGCTTATTGTGTTACCACGATATTTGTAGGAGGCGGAACTCCGTCCATACTCAGCGCACGGCAGATGGGACAGATTTTCAGGGCAGTAAAGGAAACATTCTGGCTTGAAGATTCTGCTGAAATCACAATCGAAGTGAATCCCGGAACCGTGAATGCGGACAAGCTCGCTGCATATAAGGAGATGGGCGTCAACCGTCTGAGCATGGGCCTTCAGTCCACAGACGACAGGGAGCTGGCAGCGCTGGGAAGAATCCACACATACGGGCAGTTCCTTGAGAATTATTCCATGGCAAGGGAAGCAGGGTTTCGGAATATTAATATAGACCTGATGTCCGCGATTCCCCATCAGACGAGGGTAAGCTATGAAGAGACACTGCGAAAAACCGCCGGGCTTGCCCCAGAGCATATCTCCGCATACAGTCTCATAATCGAGGAAGGCACCCCCTTCTATGAAAAATACAGAGAAGGAAAAAATGCCGGGGACCTTCCGGATGAGGACACAGAGCGCCTGATGTATGAGGACACGAGACGCATTCTGAAAGAATATGGATACCACCGGTACGAGATCTCCAACTACGCAAAAGAAGGGTTCGAGTGCCGCCATAACCTGGGCTACTGGGAGCGCGCAGAATACCTCGGCATCGGAACAGGGGCCGCCTCCCTCATAGAGAACAGGCGTTTTACAGAGGGAGAAGAGCCTGAGATCCTGAGCCAGGAGGAACAGATGGCGGAATATATGTTCCTTGGCCTCAGAAAAATTAAAGGAGTATCAAAATCACGGTTCAGGGAAGAATTCGGCAGCAGCATGGAGAAGATATACGGGAACGTGCTGGAAGATATGAAGAAGAAAGGGCTTATGGAAGATGAAGGGGACTATGTCCGCCTGACAGATCGGGGAATTGATATCAGCAACTATGTAATGAGCGAATTTTTGTAATTTGGGACGGGGCATTTTGAAAAATGCCCCGTCCCAAATTGAAAATAGCCTGTCCCCATTTATATCTTGAATACAATACCAATCACTGCCCCCGCCGCGATCCATACAAGCGGATGCAATTTTTTTAGATGTTTTACCTGCAAAAGCAGGAAAGCCCCCAGGCAGATTACAGCACTTGTATAATCCACATGCGTTACTCCGCCGGTTGTATAGACGATTGCGATCTTGAGCAGCTCCCAGACCGCATATCCGATCAAGGCCGCTACAGTAGGCCGGATCCCGTAGAACACGGCTTTTACCGTAGGATTTTCACTGAAGTTTTCTAGAAACTTTGCGATGAGGACAATGATGATCAGTGCGGGAGCAGTCAGTGACAGGGTGGCCACGATGGCGCCGGGAACCCCGGCTGCGTTGTATCCGGCGTAGGTTGCCATATTGATGCCGACAGGCCCGGGAGTGCTCTCGCTGATTGCCACCATATTAGCGAGCTCACTTGCGGTGTACCAGTCGTATCTTGTGGTCAGATCCATGAGGAACGGCAGTGTTGCCATGCCGCCGCCGATGGAGAACAGGCCAATCTTAAAAAATTCGATTGCTAAGGTAAGATAAATCATGCGTCTTCCCTCCTTCCAAATTTTTTTGCGATGACCCCGGTAATTCCTGCAAGGACGATGATCATGGCAGTTGGTACAGGGGTAAAGCACGCAAGGATAAATCCGCCTGCAAAGAGCACGCCGCCAAGTTTATCCACGATTCCCTTTTTCGCCATTGTAAATACAGTGTTCAGCATAAGAGAACACACGATTACGCGTATGCCGGCAAGGGCGTGGATCACGACAGGCAGATGGATAAAGTTCTGCAGGATGGAAGCCACAAGACAGATAATGAGGATAGAAGGAGAGACCAGCCCCAGAGTCCCGAAGACTCCGCCGATGAAGCCTGCCTGTTTATAGCCTACGTAAGTCGCAGTGTTCACCGCGATAATCCCCGGCGTGCACTGGCCGATGGCGTACATGTCAAGAATCTCCTCCTCCGTGCACCACCTGCGGTCAGTCACAATCTCCCGCTGGAGCATTGGAAGCATGGCGAGCCCGCCTCCGAACGTCAGCCCCCCGATTTTAAAAAAGCTTACATATAATTCGCCAAGTTTTCGTATATTCATCATGTTTCATTCCTTTGCTTATTATATTTTATACTCACGGCCGATGAAATCTGCCGTGAGTATCGCCTGTATTATTTTGTGCTGCAGCTACAGTAATTTACTCATAATAAAGGCATAAATCTCCTGATTTTTGTCCATCCAGCTGTCCGCGGCTGTCCGTGCTTCCTCTTCACTGGGGACTGCGATATTCAGCTCAATCATAGGCTCCCCATGTTCATACACCTGGCAGCATACGGAATATTCCCCGCTGGTTTTTCTGTAGTAATCTGCTTTCACCGAAACCTCATCCTTCAGCTCATATTTATGATGGATTAGAAAGGAATCAATATCCTTCTGAATTGCAGCCGGAATATCATTTCTGAAAAAGGCGATTGTCTGCGCGCCATCCTCAGTCAGGTAATAGTAGGTTCTCCTGTAGGTGACTTCCTCCTTGATAAATCCGGATTCGGCCAGCTCCGCAAGTGCCTGCTGCAGTCTAAAGTATGTCGCATATCCCTCTTCCAGGATAAATTTGCTGATCTGTGAGTTCGTCATTGGGAAATCCACCCTGTTCAGCATATAGAGAATAATCAGCTTATATAACTTCAACGCCTCATTTGTCATAGCTGCTCCTTTCCCTGCCAGATGTCACGCTCCTTAAAACAAGCCGCAAGCCGGTTTAGAATCTGGTGCTTGCCCCTGCTCCATGCAGGCTCTATGAGAAGATGACCCGGTGCGTCGCCAGTCAGCCGGTGGATGACAATATCCGGCCTCAGTCCGGAAATACATTTCCCAAGGAGGGTGATGTATTCCTCCATGGACAGGATATGGAACGGATGGGCGCGGTAGTAATCCGCAAGGTCAGTCCCTTCAAGAACATGGAGAAGCTGCAGCTTCACCCCCTGTATATCCGTCTGGTTCAGATAATGGATGGTTTCAAGAATCTGCGGACTGTTTTCGCCTGGCAGACCGAGAATCAGATGGACGATCACTTCGATCCCCGCGGCTCTTAAGGCCTTTACTGCCTGTTCAAAGACCGGGAGCCCGTATCCACGCCTTATAAAACGCGCCGTTTCCTCATGGGAGGTCTGCAGGCCCAGCTCCACCCACACAGGCTTTATCTGGTTCAACTCCGAAAGGAGCGCCAGGACGTCCTCCCCCAGGCAGTCCGGCCTTGTGGCAATGGACAGGATGCGGATGTCCGGGTGGGTGATTGCTTCTGTAAAAATTTTCCGAAGATATGGAACAGGTGCGTAAGTGCTTGTATAAACCTGGAAATAAGCGATGTAGCCCCTCCCTGTATATTTCCTGCGCACAATATCCTTTCCCTGCCTGATCTGCTCGCTGACCGGAAGGGCGGGATCAGGGCCGAAGCCCCCCGATCCGCCCAGGCTGCAGAAAATGCAGCCCCGCGTTCCAAGTGTACCGTCCCGGTTCGGACAGGTCATGCCGCCGTTCAGCGGTATCTTGTACAGCTTTTCTCCGAAAGTCTGCTTTAAATAAAAGTCAAGAGAGTAAAAACGCTTCTCTCCCCAGTACACGGACATGGTAATACTCCTTATATATTCATCATTTTTAGTCATGCGGTATGCATTATATGTACCATTGACACTTATATCATATCATCCATGGATGGGCAAATCAAGACCGCAATTGGGGACGGGGCATTTTTAAAAATGCCCCGTCCCCAATTCACAAAACGGACATATTTTTTTGCTACAATAGTCGTCATAAATTGTGAAAGGAAGTAGTGCATATATGGACAGAATTAAAATTTTAGTTGTAGATGATGAGAGCAGGATGCGCAAGCTGGTGAAGGATTTCCTGGAACGGGAGGGATTCCGGGTGCTGGAGGCAGGTGATGGTGAACAGGCTATGGAGCTGTTTTATGCTGACAGAGAGATTGCACTGCTTATTCTGGATGTTATGATGCCGAAGATGGACGGATGGCAGGTATGCCGGGAAGTGCGTCAGACCTCGAAGGTTCCGATTATAATGCTTACCGCAAGAGGAGAGGAGCAGGACGAGCTGCAGGGCTTTGAGCTTGGCGTGGATGAATATATATCCAAACCCTTCAGTCCGAAGATTCTTGTAGCGAGAGTAGAGGCGATTCTGAGACGGACACATACCCTTGATGCCGGGGAGGTGGCGGATGCAGGGGGGATCTCCATTGATAAGGCGGCACACCGCGTGCAGGTGGACGGCAGGGACGTTGAGCTGAGTTACAAGGAATTTGAGCTTTTGTCCTATTTTGTGGAAAATAAAGGGATTGCACTTTCCCGTGAGAAGATACTGAACAGTGTCTGGAATTATGACTATTTCGGTGATGCCAGAACCATAGACACTCATGTGAAGAAACTTCGCAGCAAGCTCGGCGACAAGGGAAATTATATTAAAACAATCTGGGGAATGGGCTATAAGTTCGAGGTGGAAGCATAATGAAGCATTCAATCAAGCGTCAGATGACGGCTGTGTTTATAGGTCTGCTTGTAAGTCTTCTGCTGATTCTGCTTATTATTAATGTGAGATTCCTGGAGCCTTACTACATCAGCAATAAGGAAACTGCGTTCGTGCAGCTCTATGGGGAGCTTAAGCTGGCAATTGAGCAGGACACGGTGGAGTATCAGGAAGTCTCAGAGCTTCTGAGGGGGCTTGCGGAAAAGAGTAATATTTCCTTTCTGGTCATTGACGAGAGGAACGGCCGGGTTGTAACAAATGTGCATGATATGGAGATGCTGAAAAAGCAGCTTAATGGATATCTGCTCGACCAGGCACAGAAGGAGAGCAGGCTGCTGATCAGTACCGATAAATATCAGCTTGTCCAGTCAAAAGACAGATGGAATAAGACGGAATATATTGAGATGTGGGGACGGTTTGATGAGGGAAGCGTATTTCTTCTGCGAAGCCCTTTAGAGAGTATCCGGGAGAGCGCAGATATCTCCAACCGATTCCTGATCTACATCGGCTGTACCATGATTGCAATATGCATTGCGCTTGTGTGGTATTTTTCCAAACGGCTTACAGATCCCATCCTGGAGCTTGCGGTCCTGTCAGACCGGATGGCAGACCTGGATTTTGAGGCAAAATATACGAGTGGAGGCTCCAATGAGATTGGTGAGCTGGGAGCCAATTTTAACCGGATGTCGGAAAAGCTTGAAAGCACTATATCGGAGCTGAAGCGTGCCAACAATAGTCTCCAAAAAGATATTGAGCGCAAGGAGAAACTGGAGAAGATGCGAAGCGAATTCATGGGAAATGTCTCCCACGAGCTGAAAACGCCTCTTGCACTAATCCAGGGCTATGCGGAGGGACTTAAGGAAGGAGTAAATACGGATTCTGAGAGCCGGGAATTTTACTGCGATGTGATTATGGATGAGGCGGCAAAAATGAACCAGATGGTGAAGAATCTTATGGCGCTGAACCAGTTGGAATTCGGGGATGAGAAGATTGAATTTGAAAGGTTCGACTTGACCGAGGTTATTGAGGGCATTCTGCAGAGCATGGATATTATGGCCCAGCAGAAGGAGGCGAGAGTCATATTCCTAAAGGAAGGGCCGGTATATGTATGGGCAGATGAATTCAAGACCGAGCAGGTGGTGCGCAATTATATCAGCAACGCCTTTAATCATCTGGACGGGGATAAGGTTGTGGAGGTAAAGATTAATGTTGCAGATGATGGAAAGGCGAGGGTATCTGTATTTAACACAGGATCTCCTATTCCTGAGGAGGCTCTTCCACATATCTGGGACAAGTTCTATAAGGTGGATAAGGCGCATACAAGGGAATATGGCGGAAATGGCATCGGTCTTTCCATTGTAAAGGCCATCATGGAGTCCTTCCATCAGAAATACGGCGCAGAGAATTACGATAATGGAGTGGCATTCTGGTTTGAATTAGATACGGAATAATGGCTGCTACTTTAAATTTCCAGTCTGAAAAACGGAGGAACGAGGCGCAGCGGTGGCTGCGCCGATTGACGACAACGCGGCTTTCCTGATAGCACATGTGTAAAAACGCAGTCTAAGCGCAGCCCGCTGCGCCTGTGTTTTTACACAAGCATTTTTGAAAAAGCATAAAAATTCGAAGCGATTCATTAATGTGAAATGATTTCAAACTGAACAGAGAGGAAACCGATGTAGTTTTAAATGAAAGGAACCTAGGATGAGTATGAGAAAAGCCACATTAAAAGATGTATCTGTCAGGGCAGGAGTTTCTGTCGGAACCGTGTCGAAATATATTAATGACCCGTATTCCGTAAAAGAAGTGAACAGAAGGAAGATTGCCGAATCAATCAAGGCATTGGACTTTACCCCCAATGTCTATGCACAGAAGCTTGCGAAGGGAAAGTCAAATACAATTTTATTATGTATCGTATCAGAAAAAAATATCAGCCCTTCCACATGGCTTCATCAGCTGCCTGTTATCCAGTCCATGAACGACAGCCTGACAAAAGAAGGCTACAGCCTTCAGATTAAGATTGTGGCAGCAGCAAAGCCGCAGCAGCTTGATAATTGTGTAAAGAACTGCATTAACAGCAGAGAAGCAGACGGCATAGCGATACTGTCTGCGTGGGAGGTACCAAAGAAGACGGTTCAGGATATGAAAAGGCAGAACTTTCCCTTTGTACTGCTGGACGGAAATTGTCCGGATATGGCGGCAAATGAGGTATGTATTGATAACAGGCAGATGGTAAAGGATCTTGTGCATATTTTAAAAGGACTGGGACATAGTAAGATTGGGTTTATTAATGTCTTAAGCGGTCAGCAGGACATGAAGTTCCGTTTCCACGGTTTTAAAGACGGTATGAAGGCAGAGAAACTGGATATTGAAGAAAAGCTGGTTCTTTACGGCGACTTCAGCATTGAAAGCGGCTATGCATGCGTGAAGGCCATGCTGGAGAGCGGAGAGCAGTGTACAGCCCTTATATGTGGAAATGACAATATGGCAGTCGGCGCGGTAAAGGCAATCCAGGATCAGGGGAAGCACGTTCCTGAGGACATTTCGGTAGTGGGGATAGATAACAGCATTGCCGCCCGGGCCTGCACCCCGAGCCTTCAGACTGTGGAGTTTGCACTGGGACAGATGGGACGTCAGGCTTCTTACCAGCTTTTGGACCAGATTAAAGAAAAGACCTGCACGGAGATCCGGACAATGGTACAGTACAAAATAATTGAAGGGAGATCCATAGCAAAAGCTAAGGATGGGAAAGAATATGAAAAACATAATAGAGAAAAGGACGCCGGTAACACTGTGTGAGAATCCGGTTCCAATTGTAGAATCGGAGATACCCGTGACAACGAAGGAAGATTATCTTGGGCGGATAGAGAACCTGTGGGCAATGCCCCGGGCGCAGGAATACACTGTAATTGTAGTATACGGAGACAGAGAGCACTTTTCCAATATCCTTTACTTTACGGGGTATGATCCGAGATTTGAGGAGGCGCTGCTGATCTTAAAGCGCGGGGAAAAGCCGGTGATTCTTGCCGGGAATGAAGGAATGGGATATGTTCCGAAGATACCCTATGATATTAAGGCAGTATTATTCCAGACATTCGGGCTGATGGGACAGCCCAATGAGGACAGTGAACCCTTGGAGGAGATATTCCGCAGGGAGATAGGCAAAACAGATGGAAAAATAGGCCTGGCAGGCTGGAAATCCTACAGAGATGATTTGTTTAACCTGGAAGGATGTGTCACAGATGTACCCCATTATATTGCTGAAACCCTGCGGATTGCGGCAGATGGAAGAGAAATCTGCAATGCGGCCGATCTTCTTATGGACAATGAATACGGCCTCAGACACCACGCATCTGCTAAGGAAATCATCCAGTTTGAGCTGCAGGGGACGAAGATTTCCAGGGGAGTTTACCGGGCGCTGAAAAACATGAAGGAAGGAATGACGGAAATAGAGGTATCCAGGCTCCTGGAAATCGACGGTGAGCCTGAATGTACCCACCCGAATGTGAACTTCGGAGATGCACATGCGGCTTTGGGGCTTAACAGCCCGGAGTACCACAGCAGGCTTGCTTATGGAAGCCCGGCTGGAGTAGGGTACGGCATGAGGGGCTCCCTGGTACATAAGATGGGAATGTTTATCCGGAACACGGAAGATCTTCCGGAATGCAGAAGGCATTATGTGGAAGAGGTTGCAAAGCCGTATTTTTCAAGTGTCGCCGACTGGTATGAGATGATGAAGCCTGGGACAGAGTTCGGGGAGATTTATGACATGGTTGAAAAGGAGCTGGGATTCGAAAAGTATAACATTGTATTGAACCCAGGGCATCTGATCCATACGGATGAGTGGACGAACTCCCCGTTTGTAAAGGGCAGCAAGGTAAAGGTACGTTCAGGAATGGTTCTGCAATGTGATTATACAGTCTGTTTTAAAGACCCATACCTTCCCTGCCACATCGAGGACGGCCTGGCGATCGGAAATGAAGCGCTTCATAATGAGATAAAGGAAATGTCGCCTTCCTGTTATGAGAGGATTAAGGCGAGACGAAAGTTTATGACAGAGGTACTGGGAATCAATCTTCCAGAAGAGGTGCTTCCGCTCTCAGACCTTCCGGCAGTCTGCTTCCCATATATGGCGGATACATCGGTGGTGCTGGCTGTAGAAAAGTAGATTTTAAAACAAGGGAGGCGGTAACATGCTTAAAATAGAGAACTTAAGTTTCTCTTATGAAGGTAATAAAGGGAAACCGGGCTATGAGGTGATAAGGAACCTGGGACTTACGATTGGAGACAATGAGTTTGTCTGCATCATCGGACCGTCCGGCTGTGGAAAATCCACACTCCTTAAGATGCTTGCCGGATTTGAAAAGCCCTCAGAGGGAAAGATCATTTATAACGGACAGGAAATAAAAAGCGTAGGCTATGAAAGGGCAATGGTATTTCAGGAAGATGCGGTATTTCCATGGCTTCGGGTACGCGACAATGTGGAATACGGGCTAAAGGTAAGAGGTGTTCCGGCAGATATACGCAAAGAGCATGTGAATAAGTTTATTGAGACTGTAGGGTTAAAGGGATTTGAAAACGCATGGCCGAAGGAGTTGTCTGGAGGTATGAAAAAAAGAGTGGATCTTGCCCGGGTGCTTGCGAATAACCCGGAGACAATCCTTATGGACGAACCCTTCGGAGCGCTGGACGCCATGACGAAGGAGATGATGCAGGAGGAACTCGTAAAGATATGGGAGGGATCAAAGAAGACAATTGTCTTTGTTACCCATGATATTGAAGAAGCATTATTTCTCGCTGATAAGATTGTTGTGCTGCAGCACATTAAAAACGGCGGGGAAGCAGAAGTGATCGAAGTGCCGTTTGAACGGCCCCGGACTGTGCAGATTAAGGAAAATCCTGAATTCCAGAAGGTGCGGCGCAGAACCGTTGAACTGCTGAAAAAGTATGAGAGAGAGGAGGAGTAAGGATGAGTGCGGCAAAAAACATATCAAGAAAACTGTTGCTGACTGCAGTGTTTTTCATTATCTGGACAGGAGTGATCAGCGTATTTCAGATCAGGCCGATTTATCTGCCGGGACCAAAAGATATTATCAATTCCTTTATTGCCATGAGGGCCTCCCTGCCGTCCTCCATCCTGTCAAGCCTTAGGATCACTTTAAGCGGCTTTCTGATTGGAGCTGTGATTGGTGTGGGAATGGGACTTCTGATGGCATACAGCAGAACGTTTATGAATATTGTGGGACCATTCATGGAGTTTACAAGGCCGATTCCGATCTTTGCAATGATTCCACTGTTCATGATCTGGTTCGGGCTTGGCCTCTGGCCCCAGATTCTGCTGGTTGCCCTGGGAGTGTCCACTGTTTTAGGCGTGCAGACATATGAAGCGGTTCGAAATATCCCTTCTGTGTATATCCATGCATCCTATAATCTGGGGGCGAAGAAAAGCGTGATGTTTAAGACCGTGATCTGCCCGTATATTGTGCCGCATCTGATCGGCGCGATCCGGGTGGCTGCAGGAACATCCTGGGGACTTGATGTGGCTGCAGAATTTATGGGAGTACAGTCAGGCCTTGGCTATACAATGATTGTCCGGCAGATGTATCTGGATACTCCGGCCATTATAGCAGTAGTCTTAATTTACAGCGTCCTTGCAATTATTTTAGACCAGATTATCCGTCTGATCGAGCGGAGGCTGACGAGATGGACAGAGCGTGAAAAGATGTCATTTTAAGCCGGAAAACAGAATGATTCGGAAAAAACTACAAAAAATAAAGGAGGTTGCGTTATGGTAATTGATTCACACATGCATTTGACAAGGAAGGCGAACTTCGATGTCGAGACGAATACCAGGATGGGGCTTGGGATTCCAAAGGATACGGATATTGATCAGCTCGTGGGCTGGTGGAAGGAGGCGGGAATCGAGAAAGCCGTGTGTATGGGACAGGATATGGAGAGAATCTGGAAAAATAATTTTGGTGAAGAGTATGTTTTGGAATGTTATCAGAAATACCCGGATTTCTTTATTCCATTTGCAAGCGTGGAGCCTATTGATGCTGCAGGGAGATTCAGCCGCGAAAAGCTGGAACACTTAAAAAGCAGGGTAAAGGATTACGGGTTCAGAGGAGTTCTCTTTACACCGCCGTATGGACAATACCATTCCAATGACGCCAGTATGTATCCCTTCTATGAATTCTGTGAGAAAGAGGATGTTGTCGTGCAGTATCATCATTCGGCACAGACAGGACCTGCGGTACTGGCGCCAACGAAATACGCACAGATGCAGAATCTCAATGATGTGATGGTAGATTTCCCGGATATGAAGATCGTAGTAGAGCATATCGGTTATCCCTGGAGCGAGTACCTGTTTGTGCTGATGACAAATCATAAGAAAATGTACTGCGACCTGGCTATGACATTCGGAAGGCCTACATGGCTTGCGTGGAATATGGTGATCGCAAAAGAATACGGAGTTCTTGACAGGGTGATGTTTGCCTCTGATTTTGTCGGATGTGAGTACGATTATTTTTCCGCGAATCCGGCAGAGGATTTAAAGAGATGGATTCACTATGTGGAAGTTGAGCTGAATCAGATCTGTGAGGGCTGCGGCTGGCCTGTATTTACACAGAAGGAGCTTTTGGGGATTCTCCATGACAATGCTGCAAGGCTTTACTTGTAGAGAGGAAGGGTGATGTTATGATTATTGATTCCCATATGCATCTGACACGCAAGTTGAATTTTGACGTAAAGAAGAATACAGATATGAAGCTTGGAATTCCGGAGGATACAGATATTGACCAGCTTGTGGGCTGGTGGAAAGAGGCCGGGATTGATATGGCCGTGTGTATGGGACAGGATATGAGCCGGATCTGGGGAAACAATTTTGGAGAGGAGTATGTATTAGAATGCTACGAAAAATATCCGGATTATCTGTGAAAGATGTGGATGGCCGTTATTTGAAAAAAAGGAGATCGAAGGGATCCTTGGGAAGAATGCGGCGGCGCTATACCTGTAAACAATCGTTTTAAATGAAGATACGGAGGAAGATTATGAAGAAAAAGATGTTGTCTGTTTTATTGGTTTTATGTATGATATTTGCACTGACAGGGTGTGGAAATGCAGAAGATTCCGGGAATAAACCAGCCAGTAATGAACAGGAGGGCACAGGCGGGACGCAGGAGATTACAAAAGTCGGGATAGGAGTTACGCCATACCCCATGTATGCAGTCCTGTCAGTAGCGCATGAGACAGGCCTTGATAAGGAGTACGGCCTGGATCTTGACCTGCAGGTGGTATCATCCACATCGGCAGGGGCCCAGTCCCTGGTCAGGAGAGATGTTGTGATCAGCGGTTCCTGCATATCGGAGCATCTTGCATGCGTAAGCGGCAGCCCGAACCTTGTTAATTTTACACCTCTCGGGGATTTTAAAGGGTTCTTCTTTGTAGGGAGAAAAGGAAACTTGAGTTCCTGGGACGAGCTGGTTGAGGAGAAAAACGGGGACATCGAGGCTGCAAAGGAGCAGAGGCTGAATGACCTGAAGGGAAAGACCTTCTGCATTATTCCACAGAGAAAAGCACTGATACTGGATGCAATTGCCCAGGTGGGCCTGACAGAAAAGGACGTTATCTTTATGAACTTTGGAGATGACGCAAAGGCTGCAAATGCCCTTTTGTCCGGAACCGGAGACTTTTACATCGGAAGTCTTCCGCAGCAGAGATCACTTATGAATCAGGGGGATTTTATCAATATAGGAGGCTCAGATATTCTGGGCGAGGCAGGACTGTGGTTCGATACATGGATGACAACAACCGATTTCCTGGAAAATAACCAGGAGACAGCCATAAAACTGCAGGCACTGATCTTCGGGGCAGTCAACGCATTTGATGCAGACCAGGACAAATTCTCCGAAGCAGCCGCCCGGTTATTTACCGAAACATCAGGGACAGAGACGCCGACCGAAGAATGGAAGACATTCATGACAGAATTTGACGATCTGGTATCCGTGGACGAGGCAAAGGAGGGATTCTACAATCCGGACAGTGACAGATACTGGGAGAAGACCGTAAATTATACAGTAAAAACACTGGTAGAATCAGGGGATCTGCCAGAAGGGACCGATGGGAAGCAGTATTATACAGCAGGAGAGGAGTTGTTTCAGAAACTACTGGAAGACCAGGAGCTGGTAGAAAAAATCCAAAACACAGTATTACCGTAGGGGACGGGGTATTTTTAAAAATACCCCGTCCCCAATTTTAAAAACGAAGTAGCAAAACCCCTTGATGTATGGTAAAATAAGAATACTTTGTAAAAGCTGGTTTGCAGCAGGGAGGAACAGATGATAGCAATTATTGACTATGATGCAGGAAATATAAAGAGTGTAGAAAAAGCGCTTAAGTTCCTGGGGCAGGAGGCGGTTGTCACAAGAGACTATGAGACGATTCTTGGAGCGGACAGAGTAATTCTCCCAGGAGTGGGCGCATTTGGAGACGCCATGGGGAAACTTGAACAATTCGGACTGGATGAAGTAATCCATGAGGTGGTCAGGAGGAATACGCCCTTTCTCGGCATCTGCCTTGGGCTTCAGCTTCTCTTTGAGAGCAGTGAGGAGTCGCCGGGAGTAAAAGGGCTTGGCGTATTAAAGGGTGAGATTGTCCGCATACCAGAAAGCGGTGGATTAAAGATCCCCCACATGGGGTGGAATTCACTGAGGTTTCCGAGAAGCGGAAGGCTCTTTGCCGGGCTGCCAGAAGAACCATATGTTTATTTTGTTCATTCCTACTATCTTCGGGCAGAGGATGCAGGTATTGTAACAGCAGTGACCGAATATGGCACAGAGATCCATGCTTCTGTGGAGAATGGAAATGTATTTGCCTGCCAGTTCCATCCGGAAAAGAGCAGTGATACCGGGATACAGATTCTGAAAAATTTTGTGGAGATACAGACGGAGGGGTAAGAGAAGGTGCATACGAAGAGAATCATTCCCTGTCTGGATGTAAATAACGGACGGGTAGTAAAAGGCGTGAATTTTGTGGATCTTAAAGATGCGGGAGATCCGGTTGAAATTGGAAGGGCATATGACAGGGAAGGAGCGGATGAGCTGGTATTCCTTGATATTACGGCTTCCTCAGATGCAAGACAGACGGTGGTGGATATGGTTCGCAGGGTGGCAGAGACGGTGTTCATTCCCTTTACCGTAGGAGGCGGCATCCGTACAGTGGAGGATTTCAGGGCGCTTCTAAGGGAAGGAGCGGACAAGATCTCCATTAATTCATCAGCCATCAATACGCCGGGGCTGATCTCGGATGCAGCGGACAAGTTCGGAAGCCAGTGTGTGGTGGTAGCAATTGACGCAAAGAGACGTGCAGACGGAAACGGCTGGAATATTTATAAAAACGGCGGGCGTATTGATGTGGGGATTGATGCCCTGGAGTGGGCGGCAAGGGTAGAAAAGCTTGGCGCAGGCGAGATTCTGCTCACCAGCATGGACTGTGACGGAACAAAGGCTGGATACGACCTGGAGCTTACAAGAGCAGTGGCAGAGGCAGTATCCATCCCGGTCATCGCGTCAGGGGGAGCAGGAAACCTGGAGCATTTTAAAGAGGCGCTTACGGACGGGAAAGCGGACGCAGCGCTGGCGGCGTCACTGTTCCATTATAAAGAGCTTGAAATCCGGGAAGTCAAGAAGTATCTGCGGGAGCAGGGGATATCTGTAAGAATGTAATCAGGAATTGGAAATGAATGAAGTATCTGCGGGACTTTGTCAAATCGTACAAAGAATGGGAGGAACTATATGGCAGCAATTAATAACGACTGGCTGGAAGCATTAAAAGACGAGTTTGGGAAGCCATACTATAAAAAGTTATTTCAGACCGTGAATCAGGAATATAAGACAAGGCTTGTATTTCCTCCGGCAGAGGATATCTTTAATGCATTTCATCTGACGCCTCTGCATAAGGTAAAGGTTGTGATTTTGGGGCAGGATCCATATCACAACCATGGCCAGGCCCACGGCCTTTGCTTCTCTGTAAAAAAGGGGGTGGATATTCCGCCGTCCCTTGTCAATATTTATCAGGAGCTTCACGAGGATCTGGGCTGCAGGATCCCGGATCACGGCTGCCTGACCAAATGGGCCGAACAGGGAGTGCTGATGCTGAACACAGTACTTACCGTGCGCGCCCACCAGGCAAATTCCCACAGGGAAATCGGATGGGAGGAATTCACAGATGCGGCAATCAGGGCGCTGAACAGCCAGGACAGGCCAGTCGTATTTATTTTGTGGGGAAGTCCCGCCCAGCGGAAGGCGCAGATGCTAAACAACCCAGACCATCTGATTCTGAAGGCGCCCCATCCAAGCCCCCTGTCAGCGTTCAGGGGCTTCTTTGGCAGTAAACCCTTCAGTCAGGCCAATGCATTCCTTGAAGCTCACGGGGTGGAGCCGGTAGACTGGCAGATTGAATAATTATACTGAGCGTCAGAACAGATGAATGCCCTGGAAAATCACAGTGTGATACCGGGCAAATCAAGACCGCACTCATTTGAACAGCAGCTCCATCTTCCTGATAACAGCAAAATAACTGATGACCAGTATGACGGTGGCTCCTGTCCATGCCATGACCTCCGCATAGAAAATTCCCTTTTCTCCAATAAGTACTGGCAGAAATATGGCCGTTACTGCCCGCATGATAAACTCTGCGATCCCAGATACCAGCGGAAGAACCGTATTTCCCATCCCCTGAATCGCGGAACGTGTAATGTGAAGAGTATAAAGGATGGGCAGGCAGATACTCATGACTGCGAGATAATAATAGGCAATCTGTAATGCCTGTCTGGCCTCCTTTGGCGTTCCCGAAATAAACCATCCAAGAATCACCCTGCCTCCAAGGAGCATGGCCCCCGCAATGATGAATGATGTAAACAGTGCAATTACAAGCGCTGCTTTAACTCCTCTGCGAATCCGTTCTGTCTTTCGGGCTCCCAGGTTCTGGCCTGTATAAGTGACCATGGCATAGCCATAAGAGGTCGCGGCAACCTCCAGCACGCCATAGAGCTTATTTGTTGCCGTAAATCCGGCGATAAAAATTACGCCGAATCCATTGACCACAAACTGCACAATCATTCCGCCTACAGAAATAATTGCATTTTGAAATGCCATTGGAAAACCTAGCAGGAAAAGGCGTAAAGGCAGATGCCTGTCCTGGAATCTGAAATGCCGGGACGAAAGCTTTAGAAGCTCTATTTTCCCAATATGGTACAGACAGAACAGGCTGGAGACAAGCTGCGCGATTAACGTGGCAGCTGCAGCCCCTGCAATCCCCCACCCAAGAACCGGCACAAATATAAGGTCTAAAATAATATTTGTGACTGCCGCTACAATCATGGCATGAAGAGGCGTCCTGCCGTCTCCTAACGAACGCAGGATGGCTGCCAGCAGATTGTATGCCATTACCACCGGAACACCCGCATACATAATTCTCAGGTACAAAAGTGCATTCTCAAGTATTTCCGGGGGAGTCTGAAGAAACATCAGGACGGGACGCGAAAGAAGCTGTCCGGTTACAAGAAGGAAGACGGAGAAAAAGAGAGAAAGAACCGCAGAATTTCCCACGCTTTTTCGCAGATCCTCATATTTCTTCGCGCCGAACTCCTGCGCCATCAGAATCCCGAACCCCTGTGTGAAACCCTGGATGACGCCAAGCATCATCCAGTTCATCCAGTCTGCTGCCCCCAGGGCGGCAAGGGCTCCTACACCGAGAAACTTCCCAACTACCATAGTGTCTACCACAGTATAAAGCTGCTGGAAAACATTGCCCACCATCAGGGGCAGTGCAAAAGAAAAAATAAGGGAAGAGGGACGTCCCTCTGTCATGCTTTTAATATGTGATGTCATAGATTCACCTCGATTAATGTAAACAATTGTTTGCTTTACTATTATATCTTTAAAGCATGTTGCTGTAAAGATGATTATTGGGGACGGGGCATTTTTAAAAATGCCCCGTCCCCAGAGGATGAGCTTTCATCTGGCATTGGAACTTTGGCACAGCGTGATAAAAATTATTTTATTCGTGACGGACGTTTGGATATGGACATGACGCTAAAAAAATTTGTGGAGTATTTTGCAGATATTTACAGCGGCAGCGATGACAGATTTATTGAAAAACATGGGCGGAAAAACGATTGTAGAAACGGTTGTGTAGCCAGACTGGGGAGAAAAGTCATGAAGAGAATGTGTAACCAATAGATAAAACTCCTAACGAAAATGTGTAAACAGAGGATAAAACTCCTAACGAAAATGTGTATATTACGTTGCGAAAATGTATATAATAAGATATAATGATGGAACAGGCATCAGTATAGCCATTGACACTCATATCCTGGAATCAATGCAGAGGAGGTGCGCACCTTGTACCGCAAGCTTATGGAAAGTCTGAAAAAATGGAAAGATGATCCGGCAAAAAAGCCTGTGATTATCAGGGGAGCAAGGCAGGTTGGCAAGACATGGCTGATGAAGGAATTCGGGCGGACATGTTACGAGAAATGTGCATATATTTCTATGGATGAAAATGAAGTGATGCAGGATGTATTCCGCGATGCGTTCGATATAGAACGCATTATTTCTGCATTGGAGATTGCGGTTGGATTTAAGATAACCCCGGAGGATACGCTGATTATTTTTGATGAAGTTCAGGAAATTCCGAGAGCGCTAAAATCTCTAAAATATTTTTGCGAAAACGCCCCGGAATATCATGTGGCAGCGGCAGGTTCGCTTTTAGGCGTTGCTTTACATGAAGGTACATCATTTCCGGTAGGAAAGGTGGAGTTTTTAGACCTTTATCCATTAGATTATCAGGAATTTCTCTGTGCCTGCGGTGAAGAGCCGCTTACTGAGCTTTTGAAGTCCGGTGACACAAGAATGATTACGGTTTTTAGAAATAAGTACATTGATTACCTGAAAATGTATTATTATGTCGGAGGAATGCCGGAAGCAGTCGTAACATACTTAAAGTCAAGGGATCTAAAAAAAGTGCGTGTGGTACAGAACAGGCTGCTCAGTGCTTATGAGAATGATTTTTCAAAGCATGCTCCGGCAGAGATCGTCACGAGAATCCGGATGCTTTGGAATTCCATTCCTACCCAGTTGGCAAGGGAGAATAAGAAATTCGTATATGGTCTGGTGCGGGAAGGCGCAAGAGCGAGGGAATATGAGGTGGCTATTACATGGCTTGCTGACTGCGGGCTTGTCTACAGGATTAACCGTATAAAAAAGCCGGATTTCCCGCTGCGTGCATACCAGGATTTCCGCGCGTTTAAATTATTCATCGTAGATATTGGTCTTCTTGGTGCAATGACAAGGCTGGGTGCAAAGCTTATTCTGGAAGGAAACCGTATGTTTGAGGAGTTTAAGGGAGCGCTTACAGAGCAGTATGTGCTGCAGCAGCTGGTGAACGACCCGGAGAATGATATTTTCTACTGGTCATCCGATACAACACCGTCAGAGGTTGACTTTATCTTGCAGAATGAAGATGGGATTGTGCCGGTTGAAGTGAAGGCCGAGGAGAATCTTCAGGCTAAAAGTCTTCGGTTTTTTTGTGAGAAATTCCGGATCGGGAAGGCGGTAAGAACCTCCATGTCGAACTACAGAAAACAGGAATGGATGGTAAACGTTCCGCTGTATTTAGTCGGAGAGATGGGGAAATATATATAATACCTGTCTACACCTGTGATATTCGAGGAAGAAAATCAATATTGCCTTTAAAGCGTAGCTGCGAGCGCAGGTTATGAAGGCGACGGCCAGTGGATACGCGCCCATACATTCACATCCGTAATCTGCAGCATTCCTAGTATCTGAAAAGAGATATACAGCTGTGCAACCAGAGTGATGTCATCCAGATCCAGTTTAAAATCATCCCGGATTTTGGAAATGCGGTTATACATTGTATTCGTATGGATATACAGCACCTGTGCTGCAAGCCGGATAGAGCCGTTGGCAAGGATATATGCTGACAGTGTGTTAAGGTAATCCGTATTGTTTGTTCTGTCATACTGCAGGATGTAGAGAAGAGTTGGATGACAGAAATCAATCAGCTTGATCTTACTGCTCTTTGAGACAATTTCCAAAAGATGAGTAATGGAAAAATCCGTATACTTTACCACCCTGTAATTCATCGTATAATGATAGAATTTATTAATTTCAATCGCCTTAACGCTCTGACCAAAAAAAGTACTTAGCATGGTTATTTCAGAAAATCCATTGCTGATCCCGGCGCACATATTGCAGTCTTTTAAATAATCAGACAAAGCATTCAGGCAGGAGGCATCTGGCTGCTCAAAATAATGGCATCCGAGTATCGCCACAATATAGTCCTGATGGTTATAGAGTTTCGCAGTTCCCAGGATCGCCTGGATCTTTGTATAGTCCGGCAGCTGGCGGCTTTTATGCTGTCTGTCTATTGCAAGGACATAATACTGTTCATGCTCCTTCCATCCTGCTTCCGTTAACTGTATCCTGGCGGAAGCAGGCGATGCAGGAAGTGAGTCAAGGAGATTTAAAATAAGCTCATCCAGTGTCCCGGAGGGCGCACTGGGTCTGAGCGTGATGATTCCATTATGCTTAGTAAGTGCATTGCAGACAGAGATCATATAGTGAAGGCTGTCCTGTCTGTAGCGGAACTTGTTCTGCTCTATGATACATAAATATTCTGTTTTTCCAAAACCTTCCCGTTCTATTATTCCAATAAATATATTGCTTTGAAAATCCTCTGATCCGTCAATCTTGATCAGGGCTTCTTTTCTGTCAGAAAGCAGCGCACGCTTTATCATCCCCATGAATGCGTCATCCATTCTGATGCCAAAACCATCAGAGTGAATGCGTTGAACCAGCTGGTCGTTAAGAAGAACCACAGGATTATGCTCTAAAATGCTGCTGCAGATACGAATCAGTCTGAAATAGGCCGGAGTATTCATAAGCTCTTCGTAAAACTGCAGGAGCAGAGCTTCCTTCTGCTGATGCCACAGCAGATAATCGCAGCACAGGGTAAGAACCTGGCGGAAATCATCCGGGGACGTAAAGAGTATGCAGTTCAGCCTGTCCTTCTGCAGGGAAATAAGAGCAGTGTCAGAGGAAATATAAAAGACTCCGTTCTGGGAGTGGGCAGGAAAGTCTTCCGGGAGCTCTGAAACAGCATAGACCGCCTCAAATTCGGAACCATAATACTGAAAGGTAATATTTTTGGAATGGAGGCGGGATAATAAATCTTTCACTAATAATGACATGGCATATTCCTCATAGCAGATTAAACTAAATCTAAATAAATCTATTGCTTCTATCAATATCAGTATAGTATATACCAATATTTTACACAAGTATCAAAAAAATTAGATAATCCTCTGTGAATATGTTCACAATGAACAAATGAGATATGTAAATTGTGCACATTGAAGTAAATGAAGAAAGGATTAAAATAGAACACATCAATAATTATATAGAGAATTCTAATGAAAGGAGAGAAATGTATGCATATTTCAGGAATGCCTATGTCAGTTGCAAGTCTGTTTGTTATAACAGTCATTGTGATTCCGGTGATTTCAGAGCTTGTCCTCCACTCAAAATGGTGGAAAGAAAAATCAGAATACTACTTTGCATTTAACCAGCCAGAGGAGCATGAGTAGAAAGCCGAAGCTATGGGGTAAACAGTAAAAAAGAATAGAGAACATGTAGATAAAGTGATTTTGTGAAGAGGGAATGAAGTATGAAATTAGGTATCGTTCAAATCGCAATGGCGGTAATCTATCTGTTTATTATCGTCGGTGTAGGGCTTGTAATGAGCCGGAAGGTGAAATCATCAGATGATTTCTGGGTAGGAGGAAGAAATGTAGGACCGATTGCGACCGCAGTGTCTTACTGCGCGGCATATGTAAGCACATCGGCAATTATTGGAAGCACATCCATGTATTATCTTTATGGAATGGGATATGCGGGACTGGAGACAATGCTAAGTGTACTGTTATGCTGTTTCGCGATCTTTGTCATACTGGGACCGAAGGTGAGGGCGCTGTCAGAAAGGCTGGATGTTGTGTCAATGTCTGGATTCCTTGCCATCCGCTACAGTTCAAATAAGCTCAGGCTGCTATGCGGAACCCTGGTTGCAGTTATGATGATTCCCTATGCGGTTGCTGCGACAAAGGGAATCGGGGACACGATTAATGCAGTAGCAGGGATTCCGTATATTACAGCGATTATCATTTTATGTATTGTGGCATGCCTCTATCTGATTACCTCCGGATACTGGGGAGTTGCAACAACAGACCTGATCCAGGGTATTACAATTGCTATATCAGTAGTTGCAGTGGCAGCCACCGTACTAATTGCAACAGGAGGTATTACGCCGATTACAGAATATATGACGGCAGAGCATCCGTCTAAGCTTACAGTATCGGGCGGTCTTCCTTTCCTTACCATAGTCAGCTACGCAGGAGTATGGCCGTTTATTGCCTTTGGGCAGCCGCAGCTTATGACCAAATTTATGGGTCTTAAGGATTCCCGTACGGTAAGTTCCGTAATTCGGGTGGGGGTTGCCTGGATGATCGTCTTTATGTTTGCACTGACGATTATCGGAGGCGGGGCATTCTATCTGTTCCGGGGAAAAGAATTTGACAATATTGACATGATTGTACCTATGACCGTGGCAAATTACAGTGGAACCTTTGTGTCAGGGCTGTTCCTGTGCGGGATTCTTGCGGCAGGCCTTTCGACACTGGTGGCGCTTGTACTGACCTCGTCATCAGCAGTAGCAAAGGACATCTATGAAGATTTCGGAGGAAAGGTTACCGGGAAGAAGATTGAGGCAAAGAAGTCAGTGAACATTTCCCGTGTAGTAACCGGAATTGTACTTCTTATTGTAGCAGCCGTAAGTATTAATCCGCCGGACTTTGTATGGTCATTATCTACCATGGCGGCAGGAACCATGGGAGCAGCCTTTACCGCACCGGTAATCCTGGGACTGTACTGGAAGCGCGCCACAACACAGGGCTGCTATGCCTCTGTGATTGGAGGAGCCGGAGCTGCAATTGTCTGGTACATGGCAGGACTAACAACGGTCATCCATTCATTTGTACCGGGAATCGCAGTATCCTTTGTCCTGATGGTGGTAGTTTCACTCATGACAAAACCAATGTCAGAGGAACATGTAGAAGTATTTTTCGAACCGGGCTGCAGCAGAGAAAGGATCCAGACAGCGATCAAGAGCGCGGATCAGTAAATGAGTACTCGGAATAGAAACGGGAGGAAAATTGGCGGGCTTTATTCCCGGGCTGCACAGGAGCAGTCACTACATGGGGCGAAGGAGTGGTGTATAAATTTGAAAGGAGAAAAATATGTCAGCGGAATTAAAGGAATTAGTCAATAGTCCATTCTTGTGGATTATTACAGTAGGGGGATTATGTCTTGTTTTTGGATTAGCATTACTTTTTATTATTCGGAGTATTAAGGCAGCGCCCCATGTGGGTGTTACAAAGGAACAGGTTCATATTACACTGAAGACTGCGTGCGTCTCGGCAATCGGGCCGTCTATCGTCATAGCGGTCGGTATGATTTCCCTGTTGGTGGTGGCGGGTGCGCCTACGGCGCTGCTGAGGCTGTCGGTATGTGGAAATGTTGGTTATGAGGTACAGGCCGTGGGTGTGGCAGCCGGTCAGTTCGGGGCGGATGGAACTGCCGCTTCCCTGACTTCGGAGATTTTTCAGACAGCGCTGTTCATTGCGGCGCTTGGCTGTATCGGCTATCTGATTATTCCGGTACTTTTTGTGACCAAGTTTGATAAAGTTATTCAGAAGGTAGGCGGAAAGGACATGACCATGATGATGGTCATTTGCAATGCGGCGATTCTCGGATGCTACGCATATGTAGATGCGCCATATATCCTGAGAATGGACAATTCTACCGTAGCACTTATTGTCGGATTTATTGTAACACTGGGGGTACAGCAGTTTGTGAAGAAGACTGGGAAGAAGGGACTGCTTCAATGGAATCTTCTGATTTCCATGCTCTGTGGAATGATTGCCGGGGCAATTGCAGGATAAGGGGAGGAGAGCGAAAGAATGAAAGCAAATACACAGGAAAAGGATTATTTTAATGGGAAATACATGCCATCACTTGTCATCATTGGAAGGGTGATACTATCTCTGGCAATGTTTTACTTCTTTATCCCATTCCTTTGGACATGGTTTGGAAAAGGAATCGTGCCCCAGTGGAAGGAGATTGCAGGGGCATCCGTAATATGGCTGATGATACAGCTTCCATGGTATATCTCCGAGCCGATTGCATATTTCCCTATCCAGGGAGTTACCGGAATGCTGATCTGTTCCCTTGCGGGGAACTCTTCCAATATGAGGATTCCATGTGCGCTGACTGCGCAAAAGGCAGCGGGAGTGAAGCCAGGCACACAGCAGGGAACCCTGGTATCGACCATAGCCATAGCGGCAACCTGCTTTGTAAGTATCGGGATTCTTGCGGTCTTTGTTGTCGGCGGGCAGACGATTCTGAACCTGCTGCCGGATTCGGTAACCAACAGCTTAAGTCTGATGCTGCCGGCACTGTTTGGATGTATTTTCGCACAGTTTATGGGGGAAGACCTTCCTACTGCAGGCTTCTGCATGGCAATTGGTATTGGAATACTGCTCATAGGAAATACAGGCGTGCTGAACTGGATTCCATTTGACGGCGTTTATCTGCTGGAGATGCTTCTGCCAATCTTTGGAGCAATCATTTTTGCTTATAATATGCAGAAGCGCAGGAAAGCAAAGGAAGAAGCAAAAGGGAACATAGAGGAATAAAAATTGTATGAAGAAATCAGTACTTTCAGGGAAGACGGCACGGAATCTGGTTCTCCTTGGGCTTTCTATTATGTCATATGATGTGATGTACCTTGTTACCGTATTATATGTTCCGTTTCAGAAGGCATTTGTACTTACAAACAGTCAGATCGGACATCTGCTGGCTATCAATTCAGGGGCGAGTGTGGCATGCCATATCATAAGCGGATGGCTCTGTGACAGATTCTCACCGAAGAAATGCCTGGTAGTATCCGTACTTATGAGCAGTCTGGCTGCATTCTGGATGGCACTGATGCCGGACTATAGCACTTTGAAAATGATATTTGTACTGCTGATTTTGCGGGACGGCTGCTGCTTTGGTTTCAGAATAAAAATTAATAATGAAAACCTACAGGAAAGGAGAAATTTCTATGAAAAATAAATTTAAATGGGAGGATTTATCCGCTCCCGAGCTGAAAATACTGTCAGAACAGGAGGCAATCGTATTTATGCCTATAGGGGCTATTGAGCAGCATGGCCCGCATCTCCCGGTAGCTACTGATCTGATCAGTGCAGGCTGGGTGAGCCGGCTTGTGGCAGAGAAGCTCGAAAAAAAGGGGATACCGGCTGTAATCGCACCGGCATTTGTCATAGCCAATTCCATGCATCATATGCATTTTCCGGGAAGCCTCAGTATTGAGCCGAGGACCTTTATACAGGTTCTGAAGGAACAGTGCATGTCAATTGCATCCCAGGGATTCAGGAAAATTGCTCTGGTGAATGGACACGGCGGAAACATGGCTCCTATAGACGTAGCATTGATTGAGATTAACAGGGAACTGGGATTCCCGGTTTACCACATTCCGTGCAACGGGAGTGTCGATGAATCAAAAATCGTAGAGACTCAGGATTGCATGTGGCATTCGGGCGAGGTGGAGACTTCCATTGTACTGGCGTACGATGAGAGCCTGGTAGATCCGGGCTATAAAGAGCAGAGCGGATATGGGGGAGGCTGCAGCAGGCATGAGGATGCGGGAACTGTGGGCACTTTCCACTTTATGGAATCTCACACAGAAAATGGAATTATGGGAAATGCATATGCCGCCACAAAGGAAAAAGGGTTTCATCTTGTGGAAGCCTATAGCGATAACATCGTGGAAGCACTTTCAGATCCGGAGTTCTGGAAGATACCGGTATAAGGCATTTGGGGACGGGGTAATTTTAGAAATACCCCGTCCCAGATTAAAAAAACGAAGGGAGAGATATCTGACATGAAAAAGCTGGAGATTGGAAATTTTTATGTAAAAGATATTCAGTTTGGTGAAGAGACTTCATTTCAGCAGGGAATCCTTACTGTCAATGAGGAGGAAGCAACCGCATATCTGAATGCGGACGGAAAGCTTAAGAATATCAGACTGCATATTGCAAGGCCGGGGGACAGTATACGTCTGGTCCCGGCAAAGGCGGCAGTAGAGCCGCGCTATCGTCCGGATGGACGGGCAGTATTTCCAGGCTATACAGGACCGGTAAAGACAGCCGGTGAGGGAATTGTATATGCATTGAAAAATATGAGCGTAATCTGTTGCGGGAAATACGGAAATATGGTAGACGGGATGGTAGATATGTCGGGTCCTGCAGCAAAGCACAGCATCTATTCACAACTGATCAACCTCGTCGTATATGCAGAGCGTACCGTAGAGAAGGATCTGGATCTGTCCATACGTGTTGAAGATGAGCAGAGAAGGGCGGCACATCTTCTGGCAGAGTATGTGGCAAAAGCAGTTGCGGACAAGGAGCCGGAGGAGTGGGAGCGTTACGAACTGGAGACAGGCGCCGCTGAGGCTGAGAAAAAGGGACTGCCAAGAGTGGCATATTACATGACCATTATCAGCCAGCTTGCAAATGGATGCAATGAGATGGTGTATGGCGCGGACTGCCACAATATGCTGTCCATGTACATGCACCCCAATGAGGTGCTGGACGGTGCGCTCGCATCCCAGTTTGGCCTAATGGGGCAGACCACAACAGCCTTTGGATTTCAGAATAATCCGGTAATCAAAAGACTGTATCAAGAGCATGGGAAGACAATTAATTTCTGCGGTGTAGTCTTATTTCCAGGGGATGTGACAAATGATATGAAACTCCGTGTGAAAAGCATCAGCGGGGAACTGGCTTCTGCCTTGAAGTTAGACGCGGCAATTGTAGCGGAATGGGGCGGAGGAAGTAACGTGGATGTTGATCTGTTCTACCAGCTTGCGGAGCTTGAAGACCGGGGAATCAAGACTGTGGGGATCATGTCCGAGCATGGCGGCAAGATGATGCAGGACCCTAAGGGGAATGCAATCGTTTCCAGCGGTGATACCAATGAGGTCTATGAGCTTCCTCCTATGGAGCTTGTGATCGGGGACCTGGAATCCACAGTAAGAGATTATTTTTATGGCTCCTGGCCGGTGCACGATACATACGGGTCAAGCCTGCGTCCTGATGGCTCTCTTGTGGTCAATATGTATATGATGGCAGACGGGGGAAACAGTACAGGCTTCCTTGCAAAAACAGTGAAGGAATATTAAGTGAAGGAGGTGCAGTTTAGAATGAAACGTGTGATTTTATATATTAACCAGTTTTTTGCCGGAGTCGGAGGCGAGGACCAGGCAGATTATGAGCCTGCAATCCATGAAGGTCCCATAGGACCTGGACTGGCTCTTGCGTCAGCATTAAAGGATGCAGAGATTACCCACACTATTGTGTGCGGAGATAATTATATGAATACCAGTCAGGAGAATGCGTTTGGGACAATCAGGGGCTTTCTTGAGAACATTGAATTTGATCTGTTTCTCGCAGGTCCGGCATTCCAGTCCGGGCGCTATGGCATGAGCTGCGGAGCTATGTGCAAGTATATCAGCGAGGCCTGGCATGTACCGGCAGTTACCTGTATGCATGAAGAAAATCCAGGACTTGACGCCTATCGGGGAAATCCGGGAATCTATATTATGAAAGGTAACAAAAGCTCGGTGAAGATGCGTAAGGATGCCGGGCAGATGGCAGGGCTTGCCAATAAGATCATTGCAGGAGAAGAGATCCTGTGGGCAGATGCAGAAGGCTATTTTGGACACGGAGTAAGAAAAGAGGTCTTCGTGGAAAGGACGGCAGCTGACCGGGCGGTTGATATGCTGCTTGCAAAGATTGCCGGACAGCCTTATGAGACAGAGTATGTGATAGAGATGCATGATGCAGTCACTCCGGCAAAGGCAGTGGATGACATTACTTGCAGCAGGGTAGCGATTGTAACTACAGGCGGGCTGGTTCCGGTAGGAAATCCGGATCACATGCCGTCAGGGACAGCCTCCATCTGGAAGACCTATCCAGTGGGAGAGCTTGATGCATTGCTTCCGGGTGAATTTTTCAGCATCCATGGGGGATACAGCACGAATGATGTCAATGCGGATCCCGAGGTACTGATACCGCTCTCTACCATCAAGGAACTGGAGAGGGAAGGAAAATTTGGAAGCCTGTATCCATATCTGTTTACGACAACAGGCAATCTAACGGCACTTAAGGAAGCCCGCCGTATGGGTGAGGAAATTGCGCAGGAGGTAAGGGCGCGGGATGTAGACGCAGTGATCTTTGTCTCCACATGAGGAAGCTGTACACGTTGCGGTGCAACGATGGTAAAAGAGTTTGAAAGAGCCGGGATTCCTACAGCGCATATTACAAATATGACCCCGGTTGCCAAAGTCACAGGAAGCAACCGTATCATACCAGGTGTTGCGATTAAGCATCCGTGCAGTGATGTAGGGCTGACAATGGATGAGCAAAAACAGATGCGCCGGGATTTCATGGAACGGGCGCTCCACGCAGTATCCACAGAGATTGAAGAACCGGAATTTTTCTGAAAAAATTCCACCTATTCGGTTGAGAATTCAAAATCTCAGTTTCATTACAATAAATTGCATAAAACTGAGATTTTGGATTGCAACCTTACAGATGAAAAAATTTGACGTAAGGGGTGAATTTTGTTTAAAATGAACAGTAAGAGTAACGATTCGGCAGTTCTCAGATAAAGAGGAGGGATTAAGATGAAACAGCTGGGATTTGGAATGCTGAGACTTCCGCTTGCTAATCCGGGCAATGACGCATCCATTGATATAGAGCAGGTGAAGGAGCTGGCAGACCTCTATATCTCAAAGGGCGGGAATTATTTTGACACAGCATATACATATCATGCCGGGAGGAGCGAGGAGGCGCTGCGAAAAGCGGTGACAGAGCGATATCCGAGGGAAGAAATCATAATTACAGATAAACTTCCCACCTGGCAGGTTCCTTCCAGGGAGGCATGTGAGGCGTATTTTCAAGAGCAGCTTGAACGATGCGGGACAGAGTATTTTGACTGTTTCTTTCTGCACTGGCTGAACAGGGAGCACTACCAGCATGCAAAGGAGCAGGATTTTTTTGGATTTTTAGAGGAGAAAAAGCGTGAAGGGAAAATCCGGCATATTGGATTTTCCTATCATGATGACGCTGAAGTATTAGAACAGATCCTGGAGGAAACCCCCTGTGTGGAGATTGTACAGCTACAGATCAATTATCTGGACTGGGAAAGCCGGGAGATACAGGCAAAAGCGTGTTATGACACAGCGGTAAGATATGGAAAAAAGATATATGTAATGGAGCCTGTGAAAGGAGGAACCCTTGCAAATGTGCAGGGGGATGTAAAGACCCTGATGAAGGGAATGCATCCAGGCTGGTCTCCGGCAGCATGGGCGGTCCGGTTTGCGTTTTCACAGCCCGGAGTGGAAGTGGTTCTAAGCGGGATGAATGAGGAAGGGCAGATCCTGGATAATATGAATACTGCCAGGGATTACCGCCTGGGAACAGAGGAGCTGGAGCTGCTGAAAAAGGCAGCAGGCATGATCGCAGGAAGCACTGCGGTTCCCTGCACTGCCTGCCGGTACTGTGTAAAATCATGCCCGAAGAATATATGCATTCCGGATTATTTTGCGCTATATAACAGTGCCAGAAGGTTTCCGGATGACGGATGGAAGTTAGAACCCCAGTATCATGGCCTTGCACATACTTATGGAAAAGCATCTGACTGTATCAGGTGCAGGCAGTGTGAAAAGCACTGCCCGCAGAAGATCAGGATTACGGAGCATCTTTCAGAGATTGCCGGAATGTGGGAATAGTCCATTATACTGGACGCCCTGGTCTGCGGACCCTCAGAAGGGGACAATATTACGGAAAGAATGCAAAATGGAAACAGTATCCCTTTAACGGGGGTTATACCCCCGGTATATTTGTGTCCCAGGATCCGGTTGCGATCGACCCGGTGGGCGCTGGTAACCTGGGCGTGCATGGACACTGGAATAATCCGGTAGACAGAAAATATAGCCGGAACCTTGGAAAAAAGGAGGGGATTGAGCTGATACAGATCTTGCACTGAACTGGTGTTACTATTCATTTTCTTACGGATTTTGCAGTAAATGCAAAGTCCTGTGTGAACAGTAACAAAGTGAGCGGCGGTTTTTGAAAAATAATCCATTGGGGGTTGATTTTTTGGAGAAATAGAGGTATAATTATTTTAGTAAGCAGATATGGTTCATCGGTAGAACACTGGCTTCCCAAGCCGGAGAGGCGGGTTCGACTCCCGTTATCTGCTTTTTTTGACTTCTTTATTCTTAAATATTCATAGTATTCTTATGAGGGAAAAGATTATGATGTAAGTGTCAAAAGGTATTTTAACACTTCTGATACACGGATTGTTCTGTGCTCGTGGACTCTCAAAATCCTGCAATTTGTTTTAGAATTTTATACAAAACCCGTCCGTTTGTGTCCAGTAGATACATTATACATACAACGGAAAAACAATAAATTTGTGATCTTGGTGTTATTTGGAAAACAAAAAAATCTTGACAGACCTATGAAATGTCTCTATAATACACGCGCCTAAAGTGAAAATACAATTGATTTACTGTTTTGTAAATTAATTTGTGATGTATGAACATATTTACAGAGTAAACAGCAGCGGAGGTATCGTATGATCCTGGACACGTATTACGAAGAGAATACAGAAATCATATTTTCATATCTTCCTGTATGGGAAATGTTTTTTTCTATGCATGTATTAGCGAATCCGGAGCACCATGCGTCCAGGAAAAACTGGGCTTTGGAAAAAGAAAAAAGCTTTCCGGAATTAGTGGCACGGATTAAGGAATTAGGAGCCATTACAGATTGCTGGAATTTTATCATTGACTCCCATAAATGGGGAGAAGTCCGGCAGATGGAGATTCATGAGATGCTTTTTCTTCTCCGGCGGAAAAATATTTACCAGTGGAATGAGTGGATGGAATATACAGGAAACGTAATGAGTATTGGAGAAAGAAACGCTGTTTTAGAGGTAATGGAGCAATATTATGATCTTGCGTTCCGAAAGGAAGAGATTCTGTTAAGAGCATATATCAGGCGCATACTCCGGGAGGAGAAGGAGAACTGTCAGAAAGAGGGGGTGTGGGCATGGTGTGGGAGAGTGCACCCCCGTCTGCATGTTGAGCCGGATGCGGTTCTGTTCCTGAAAAACCATGAGTTCAGAATCAGGAAGAACGAGATTGACCGGGTGTTTATCACGGCTAGCACCTTTGTGGTTCCTCATTTATGGATGTACCGGAACGGGAATGAAATAGAGATCGTGAAGGGGATCCTGGTTGAACGGGAAAAAAATGAGATTCCAAAGGATCTTGTGTGGATGTTTAAGGCATTGGGAGAGCAGAACAGGCTGCAGATTGTAAAGCACCTTCTGAACGGCATCTGTACCACACAGGCTTTGGCGCGGGAAATGGGGCTGAGTGAGGCGGCAGTTTCGAAACATTTGAAAATTCTGCAGAAAGCCGGACTGGTGAAAAAGGCTAAAAGGGGATTTTATGTGGAGTATAGGTTCGAAATGGAAAGAATTGATTACATCCCTTATATGTTTTATGAGACTATGCTGCAAAAGCAGTAAGGAGGAGAAAAAATGTGGCGGGTAATCCTTTCAACATACCGGAAAAACAGAATTGGAATTATGCGGGCAGTTCCCTGGTCGTTCATGGTATCCAGGGTTGTGACCGGGGTGACGCAGATTGTGTTTCCTTATTTTATCTATCATTATTTCATGCAGGGGAATCTGCAGAGAGATTTTGGCAAGTATGCAGCCGGAGCCGATTATATGACGTATATCGTGCTGGGGTCAGCCCTGAATGTCCTGGCGGTATCCACATTGATGAATGTGGGACGTGCCCTGATCAGTGAACTGAGGGAAGGAACCCTGGAAACTTTACTGTTATCCCCGGCATCGAGAAGCGCTTATTTTCTCGGCTGCTTATCAGAGCAGACCATGAGGGCATTACTGGAGTCTGGTACCGTGCTGGTCGTGGGCGCACTGCTTGGGGCAGATCTGGGCTTTTTACTTTCTCTCCGGGCTGCTGTTGTAATTATGTTAGCAATACTGGGCTTCTTCTGCATGGGCATTACACTATCATCCGTAATGTTGTATACAAGAAATACCTATCTTACACAGAATACTCTGTTCGTAACCATGAGCCTGGTCTGCGGGATCACCTACCCGGTCCAGTACCTGCCGGGCTGGGTGCAGGGTATTGCGCAGATTTTTCCTCTGACTCCAGCGGTGGAGCTGTTTCGTAATGTGGTGACCGGACATCAGAATCTGATGGAGAATTATTTTTCCATCTTGCAGGTCGTCATTCTGTCAGGCATTTATCTGGCTGTGGGCTCTGTATGGTATATGAAGATGGAACCCAGGCTGATGGAGAGTATATTCGGGTAGGGGATTAAGGATAGACACTGCTGTCTGGTGCAAAATCAGTGGCATTTCTCGCTTTGTGTCGTGTTCTTCGGTGACAGAAAGAAGTAGTCTGTATGCGAAAGGAGGAAAACTTGTGAACTCAAAAGAGATTGGAGCTTTTTTGAAACAACTTCGCAAAGAAAAAGGAATCACACAGGAGCAGCTGGCGGAAATCCTGGGTGTTTCAGGAAGAACTGTTTCCAGATGGGAGACAGGAACTAATTTGCCTGACCTTAGTATTCTGGTGCAGATTTCTGAATACTACAATGTGGAAATAGGAGAGATTCTAAATGGAGAAAGGAAAAGCGGGAATATGGATAACGAATTAAAAGAAACATTATTAAAGGTTGCCGACTACAATGAACTGGAAAGAAGGAGAGCCGCAAAAGCTGGAAACCTTTCGTTTAGCATCATGTTTTTGGTATGTGCCGTGACGATCGTAGTGCAAATGCTTATGGAGGGAAGTTTTCCCATGATTATCGGGGAAACGGCAGTTCTATTTACCGGGGGGCTGGTTTATATTTTCTTTATTGTAAAAAACGGAGCATGGAATGTAGCAATGCCAAAAAGTACTCCGAAAAAAGACCTGGTGATCAGTCTGGTATGTGCAGGAGTATTCAGTATTGTATTTTACCTGATTATAAAGAAGAATGCGGCTGTTTTGCAGGCTGTTGGATTATCAGTTTGTTTTTTCGCGGTTCTTTCGGCATTATCATATGTCTTGCTTAGGGGACTTTCATGTCTTTCGAAAAGGAATTCTGACAAACTGGAAGACCGGGATGTGCTGTAGAAGGAAGAGTGAAAGTATCTTTCATACCTTGTCTGAACTGGAAAGGGATGGTGAAAAATATGAACTTTAATGACGAGAAAGACTATATTATGCGTATCATCAAAGAGATGGTAAGGGTACTTTTTTCTTTAATGCTCGGAAAACAATATCAATCGGTTGAATTGCCGGAAGAAAACAAGTATGAGGTTTCGGGGAAAGCATTAGAAGAATTAAAAAACATGGTCAATGAAGGATTTATAAATGAGGCGGAGAATATATTGTTGGAAAGCATTGACTATACCCAGAAAAGAGAAGTCCTTGCCGCAATATTATTTTATCAATATATAGGCGAACAAGATATTGGCTTCTTAGAAGAGCATAACTATTCAAAAGAGGAAGCACTGGATGGAATCAGAAGGCTGGCAGAGAAACAAGGATACGGACAGATCAGTTCATTGCTTATAAAGGAGAGTGTGTGATGTGCAGCGTAGTCAGGGATGAGCCTGGGAATCAGGAAGAAGGAAAAATAATTGCCAGATATTTGGTGAAAGATTATATCTTAAAAGAAAAGAAGGGGTTGTTCGCCCGCGGGCAGAAAAAAGTGGTCCATGCGGTGAAAGATCTGTCGCTGGAGATTCCCCAGGGAAAAATAACCGGAGTCTTAGGCATTAATGGCGCGGGAAAGACAACAACGATCCGTATGCTTGCATCTATTATTGCACCGACATCGGGCAGCCTGACTATGAATGGAGTTGATGCCGTAAAGAATCACCTGTGGGTAAAGGAGCGGATCAATGTGATCTCAGGCGGAGAGAGGAATCTTTACTGGAGACTGACTGCAAAGGAGAACCTCAGATATTTTGGCAGTCTGTATGGATTAAGCGGAAACAGTCTGAATGAAAAGATTGCTGATCTGTTAAAGACTGTGAGCCTGGAAGAGGCTGCGGATATTCCGGTGGAGAGATATTCAAAAGGGATGAAGCAGCGTCTGCAGATTGCCAGGGGACTGATCAATGATCCGGAGTACCTTTTTATGGACGAGCCAACACTGGGACTTGACATCGTAATTGCGAAAGAAATCAGAAGACTGGTACAGGAACTGGCCAAAGAGAAGAAAAAAGGCATACTGCTGACTACCCACTATATCCGCGAAGCAGAGGAGCTTTGCGACTATATATATGTTCTGGACAAAGGGAAGATTATCGCTCAGGGGACAAGGGAAGAACTGAAGGAGTTATTCATGTATAAGCCACAGCTCCTGATAAAGGTAAAACCGTCAGACGATCATGTTCTGAATCTGTTAATGAAACATCAGATACAGGTGGACGGTCTGAGCATACAGGAGCCTGAACTGGAGGAGGTGCTTATGAAAATCATTAGTCAGCCGGACAGGAGGAGTCAGTGATGAAAAGGATTCTATTAGTGGTCAAAGCGGAAATATTTAAACAGCAGAAACATGATTATCATTCCCCGTTTGTCTACTTTTCCCTGCTCGTGTGGCCGGTTTTAGGATTCCTGGAGGTCTATTATACCTATAAGCCATTCGAAATTACCGGGTATATGGGGATTACAGACAGAAAGGAGCTGTTAGCTTTTTTAGGCACTGGGTTCATGGCATATACATGCTTCTGGTCAATGATTCAGAATGCGTGGTCCATGGCGAACCAGGAACGGACAGGAGGAACGCTGGAAATTACTTTTTTATCACCGGCGAACAGGCTGGCCATAAGCTATGGAAGGGCGCTGGGAGCACTGGTTCAGGAGGTGTGGATGTTCTGCTGCTTCTGTGTATTTATTCTAATATATACAGGAACGCTTGTCTTAGGGAATCTCGTAATGCTGCCGTTCATATTTCTGCTTCTGATCATTTCGTCAACGATATGGGGAGGCATGCTTAATACGGTTTTTATGTTTTCAAGGGATGCATCCATTATCATGGATCTGTTTGATATGCCTATGACATTGTTTTCAGGAAGCAGAATACCGGTCAGATGCTTTCCACAGTGGGCAAAAGTGCTTTCTCTGTTTTTTCCGCTGACATACTGTCTTAACATCATCCGGCTTGTGCTTCATATTCAGGAGGAAGGAAACGGATGGGCAGTCGATCTGTCGGGGCTGGCAGTTTGTCTTAGTATAATGGTAGCGATTACTGTTATTCTGATACAGAAGGTTGAACAGCATAACAGAGAAAACGGTGAATTACAATTTTATTAACCTTACGGAGTGCGCAGTGAGGTTACTGTTCACACAGGACTTTGCATTTAATGCAAGTCCGTAAGAAAATGATTCAGGTGTGGGCAAATCCCATTCGCGAAGCGAATTTTAAATGGATTTGCGCATGTTACTGTGAACGGAGTGAACAGTAACATGCAGAGTTTTACCTGTCTGTATCTTATTATTATGTGGATTGATAAGTCGGATTTTTTCTGCTATCATGAGTAGTAACCCAAAACAGGTACAAGGGGGCTCCTGAAATATGAACAGAGTATTTAATATCAGCGGGGATTGTAAGCCGGATCTGCATTATATGGTTAATATAGAAGACCGCCTGACCGAGATGGAGGCCATGGTCGAGCGGGGGGATTATTTTACCGTGAATCGTGCCTGCCAGTTTGGAAAGACAACAACATTAAAGGCATTGGGACGTTATCTTAAGAAAGATTATCAGGTTCTGAGTCTGGACTTTCAGAGACTGAGCCACAAGGATTTTGAGACAGAGAGTGCCTTTGTAGAAGCGCTGTCAAGAGAGATATTAAAAAAATTCATGTTGATGAATGAAGTGCCTGCTGAAACAGCAGATGAATTGCGGCAGTTTACACAGGAGAATCCTGCTGATTTAAAGCTTGCTATTTTGTTTGAGTGCTTTAGTAAATGGTGCCGGAGATCAGAAAAGCCTGTTGTCCTGATGATTGATGAAGTGGACAGCGTTACAAATAATCAGGTTTTTTTGGATTTTCTTGCGCAGCTTAGAGGATATTACATTGACCGGGATGAGACGGCAGCGTTTCAGTCAGTGATTCTTGCAGGTGTGTATGATGTGAAAAATCTAAAGAGAAGGTTTGTTTCAGAGGATGAACACAGGCTGAATAGTCCGTGGAATATAGCAGCTGACTTTAATGTGGATATGAGTTTTTCAGCAAAGGATATAGCAGGAATGCTTGGAGAGTATGAAGCAGACCATAGGACGGGGATGGATCTTACAGCTATGTCTGACAGGATTTACAGCTATACTTCCGGTTATCCATTTCTGGTTTCGCGTATTTGCAGGCTTATTGATGAACGAGTCGGGAGCAGGGGTTATAACAAGGCGGATGCATGGACGGAAGAAGGATTGCAGGAGGCTCTGAAAATCCTGCTGACAGAAAGAAATACATTGTTTGAGTCTCTTATCGCGAAATTAACAGAATATCCCAAACTGCGAGAACTGCTGTATACATTGCTGTTTCATCGAAGCGTGATATCATATAATCCCCTGAATCGATCAATTGAAGTGGCAGAGATGTTTGGGTTTGTAGTGAACTGCTCCGGAAATGCAGCAGTATCGAACCGGATTTTTGAGACAATCTTATATAACTGGTTCCTTTCAGACGTTTACTGCCATGTTCCGGGATGGTAATTCATTCGAAGGCTTTTATGATGGCGAAAGGATATAAGGCGTGCCTGGCAGTAAAGAATGGTGGACAGATATCTGACTGGAGCTGGGAATCTAAAAAAAGATTCCCAGCCTTTTTTGCCTTGAAAAAGTATATTTTTGTGAATATAAAGTTGCTATTTACGGGGCCGTGCACCCCGCTGCACGGCATCCGTGCCCTTGCTGAAAGCAATTTTTAAATGGGTTGGATGCGTTACTATTCACGGCACGTGAGGCCGCTCATAGCAACGATTCGGGGCGATATTTAAAGTTTTGCTTTGCAAAAATCGCCCCTCATCCTTGAATCATTTTCTCACGGGATGCGCAGTTCAGCGCATTCCTGACCCGTGAATAATACCATAAAAAGTACTTTACAGGATGCTACTGGGGTTGACAAACAGCATTTTCTGTGTTTAAATCATAGTATGAACATATGAACAATTATTCATATATAGATTTTATCACAGGAGGTACTGACCATGGAAAAGAATGAAAGAAAAGCACATAATCATCAACATGCCCGGCATCATGAAGAAGAGCATAGCCATACCCATCATAGCCATGAGCACCATCATGAAGAAGGACGCCGCCACGAAAAGGAATGTGGCTGCGGTCATCCGCATCATAGCCACAGTCACTGTCACGAAGAAGGACATGATCATAAAGAAGACTGCGGCTGCGGTCACGACCATCACCATCACCACGAAGAAGACTGCGGCTGCAGCCGCGGCCATCACCACGAAAAAGAATGTGGCTGCGGGCACCATCATGGGGGCCACGAAGGTCATGACCACAGCCATCATGCCGCCCCCCATGAGGCGCACACCATGCCTGCGGGTATTCCGCATAAGGTTTACATTCTGCAGAACCTGGGCTGCGCCAACTGTGCGGCAAAGATGGAGAGAAAGATTAATGCCCTGCCGGAAGTAGATGCAGCAGTGATCACGTTTGCAACCCGGAAGCTGGCAGTTGCCTCCGGTCACCAGGAGAATCTTCTCCCTGTGCTTCAGAAGATCTGCTCGTCTATTGAATCAGAAGTGACCGTCGTTCCAGAGGAAGAGACAGCAGTGAAGAAGGAGAAGAAAAGCTTCTTTGCGTCAAACCGGTCAGATCTTCTGACAATCGGTTCAGGAGCAGTTCTCTTTGCGGCAGGAATTATAACAAAGAATACAGTTTCGGAGCAGATGGTAAATGCAGCGCTCTTTATTGCGGCATATCTGATCCTTGGGCTTGCCATTGTGTGGAAGGCGCTTAAGAACTTGAAAAACGGCAGACTGTTTGACGAAAACTTCCTTATGAGTGTGGCAACCATTGCAGCATTTGCAATTGGGGATTTTGCCGAGGCGGTAGGGGTTATGCTGTTCTACCGCGTAGGGGAATTCTTTGAGGACGCTGCAGTGGAGAGAAGCCGTTCCCAGATTATGGATGCAGTGGATCTCCGCCCGGAGGTAGTGAATCTGGTAAAGGGAAATGAAGTATCCGAGATTCCGGCAAAAGACGCGAAGGCAGGAGATGTGATCTTAATCCGTCCGGGAGACAGGATTCCCCTTGACGGAAAGGTAATCGAGGGAGAAAGCCGCATTGATACGTCACCTGTAACAGGAGAGCCGGTTCCGGTGAGGGTATGTCCCGGTGAGGAATTGATATCGGGCTGTGTAAATGAACAGGGAGTATTAAAAGCTGAGGTTTTAAAGCCTCTTAGTGAATCCATGGTAACGAGGATTCTGGATTCCGTGGAACATGCGGCGGCGAGCAAGCCGAAGCTTGACCGGTTCATTACCAGATTTGCCAGGATCTATACACCGGTAGTCGTGGCGGCGGCAGTCCTTACAGCAGTTGTGCCGTCTCTTTTTACCGGAGACTGGAACCACTGGATTTATACGGCGATCACGTTCCTTGTAATCAGCTGCCCATGTGCACTTGTATTAAGTGTTCCACTGGCATTTTTTTCCGGAATAGGAGCCGGATCCAGGAAGGGAATTCTGTTCAAGGGCGGACTTTCTATTGAAGCCTTAAAGAATGTGAAGGCAGTCGTTATGGATAAGACCGGAACCGTTACAAAGGGAAACTTTGCGGTTCAAAAGATTGTGTCACTGGGTAAGCTTACCGAAAAACAGATTCTTACAATCGCAGCAGACTGCGAGCTGTATTCTACACATCCGGTGGGCAGCAGTATTGTACGTGAAGCGAGGGAGCAAAAGCTTGAGCTTACGGAAGCAAAAGAGGTAGAAGAGATTTCCGGAAAGGGGGTCCGGGCAAAATTTGCGGAGGGCATGGTTCTCTGTGGGAACCGGGCTCTTATGGAACTTTATCATGTGGACATAGCTGCCTATACGGGCGGGGATTACGGGACAGAGGTTCTTGTTGCAGCAGACGGCAGGCTGGAGGGTTATCTGCTGATTGCAGATCTGGTGAAAGAGGATGCCAGAGTCTCTATAAAGAAAATGAAGGCACAGGGGCTTGCCACAGCCATGCTGACCGGGGACGCGAAAAGAAGCGCACAGGCAGTGGCTAAAGAGACAGGGATTGACGAGGTACATGCACAGCTTCTTCCGCAGGAGAAGCTGGAGAGGCTTCAGGATATCCGCAGAAGACATGGAGCCGTTCTGTTTGTGGGAGACGGAATCAATGATGCGCCTGTGCTTGCAGGGGCAGATGTGGGCGCTGCCATGGGAAGCGGAGCCGACGCGGCAATCGAGGCTGCTGACGTCGTATTTATGACCTCTGCAGTTGGGGCAATCCCGGAATCCGTATCCATTGCCCGTGCAACCGGAAGAATTGCCATGCAGAACGTGGTATTCGCCCTTGCGGTTAAACTCCTTGTCATGGTTCTCGGTTTTACAGGTTTTGCGAACATGTGGCTTGCCGTTTTTGCGGACACTGGCGTAGCGATGCTGTGTGTGTTGAACTCCATCCGTATTTTATGGAAGAAATAAAGGATTTTATGCACTTGTTTATGTTACAAAAGTATTAATTTTGGTTGTGTTTATGCCAAATGGTTGAAATTATTTTCTCCATTTGGCATAATTAATAGATAGGCAGTGAAAGGAAGGAATATATGAAGAAAAGCGAAGCGGAGTGCTGTGATGTTGTATATGTTCATGATGATATCGTAGAAAAGGTAAAAAAAAGAATGCCGGAAGAGAACCTTTTAAGAGAGCTTGCAGATTTTTATAAAGTTTTTGGGGATACTACAAGAATAAGGATTCTCTGTGTACTCCTGGAATCTGAGATGTGTGTCTGTGATCTTGCAGAGGTGACCGGGGCGAGCCAGTCTGCAATCTCGCACCAGCTCAGGGTGTTAAAGCAGATGAAGCTGGTGAAGAACCGCAGAGAAGGGAAGACCGTGTTCTATTCCCTCGCAGACGGACATATCCAGTCAATTATCAGTCAGGGTATGGAGCATATCACAGAGTAGCAGATTCGCATGTTTTCTAGTGTCAGGAGGCCATGCTTATTCATGCAGACATGAATAAGCATAACCTTTTGACGCTTGTATCATATCATTTCATTAAGGAAAATAGACAATGGCAAAGCAATTGATACGGCGATGTATAATTTATGGTGCAGGAGTATTTCTGTATTGCTGCCTTATCGAAGCGGCAATACATTTTACGATTCCGGAAAAGGATAAGTTTCTGATGTTCCTGGTGATCTATCTTCTGACTGGCTTCGGGGCGTTTGAAGCTCTGAGCGAAGGACTGGCACAGAAAAAGCTTCAGGTGGATTATCTGATGATTATTCTGGCAACGATAGGAGCCTTTGGAGTGGGCAGGTATATGGAAGGTGTTCTAGTCATGATCCTCTTTGAGATGGGTATGATTTTTGAAGCAGTGTCCATGGTAAGGGCAAAACAGTCCATTGCAGAGATGATTGACATCCGGCCCGCCTATGCGGTGCGCAGGGTTCAGGGCGAGGAGGAAAGAGTGGATCCTTCACAGCTTCAGTTTAACCAGATGATCATCATCAGGCCGGGAGAGAGAATTCCGGCAGATGCTGTGGTTGTATCTGGAAAAAGTATGGTGGATACAAAGACAGTTACCGGAGAAACAGTACCTCAGGCTATTGAGGAGGGAGACATCATATATGGCGGATGCGTGAATCTGGAGGGCGTGCTGGAAGCGCGTGTGATGTCTGGATACAGGAGCTCTGCAGCGTCAAAGATTATGGACATGGTGGAGCATGCACAGAATAACAAGGCGGGAAGCGAGGACTTTATTGCCAGGTTTTCAAAGATCTATACGCCGGTTATGCTGGTCTGTGCGCTGATCGTCATGTTTGTTCCGCCTGCAACGTTTTCATATGGAAATTGGGACATGTGGATTTACCGGGGGCTGATTTTTCTGATTGTGGCATGTCCATGCGGGCTTGTAATGTCTGTTCCGGTTGCATTCCTCGGAGGAATTGCATCTGCGGCAAAACAGGGAATTCTGGTTAAAGGAGGGAATTACCTGGAGGCTCTGGCAAGAGCGGATACTTTTGTATTTGATAAGACGGGAACTCTGACAGAAGGTATGTTTAAGATAGAAGAGATAAAGGCAATGGGCATGACGGAGGAAGAACTGCTCTGTATGGCTGCACATATTGAGAGTCATTCGGAGCATCCGGTTGCAAAGTCTCTGGTGAGTGCATATGAGGGAAGGATTGTCAGCGCAAAGGTACAGGATGTCGAAGAGATTCCGGGCTTCGGGATCAGTGCCGACTATGAAGGAAAAAGAGTATATATTGGAAATTTTAAGATGATGGAGGAAAAGGAAGTACTCGCAGATGAGGAAGTGACTGACTTTGGGACAGTGGTGTATGTGGGGATTGACCAGTGGTATGCAGGCTGTTTTATCCTGTCGGATGAGATCAGGGAGGATGCTTATGACACACTTTCCTATCTGAGGAGCAAGTGCCGGGCCCTGCTGATTATGCTGACCGGAGATACAGAGGATTCCGGGATGGATGTTGCAGAGGAGCTGGAGATGGACTATGCATATACAAGTCTGACGCCGGATCAAAAGCTGGAGCAGCTGGAGGACTTCCTGTTTCTTCAGGATGATACCGGGAGGCTTGTCTGTGTGGGAGACAGTCTTAATGATACGCCAGTGCTGGAGCGCGCAGATGTGGGTATTACCTTAGGAACGGCAGATTCTGTGACAGCAGCAGAAACGGCGGGAATTATTCTGATGGAGAATGAGCTGTCGAAGATTATAGATGCGGTTCGCATTGCCAGGGGGACACTCCGGGCTGTGAGCCAGAATATCGTATTTGCCTTATTTGTAAAGCTGCTCGTGCTGGTCTGCGCCCTGGTGGGGTATTTCGGAATGTGGGAGGCAATCCTTGTGGAGGTCATCGCCATGTTCGTGGCAGTACTGAACGCAGTGTGGGTAGTAAAGTATACGGCATAGGAGGAGCTATGAAGCGTGTTGCGGGAATTATAACCCTGCTGCTTACCGGCATATTGCTTGCCGGGTGTGGGAAGGGTGAGTATAAAGACGGGATAGAGAGCCTTAATAATGGAAAGTATGAGGAGGCTGTCGCCCATCTGAATAAAGCGGTTGAAGAGGAATACAATATTGGAGATGCCCTGAGGGGAATCGGAATTGCGAAATGGGAGCTTCAGGATTATAAAGGCGCCGTGGAGGCATTCAGGCAGGCATTGGATAACGGGGCGAAGGAGACCAGCGCACTGTATAATCTTATGGGTGCATGTATGCTTAAGCTTGAGGATCCGGAATCTGCTGTCTCGTACTATGAGAAGGGAATCGCAGTGGGAGACGGATCCGGTGAGGTGACAAAAGAGATGAAGTTCAATATCATCGCAGCCTATGAGAAGCTTGAGGACTGGGAAAATGCCAAAGCAAAGCTTGCCGAATATACGGAGGAATACCCCGATGATGAGCAGGCGGCGAAGGAAGCAGAGTTTTTAGAGACAAGATAAAGACAGGAGAGATATGATAGAATTAAAACAGAAAACAGAGAGGGTTCTTCTGGTCGGGGTGAATACCTCCGGGCAGGAGGAGACGGAAAATTCTCTGCAGGAGCTGGCGGAGCTTGTCCAGACAGCAGGAGCCCTGACAGTGGGAGCGGTCATACAGTCACGCGAACAGGTACATCCGGGGACTTATGTGGGGAAAGGAAAGCTGGTCGAAATCAAAGATCTCCTGTGGGAGCGGGATGCCACGGGAATTATCTGTGATGATGAACTCTCCCCGGCACAGATGAAGAATCTTCAGGATGAGCTGGACGTGAAGGTGATGGACAGGACACTTCTGATACTTGACATCTTTGCATCGCGTGCATCTACCAGTGAGGGAAAGCTTCAGGTGGAACTGGCGCAGCTTAAGTACCGTCAGACAAGACTACGGGGCTTTGGAACTGCTATGTCAAGACTTGGAGGCGGTATCGGAACGAGAGGGCCGGGAGAGAAAAAGCTGGAGACAGACCGGAGGCTGATACAGAGAAGGATCTCTGCTCTGAACCGGGAATTAAAGGATGTAAAACGTCACCGGGAGATTACGAGAGGACAAAGAAGCCGCAGCCATATACCCGTGGCTGCTATTGTGGGCTATACGAATGCAGGAAAGTCTACACTTCTTAATACCCTTACGGATGCAGGGATACTGGCAGAGGACCAGTTATTTGCCACACTGGACCCAACTACAAGGAATCTGAAGCTTCCGGGGGGACAGGAGCTGCTCCTGACGGATACTGTAGGGTTTATCAGGAAGCTGCCCCATCATCTGATTGATGCTTTCCGCAGTACTCTTGAGGAGGCAAAGTATGCGGATTTTATCCTGCATGTGGTGGATGTGTCAAACCCTCAGATGGACAGTCAGATGTATATTGCGTATGAGACACTGGAGAATCTGGGAGTAAAAGACAAGCCTGTCATTACTGTTTTCAATAAGCAGGATAAGGTAAGAGAGATGCCTCTCATACGGGATTTCCGTGCAGATTACACCGTGAAGCTGTCTGCAAAGACCGGGGAGGGCATAGAGGAACTCTTGGGAATTATGGAGGCAGTGCTCAGAGAGCAGAAGGTGGCAGTGGAAGCGCTATATCCCTATGACGAGATCGGAAAGCTCCAGCTGATTCGTAAATACGGCGAACTTATGGAAGAGGAGTACCAGGAGGGCGGTGTCTTTATAAGCGCCTATGTACCGGCGGATCTTTATGAAAAGGTAAGGGTATCCCGGCAGCATTCTGACCGTTAACCACGCAGTGATGTACCCGGGGGTTCTCCGAATAACCCCCGATAAGCGCGCTGAAAGGTAGAATAGTTCCTGTAGCCGCAGGAAAAGCAGGCCTCCTTAAGAGGAATGCCGGATAAAATGAGTTCTTTTGCAAGCAGGAGCCGCTTCCTGGCGATATAACCGCCCATGGTATAGCCGGTTTCCTGCTTGAACTGTCTCATCATATAATATTTGCTGATATAGAAGCGCTCTGCAAGGGCGTCAATATTCAGATCCCTGGACAGATTTTCGTTAATATATTGAAGAATGGGAACCATCCTGGAATTCTGATTGTCAGTGTCAATGAATTCCAGGCGGTTTTTTATCGCCGCACGGTTCAGATGGATCATAAATTCCAGAAACAATACCTGGCGGTACAGCTCCGAAGCATAATTTTCATCCGAAAAAGATTTTTCAAGCCTGATAATAGAGGCAAAGAGGGAGCTTTTCTCTAAAGAAGGAATCCGCAGGACATTCGAATGTTCCTTTTCGGCTTTCTGAAAACAGTAGCTTAAGTCATAGGAATCAGTCTTGTAGGCATTCATAAAGCCAGGAGAGATATAGACGATGATCCGTTCGTAGACGAACGAATTATCCACACTGAGCCTGTGGATATCATTGTGTTTTACGAGTACAATGTCATAGGGGGATAATTCATAGGATTTTCCCTCAATCATATAAGAGACCTGCCCCTTAATAAAAATCGTAATCTTATCAAAATCATGATAATGATATTCTACCTCACGAGTTTCCTTGTCTGTCAGGTGAAACAGACGGAATTCACTGCTCAGATAACCTTTTTTCATTGCTTCATCCACAAGAAGATCCTCCTTTACTTTTCAGTGTTCCCTGCACCAGGGAGTCATGCTTTTCCATACAGATATGAAATGCATGAGCTATTGCCACTTGTATCATTTTATCTTGAAAGAGCAGGATTTGCAATATAATTAGCAGTATTTCACCTTGAAATGATGAAAAATGCCTGTTATGATATAGAAAACAGAGAGTTCGGTAAGGAGGTAAAAGATGAAGGTAGTACTGGAGCGTTATCATGGACTGGGGAATGACTATGTTGTATTTGACCCGAATAAAAATGAACTGGAACTGACAGTGGAGAATGTAAAGATGATCTGTGACCGTAATGCAGGACTTGGGGCGGACGGCGTGCTGGAAGGACCGGTCTTAAAAGAAGACGGAATGCATGTCAAGGTGTGGAATCCGGATGGAAGTGAATCCGAGACAAGCGGAAACGGCGTCCGGATCTTTGCGAAATACTTAAAGGATGCCAGTTATATCCAGAAGAAGAATTTTAAGCTGTATACAGGAAACGGCCCGGTAGAGGTGACATTTTTAAATGAGGACGGGAGCCGTCTGAGGGTGTCCATGGGGAAACTATCTTTCTGGAGTGACGACATTCCGGTGACAGGAGACAGAAGAGAGGTTATAAACGAGGATATGGTATTTGGAAGAACTCTGTATCCGGTAACTTGTGTTAATATCGGGAACCCCCACTGTGTAATTCCCATGCGGGAGATTTCGAAGCATCTCGTATGCAAGATCGGAGATTATGCCGAGCTTGCCAGGTATTTCCCGAACCGGGTGAATACCCAGATCATGAAAGTGGTTGATAAGGAGCATCTGTCGATAGAGATATATGAAAGAGGAGCCGGATATACTCTTGCCTCCGGAACAGGCGCCTGCGCGGCGGCGGGCGTGGCCTATAAGCTTGGCATGACAAACAGCAAGGTGGTTGTCCATATGCCGGGAGGCGATCTTCAGGTAGAGGTAGAAGATGACTGGAATGTCTATATGACAGGTGATGTATTCTACGTGGCGAAGCTAACGCTTAGCAATGAATTCGTAGAGAAGCTCAGGAGTCTGTAAAATCAATTGGGGACGGGGTATTTTTAAAAATACCCCGTCCCCAATTCTGATGCAGGAGTGAGGGGCGGTTTTTGCGTAGCAAAACTCACAAATGCCGCCCCGAATCGTTACTATGAGCGGACGGTTAGTCCGTGAATAGTAACCAATTTAAGGAGGAGCAGGATAATGAGAAGAAAAGAAAGAGAAGTTACAGATCAGCAGAAGCTTTCAGAGATCATCGAGGCATGCCATTGCTGCAGAGTCGGTTTTGCCTGTGAAGGTCAAGTGTATATTGTTCCGGTAAATTTTGGGTATGTGTGTGAGGATGGAAATTACACCCTTTATTTCCACGGCGCAGGGGAAGGACGGAAGATGGAGCTTGTCAGGGAGAACCCGGTGGCCGGATTTGAGATGGATACAGGATATGAGCTTAAGACAGCAGCTTCGGCATGCGGGTATTCGGCATATTTTCAGAGTATTACAGGACAGGGAAGGGTCAGCATTGTAAATGATATGGAGGAAAAGAGAAAGGGGCTGTGTGCTGTTATGAAGCATGAGACCGGGAAGGCTGACTGGGAATTTCAGGAGAAGATGTTAGACGCAGTCTGCGTCTGGAAACTGGAAGTAAGCGGGCTTACAGGGAAGGAGCATGTGCAATAAACTAGAAAGGGAGAGTTCGAAAGTTGTATAACCACTGCTGTTCACGGGTCAGGAATGCGCACAAGCTGCGCATTCCGTAAGAACAGGAATCAGATATTAATTTTCCAGATTCAGAAGGTAATCAATGGCATGGAGCAGTACGTCTTTTTGCTCAGGCAGCATGCCTCTGATTGTATATTTATCAAGGACAGTTGTGTCTTCAAACAGACAGTCCGTGACAGAGAGATTCTGAATGAGAAGACGTTCTTCTTTTATAATCTGTTCTGGCGTCATCATATCAAAGGCTCCGGACTGAGCCTCTTTATAAAGGGGTGTGCCCTCCCACAGCTTAAGCTTCAGGCACCAGATATTGCGGGGGTGCACTTTATTTAACATTCTTGCAGTTTCAATAGCATTCATATACGAATAGGTCTTTCCGCCAAGCCCGGGGATCACCGTCAGATAATAGGCGATGCCCGCCCGGTCAAGACGGAGAAGAGCCTCCACTGTCTGGGCGGAGGTGATGCCTTTCTTACGTTCCGCCAGGATGGAATCGCTGCCGCTTTCCACACCGATGTGAAGCGCCTCCACTCCTTTCTTTCGCAGAAGCACAAGCTCCTCATCTGTTTTTCTTGAAATGTCGTCAATGCGGGAGTACATGGCATATTCTTTGAGATTAGGCATGTAAGTACTGGCAAGCTCTATAATAGAAAGAAGCTTTTCTGCTTCCATGCAGAATACGTTTTCCCCAAGGAAAAACATCCGGCGGTCATCCGGGCGCAGGGCGGCAAGGATGCGGAGGCTCTGCTCTAATTTTTCCGGTGGATGTATCTGAAAGGCATCCCTGGCAAAATCGCAGAAAGTACATTTATGCCAACTGCAGCCAAGAGAGACCTCCAGCGGCACGTCCCCCTCCTCATGGGGAGGAAGATAGATTGTATCGTGTGTGTAGATGGACTGGTATAATTCTTCACGGGTCATGATAATGGTAAACTCCTTTTTAAGCATTCTTGTTATTTTTACTATATCACAGTTTGACTGGATAGTATATAATGACATGAAATGATGGTTCATTCTTGCGTTTAGTTGTTACTATTCATGGACTAACCGTTCGATCATAGTAACTGCGTTTATTCTGCTTACTTTACAAAGTTGTTCTATAGGTAACATACCCATACAATTGTGAATATTTCAAAGTTTTTGTTGAAAAACAACTAAAAATATAGTAACATAATCATACAACTATATAGAAGGATGAAAGATGGATAAAGTTACTATTAACAACGATTTGCTATTCATGGTAAAAAAGATGGGCTTTTGGGGGCTAATGATTTTGAAATAATTAAAATACAATGATAAATTCAAAGAGAGGTGTATGATGAACGAGTTTTATAATGATGAACGATCACTGAGTCCGTGCGAGACGATTATTATGAAGGCGATATGGGATAAAGGAGAGGATATTTCAATTTCTGAGCTTTCTGAAGTTCTCAAAACGAAATACAACAAAGACTACAAGCGGACAACTATTGTGACATTTATCCTTAGTCTTACGGCAAAAGGATTTGCAAGGCAATACAGGAAAGGCAGATATGCCTATGTCCATGCTTTAAAGAGTGAGGAGGAATATAAACAGAAGCTTCTTAAAGAGCAGAAGGACTTCTGGTATCACGGAGATGCTGCGAGAGTAGTTGCGGCGCTCTGCACACCTGGAGAGATTACGAAGCAAGAAATACAGACGATAAGGGAGATATTAGATGATCTGGACGATTTTGATGAGAGCAATTGATGTAGTATTCTGTCTGCTGTTAACTTCTCTGACAGGAAGTTTTGTAATTGTCATTTGGTGCATTTTGGGACAGCAGTTGGAGAAAGTTGGTTTTATCAATATTTTATACAGACTGATGAAGCTTGTCATGATATTTTTCCTTGTGCCTGTATTGTATGTTGCAATGACCTGGCTGGATGATACGTATGCAAGATACAGGGGGGACTTGTTTCTTCATACAGAAATCATTATGAAGGTATGTGGGTTTTTGCTTCTGCTTTGGATTGCCGGAGTGTGTTATATGCTTTACAGGCAGCTGCGACTGGAACGTTGGACAAAACAGATGTTTCAGAACTGTTTTCCATGTGAGCCCCAGACTGAAGAGTTGTTTAGGGCGATTGAAGAGAACATGGGAATAACGAGAGGAAAAGTGAGATTGGTACGGTGCTACTACACACCCATAGCTTTACTTCGGGGAGTGAGGCATCCTATGGTGGTTCTGCCTGTAGAGGCATATTCGAATGAGGAACTGGAAGTGATCTTTAGACATGAACTAATGCATTATAAACACAATGATATTTTGTGGAGAAGAATTGCTTCAGTTCTAGTCATACTCCATTTTTTTAATCCTCTTGCCTGGAAATTACATAGAGTTCTTAGAATATGGAGTGAACATGCATGTGATTTTTCTGTATATGAGAGGGCAGGTGGATTGAAGCATTACTTTGAAACGATAATGAAGATTCAAGCCAATACGCAAGGCTTTGATGTGTATCTGGCAGTAACATTGAGTGAAAATAAGAGTGAATTAGTAGAAAGGATTATGAGAATGAAAACACAGATAAAAATTAGGAAGCGATCGGCATGGAAAGCAGCAGCCATCTGTACAGCAATGCTGTTTGCCAGTTCGGTGACAGTGTTTGCCGCGTCAGAGGGTATAGCGGATGTATATCACATGATGTATGATGCAACAGACGTTGAGGAGGAAGTGCCGCCGTCACCGGAGCTGCCTGAGTATGAGGAAAGCGGAGAGATTCCAGGCATTGTAGAGGAAACCGGAGAGATTGAGATGCTTTCTCGAAGCGGTACAGCGTTTAATTTTAAGTGGACGGTTGCAAATGGGGTTAGAAAGGTGACTGACGAATTTAGTGCAGAAGCGGGGCAACAGATTGCAGTAACAGTCATAGTTTCTCCGAACAACAAAAATATCAAGGCCGGTATTGTGAAGCCGGATGGAAAAAGAAGCTATACAACAGGGAGCGGCACAGTGTATAAATCTTTTTCATTGAATACGTCTGGAAAGTATAAAGTTTTTGTGGAGAATAATAGTGGAACTAAAGTTACAGTAAGTGGGAGTGCAAGTGTTTTGGAGTAATGAGGCGGAATTTCCGCCTTCAATAATAGTCACAACAACTAAAAAAATAGTTGACTAAATATTTAGATAAAAGGAGAAACTTTAATACATACAATACAAAAAATCAAATTATACATATTATGTGGAGTCTGAAGAGTCTGTCATACTGTATCATACTCTTACGAAAAAAAATGGGGAAAATACATGAAAAAGCATCTTTTTATTCCATTTTAAATAACCAGGAAAGAGACAGATTTTTGGAGGGCTGATCCAACACCCGGTATGCGCTGCCATAAATGGCATGCAGATCGGGCATTGGATTGCAAACGCATAGGTAGAAAATTTTCGTGGTCAAAATATGTTTTCAAGGACAATGGATGGAATTATTTTTTGCAAAACGTATACTGGAGATATAAGACAACATTTCGTAGAAATAAAATAATTAAATCTTTTGGTCTAAAGCAATAATCTTAGATGAAAAGTCTGGGGTGCCTGGAGAAGATTATAGGGAGGATGTGGCTGTATGAAGAAGATATTAAATTTAGAAATACCGGATACAGATTATTTTTATGCACCCCCAATGGCATATATGTTATCTGTTCTGAACACGTTTGGAAAGAGTAATGAAAAGGTGATGCTTTGGATTATAAGTAATTTTATTGATATATGCATAGATATCAATTTGTGTTCCCTGGACATACCGGATGGCTCTTTGGTTTATGAAGAATATTTTAGACAAGAATTGTGGTATGGGTGTCCGTTTATCTCATCCATGGATTTAAATGCAGATTTTGTAAGAAAAATTTCAGAAGGTAACTTTACTGAATTGGTAAAAATGGCCTTAGAATTGGATTATTTTGTGTATGCAGATTTAAATAGAAAATATATACCTAATTATAATCAAGATAGGGATGTTCAACATAATCTTTTGATATATGGATATGATGAAGAAGAAAAAATAATGAATATAGCAGATTATTTTAGAAATCATAGATTTACAAAAGAAGTATGCCAGTTTAGTAATATTGATCAGGCATATAAATATATGTATAGGGTTTTTGATTATGAAAAATTTAGTTATGTTAACCTTTTTAGATATAGGTCAGATACTAATTTTGAGTTTAGTATAGATGAAGTTAAAAGAAAATTGATAGATTATATAGAAGGCACAAATTTAATGAGGAAATACCATTATCAATTTTTTGGATTTGAATATCAAAATTCAAAAGAAATCTATTATGGTATTACATATTATGATGCATTGATTGAGATTTTGCATAAAGACAAAATTTTCACACCTAAGACTATTCAACTTCTAGTTAGTAATAAAATGATAATGAAAAAAAGAATAGAATTATTAAATGAAAATATAATTGACAAAGAAAAGTTTAAATGTGAAAGTGAACGTTTATTAAAAGAAACAGTAAAATTGAGAAACTTGATTCTTAAACTGAATTTGCGAAATGCATCAAATAAAATTCTTGATTTAAAAGAAAAAAATAATGTTTCGGAAAGAATTAAATTGCTAAAAGAACAGGATTATATATTAACAAGAAGCCTTTTGGAGAATATTTAAAGAACATAATGTGATTGTACGAAGGAAGGTATAATCTGTTTTATTACCTAACAGAGAAAAGGAGTCTTAGAGACTAACATGAACATTAGCATCAAATTGAAAGGTACGGATCTAGTTTTTAATCTAGAGGATAAAACAGTATGTGTAGATTATCATGAGTGGGAAATGGAGCCAGTATTAAATGTGAGACTTAGGGAAGCCGAACAAAATAATTGTGTGATTTTGCAGGGAAGAATCTGTGATAAACAAGAAGTATTGTATTATTGTGCAAGAAAAATTATGTCTGCTTATGATGGTAAAGGAATGCATTATATGGACATTCTCTTATATACGAATGTAAGCAATACAGTGATGGCAGGATATTCAAACCGATCATTAGGCCATCTTAATGGTAATAAGGAGGCTGAGATTCACCAGGTTTTAAATGGAAAAATCTTAGAGTTAATAATTTGGGAAGGGAAACGGTATATTCAAGTCTTTGCAAAGGGAGAATATGTGGAGATTCCAGCAAATGCTTTTCACTGTACATATATTTTAGAAAAGAATACGATAGTAGCAAATATTTATAGTCATATCCCCTGGGAATTTGATTATGATCAGAAACCATATTTTTCTTTAGTAAATGATGTAAATGTATGTATGGATAAAGAGCCCGTATTATGTGATTCGATTGGGAATAAAATAAATGTATTTGAAGAAGTAGATGCTTACAATTCCATGGACTATTTACCTATAAGAAAAATCCCAAAGGAGTTGTATTACTATCAAACATTTTTTCCACTAGATTGCGATATTTTCGAGTTGTTTTTTAGTATAAATCATTAGAAAAGAGGGAGATATGAAATTAACTAAGATATTAGACCATATTAAACGAAATATACCATTTTATTTCGATATAGATGTTGACAATTTCAGCACAATACCTATTGTAACAAAAAAAGAAATAAAAAAAAGATATGAGGATTTTTTGAGTATAAGTGTGGATGGACGAGAAAAAATTTTACAAGAATTGAATCAGGATTTTACCATTCATAAGTATATCATAGAAAAAAGAATATGCAAAAATCTCATTATGGAATGGACAACTGGTTCTAGTGGTATACCCTTTAAATCTGTTAAGAGTTTAGCGGAGCGAAAACAAATCTCCTTGTGTATGTGGAAAAGACGTATGGAAATTGACAGACAAATCATACCTACAAAATTTTTTACGATGATACATACAGGTTCAACACCTAATAAGTTTGATGTGCGAAACTATGCCAGAAGTAATATAGAACAATTATACGAATATATCAGAAATAATGATATTACATGTATACATACGACACCAAATCTTATTAGAAAACATTTATCTCAAAGTAGTATTGATATGGATTTTTTTGCTAATGTGGTTCCGTATATTGAAGTCACAGGTAATTATTTGGAAGACAATGAGAGAAAGAAATTTGAAGACATTTTTCATGCTAAAGTTATAAACTTGTATGGGACAATCGAAACTTGGGGTATTGCATATTCTGGAAAGGATCACATGTTGTATACAATGAATGATAATGTTATTTTAGAAATAATTGATGAATATGGGAATCCTATTCAGAGTATAGAAAAGGAGGGAGAGATTGTCCTCACAACATTAAATCAATTTGTGATGCCTTTTATAAGATATAAAATAGGTGATAGAGGAGAATACATTCAATTTAATGGGATGTTAGCACGAAATATAATTAAATTGAGTAGAAAACGTGATATTGGAAAACTCGTGATTGGAAAAGAAACAAAAGATGGAGAAAATTTAGTAAAACAACTTATGAGGAAGGTGTTTTGGAAAAAGGATTTTAACGATATACATAATTTGTGTTTTTTGAAAAAGGGATTTTTCTTAGAAGTGGTTTTGAACTCCATTAGGGACAAAGAAATATTTGAGCAGATTATGTATGAGGAAGTGAAATGTAGTGAATTAAAAGAAATGAAAGTATATTTTAAGTATGTTACAGATGCAGAATTTGAAATTTTAAATCCTAAAGGATACTTGTATATGAACAAGACATTAAATGATTAGTAACAATGCAAAGGAGGAAGTAAATTTGAAGAAGATATATTGCATACGGCACGCACTTACAGATGATCATGTAAGCGCTAGAAAGATTCCTGTATTGGGGTTTCCGAATCAAGGGATTAATGATGCAGGAATAAAAGACGCTAAAGCAGTAGCGTGCAAGCTAAAGAATTTGGGTATACAAGGGATAGTAAGTAGCGACTTAAAAAGTTCCGTTGATACAGCCAGGATAATAGGAGACTATCTTAAGGTGCCTATATATTATACTGAACTATTGAGGGAGCGAAATCAGGGAGAATTTACAGGGAAAACACTTCAATATTTAAGAGAAACATATGAAAATTTTTCTATAACGACCATCGGAAAAAATAGAGAGGCACTAAGTGATTTTATTAAAAGATCTAGGAAAGCCTTTACACAGATTGTGAAAGATTATAATTGGGAGACATGCATGATAGTTTCCCATAAAGGCTTGCTTCAAACAATGTCTGCAGCTTGTTTTGAAAAGAAGCCTCAGAATTGGCGTTTATGTGAAATGAGAGAAATTTCTTTTGATTCATTAAAAGAAGAATGGGTAATTAAAGATTAACTAAAGTGACTAAAAGCGGCTTACAAGGAGAAAATAGACATGAAAACAGAATTAGAAAAGAAAATTTTTGAAATTATACAGAATATGGAAATTGAGGAGCCTTTGACGGAAGATATTATTTTGCATTCTGACTATGCAGAGGAAGAAGTGTTTGATTCAATTACTTTTGTTCTTTTGATTGTATTGCTAGAGGAAGAATTTGGAGTAGAAATTGAAGGGGATGATTTACTGATTGAGAATATAAGTTCCTTTGGAAAGATTGTAAAACTTATTAGCAATATTTTGGAAAAAAACAATGAAGATGATTGAGCGTTTGAGGTAAGAATATGCTAAAAACAGCAGATATACCTGCGGTAATACTTGCTGCAGGTGAAGGAAGCCGCCTCAGGAATAAAAACGAAAATATCAAGCCATTGATCGGTATTAATGGAAAGCCATTAATAAGCTTTATTATTGATAATTTGATCTATGCGGGATTTACAAAAATATACATAATTAAAAGGGAAGAGATTTCTTTCGAAATAGTAACGCAGATGTATCAGAATATTGATATTATCTATATTAATGAGAAGCAGCACCTGGGCAGTTTATACTCATTTTACCATTTGCGGTATATTAAGGAAGAAATGTTTCTATGTACCGATTGTGATATAATTACTAATTCAGAGGCATTTAATAAAATGGTAGAAAGAGGGAAGGCAGTTTTAAAGATAAACAATATAAGTGGCGTTATGGCGAGAGTTATTAACCCAACAAAGCAAGATGTAGATATGATAAAAACATTGGGGAGCAAAGTAATATCTTTTGAAAAAAGGGGAGTTGAATCAGGTGAACGTGGGGGATATGTATATCTGTGGAAAAAGGAAATATTAAAGCAGTGTAAGGATTTTATGAAACAGGGCAGTTATTCTTTAAGTGCTTATATTTCTTTTTTAGTACAAAAATATAATATATCTTTTATGGATATAGAAGATTTATGGGATGTTGATACATTGAATGATCTTGTCTTTTCTGAAAGAAAGATAAATGAGGTGAAGAATGAAAAAAGTATTATCTAGCACACCAATACCAGCATTTGTGATCTTTTTATTATTTTGTATATGGTTTAAAACACTGTTGTCTATTTATCAGGTAGATGTATATCAGGAATATGAAGCTGAGATTGTGGAGAGTCATATAGAAGAAGAGTATCTGGTTCTTAAAATGAAAAGCCCGCCGTCCGAAGGGAAGCACAAGGTAAAGCTCGTCTGTTCGGATGAAGAGCCAGCTTTAAGGGGAACCATAAGAAAAATCGAAGATGGTAAAGTTACGGTATATTTTGAAGATTTATCACGTATAAGTAAAAAGAAATTGGAGAAAGCGACTTTTGAATTTGAGGTCGGAAAGGAACCAATCGGAGAGGAATTGAACGTATGGAAGTAGGGGGAAGATACAGGTATTTGTCAGAATGGCTGAAAGGATACTGGGGGACTCTTTTTAATGTACTGATTTCAAGTATACTGGTAACATTTTTAGGAATGAACTGGCCATTAGTGTACCGGTATATTATTAATCATGTTTTTTATGGTGGTGCATTTGATGAATTCGGATTCATCTTAATTGTATATGTTACATTATTTATTGCGGAAAAGCTCTTGCAATTTATCTGGAAACTTGCAGATGCGAGAATGGCATCTGATTTTATTTACCATATAAAAGAAAGTTTATATAAAAAAGTATTTTCTTTGAAGATGAGATCAAAATCGAAGTATAGTTCTGGAGAAGTATTAGACATGATCAATAACGATGTCGGACAACTCTACACATTTCTGATTGATGAAGGCGTTTTTGCGGTAACATGTTTTGTACGCTTAATCATGTCGCTGATTTATATATATCTGATCAACCGGATGGCTGCAGTATTTATTTTTCTGCTTGTTATTTTGAATTATTTTTTGTCAAAATATCTAAAGCAAAGATTTATGGTTTATTACAGAGAATACAAGGAACAACTCGAAAAATATAATGCCTTTTTAATTGACCTGCTTTCAGGTCTGAAAGAAATAAAACTGTTTATGGCAGCTGCCTATGCAAGGGAAAAAGTAGCCTTGAAGTTTGAGCATATGGGGCAGTTAAAAAAGAGACAATTATATGAGGAAACGTACCGTGATATCTGCAGCGATGCATTAAATGTATTTTCCGAAATGATACTCTATGTTGCGGCTACATTTGCTGTTGTTAAAGGAAGTATGCAGCTTGGGGATTTTATTTCCCTGATGATATATTATGAATGGGCGAAGATTTTCTTCCGGATTTTTGTGCAGCTTTTTACAGGAGCTTCCAAGAGTTTCGTTTCCCTTGACCGGATTAATCAGCTTATGGATGAAGAAAGTGAGGGTGACGGAGGATGTGATGCATCAACTGGTGATATTTCATTTGAAAATGTCAGATTTGGATATTGTGATAATATAGAAGTTTTAAAGGGAATTAGTTTCTGTATTAAGGAGAATTCAGTAGTTGCGCTTGCCGGGATGAGTGGATCCGGGAAAAGTACAGTTGCCAGCCTGCTGTTAAAATTATATGAGCCATGGCAGGGAGAAATACGGATTGGAGACAGGACACTGGCAGAGATGAATATAAAGTCGCTGCGGACACGGATAGGAGTTGTTCATCAAAATGCAGGATTGCTGGAAGGGACAATCAGAAGAAATCTGTTAATGGGAAAATGTGATGCAACAGAAGAGGAACTGTGGGAGGCATTAAAAATCTCGCGGGCTGATGAATTTGTTTCCCAATTACCGGAACAACTGGATGCAGAGATTAACCAGCTGGAGAACTTATCAACCGGACAATGTCAGAGAATCGTAATGGCGAGAGTTTTCCTGAAAAATCCAGATATTATTATCTTCGATGAGGCAACCTCTAATATTGATATTGAAACTGAGAAGAAATTTCTGAAGGATGCTGCGATGGTTTTTAAAGAAAAAACAGTAATTATCATAGCTTACAGGGTTAATTCATTAGAAGTTACAGATAAAGTCCTGTATCTGGGAGCTGGAAAGGTACAGGACATGGGAAGACACTGTGAACTGTTGGAAAGAAATGAGGGATACAGAAAACTGGTGTATGCAAAAGGGGGGATGGCAGAATGAAAAGAATATCCATTGTAAGGAAACTTGGAAGCTTTTTTTCGGTTAGGAAATTTGCTGCCATATTGATTCTCCTTATGGTTAATACAGTTTTAGCGATTGCGTATCCTTTTATCTATAAGCTATTTATTGACGAAGTGCTATTTAGGAAAGACATAAAATTTTTAATCATAGTGCTTGTGCTTATGGCAATATGGATGATCTGTAATGGGATAGGCAGGTATACCCTTTGCAAGGTTCGGACAGATTTTCTGGTCAGGCTTTTATATGAGATCAAAAAGCGGCTGATTGATAATATAATGGATAGGAGCCTGGACTATTACCTTAAAAATCCAGTGAATGAGATGAAGCATGTGGTGGAAGATGATTGTAATGAAGTTGAGAATTTCTTTATTACAGATATATTTGACTTCATATTAAGCTGTCTGAATGTGTGTGTATTGACCATCGTTATGCTAGTGATTAGTCCGCCGTTGTTAGCAGGGTGTACCGTCCTTTTCGTGATTTCCTACTTTGAAACAAAACTTATTAAAGGCAAAGTAATACAAAACGCGGTAGATTTGAGAAATGCATTGTCAGAGGAGGATCATGTAAGATCAGATGAAATAAAAAATATAAAGGATATCAAATGTTTAAATTATACGGATGAGATAATTGCGTCTTTTCACGAGAGATCAAAGAAGATGATCGATCTGATTACAAAAGAAAAAATCTTCTTTTATATAAATAAATATCTGGGCGCCTTAAATCATGATCTGATTTCTCGCTTTTTTGTGTATACATTAGGAGGATTTCTTGTTATTAACGGCAGATTGTCAATCAGTTCTTTTCTTGTTTTTTTGGGATTTTATGAAAGCTTTGTCAGATACATGAGGGTGTCTATGGAAAGTAATTTTAACTTAAATAATAAAATCAATAAGTTGGAGAATATCTTGGAGTATCTTGCTTTAGATGTGCCTGTGGAAAATGAAGGAGAGGGAGCAAGTAAAATTGACTGTGTGGAACTAAGTAATGTGAACTTTCGATACGCTGGAAGCCGGGATGACCGCTATGTAATCCACAGATTGAGTAATGAGTTTTATAAAGGAAGAACCTATTTGATTCAGGGAAGAAGCGGAGCAGGTAAAAGCACACTCATGAAGCTGTTATATAAGGAGCAGGAGCATTATACAGGAAGCATTAGGATCAGCGGAAAGGAACTATCAGATTATGAAGACGCATATTATAGCCGGATTGCTGTAGCATCATACGACAGCAGACTGTTTCATACGACGATCCGGGATAATCTTTTAGTTGCAGATTCGGTTGCTACAGATGAGATGCTTTATGAAGCCTGTAAAAAGGCGGAATTCGAAAAAGATTTGCAAAAGATTCCAGGAGGGCTGGATGCAGCAGTCGGAGAAAACGGCAGCGCTCTCTCAGGAGGACAGAGAGAACGCCTGATCGTTTCAAGGTTATTTTTAAAGCATGCGGACTTATATATATTGGATGAGGCATTAGATGAGATCAGTGTGGCGGATGAAGTTAAGATTCTGGATGAATTAAGGAGGCAAAACAGGGAAAGCATCATCATGATAATCAGCCACCGGCTAACAGAATATAACCAGGCCGAATATGTCCAAATTTAGTAAGATTGAGAGAGATAACAAAAATAGCTGTAAATGGAAGGATTACAAAGTATGTATAGAAGAGAGGAACAGGGCAGGATTGCGGTTATAACAGAGGCTTGCCAGATGGTTTCATATGAAAAACTAATACAATTATCATACAGGGCAACCTCAAAGTTGGAGCCAAGAAAACTTGTTTTTCTTATGGTGAAAAATAATCTGGCATCAATTGTATTTTATATTGGCGCGATGAAAAGGCGTATTGTCCCAATGCTGTTGCATCATAATTTACAATTAGAATTGTTCAAAAATTTAATCAGGCAATATGCTCCAGGTTACGCTGTATTGCCATTTGATTATTCATGGGAGCATGAAGATTATGAGATTATTGATCAGTTTCTTAAATATGTGGTTTATAGAAAAAAGAGGCTTTGTGGAAGAGAACAGGATTATCCAATCTTTGACCAACTGGCAATATTATTGTCCACTTCAGGGAGTACAGGAAGTGCGAAATGTGTAAGACTATCCTATGAGAACATCCGGGAAAATACAAAGTCAATATGTCAGGCTTTAAATATACAAAGAGACGATAGAGCAATAACCACATTGCCAATGGATTACACATACGGATTATCAATTATTAATAGTCATTTATTGAAAAAGGCATGCATAGTACTTAACGAATATTCCATGATGTATCAAAAGTTTTGGAATTTAGTTGGAAAATATAAATGTACCACTTTTGGTGGAGTACCCTATACTTATGAAATGCTTATCAAATTGAATTTATTGAATAAATTGCAAGGCTTACGCTACATAACCCAGGCTGGGGGGAAGTTGAATGAAGCAGCTGTAAAAAAATGTGCGAGCAGTGTTCTAAGCAAAATGTTGAGTTTATAGTTATGTATGGACAAACGGAGGCAACTGCAAGAATGTCCGTACTTCCGTGGAAATTAGTACATAATAATTGGGGAAGCATTGGTTTGGCGATACCAGGTGTTAGTTTATATTTGATAAACGAGAATGGTGAGAAATTATCGGCCTGCGGTATAGAGGGAGAGATTGTTTGTGAGGGAAAAAATGTTTCATTAGGATATGCATATTCATACAAAGATTTAGCACTGGGAGATGTTAATAATGGAATTTGGGAAACTGGCGATATAGCTGTTGTCAATGAAAATGGACTATTTTCGATTATTGGAAGAAAAAAACGGATTATAAAGTTGTATGGAAATAGAGTTAATTTAGATGAAATGGAAACATATTTAAAAGGAAAGGGCTTTTCAGTAGTATGTGTAGAAAAAAAGAAAAATTGTGTGTTGTATTTTTTAACGGCCCAATAAATGAATTGGCAAAAATAGAGCTAGTAAAAAGAGGTATTCCATTAAGCGGCATTAAACTTTATTCGATTGATGAACTCCCCGTAGGCTTTTCCGGGAAAATAGATTATTTTAAGATAAAGGAAATTATTAGATAGGAGAATAATATTTTATGTTTGCGGATTTACATATACATTCCAAATATTCTGATGGATTGTTAGATATTTCATCCCTTATTTCTGACGCAAGAGATAAGGGAATAGAAGTTATTGCTCTTACAGATCATGATACAATTAATGGTGTTATTGAAATGAAGAAAAAAATATGGGATATAGAGACTATTCCAGGAATAGAAATAACAGTTTCAAAGAAAATGCATATTTTGGGATACTTTATTGACTATAAAAGCTGTATGTTGAAAAAAATTTTGGATAGAATGGCATTAAAAAGGGCACGATGGCTTATTAGATTAATAAGAGAAATATCGAAGGAAAAGGGAGTAGAGTTTGGTGATTTTTTAAAAATATATGAGAATGTCACAGTGAAAACTGTTAACAGATGGATTAGAGATATGGGTGATAATCGCTGCTCGAAGGATGAGGTATATGATATGTATTTTTGGAACAGTGCGAATCCCTATGGAAAATATCCGACGTTTTCCTCAAAGGAGGCTATCGATCTGATTAATACCTCGGGAGGAGTTGCAGTATTAGCACATCCGGCATTAGTATGGGAAAATAAAGAGCAATTTGAAGATTTGCTAGAGTCATTGATGCGAGAAGGGCTTAAAGGATTAGAGGTATATCACGTATTAAATGCAAAAGCTGGGTTACAGGAGTATTTTGCAGAAGTGGCGGTGCAAAAGAGATTGTTGATAAGTGGCGGTAGTGATTTTCATGGGGATAAAAATAAAAGAACTTATATAGGAGAATATGGATTGCTAGAAAAAGAATGGGAGATGTTTCGGCAATGTCGGGGAAAATATAACCAAAAGCTACAAGATATTATTGAAAGAGAAGGATACGAATTTATTGTATGAAAGATTTTAAAATGTATAATTTGGGCGGATCATGTTGCCAGCGACGTATTGACAATGTAAATGGTGTGAAAATATTTATAAAAGAGATAGAAAAGAAAATTGAGGGTGTTGAGAATGGGTTCACAAAATTTTTTTATGAGATAGAACATATGAGAAAATATCAAGAACTGGGGTTGTTTCCCGAAATTTATTATGTAGATGATAAAGATGAGAAATATACTGTAGGAATGGAGTTTTGTTGCAATGGAGTAACTCTGTCAGATTTATTAAGAAATACTTGTATTGATATGGAACTTTTTAAGCATGCCTTGTCCTATATTATTGAAGAACTGTTCGGAAGATTATATTCCGATGTTTTTCCAGAAAAACCTGATGCTAGATATTTGGAAAAATGTTATTACAGTAGGGTTGAAAAAAGGATAAAATATGTATTTGAACAAGGATTAATTGAAAAGTATCATTTTAGTGATACTTTATATTGGATGGTTGAAAAAGGGTGTGTTATAAATGGGGAATTTTATCCACCAATATCTCAATATTTAGAATATATGAGGAAAAGTGACTTTTTATCAGAAGTACTTATGATTGATTCTGTGTGTAACATTCATTACGATTTATGTCCTCTTAATATTTTGGTAGAGTTGGATTTGGCTTATAAAAAAATAACAAGTTTTAAACTTATTGATGTAAGAGGAGAGCAGGAGACGGGGAGAAATGTCCGGCATTATATGTATGATATGGGGAAAATGTTACTGGGGCTGGATTGCTTTGATTTGTTTAGAATTTTTAATGGAAAAGGAGAGAAGAAATCATATTTATTAAATCAGTATACAAATGATATTCCCCAATTTGACTTCTCTTTATTACCAGATGGAATGGCGGCAAGATATAAAGAAGCAAATGACTGTTTTTGGGAATTGATGAATGAAAAGCAGTATTATAGTAAGATGCTTAAGCAATCTGCTGACAAACTGAGACGACAGTATTTGTTCTCACGAAGTATGATGTATCACCCGGATATTCCGTGTAGAATAATATATGAACATGACGAAGAGATGGCAATATTATTTTTTATACGTGGAATGATGATGATTAGAAATTTTTTGGAAGAAGTATTGGGCGAGGATCCGGTAGGGAAATTTAATGGAAAAATTGATTTATGGAATGGCATATCGCATTGATCTGATGGGTGAAAGATGAATATTTTAATTTTGGGTGGAACAGGTGTTATCAGTCGTCAAGTTTCTGTATGTCTGATTAGAAAAGGGCATTTTCTTGTGCTTGCGAACAGGCAAATAAAAGCGGTTATACAGGGAGCATACAATGTAAAATTGGATATCAATGAAAATTTGGCATTGTACAGGCTGACAGATCAAATTAAATTTGATGTAGTTATTGATTTTTTAGCTTTTGAAGCTGATGACGTAAAGATAAGACATAAAATTTTCAGAGGACGCATAAAACAATATATTTTTATAAGTACTGCAACTGTCTATGGACAGAAATTGAAACAATTGCTGGTTAATGAGTCATTCCCTGTTGGTAACAGATATTCTGTATATGCACAAAACAAAATTAAATGTGAACAATTTTTTCTACATAAATGGGATAAAGAAAGATTTCCAATTACAATTATTAGGCCCAGCCAGACGTATAATGATCAAACTGTCCCTTTAGGAATTCATGGGAGATATGGAAACTGGCAAAATATATTACGGATTAAGGAAGGCAAGCCAGTTATTATACATGAAAAGGGTGATTCTTTGTGGAGTGCAACAAGAAGCGAAGATTTCGCAGAGTGGCTGTCAGATATTTTAGGTGAAGAAAAGTTGTTGGGTGAAGTATTACAGCTTATTACGGATGACAGTATGACTTGGAAGAAAATTTACTCAGTGGTCAGTGATGAATTAGGGCGCAGATTAAACGCTATTTACCTTCCAAGTAAAGTGATTATAGAATATCAGGGAAATTACGATTTTTCGGAAAGCCTTCTTGGAGACAAATCACGAAGCATAACTTTTGATAATAGTAAAAGAAAAAGATATTCGCAATATAATCCACAAAATAGTATGGAAGAGGGGATTAGGAAAGCTGTGAGAGGAGCAATCAATAATTCAAGAAATCAGATCAAAGATATAGAATTTGATATTTGGTGCGATAAGATGGCCTTTTTATGGCAAAAATGGTGCAGTATATAGTTTTGTCTGTTATCCTGAGTTTTGCAGGCAATTGAGTAAAAAATGCTCTGGACACCGCATAAATAGAGGGGTTCAGGGCATTTTCAAAATGCATAGAAGTGTTGTATTTTCTTTCCTTTTTCGAAAAATCAAAAAATAATGGGTCGCTTAAGCTTGAATTCCCATGTATATTTGGTAACTACATATTAAATCCACGAAAACACAAGGTTTCTCCAAATGTAGTTACCATTTATAAATTGGTATCTACTATGTAACCACAATTTGTGGATAATCTCCATAAAACCTTAAAATGATAGGCTTTATCAGAACTGTGCCCCAATGTAGTTACCAAATAGGTCGGGGAATTCAAGTTAAGGAAGCCTTGAAAAAATATGCCCAAATGAATGGATATTAACAATAAAACTTGCAAACTGCTGAAAGATTAAAAAAATTAAAGTATTATACGCTGAAGATCTAAACTGAAATGAAGGAGGACGATCCATGTTTAAAGGTTTCAAATTTCTATTGAGGTATTCCTGGAAGTTTAGCAAACAGTATGTAATCTGTATATTTGCACTTCAGATTATTTCATCACTGATTCCGCTATTACAGGTGGTTTTGCCAAAGTTTATATTGGACGAGCTGGTAGGCAGACAGAGAATGAATGTTTTGATTCTATATGTTGCAATGCTTGTAGGTTATAATCTGATTGGCGGTTTGCTGGTGGATTTTCTGCGTGGAAAATGCTTTACAACGAAAGGAGTCGTTTTTACACGTTTTCAAAGTATGCTTGCAGAGCGGCTTGCACGATGTGATTATGAACAGCTGGAAAATCCGGAATTTCTGGATATAAAAGAGAGGGCAGGAAAGTTTTTATATGCAAACGGACAGGGATTTGGAGTTGTTTTGGACAGTGCAGTTAATATTTTGGGTAAAGCATTTGTTTTTATTGGTTTAATGACGATTATTGTGACTTTAAACATATGGATTGTTCTTTTGTTCGTGGGGCTGGTAATGCTCAATGCTTTTGTGGAAGGAAGGGTAAAAGAAAATTATGTGAAATGGGACATGGAGAAAGTCCCAATTGAGAGAAAGACCTCATATTTTCTTGATCTGGTAGAAAACGTTTCCTATGGTAAGGAAATTCGAATTTATAATCTGAGTAGCTGGCTGGTTAAAAAGATAACAGCACATTTGAAATTATCGGATGAGTTTTATATCAGGCAGACAAAAAGCTATAACAAATCAAATTACTTTAATACCTTTACACGTTTTTTGAGGGAAGTAATCTCATACGGATATCTGTGTATGAAGGTGGTAAAGCGCGAAATTGGAATCGGAGACTTTACAATGTATCTGGCAGCAATCGCACAGTTTTCTACAGCAATGAATGATGTGATGGAGAGTGTGCTGAATATTAAGCAGTTTTCTTTTTATTATGACGCGTTAGAAAAGTACATGAATATTCCGTGTAAGATGAGGGAAGGGGAGCAGCTTCCACTGGATGAGACGAAGTTTGAGATTGAATTCAGAAACGTATCGTTTAAATATGAAAAGTCAGATACATATGCCTTAAAGAATGTGAATCTGAAAATTGTGCCGGGCGAAAAATTAGCAATTGTTGGTGAAAACGGGGCAGGGAAAAGTACTTTTGTTAAGTTGATCTGCCGGTTGTACGATCCCACAGAAGGGGCGGTTCTGCTGAATGGGACAGATATCCGAAGATTCGAATATGATTCTTATATGAAGATATTATCTGTGGTATTTCAGGACTACAAGCTCTTTGCATTTACAGTAAAGGATAATATTGCATTTGAGAAGGCGGCGGATGTAACGGATGAAAAGATTGAAGACATACTGATCCAAAGCGGTTTTGAGAACCGCCTGAGAAAATTAGAAAAAGGAGTTCATAGTAATATCTATAGGAACTTTGAACTGGATGGATTTGAGCCATCAGGAGGCGAAGGCCAGAAACTGTCTTTGGCAAGGGCTTTTTATAAGGATTCTCCATTCGTAATCCTTGATGAACCGACTGCAGCATTGGATCCGAGATCAGAATATGAAATATATCAGCATTTTAATCAAATGGTAAAGGGGAAAACGGCAGTATATATTTCACATCGCCTTGCCAGCTGCAGATTTTGCGATAGAATTTTAGTATTAATGAATGGGCAGATCAAAGAGTACGGAACGCATGAGGAATTAATGAATAAGGGTGGAATATATTTAGAGATGTTTCATATGCAGGCACAGTATTATCAAGAGTAGTGTGATATGTGTTTTTGTGGTGATACATTTGGAAAGGAATATAGAAATATGGGAGAAAAAAGTAAAAAAAGGATAAATTTTATGTATCCGAAGGAATCCTTCTCACCGTCTACAGCATATTTATTTGGAGTTTTGAATCAGCATTGTGAAAATAAGATGCTTCAGTTTTGGCAAATTAGTAATTTTATTAATCCTTGTATAGATATTAATTTAATAGATCCAGATATACCGGATGATCCTTTGGTTTACGTAGACTTTTTTAGAAAAAGTATGTGGTATGGATGCCCGTTTATAAAAAGCATTGACTTTGAGCTAGATTATGTCAGAAGTAAATGGGAAAAAAACTTTGTGGAATTTGTAATTGAATGTATCGATCTGGGGTATTTGGTTTATGCAGATATTAATAAAAAGTATATTCCAAATTATAAATCACCACATGATTTTACACATAATTTGTTGGTGACAGGATATGATAAAGTGGAAAAAACAGTAGAAGTTGCTGATTATTTTTTCAACAGACAGTTTTCAATTCAAAAGTGTAGTTTTAGTAATCTGAATAGAAGCTTTTTAGAATTAAGAAGAATAGAAGATCATGAGAGATTTAGCAAGGTAAATATATTGAAATATAAGGATAATTTAAACTACAAATTTTGTATAGATGAGATAGTTACCAAATTAAAAGATTATATGGATTCAACGGATTTGACAAAAAAACATTATTATGTTTTATTTGCATTTGAGTATCGAAATGCAGGAAAACTTTATTATGGCTTACAATATTATGATGCACTGAAGATACTTATAAAAGAAGAACGGGTAATTTCGACAAAACCACTACAATTGTTATATGCACATAAGCTTATTATGCGAAAGCGCTTAGAATTATTATTTTCAGAACAATACATTTCTGACAAATCTTTATTGTTAGATAATGAAAACCTTGTTAGGAAAACTTTGGTGTTAAGAAATTTTATCTTAAAGATTTCAATAAGAGATGATGTAGAAAAAATAGTTTCGCCAAAAGAAAAAGAAAGAATTCTTTATTTGTTGGATGAATTACAAAATTTAGATTTTAAATTTGTAGAGAAAATGGTTAATGTATTATCAAAATTGGGGACGGGGCATTTTTAAAAATGCCCCGTCCCCAATTTTCGAGAAAGGGAAAAATGTCAAAATATCTGGTTGGGATGTTTCTGCCATTTCCCGTTGGTGACTGCCAGTTTTACAGCATCTTGATAGAGGATCATGTTTTCCTTTGCTGGGAGGTAGGTGTCCACCTTGCAGACTGTCTTCAGATAGTTTGTCATTTCCCGTGACAGGAATCCCCTGTCATTGATCAGTATGTCATTTTCATGGGAACAGGATGTGCCGGGCAACATCTCCCGGCACTGCTCCATATCATGGGTTTTCAGCGTTCCAAATATGATTTCTTCTGCAATCCCGGAATCATCCAGGACAGCTCTCAATACGCCAAATTTGTACCCTCGCAAAGTTTCTCCATTTATCTTTATGGCAGAAAAGCCCTCTGCCATCAGATGTTTGTAAAAAGTGACACCTAAGCAATAACAAATTGCGAACAAACGTCCATATCTTGAAAAATAGATTATTTATGGTATGATGTTAGTTGAGTAACTGTAACCAAAAGAAACGGAGAATACAGAGGAGTGTTACAGATGAGGATTTGCAAAGTGTTCCGTTGTGATATTGGAGATATATGTGAAGTTATATTAGACAAGGTTCGCTGCCTGAATGAGATTGAGAAAGAGGAAACCAAAATTATTGCGGCAAAACAGCTTGCTTACGTTGCAGAAACTGGAAACTATGGCGGAAAAACAATCTCTCCGGCAGCGCTTGCTCCAAAGGTAAAGAGAAAGAAAACGGGCGGCATTAAATCTATTAACAATGTAGCTGCCTGGCAGCTTGAAAATGAGGCGGATGTTGAGAAGTACATTGCAGAACTTGAGAAGAAACTAATGAACACTTTGGAAGAAGATACGATTATCAATATTGATTTTTAAGAAGATTGGTGGAGGTGGTCATTTGTTTACCTTTGATAAAAAAGATAAAAATGCAGATATATATTTAACGCTCGAAAATTTGATTAAGAATTGGGAAAATGAGGTCGTTGAGTTTAAGGAAGCCAATAATGATTATGATAAAGAAAAAATCGGCAGATATTTCTCGGCAATTAGTAATGAGGCAAATCTGAAAAGCCTGCAGTTTGGCTGGTTTGTTTTTGGAGTTCGTAATAAAGATAAGCAGATTGTTGGAACGAATTACCGTAATACAAAAGGGTTAGATACTCTAAAGCAGGAAATTTCAACAAATACTACCGGAAGTATATCTTTTATTGAGATATATGAGATATATCCAATTGTAGACGGCGAAAAAAGACGTGTAATTATGTTTCAGATACCAGCTGCGGCAAGCAGCAATTCCGACTGGTTGGAATGATCATTATTATGGGAGAAACTACAGGAATAAGACGCGCTTTCAGAATACAAAAAGAGAGATATTTTCCATTGCCTGATTACGATTTATCAAGGGCAAGGCAGGTCAAGGTTACGATATACGGGAAAATATTGGACGAAAATTATACACATATGCTTTTTGAAAATCCAGGTTTTGATCTAAAGACGGTATATTTAGCCGATTGTGTTCAAAAGCATAAGCCAATCAATAAAGAGGAAGTAAGATATTTGAGAAAACTTAACGTTATAGAAGGCAAAATGCCCAATATTTATATCTCTGCAAGAATAGCAGAATATGTTGACGAAAAGGCGCAGTATGTAAAGAACAAAGGGTTTGAGGAAGAAGCGTATCGGAAATGGATAATCAGTTATCTGGAAACTTATAAATTGGGTAAAAAGCAAGACTTTATTCAGTTGTTAAAAGATAAATTACCCGATACACTTGATGAAAAGCAAAAGGAATCAAAAGTGAGAAACTTGCTAAAAAAGATGAAAAAGGAAGGAATTATTACCACTGATTCGGATAATAAAAGATTGGCTAATTGGGTATTAAAAAAATAATTTACCCAATAAATTACCCAATCCAATGAGAATATAGGGGAAAACCCATGTTAAATGAAACGCTTACCTTTATATAATGATGAAAGTGTCAAAAGCTATTTTGACGCTTGTATCATATAATGAATCATGTAAAAAAGTATAAGAGGGGGGGAATGCTATGTCTTTTCAGTTTATTTTCGGTCCTTCGGGGTCCGGCAAATCTTATCAGTTATATCAGAATATTATAGAGGAATCAAGGAAACGTCCGGAGGAGAATTTTATTGTTCTTGTGCCGGAGCAGTTTACCATGCAGACGCAAAAAGACCTGGTCATGCAGCATCCCAGCCACTGTATTATGAATATTGACGTGTTAAGCTTCGGGCGGCTTGCATACCGTGTGTTCGAGGAGACGGGCGGAGGCGTTCTGCCTGTGCTTGACGATGAGGGGAAGAATCTGATTCTGCGCAAGATTGCGGCGGATTACGAGGATGATCTTCTTGTACTTAAGGGAAATATGAAAAAACTTGGATACATCAGTGAAGTGAAATCTGCTATTTCAGAGTTTACCCAGTATGATATCGGCGAGGAAGAACTGGAGCGCATCATGGAGGCGTCAGGCGAGGGTTCCGGGCTTTACTATAAGCTGATGGATCTTCAGGTTTTATACAGAGGTTTTACTGACTATCTGCAAAAGAAGTACATTACGAAGGAAGAGCTTCTGGATGTCTTAAGCCGTGAGATTCCGAAGTCAGAACTTTTGAAAGACAGTACGGTCGTATTGGACGGCTTCACCGGATTTACTCCGGTGCAGAACCGCCTGCTAAGGGAGCTTATGCTGCGTTGCCGCAAGGTGGTCGTCACCGTGATCATGGACGAGAGGGAGAACCCGTATGCCTGTAAGCATCCATATCAGCTGTTTGCACTTAGCAAGCGGATGGTTACTTCACTTGTGGAGATTACAAAGGAGGCAAAGATACGGATGGAGGAGCCGGTCTGCCTGTATGGAGGGACGCCCTGGCGGTTCCGTGAAAATGATGTATTTGCATTCCTGGAACACAATCTTTTCCGGTACGGGAAGGAAACTTATAAAAAGGAGCAGGAGGCCATCGGGCTTCATGCAGCGAGAAATCCGAAGGAGGAGTCCGTCCTGGCAGCGGGGGAGATCCGAAGGCTTGTCAGGAAGGAGAATTACCGTTACCGGGACATAGGGGTGATCGTCAGTAATATGGATGTGTACGGGGATTATCTGGAGCAGGCGTTTGAAGCCTACGACATCCCGGTATTTATGGATCATAAGAGGAGTATCCTGCTGAATCCGTTTGTAGAATACATCCGGAGCCTTTTGAATATGGCGGAGCAGAACTTTACCTGTGAGAGCGTATTCCGCTTCCTGCGGACAGGTCTTTCAGGTCTTTCTTATGAAGAGGTCTGCGGGATGGAAAACTATGTGATTGGAACAGGAATCAAGGGGTATAAGAGATGGCAGGAGCGCTGGGTCCGCCGTCTGCGCGGCATGAAAGAGGAAGAGCTTGCCCATGTCAACCATTGCCGGGTAATGTTTGTGGAAATGGTCGATGAGTTGGTATTTGTGCTGAGACAGAGAAAGAAGACCGTAAAGGATATTACAATGGCGGTCTACCAGTTTATGGTGAAGGAGGATCTTCACAAGAAGCTTAAGATACAGGAGGAAGCCTTTCAGGAGGCGGGAGATCTGGCGCTGGCAAAGGAGTATGCACAGATCTACCGCATTCTCATCGAATTGCTTGAAAAGTTCGTGGAGCTTCTGGGGGATGAGCCTGTTTCCTTAAATGAATATGGAAAGCTCCTGGATGCAGGGCTTGCGGAGGCCCGGGTGGGGGTCATCCCTCCTGGCGTGGACCAGGTCGTTGTGGGGGATGTGAAGCGCACCAGGCTTAAGGACATTAAGGCTTTGCTGTTTCTGGGGGCAAATGACGCTTATCTACCGGGGACGCTGCTTCGGACCGGGCTTCTTACGGAGCGTGACAGGGAGTGTTTTCAGAAAGAAAAGCTGCCATTATCGCCCGGGGGCAAGGAGGAGGCATATATTCAGAAGTTTTATCTGTACATGAATCTTACGAAGCCTTCCGGAAAGCTGGAGATCTACTATAGCAAGGTATCCGCTGACGGAAAGAGCATGCGGCCTTCCTATCTGGTGCAGGAGATCCGGCGGCTGTATCCCCTTTTGTCAGTGCAGGATGAGGAGGAGAAAGGACTGTCAGACAGAGAACTTACGGAGCAGATGGGAATGGATGCTCTGATTCAGGGATTCTTAAGCCCACGGGGAATGGACCAGGCGTGGCAGGAGCTTTACTCCTGGTATCTGAGCAGCCAGGAGTGGAAGGAGAAGGCAGAGAGGCTCCTTTTGGCCGGCTACTACCACCGTCCTGCGGACGGACTGACAAGGGCAGTAGCCAGGAAGCTTTACGGAGAGGATTTTGAGGATAGTATCACGAGAATCGAGCGTTTTTCTGCCTGTGCATTCGCTCATTTCCTGTCCTACGGGCTGGGATTAAGACAGCGGCAGGAATATGAATTTCAGGCAGTGGATCTGGGAAATGTATGCCACAGCGCGCTAGAGAGATTCTCCAGGAAAGTGGAGGAGGCGGGAGTTCTCTGGACAGAGCTCCCGGGTGAAGAGGCGGATGCCCTGATCGGGGAAAGCGTGGAGGAGGTCATCACGGACTATGGAAACTCCGTTCTCTATAGCTCTGCCCGCAATGAATATATGATTGTACGTATGAAAAAGCTGCTTGCCCGGACGGTCTGGGCTCTCACAGAGCAGCTTAGGGCAGGGGATTTTGTTCCGTCAGCCTATGAACTGCGGTTTGGAAACGGCAAGATTGACCGGATCGACACCTGCGAGGACGGGGATCGCCTTTATGTAAAGGTTTTGGACTATAAAACAGGCGGAACCGCCTTTGACGTGGCTGCCCTTTATTATGGGCTTCAGCTCCAACTGATGGTGTATATGGATGCAGCGCTTAGGGAACAGGAGAAGCGCCATCCGGGGAAAGAGGTCATCCCTGCAGGGGTATTTTATTACCGGATTCAGGATCCCCTTGTGGAGAAAAAGGAGGATCAGGAAGAGACTGGACAGGATATTTTAAAGGAGCTGAAGCCGGACGGTATGATTAATCTGAAAGACGAGGTTCTGTTCCATCTGGATCGGCAGATGGAGGGAGAATCCATGGCGGCTCCTTTGAAATATAATAAAAACGGAAGTCTTTCCAAAAGCTCTAAGGCAGTGCCGGAGGAAGAATTCCAGGTAATGATGAGACACGCCGTGAAAAAAGTTCAGGAGACCCACAGGCAGATCTTAAGTGGGAAGACAGATGCTCTGCCCTACCGGAGAGGCCAGGAGAGCGGGTGCGATTACTGCGGCTTCCGGTATGTGTGCGGATTTGACGTAAAGATATCCGGTTTCCACTACCGGGACATTGGAAAGATGAGCAAAGAGGAGGTAATCGCTGCCATGAAGCGTGAGGCAGATGAAGGCCGGTCCGTCTCACAGGAAACAGACAGAACACCGGGAATAAACGAGCCGAAGGGAGAGGAAGCAGGAAGAACACCGGAAATTAACGAGCCGAAGGTAGAGAAGGCAGGAAGAACACCGGGAACAAATGCGGCGAAGGTAGAGAAAACAGGCAGAATACCGGGAACAGATGAGCCGAAGGTAGAGAAAGCAGGCAGAATGCCGGGGAGAAACGCGGCGAATGGAATAAATCACAGGTCAGGAGAGGAGGTATAAGGATATGGGTATGACATGGACAAAAGAACAGAAACAGGTCATTGACCTTAGGGGCCGCAATATCCTTGTGTCTGCTGCGGCAGGCTCCGGTAAGACTGCGGTACTGGTGGAGCGGATTATTACAATGCTTACGAAGGATCAAGAGCCGGTAAGCGTGGACCAGCTTCTGATCGTAACATTTACAGAGGCAGCCGCAGCGGAGATGAAGGAGCGCATCCGCGCCGCCATAGAGAAGAAGCTTGAGGAATATCCGGAAAATGAGCATCTGAGACAGCAGGCAACGCTGATCCACAATGCCCGGATTACAACGATTCACAGCTTCTGCCTGTCGGTCATCCGGGATCACTTTCATGCCATTGACCTTGATCCGGGCTTCCGGATCGGTGAGGAGGGAGAGCTTAAGCTTTTGCGCCAGGATGTCCTGGAGGCGCTATTGGAAGAACAGTATCAGCTGGCAAGGCCGGAATATCTGGATTTTGTGTCAGCATACGGCGGCGGGAGAAATGACAAGAAGCTGGAGGAGCTGATTCTTAAGATTTATGAATTTTCCAGAAGCTATCCGGATTCCAGGGGATGGCTTGCAGACTGTGCGTCTGCCTATGAGGCAGAGACAGCCGGGGAACTGGAAGAGAGCCGTCTTGCGGGTGTGATTATGAAACATGCCTTAAGCTCCCTTAAGGAAGCGTCAGAGCTTCTGGCCCAGGGTCTTGCCCTCTGCAGGGAGGCCGACGGCCCGGCTGCATATGAATCAGCCCTTCTTGCAGATCTTAAGATGATCGAAGACTTTTTAAGTACAGATACATTTGCGAAGCTCAATGAAAAGATGAGCCGTCTTGCCTGGGTCCGCCTTCCGGCGAACAGGGATAAGACAGTTTCGGAGGAAAAGACGGCCCGGGTAAAGGCAGTCCGGGAGGAGGTAAAGGGACTGGCCGGAGATCTCCGCTCCCAGTATTTTTACCAGGATACAGAAGGGCTTCTTACGGATCTTAAGCTTTGCAGGGGAAGTATGGAGGTTCTTGGGGATCTTGTGGAGAAGTTTTCAGAGAACTTTGAGGCAGAGAAGCGAAAAAAGGATCTCATAGATTTTTCAGACATGGAGCAGTACGCCCTGAGGATACTGACCGAGAGGAAGGAAGGGGACTTTGTGCCATCCGTTGTGGCGAGGGAGTACCAGCAGCAGTTCCGGGAGATCATGATAGACGAGTACCAGGACAGCAACCTCATTCAGGAAACCATACTGACCAGTATTTCCAGGGTATGGGAGGGGCGTTACAATATCTTTATGGTGGGGGATGTGAAGCAGAGCATCTACCGGTTCCGCCTGTCCAGGCCAGAGCTTTTTATGGAGAAATTTGATACCTATGAGACAGAAGACAGTAAAAAACAAAGAATCGACCTTCATAAAAATTTCCGGAGCAGAAAAGAGGTGCTGGAAGGGATAAACTATATCTTCCGCCAGATTATGACCAGGGGCTTAGGTGGAATTACCTATGACGACCAGGCGGCTCTCTATGCGGGGGCGTCATTTCCAGATGCAAAGGGCGCCGGGGCTGACACCAGGACAGAGGTGCTTGTGATTGACAGTGATATGGAGAAGGTGAGGAAATCCCTAAAGGAGAGCGGCATAGATCCGGATGCCTCAGAGTCTGGGGCAGTTTCCGAGCGGGAGCTAGAGGCGAGGATAATCGCCGGGCGTATTCGGGAGCTTCTCTTAAACCATCAGGTGACAGACAAAGAGACAGGGGCGCTGCGCCCGGTCCGTTATTCGGATATTGTGATTCTGACAAGAAGCATCAAGGGGTTTGCAGATGTATTCACAGAGGTACTGAATAAGGAAGGAATCCCTGCCTGCGCGGGGACGAGAGAGGGGTACTTTGAGACGCAGGAGATCGGAGTGTTTCTGGATTATCTGCGGGTGCTTGACAACGGGCAGCAGGATATTCCGCTTGCGGCTGTGCTTGCGTCCCCCTTTGGAGGACTCTTGGCAGAGGAACTTGCGGTGATAAAAAGCGCATACAAGGAGAGCCCCTTTTTCCTTGCAGTGACCCGGTACCGCAGGGAAGGGAAAGAAGAGAGTATCCGGGGAAAACTCGAACAGTGCTTAAGACAGATAGAGCTATTCCGTAAGATCGTGCCCTACACACCCATGCATGAGCTCATCCGGAAGATTCTTACGGATACGGGGTACGGAGATTTTGTCTCTGCAATGCCGGGCGGAGCCCAGAGAAAGGCGAATCTAGATATGCTTTCCGAAAAAGCAAGGGTCTTTGAATCTGCCAGTTATAAGGGCCTGTTTCACTTTATCCGCTATATCGGCCAGCTCCGGAAATATGATGTGGATTACGGGGAGGCGGCTTTGGAGGATGAACAGTCAGACACAGTCCGCCTGATGACTATTCACAAAAGCAAGGGACTGGAATTTCCAATTGTATTTGTGGCGGGCATGGGAAAACGCTTCAATATGCAGGATGCAAGGAGCAGCGCCGTACTCCACCAGAGAATGGGCGTGGGCCTGGATGCGGTGGATCTGAATCTGCGTACCAAAAGCCCAAGCCTGGTGAAAAAAGTCATCCAGAAGGAGGAAGCGCTGGACAGTCTGGGAGAGGAACTCAGGGTTCTCTATGTAGCCCTGACCCGTGCAAGGGAGAAGCTTATCATTACCGGAACCATTCCAAACCTTGAAAAGAAGCTTGACAGTCTCCAGATGATAAAAGACCAGGAGGAAGAGCCCATAAGCTTTGGAAAGCTTAGCAGGGCAGCGACTTACTGGGACTTCATCCTTCCGGCGCTTATGCGGCTTACGCCAGAGATTCCGGTAAAATTAAGGGTGCTGACCCTGGAAGATGCACTGCGGGAGGAGGTCGCCGAGGAGACGGCCGGGAGAATGAAAAAATCTGTCCTGGAGAACTGGGATACCGGGCGAGTCTATGATGCGGCCACAAAGGAGATGCTAAAGGAACAGTTTGGATTTACTTATGCTTATAGAGACAGCCTTTCCCAAAAACTAAAATTTACAGTATCAGAGCTTAAAAAACGGGTGCATCTGCAGGAAATGTCCGGGGAAGAGGCTGATTCATCTGGGGCGGATGGAGAACTCCTTTATAAGGAACCAGAAGTCATTCCGCTGATTCCAAAGTTCCTAAAGGAAGAAGAGGAAGTTTCCGGGGCGTCAAGAGGAACCGCCTACCACAGGCTTTTGGAGCTTCTGGACTTCCAGAGGGAGTATACGCCACAGAGCCTGAAGGAAGCCGCAGATGCATTTGTGGAAAGCGGAAAAATGACAAAGGAGATGGCGGACTGCATCAGGGGGGAGGATATCCTTTGCTTTCTTAATAGCCGTACAGGGCAGCGGATGCGGGGATGCGCCCTCCAGGGAAAGCTTAAAAAGGAGCAGCCCTTTGTTCTGGGAGTGGACGCAGACGAAGTGTACCAGAACAAAGGGATGAATGGGGAGATGCTCCTTGTACAGGGGATAATAGACGTGTATTTTGAGGAGCCGGACGGACTTACGGTGCTGGATTATAAGACCGACCAGGTGGAAAGGGCCCAGGAACTTGTGGAAAAATACCATGCACAGCTTGATTACTACGCCAGGGCGCTTCAGAAGACTACAGGTAAGAACGTAAAAGAGAAAGTGATCTATTCCTTCACTCTTAAAGAGGAAATTACAATTTTGGGGACGGGGTAAAATTAATTTTTCCCCGTCCCCAATTTACAATTTATGGTTGACAAATAATAATATACATCATATAATATTGTTGAAACAAATAATATTAATATAAAAATAATATTATAACAGACCTGCCGAAAGGAAGTGAAGATATGGTATTTAACACCGGAGCAGCCCTTCTGGATGCAATTGTCCTGGCGGTTGTATCCCAGGAAGAGGAGGGAACATACGGTTACAAGATTACGCAGGATGTAAGGAAGGCGATTGAGGTTTCAGAATCAACTCTGTATCCTGTTCTGAGGCGTCTGCAGAAGGATGAATGCCTGGAGGTCTATGACAGGCAGTTTGACGGGAGGAACAGGCGGTACTATAAAGTGACAGATAAGGGAACAATACAGCTGGAGCTATATCGCACAGAATGGAAGGATTATTCAAAAAAGATTAATGAATTATTTGAGGGAGGTGTAAGTGCATGAGCCGCATAGAGTTTATGACAGAATTAGCCGCACTTTTACAGGATATTCCTGTGGTTGAGAGACAGGAAGCAATGAAATATTACAATGACTACTTTGATGACGCCGGAGAGGAGAATGAGCACCAGGTGATTGAGGAGCTGGAGAGCCCGGAAAAGGTTGCGGCAACGATCAAGGCAGACCTGGGTGTTCAGGAGACAGGGCAGAAGGAGAACGGATACAGCGAATACAGGGAAACAGGCTACCAGGACACAAGATTTGAGAAAAAGGATGTCCCTGTAGGAAGAACTTCTCAGGATACCGGACAACAGAATCAGGGAGCCGGAGGCTATTACTATGCAGGCAGTGACAGACGAAGTGCAGAAGGCGGAAGAGATGCGTCTGATCCAGAACCTCCGAAATCCAGTCCCCTGCTTAAGATCCTTTTGATTATTGCAATCATTGTAGTGGGGGCGCCCATTATTATTCCTGTCTCTATAGCATTGCTGGCAGTTGTATTTGCCATGATACTGGTGGTGCTTACCCTTTTCCTGTCGGTTGTAATCGCATCAGTTGCAATAGCATTTATAGGAGTCGTCCTGTTCTGTGCAGGAGTCGCGGCGCTGATTCCAGAGATTGCAGTTGGGCTTGGACTGATGGGAACAGGACTGATCCTTGCAGTTATGGGAACGATTGGGACCGTTATCAGCATCCGGATCTGTATCATTGTTATCCCGGGCATTATACGTGGAATTGTTACTGTTTTTGACAGGATTTTTCATAGAAGGGCGGTGGCATAAGGATGAAAAAAGGGTGGAAGGTATTTTGGAGCGTCTGTGCAGCCTGCGCAGTGATTGGAATCATACTCTGTACCATATCCTTCGCTTTGGGAGTATCTATAGAAGCGATTGAGGATAGATTCCCGAATGGATTCTCATTTCCCGTATCCCAGATCATGACCTTTACATCAGATGACGATGACTATGGCCAGGATGGAAGGGACGCGGAGATTGTACAGGGCGACGGGATGCAGAGATACGAGAATGTAAGGTCCATTGACTTGTTTGTAAGCGCAGGCGAGGTAGAGTTCAGGCCAGCAGAAAAAGGCGATACAGACATTTCGGTTAAGACAAAGGGAATTGATAAGAGACTGAAACTTAAGTACTACATGTCCGGCGATACACTGGTATTCAGGACAAAGAAGAATATAGCCGGAATTAATAAAGCAGGCGGTGTTGGGAAAATATATATCTATGTACCAGAAGGTTTCCGGTTCGACGAAGCAGAGCTCGACGTTGGCGCCGGAACCCTGAATATAAGTGAAATACGAGCTGCCGAGCTGGCAGTTGATGTAGGAGCCGGTGAGGCATCCATTGATCATCTTGATGCAGACGAGGCAGACCTTGGCTGCGGTACAGGTAAACTTGTGGCTGCCGGAGATATCAGAACAGAAGCAGACCTTGAATGCGGCATTGGGAGTATTGCGTTTACCGTAATCGGAAAAGAGGAGGATTATAACTACGATATCTCCTGCGGAATCGGTGAGATTGTCTGCGGAGGTTCGGCTTATTCGGGGCTTGGCTGTGACAAGGAGATAGATAATGGGTCTTCCAGAGAGATCAGCATAGAATGCGGAATAGGCAATGTAACTGTTAATTTCAAACAATAAATCAGGAGGAAATACTATGGAACCAAAAAGATTGTATCGTTCAAGGAGAAGCCGCATGATCTGCGGAGTATGCGGAGGAGTTGCCGAATACTTTAACATTGACCCCACACTTGTAAGGCTTGCCCTCATCCTGTTCGCCTGCCTGGGATGCTCCGGAGTACTGGGCTATATCATAGCAGCAATCGTAATCCCCGAAGAGCCTTAGAGCAGGGTCAGTAAGGACATAAGTCCTGCGAGCAACTCCGATTACGCCCATACCCAGTGGGAAAATCAAGCCAGACAGCACCGGAGTCACCATATAGAGCCTGTTAAGGTTCTCTATGCAGCCCGCTAGAAACAAAACGCACCAGCCCCACCCTGCAGCATGATATACAAGTACAGCGGGAGCCAGTACACAGCAGGAAGGGGGAGGCCTGTATTCCGATGAAAACAGTCAGGGGCGCATTTTTTGGAGGTGAAATCCAATGTTTACGTAGACTTAGCCGTGAGGGCATTCCCGAACGGCTTAGTCGAAGTTAACATTTAGTTCACCGGAAATTTGCCCCGTTTGAATGGAATACAGGCCTCCCCCTTCCTGCGTCCCCTCCCCAAAAAACGACTGTATAAAATCTGCAGATCCGTCAATACTTATGGTGATTCTTTTATTTTGCTTGGGAAAGGGGTATGGATAATATGGCTGTTAAGAAGGATAAGCCGATCAGACTGGAGGAGCTGACGAAGGAGGAGCTGGTGAAGTATGAGATTGCGGAGGAGCTGGGTCTTCTTGACCGGGTATTAAATGACGGGTGGCGGTCGCTTTCTTCCAAGGAAACAGGGAGGATCGGAGGCCTTTTGGCAAGACGGAAAAGAGAGCTGGAGAAAAAGTGACAAATATAGCAGTTACAAAAATATTACGAATGTTAAGAAGTATGAATATTTAATGAGAAAGGTTGAAAATAAGATATCCTTTTGCTATAATCGAACAACCGAAACGTAAGTAGCAGGTGGATTTATGAGCGAAAAGATAAATGTTTTAGATCTAGAGATAGATAAGCTTTCAGCCAAGGAAGCCATGAAGGCTTCCATGGAGTATATGCTGTCTGACCCGGTGAATGTTATTGAGCTGGTTACTGTGGACAGACTGATGCAGATCAATGAGAGAGCAGAGCTGAAGGACGAGGTCCGGGAGTTTGACCTTGTGCTGGCGGGGGACCGGACGATCCTGGAGGCAGCGGAGGTTACGGAGAGAAAGTTTTTGCAGGAGACGGAGAATAAGACGTTTCTTAAGATGTTTATCCGCTATCTCCATAAGAACCATAAGAGAGTGTATCTTCTGGTGGAGACCTCTGAGGAGGGGGAGGAATTCTATGGATGCCTGGAGCGCGCCTACAGCGGGATTCAGGTTGCAGGTCTTGCGAAGGTATCGGCAGAAGACCGTGCGGATGATATGCTGGTGAATGATATTAACGGCAGTGAGGCAGACTGTATTTTCGCAGCCCTGTCAACACCTCTCCAGGAGGATTTTATCGCGAGGAACAAGAGTATACTGAACGCGAGAATATGGCTTGGAATCGGGAAGGGGATGTTTCCGGAGAAGCGCCGCAGTCTGGGGAGGGAGAAGGTTACACGGTTTATAGTAAAACATATATTTAAAAAGGAAATAGAGAAAAGAAAATATAAAAAATAGAGGAAATCAACAAAAATATGCGATTTCCTCTTTCTTTTTTTGGTGAAGTGTATTAAGATAGAACCTAAGCGTATGCTTTTTTGCTGAAAAACAGGAGGTTTTGTTGTGAATTCTGCCTTACTGGCCGCAGTGCTTTACAGCATCCGGACCAGTAAAGCAGCGGCTTTCGGCACACGTCCCCTCGCTGAAAGCGGCTTTTAAATGGGACGAATCAAAACAATTGAAGGGGAGAGAGAATATGATATCTAATCAAATACTTCAAAATACGCTGGAAGGATTGAAGGGGATTACGAGAATTGACTTCTGTATCATGGATATAGAGGGAAAGTTTCTGGCAGGGACCATGCAGGAGGAAGAGAACCATGAGGAAGACGTGATTGCATTTGTTGAGTCCCCGGCAGACAGCCAGGTGGTGCGTGGATATCAGTTTTTTAAGGTTTTTGACGAGCATCAGCTCGAGTACATTCTTCTCGCAGAAGGGGAAAATGATGATGATGCATACATGGTAGGGAAGATCGGGGCATTTCAGATCCAGAATCTGTTAATTGCTTATAAAGAGCGGTTTGACAAGGATAATTTTATTAAGAATCTGCTTCTTGATAACCTTCTTCTTGTGGATATTTATAACCGCGCGAAAAAATTACATATTGACACAGAGACCAGACGTGTTATCTTTATTATTGAGACAAAATACGAAAAGGACACCAATGCCCTTGATAATGTCAGAGGACTCATTGGAAATAAGATCAAGGATTTTGTCACCGCAGTTGACGAGAAGAATATTATTGTAGTAAAGGAGCTGGAGCCTGGCGACGGACATAAGGAGCTTGAAAAGGTTGCGCAGAATTTCTATGATGTGCTGAAAAATAACGGCGAGGAAGACATTCTGATTGCCTATGGAACCATTGTCGGGGACATCAAGGAGGTTTCCAAGTCCTACAAAGAGGCAAAGCTTGCTCTTGACGTGGGAAAGATTTTCTTCAGTGAAAGGAGTATTATTGCCTACAGCACCCTTGGAATCGGACGGCTGATCTACCAGCTTCCGCTTCCGCTGTGCAAGATGTTTATCCGTGAGATATTTGAGGGAAAATCACCGGATGACCTGGATGAAGAGACGCTTACTACAATTAATAAATTCTTTGAGAATAACCTGAATGTGTCAGAGACGTCCAGGCAGCTGTATATTCACAGAAACACTCTGGTATACAGGCTTGATAAGCTGCAGAAGAGTACCGGGCTTGACCTGCGTGTTTTTGAGGACGCCATTACTTTTAAGATTGCCCTTATGGTGGTAAAATACATGAAGTACATGGAGACAATGGAATATTAAGAAACATAAGATAATACGCAGCTGTGAAAGCAGGGTACAGCTATGTATTAGTAAGTAATCAGGAGGAAACTATGATTGAATTAAGAGATGTTAAGAAGGAATACTCGAAGGGTGTTGCGGCCCTTAATGGCGTCAATCTGAAGATTGAACAGGGTGAGTTTGTATTTATTGTTGGAGACAGCGGTTCCGGAAAATCTACTCTGATCAGTCTGATAATGAAGGAACTGGATCCCACATCGGGAACAATTATTGTGAACGGGCAGAACCTGAACCGGATGAAGCACAGGAAGATTCCCATGTACCGGAGGAGGATCGGGGTTGTATTCCAGGACTTCCGTCTGCTTAAGGACCGGAATATATATGAGAATATTGCATTTGCACAGCGCGTTACCGAGACTTCGTCCCGGGTGATTAAAAAGAAGGTTCCTGCTGCATTGTCCCTGGTAGGGCTGGCGCAGAAGTATAAGGCATTTCCGAAGGAGTTATCCGGAGGAGAGCAGCAGAGGGTGGCGATTGCAAGGGCGATTGTGAATGAACCGGCAATCCTTCTTGCAGATGAGCCGACAGGTAACCTGGATCCGACGAATTCGTGGGAGATTATGAAGCTTTTGGAGGAGGCTAATGACAGAGGGACAACCGTGCTGGTTGTTACACATAACCAGGAGATTGTAAACGAGATGAAGAAGCGTGTCATTACGATGAAAAAGGGAGTCATCGTAAGCGACGAGAAAAAAGGTGGGTACAGGCATGAAAATTAGTACATTTGGTTATTCAATGAAACAGGGAGTAAAGAACATAGGAAGAAATAAGATGTTCTCTGTGGCATCGATTGCGACTATGGCAGCATGTATTTTCCTGTTCGGTTTATTTTATTCGATTGTGGTGAATTTCAACTATATTGTAGAAAAGGCGGAAGAGGGCGTGGCCATTACCGTATTCTTTAACAAGGAGGCAACACAGGCTCAGAAGGATAAGATCGGGAAGGAGCTTGAGGAGGCGGACGGCGTCCTGAATGTAAAATACGTCAGTGCGGATGACGCATGGAACAGCTTCCAGGGCAACTATTTCGGGGAATCAGCAGAGCTGGCAGAGGGCTTTAAGAGTGACAACCCGCTGGCAACCTCTGATAACTACGAGGTATATATGGAGGATGTGGCGAAGCAGAAGGACGTGGTAGCTTTTGCGGAAGGACTGGAGGGCGTCCGCAAGGTAAACAGGTCTGACCTGGTTGCCAAGACGCTGACCAGTGTGAATAAGCTGGTGGGATATGTGTCTGTGGCGATTATTGCTATTCTGCTGGCAGTATCGGTCTTCCTGATCAGTAATACAGTTACCATGGGTGTAACAGTAAGGCGTGAGGAGATTGCCATTATGAAATATATAGGAGCCAAGGACGGATTCGTCCGTGCCCCGTTCATATTCGAGGGTCTTCTGATCGGGTTCGTGGGAGCGGTCATTCCGCTGGTTATGTTGTATTTTATGTATGAGAAGGCGATACAGTATGTTATGACAAAGTTTTCGCTTTTAAATAACATTATTGATTTCCTTCCGGTTATAGATGTGTATAAGACACTTCTTCCGGTCGGGCTTGCTTTGGGAGTAGGAATTGGTTTTGTGGGAAGCTTCTTCACAATCAGGAAGCATTTAAGAGTATAGATAAAAGAGTATAGATAAGGTTAACTATTGCATAATTATTAAGGGGGATACATATGCTACAATTGAAAAGGATATTTAGTCTGATTCTTGTACTGGTGTTGTGTCTGGGCCTTTCGGTGCAGGTACAGGCATCGGCGATAAAGAAAGCGAAGGAAAAGGATAAGGAGCTGAAAAATCAGAAAAATCAGACACAGGAGGAAAAGGAAGCTCTGACACAGCAGCTTAATGAGATTGTGGATGATATGGAACAGACACAGAAGAGATTAAGCGCAAAGGAGCAGGAGATTAAGCAAAAGGAAGAAGAGCTTGTGAATGCGAAGATTGATGAGAATAATCAGTATGAAAGCATGAAAAAGCGGATCGTATATATGTATGAAAATGGGAATACGGAATTCATTGAGATTCTGTGTAATTCAAAAGACATAGGGGAGTTTTTGAATAAGGCAGAATATATTTCCCGCATTTCTGAGTACGACCGGGCACAGCTCGTGACATTCCAGAACGTGGTAGCGGAAGTAAAGAAGCAGGAGGAGGCGCTTCAGACGGAGTATACGGAGCTGACAGGTCTCAGGGAGGAGCTTGGCGTGAAGCAGGCCTCTGTTGAGAAGCTTCTGGCAGATACGAATACAAAGCTTGAGGAGCTGGAACAGAAGATCGGGGCGAATGCAGCCCGTCTGGATAAGCTGCTCAAGGAGGCGGCAGAGGCAGCGGCAAGAAAGAAGGCAGCAGAGGAAGCGGCAGCAAAGGCGGCCGCCCAGGCAGCAGCGGCGGCTGCACAGCAGGCGGACGGAGGCGGGGGAGCGGGCGTTCAGGCAGCCGGTCCTCCGGTAGTCAGCGGAGGAGGGCAGTTTACGAATCCGTGTCCGGGAGCATCGTATATAAGCAGTGAGTTTGGCGAATACCGGGATCCCAGTGATCCGTCCCACAAGGGAATGGATTTTGCCGCAGGGACGGGCGTGCCAACCTATGCGGCGGCAGACGGAACGGTTGTAATCGCGAACTACAGTGACAGTGCGGGAAACTGGGTGGTTATTAATCATGGAAACGGTTTATCCACAAAATATATGCACCATTCTGCCCTCACCGTAAGTGCAGGACAACGTGTGACCAAAGGACAGCAGATTGGTCTGGTTGGTTCAACCGGCTGGTCTACAGGCCCGCATCTGCACTTCCAGGTGGAGGTCAATGGAATGGCTGTAAATCCGAGAAATTATCTGTAAGGAGAGTTGTAAATGAAATTTTTAAAAGGGGCGCTTTGCGGCGCCCTTGCTATGTTGTTAATAACGGGAGTTGCATCCTGCAATGTGAATCTGAAAAACGGCGGGAAAGAGACGCAGGCACTTGGCAGTGAGACAGAGAAAAAATTAAAGGTACTGGAAGAACTCATTGAGCAGAGCTATCTGGGAGAGGTGGATGAGAAGGAATTGCAGTCAGGGATCTACGAGGGCTATATCAGCGGACTTGAGGATCCTTATTCCGTATATTATGATGAAAAGGCAACAAAGAGCCTTATGGAATCCACATCCGGCGAATATGACGGAGTGGGAGCTGTTATGACTCAGAACAGAGAGACAGGAATTATTACATTCTCTCAGGTTTATGAGAATTCTCCGGCAGAAAAGGCGGGAATTAAAGACGGAGATATTCTGTATAAGGTGGAGGGAAAGGACATATCCGGCAGAGATCTGGCAGAGGTGGTAGGTGATATCAAGGGTGAACGGGGAACCGAAGTCAGCCTTACCGTGCTTCGGGGAAATGACGCTAAGGAGATGACATTTACCGCTGTCCGGGAGACTATCGAATATCCTACAGTAAGCTCAAAGATGCTTGAGGACAATCTGGGCTATCTGAGAATCCTGGAGTTTGATGACGTAACCTATGAACAGTATAAAGATGCCTTTAAGGAGTTGGAAGGGCAGGGAATGCAGGGCCTGATCGTGGACTTAAGGAGCAATCCCGGAGGAGGTCTTGGGACCGTATGCGATATACTGGACGAGATCCTTCCCGGGGGACTGATCGTCTATATGGAGGATAAGTCCGGGAAAAAGCAGGAAGCCACCTCTGATGAGGAGCATAAGCTGGAGATTCCCCTGACTGTTCTGGTGAATGAATACAGTGCAAGTGCCTCCGAGATTTTCGCAGGGGCAATCCAGGACTATGGGCTGGGGAAAATTGTGGGAAAGAAGACTTATGGAAAAGGTGTGGTACAGCAGATTTTTGATCTTAAGGACGGCACCTGTGTAAAGCTTACGATTTCTGAATATTTTACACCAAAGGGAAGAAGCATTAATGAAAAGGGAATTGTCCCGGATGTGGAAGTGGCGTATGAGGCGGATGAGAAGAATCCAGAGGCAGATAACCAGCTTGATAAGGCGGTTGAAGTATTAAAGGAAGAACTCGGAAGATCCTGAGAGTGGTGGAAGGAGGAAGAATGAGGATACTAATAAAGAATGGATGTGTAGTGGATCCGCTGACAAGGACGGAAGGGAACTACGATGTTCTGGTGGAGGGAAAAAGGATTAAGAAGGTCGCAGAGAAGATCAGGGAACAGGCCGACCAGATCATAGAGGCCGGCGGTTGTTATGTCATGCCGGGATTTATTGATCTTCATGTACATTTCCGGGATCCGGGACTGGAGTATAAGGAAACGCTGGAGACTGGCGGAAGGGCGGCTGTAAAGGGAGGCGTAACGACTGTATGTGCCATGCCTAATACAAGGCCGGTTATTGACACGGCAAAGAAAGTGGCAGAGGTTCATGAAAGGCAGAAAAGAGAGTCTCTTACAAATGTGATTCAGCTTGGAGCCGTAACAGAAGGCCAGAAGGGAGAGACACTGTCAGATATCCGCGGTATGGCGGCAGAGGGATGCTGTGCGGTAAGTGAGGACGGAAAGTCTGTGATGAATGCATCGCTCTATAGACAGGGCATGAAGCTTGCGAAGGAATGCGGGCTTTCTGTCTTTGCCCATTGTGAGGATATCACGATGGTAGAAGGTGGCGTCATGAACGCAGATGGGAATGCAGAGCGCCTCGGACTTCCAGGGATTACCAATTCGGTGGAGGATGTGATTGCAGCGAGAGATATTCTGCTTGCAAAGGAAACAGGCGTCAGACTTCATCTGTGTCATTGCTCCACTGCAGACAGTGTAAAAATGGTAAGGCTTGCAAAGGAGGAAGGGCTCCCTGTTACCGGGGAGGTATGCCCCCATCATTTTATACTAACATCAGATGACATCCCCTCAGACAACGGAAATTATAAGATGAATCCGCCGCTGCGGGGGAAGGAGGATGTAGAGGCGCTGAGACAGGGCTTAAGGGATGGGACAATGGATGTCATTGCAACCGACCACGCACCTCACGCAGAGGAAGAAAAGAATAAATCAATGGCAGAGGCGGCATTCGGGATTGTAGGCATTGAGACGTCGGCAGCACTTACCTATACAGCTCTCGTAGAGACAGGAGTCTTAACGATTATGGAGATGGCAGAGAAGATGAGCAGCAATCCTGCAAAGATTCTCGGACTGTCAGACAGAGGCTCCGTGTCAGAAGGAAAGACCGCAGATCTTGTGATCTTTGACCCGGGAAAGAAATACCGGATTGATAAAAGAACTTTTGTGTCAAAAGGAAAGAATACCCCTTTTGACGGATATGAGGTGTCGGGAGAGGTTGCGTATACACTGGTAGACGGAAGAGTTGTATATCCGTTTGTGGAAGAAAGATAGAAGAGTGAAGAAAGGATAGAAGAGATGATTAACCAGTTAGTGGAAAAGATTAAGCAGACAGGTGCACCGGTTGTGGCAGGGTTAGATCCAATGCTGGATTATATTCCAAAGCAGGTGCAGGAGAAGGCATTTGAGGAATTTGGGGAGACGCTGGAAGGGGCAGCGGAGGCTGTATGGCAGTTTAATAAGGAGATCGTGGACAAGATCTGGGATCTGATTCCTGCTGTAAAGCCCCAGATTGCCATGTATGAGCAGTTCGGACTGCCTGGTCTTGCTGCATTTAAGAAGACAGTTGACTACTGCAAAGAAAAAGGCCTGATCGTCATCGGCGATATTAAGCGCGGAGATATTGGCTCTACCTCTGCTGCCTATGCCGCAGGCCATATCGGAAGGGTTCAGGTGGGAAGCAGAAGTTTTGCTCCCTTTGATGAAGACTTTATTACCGTGAATCCATATCTTGGCTCAGACGGGGTGAACCCTTTCCTTAAGGTATGCAGGGAAGAAAAAAAGGGAATGTTTATTCTTGTGAAGACATCCAACCCGTCAAGCGGGGAATTCCAGGACAGGCTTATAGATGGACGGCCGCTCTATGAGCTGGTGGGAGAAAGGGTTGCTGCATGGGGAGAGGAAGCCATGGGCGATACATACAGCTATGTGGGCGCAGTCGTGGGGGCAACCTATCCAGAGATGGGAAAGACCCTGAGGAAGATTATGCCGAAGGCCTTTATTCTAGTGCCCGGGTATGGCGCCCAGGGCGGGAAAGGAAAGGATCTGGTTCCTTTCTTCCATGAGGACGGACTGGGTGCAATCGTGAATTCTTCCCGGGGAATCATTGCTGCATACAGACAGGAAAAATATGCGGACTTCGGTGCAGAACAGTTTGGGGCTGCAGCCAGGGCTGCAGCCACGGATATGATCCAGGATATCAGGGGAGCGCTCGGAAATCGTTAAAGGTTTGCCTTCATAAAGAGATCAGATGGTTCAGGCAGCAACGTTTCAGAATGCTGCCGGTCAGGAGAGAAAATGACAGACAAAAAGAAAAAGAAAGAAATGGTAACAGTTGTCACACAGGAATGCCTTGCAGACGGCATTTTCAGCATGTGGATACAGACAGAAGCTGCAAAGGAGGCAAGGCCTGGACAGTTCATATCCATGTATACGAATGACGGAAGCAGGCTGCTTCCCCGGCCCATCAGCATTTGTGAGATCAATCGTGAAAAGGGGCAGCTGCGGGTGGTGTACCGTGTGACAGGAGAGGGAACGGGGACAGAGCAGTTTTCAAGGATGAAGGCCGGAGACAGTCTCCCCATCATTGCCCCGCTGGGAAATGGATTTCCATATGAAAAGGCAGAAGGAAAACAGGTATTTCTTATGGGAGGAGGAATTGGCGTACCGCCCATCCTGGAGCTTGCAAAGCAGATGAAGTGCAGGAAGAAGCAGGTGATTGCCGGATACCGTGATTCACAGACATTCTTAAGAGAAGAGTTTGAAAGGAACGCAGAGGTCTATGTCTCAACAGAGGATGGAAGTGTGGGAACAAAGGGGAATGTAATGGATGCGGTACGTGAGAATTCTCTTCAGGCAGATATGATTTTTGCCTGTGGGCCTTCTCCGATGCTCCGTGCAATCAAAGAATATGCCAGGGAAAATAACATAGTATGCTATATATCTTTGGAGGAGCGCATGGCATGCGGGATCGGAGCATGTCTGGGATGTGTGTGCCAGTCTGTGGAGAGGGATTCCCACAGTAATGTACACAATAAGAGAATCTGTAAGGACGGGCCGGTATTCTTGTCTACGGAGGTGGAGATCGGATGAGTGTAGATATGCGTGTAAATATAGCAGGAGTAGAGTGGAAAAATCCGGTTACAGTTGCGTCAGGAACATTTGGCTCCGGTGCAGAATTTGCAGAGTTTGTAGACCTGAATAAGCTGGGTGCAGTTACTACAAAAGGAGTGGCAAATGTTCCGTGGCCCGGGAATCCGACTCCAAGAATTGCAGAGACTTATGGGGGTATGATGAATGCAGTAGGACTTCAGAATCCAGGAATCGAACTGCTTTGTAAAAGAGATATACCTTTTTTGAGACAGTATGACACAAGGATTATTGTGAACGTCTGCGGCAGGTCAGAGGAGGATTACTGTGAGGTCGTGGAGCGGCTTTCAGAGGAAGAGGTGGATCTTCTGGAGATTAATATCTCCTGCCCGAATGTAAAGGAGGGTGGTATCGCCTTTGGCCAGGATCCGAAGGCGGCAGAGAGAATTACGAGGGCAGTCAAACGATATGCCAGACAGCCTGTCATCATGAAACTTAGCCCGAATGTAACCTCTGTTCCCGATATGGCCAGAGCTGTAGAAGCAGGCGGCGCAGATGCGGTTTCGCTGATTAATACACTGACAGGTATGAAGATTGACATCCACAGAAGAGCCTTTGTCCTGGCAAATAAGACCGGAGGTGTATCAGGTCCGGCGATTCATCCCATTGCAGTGCGGATGGTCTACGAGGCAGCCCATGCAGTCCGGGTTCCGGTGATCGGTATGGGAGGTATAGCAAGCGGGGCAGATGCCATTGAGATGATACTTGCCGGGGCAAGTGCTGTATCCATCGGAACTGCAAATTTCCATGATCCTTCCATATCTGGAAAAATTGTGGGAGAAATTGAAAGCTATATGGAGAGATATGGATTTTCTGCTGTGGCTGATATGGTAGGAATTGTAGAATAGACGTCACTACCTGGCAGTTACGAATAGAAAACAATTTTAGCCGGATGCTGTGCAGCATCCGGCTTTTTGTGAGCGGCTTACTCATATCTTTCATCAATGACTCTTTTGGACTTCTTTTCGCTTCTCGGGAGAAGGCCGAGTTCAACCACTTTGACAAGTGGAGTAAATCCGATCCGGCTCTTTATGGTTCCGGCAATGCGTCTGCCCAGGTCAAGGAAATCAACGCTTCCGTTTGTCTCCACATAGAGACGCATGGTATCTCTGCCGTTCAGATGTGAGATACGGATCTGGTATTCACTGGATGCTTCCGGGAATTCCCGCAAAATCTCTTCGATCTGGCTCGGGAAGACATTAACGCCCTTAATTTTTATCATGTCATCTGTTCTGCCCATAATCATATCCAGGCGTGGAAATCTGCTGCCGCACGGGCATTCTCCCGGAACAATGCGTGACAGGTCGTGGGTGCGGTAACGGATGAGAGGCGCCCCCTCCTTTACCAGGGTAGTGATAACAATCTCGCCCATTTCCCCGTCAGGAACCGGCTTTAAAGTTACCGGGTCAATGACTTCAATGTAAAGGTAATCATCCCAGTAGTGCATGCCAGTGTCATATTTGCAGTTGATGCCAATACCCGGACCATAGATTTCCGTTAATCCGTAAATGTCGTAAAGTTCAATGCCAAGCTCGTTTTTAATACGCTGGCGCATCTTTTCGCCCCAGCGTTCGGAGCCGATTACGCCCTTCTTTAGATGGATTTTATCCCCGATTCCTCTTTTTTCGATTTCCTCTGTGAGAAGCAGGGCATAGGAGGAGGTTGCACAGATGACAGTGCTCTTCATGTCCATCATCATCTGAAGCTGCTTATCCGTATTGCCGGGACCCATTGGGATTACCATGGCGCCGAGCTTTTCAGCGCCATTCTGGAAGCCGATGCCTGCGGTCCACAGGCCATATCCGGGAGTAATCTGAATACGGTCCATATTTGTAATGCCGGCTGTCTCGTAACAGCGGGCAAACATAATTGCCCAGTCGTCTACATCCTTCGCAGTATAAGGAATGATAACCGGGAGCCCGGTGGTTCCGGAGGAGGAATGAATCCGTACGATTTCATCCTCTGGAGCAGTCATAAGCCCAAGGGGATAGGCTTCCCGTAAGTCGTTTTTCTCAGAAAAAGGAAGACCTTTAAAGTCCTCTGGCGTCTGGATGTGGGAAATTCCCGCATCGCTAAGCTTCTTGCCGTAAAAGCTTCCGGCATTTTTAAGCGCCTCAATTTGTCTGTTAACCTGGGTAATCTGTAAGTCTGAAATCTGCATGTCTTTTTTGTACGTAACGGTCAAGGAGACGTTCAGTACCTTTTTAGTTACGTGTGTCCTTTCTTTCAATAGTTATGGGTATATTCCAGCGCCCGGAAATTTATTTTGTGATATTTTTCGGGAACACGTTCTTTAATGACTTCTTTTATCTCTGCATCGGTAAGTCCCAGTGCACCGCTGTGGATTGCGGCTCCTAACAGGAGCATATTAAGCACCCTGGAAGAGCCCAGTTTCCGGCAGGCTTCATCTGTGTCAATTACAAGAAGATACTCCGTCCGGGTCTTTAAATATCTAACCATCTCGCCGCTCTGATAGGGAGTGCCGGAAAGCGCGGCAGTTACAGGCATAATCCCGCGGCTGCTGACGATTACCTGACCGCCGTCCTTTAAATATGGGAGCATCCGCACCGCCTCCCCGGGCTCAAAGCCAAGGATGACATCTGCAGTGCCTTCTGCAATCATAGGAGAATGAAGTCCCTCCCCGATTCGGATATGACTGAATACACTTCCTCCCCTCTGTGCCATGCCAATGGTTTCGGCGCTCATGACAGGGAGCTCTTTTTTCATGGCTGCCGCAGCGATTAATTTGGAAGCAAGGACAGTACCCTGCCCTCCAACTCCGCATAATATAATATTTTTATTCATTATGTACACCTCCCTGATCTGCAGGATGGCAGATATCATCTGCCGGACAGCTGCTGTTATCCTGGGGGATAAAAGTATCACCCGCCGGACCAGATGCGCGGCTTTTCGGACTGCAGACTGCATCCGCCGGACAAATCTGCGCACAGAGAGAGCAGCCGGTACACAGGGATGAATCAATGCAGACCCTCCCTTCTGAGAGAATAAGCGCAGGACATCCAAGCTCACGGATACATTTGCGGCATCCGGTACATTTTCTGGAATCAACAGACATGCTGCCGGACGGTCTGGTAAGGGCAATGCATGGGGACTTGAAAATAATGGCTTTTACGCCTGGTTTATCCGCCGTCTGCTTTACGCATTCCAGGGAAGCCTGGTAGTCCAGAGGGTTCACTGTTTCAACGACAGTAAGCCCGATTCCCCTGAGGACAGATTCAATATTTATTTTCTGCACGATCTCACCCATCATGGTCTGTCCTGTGCCGGGGTGAGGCTGGTGTCCTGTCATGGCAGTCGTAGAGTTATCCAGTATGATTAAAGTCATATTTGCCTGATTATAAACTGCATTCACTACACCCGTGATCGCTGAGGCAAAAAATGTGGAATCACCTACAAATGCGAAACAGGCAGTATCCGGTTCCATGTGTCCGATCCCCTGGGCAATTCCAAGACCTGCGCCCATACAAAGACAGGTGTCCACCATGTCGAGAGGCATGGCGTTTCCCAGGGTATAGCACCCGATATCCCCGCAGAAAACTGTTTTTCTTCCCTTCATGGCAGTCTTTACCGCATAGAAGGAAGCACGGTGAGGGCATCCGGCGCAGAGAACCGGAGGTCTTGCCGGGAGCGCCGGAGGGGCAGGGGCAGCGGAAAGGTCTCCAGTAACAGCGGCTGTGCCATTTCCGGATCCGGCGTCCGCCCCTAAAAACTGCAGGAGATCATTGTGCACGCTGTCGCGGCTGTTTTCCCCTGCGTTTTTTACATGTCCTGTAAGCTTTCCATAGATCCTTACAGGGAGATGACGCCTTCCGCAGAGATAGTTAAGCTCCCGCTCAAGAACCGGATCCAGTTCCTCAATACAGAGGACTTCCTCAAGACCGTCCAGAAATTCAAGCGCCAGCTTTTCGGGAAACGGATGGGGCGTAGAAACCTTAAAAAGTCTTGCCATGCCTAGATGTTCCAGAGTTTCAATTGCATAGGTGAAGCTGATACCGCCTGATACGACTCCCTTTTTAAGCTTCTGATTCCTTTCGCATGCCGGATAGATGCGGTTCCGGCTGTATTTAGAGAAATCTTCGGCCAGCTTTACATTTCTGGCCTCGATTTTTATGTGGTTCTGATAGGAAAGGCGGGGAAAGATGACCCAGCGGCCTGTATCCTTCACGAATCCCTCGAATCTGTGCGGCTGATATTCTGTCTCATCCTTTACGGTAATAGAAGCGTAGCCGTGACAGACCCTTGTAGTAGGCCGCAAAAAGACAGGGGTTCCGTATTGTTCTGAATATTCAAAGGCTTCCTGTACCATCTCATAAGCCTCCTGCGGATCCGAGGGATCAAAGCAGGGAAGCTTTGAAAATCCGGCAAAACATCTTGTATCCTGTTCAGTCTGGGATGAGACCGGCCCCGGATCATCTGCCACAAGTACAACCATACCGCCCTTAACGCCAATATACTCCAGGCTCATCAGCGGATCAGAAGCTACATTGAGCCCCACCTGTTTCATGGTAACCATACATCTTGCCCCGGTATAAGCGGCTCCTGAGGCTACTTCCATGGCCGCTTTCTCATTGACGGACCATTCTACGTAGATGTCAGATGTCCTGCGCTTTGCCACGGTTTCCAGTACCTCTGAGGAAGGCGTGCCCGGATAGCCGGATACAAGATTCACACCGGCCGCAATGGCTCCCAGGGCAATAGCTTCATTGCCCATTAAAAATTCTTTATGCATAAAATCACCTCTGTTTACGTCAATACGAATTCGCTCATTCTGTTACTGTTCACGGCCCGGGAGGCCGTTCATAGTAACGTTTCTTATGACCTTTTGACACTTGTATCATAGCATACTATGATACAAGTGTCAAAAGGTCATGCGTTTCATGCCTGCATGAAAAAGCGTGACTGCTACTGTTCACACAGGTCTGTGCATTTACTGCACAGATCGTAAGAAAGTGATTCAGGTGTGAGCAAATCCCATTCGCAAGGCGAATTTTAGATGGATTTGCGAATGTTACTGTGAACGGAGTGAACAGTAACGCGTGACTGTTACTGGAAGAGAGTTGATGGATAACGGTTCTTTTGGTATAATAGAGCTATGATTCGGAGGCCGTAAGTTCCGGCCTTTTATACCGGGAGGTTAAAAAAAACGAGGAGGTTTTGAGATGTACGCAGCAACAGAGGAACAGTTAAAACGATTTGAAGAGGAGCATGAGTTCCTGAAGTCAAAGCTGGATTTGGGGAAAGAGATTCTCTGGCTTACCAGGGAGGAATGCATGGAAGCAGGACCGGATGTTCCGGAGACCTTAGAGCTGGTGAATCAGGCTATGACTGCCCATGGAAGAAAAGAATATGAGATGCCTGCCAAGATCGGAATTCATCCGTATGAGGACGTATTTTACCATGCCATGCCAGCTTATGTGCCGGGGAACCTTGCCTGCGGATGCAAGTGGATTGAATGCTATCCGAGAAATCCAAAGGAGTATCATCTGCCGCAGACAACGGGACTGCAGATTATGAACGATATTGTAACAGGCGTGCCGGTTGCAGTCATGGACTGTACGTGGCTTACTGCCATGAGAACGCCGGCGGTGACAGCTTTGGCGGCAGCTAAGCTTCATCCCCATGCGAAGACTTTTGGAATGTTTGGATGCGGCGTCCAGGGGATCGGACATGTGAGATTTGTATCCAGAGCGCTGCCAAAACTGGAATGCATCTATATCTATGATACGTATCCGGAGAGTATGGACCGCCTGATTGAGACTGTGCAGGATGAGGTGAAGATTCCGATTGTAAAGGCAGAGAATCCGAAGGAAGTTGTGGACCACTGCGAGGTCTTAAGTTCAGCAACAGTCATTGTACGCGAGCCGATGAAAGTGGTTAAGAAGGAGTGGGTGAGGAAGGGGCAGACCATCCTTCCATGTGATCTGAATACTTTCTGGGATCCGGAGATTACACTGCATGCAGATAAGTATATTGTGGACAGTATTGATGAACACGAGCTCTTTAACGGAATGGGATACTTCCCGGACGGGCTTGCGCAGGTTTATGCCGAGACAGGAGAGATTCTTGCAGGCCTGAAAGATGGCCGGACTGGGGAGGACGAACTGATTGTCTGCAGCAATATAGGAATTTCAACAAATGATGTGGCGATGGGGCAGCGCATCCTGTCTAATGCATTAAAGTCAGGGCTCGGACAAAAATTAAAATTATAAATAAAAATATACATTGATGAAAAGACCACAGGATAGTTTCCCGTGGTCTCATTTCGTGTGATGAAGAGGAGAGGTGTTTTTTAGTTTATGAAGGAGAAGCTGAAGAAATTATTTGCTTATTATGCTCCATACAAGCCGTTGTTTTACAGTGATATGGTTTTTGCGGTTCTCGGGGCAGCAGTTACACTGATGATCCCGCTTATTGTACGCTATATTACAAATGAGGTGGTCTACTTTACGCCATCTGAAGCAAAGCATAAGATTATGATGCTTGGTGCAGCTCTTGTGGGGCTTGTACTGGTAGAGATATTCTGTAATTTTTACATAGCATACTATGGACATGTGATGGGAGCGCATATGGAAGCCGACATGCGGAGGGATATTTTTGGGCACTATCAGAAGCTTACATTTGCATTCTATGACAATCAGAAGGTGGGGCACCTTCTGTCAAGAATTACGAGCGACTTATTTGACATCAGTGAGCTTCTGCATCATGGGCCGGAAGATCTTGTGATTTCCATTATTAAAATCATTGGTTCCTTTGCAATTCTTCTTACGATTAATGTCAGGCTTGCACTGGTTGCATTTTCATTCATCCCGGTGATGGCTGTATTCGCATTTTATTATAACGGACGGATGAAGCGGGCATTTAAGAGGAACCGGGAGAGGATTGCAGATATCAACAGCCAGATTGAAGACAGTCTGGCGGGAATACGCGTGGTGAAGTCCTTCGCCAATGAAAAAGAAGAGATGAGAAAGTTTAAGATGGGGAACGATAATTTTGTGGCAGCCAAACGGGTCAGCTATAAATACATGGGAATCTATCATTCCGGGCTGGGCGCTATGACAACACTTGTAACGGTAGGGGTTCTTGTCTTCGGTGTGCTGATGATGCTGGATGGAGCGGTAGAGCTGTCTGACTTGATTACATTCATCTTATACATTACCAACTTCACGGATCCGGTGAAAAAACTGGTAAGCTTCACGGAACAGTTCCAGAATGGCTATTCAGGTTTTGAGAGATTTCTGGAAATCCTGTCGATTGCCCCGGATATAGCGGACAAACCGGACTCGGTATCTGTAGAAAAAGTAAGAGGCGATGTGGAGTTTAAAAATGTTTCTTTCCACTATGAGGATCAGAGCCAGCAGGTTCTCCACGGAATCAGCCTGAAGGTGAGGGCAGGGGAATATATTGCTCTTGTGGGGCCGTCAGGAGTAGGAAAGACCACCCTGCTAAGCCTGATTCCGAGATTTTACGAGGTATCGGAGGGTGCAGTATGCATTGATGGTATGGATATCCGGGATATGAAGCTGAATGACCTGAGGGGACAGATCGGAATCGTGCAGCAGGATGTTTATCTTTTTGCCGGCTCGATTATGGATAATATCCGGTATGGAAAGCCGGAAGCATCAGATGAGGAGGTGCTGCGGGCAGCGAAGGCAGCCAATGCCCATGAGTTTATTATGAATTTCCCGGAAGGATATGATACAGACATTGGACAGAGGGGAGTCAAGCTTTCCGGAGGGCAGAAGCAGAGACTTTCAATTGCCAGAGTCTTTCTGAAAAATCCGCCCATTCTCATTTTTGACGAGGCGACCTCTGCCCTGGATAATCAGAGTGAAAGGGTAGTGCAGCATTCCCTGGAAAGTCTTGCAAAGAACCGTACGACCTTTGTTATCGCCCACAGGCTTACTACGATCCGCAATGCTGAAAAGATCCTTGTGCTCACAAGTGACGGAATTGCAGAACAAGGCAGCCATGAAGAGCTGATGGAGAAAAAAGGAATTTATGAGGCGTTGTTCACACAGGGCTTTGAATATTGTTCACTCCGTTCACAGTAACATTCGCAAATCCATTTAAAATTCGCTTCGCGAATGGGATTTGCTTACACCTGAATCATTTTCTTACGGACTTTGCAGTAAATGCAAAGTCCTGTGTGAACAGTAACGGGCTTTGCATTTACTACAGATGGATTTTAAAACAAATTTTGATATCTTGTAAAAAATATGGTATACTAATTTGTAACTGTTCAGAAGGTCGTCACAGAGCCTGCCTCTGTGACGGTAATGAGTAGTTACACAAATTTTTAAGTATAGTCACAGAGTGAACGGAAACGGATAAAGGTGAATTATGGAAGAGACACAGTTTAAAAGAGCAGAATTGGAAGATAAAGAGATCATCTCTGATTATTTCAGGCGTCATACGAGCAGAAGCTGTGAGAGGACGTTTGTAAATGTCTTTTTATGGTCCAGACAGTATCCTGTAAAATGGGCGGTTGTAGAGAACACCCTTGTATTTAAAAGTGAAGACAATACGCATGTATCCTTCGCATTTCCGGCGGGGGAGGAGGAGAATGTAAGGAAAGTTCTGGAGGAGATGAAGGCTTACAGTGAGAAAAAGGGCTATCCCTTTACAATGTACAATGTGACGCCGGATAATTTTGAACTTCTTGAGAAATGGTATCCGGGAAGATTTCAGATCGAATATGAACGGGACAACGCGGATTATGTATATGAATCAGAGAAGCTTGCCGCCCTTCCGGGAAAGAAACTGCATGCAAAGAGAAACCATGTGAATAAGTTTAAGTCAGTATACGCGAACCGCTGGAGTTACGAATCCATTTCCAGGGAGAATGTGGAGGAGTGCTTTCAGATGGCCCTCAGGTGGCGGAATGATAATGGATGCAACGAAGATCTGGAAAAAAATGCGGAGATGTGTGTGACACTGAACGCCCTGCGGCTGTTTGAAGAGCTTGGACTGACAGGGGGAGTCCTCCGTGTGGACGGGGAGATTGTGGCATTTACGATAGGAGAACCAGTTTGTTCAGATACCTATGTAGTTCATATTGAAAAGGCATATGCAGAGATACCGGGAGCCTATAATATGATCAACCAGCAGTTTGTGGAGCATGAGTGTATGAACTATACCTATGTGAACAGGGAAGAGGATACGGGCGCCGAGGGTCTCCGGAGGGCAAAGCTTTCCTACCGCCCTGTATTTCTTGTAGAAAAAGGAACTGTGACAGAACAGAGAAAAGAATAACTGTGAGATACCGGGCAGTGGAGGAGATTAACAAAAGGAGAGAAGACAGATGATAGCGGAAAAGATGAAAAACATGGTAGCTAACAGCTCCGCAATCCGTGCGATGTTCGAAGAGGGCAACAGGCTTGCACAGATCTATGGTGCACAGAATGTTTATGATTTCAGCCTTGGAAACCCAAATGTGGCGGCGCCAGAGGCAGTAAAGCAGGCGATTCGTGAGCTGATTGACGAGGAGGATCCGGTTGTTCTCCATGGTTATACAAACAGCAACAGCGGCTATGCGGATGTACGGGAGACAGTGGCAGACTCACTGAACGAGAGATTCGGCACCCGGTTCGAGGGGAAAAATATTGTGATGACAGTGGGGGCGGCAGGCGGATTGAACGTAATCCTGAAATCTCTCATTAATCCGGGAGATGAGGTGATAGCCTTTGCACCCTATTTTGGAGAATACCGTTCTTATACGAACAATTATGACGGAATCCTGGTGGAGATATCCCCTGATACAGAGAATTTCCAGCCAAAGCTTGACGAATTCCGGCAGAAGATTACCCCGAAGACAAAGGCTGTGATTATTAATACACCGAATAACCCTACAGGCGTTGTGTACTCTGAGGAAACGATCAGGGAGCTTGCCGCGATTATGGAAAATAAGCAGAAGGAGTATGGCACAGATATTTTCCTGATTTCAGATGAGCCCTACCGTGAGCTAGTATATGACGGCGCGCAGGCGCCGTATCTGACGAAATATTATGATAACACGATTGTAGGATATTCTTATAGCAAATCCTTATCCCTTCCGGGAGAGCGGATTGGCTATCTTGTCATTCCTGATGAGGTGACAGACAGTGAGGAGGTTCTTGCCGCGGCAAATGTGGCAACAAGGATTCTCGGTTTTGTCAACGCTCCCACTCTGCAGCAGAAGGTTGTAGCAAAGTGTATTCATGAGAAGACAGATATTTCCTATTATAACCGCAACAGGGAGGCTTTATATCAGGGGCTCAGGGAATGCGGATTTGAATGTATCAGACCGGAGGGAGCCTTCTATCTGTTCGTAAAATCTCCGGTGTCAGATGAGAAGGAATTCTGCGCGGCGGCTAAGAAACATCATATTCTGATTGTGCCGGGAAGCTCATTTGCATGTCCGGGATATGTCAGACTTGCATATTGTGTTTCCTATGAGACAATTGTGAATTCCCTGCCAAAGTTCAGAGAGCTGGCGAAGGAATATTTTGAGTAGAATACAGGTTAGATTTACATAGCAAAGGATGGCATCATGAAAGAATTTGAAAAAAATATACGCAGGGTTAAGCCCTATGTTCCAGGTGAACAGCCGCAGAACAAGGCAGTAAAGCTAAATACCAATGAGAATCCCTATCCGCCGGCGCCAGGCGTCCGGACTGCTCTTGAAAGCATGGACACAGACAGACTGCGCCTGTATCCGGATCCGGCGGCAGGTCCCCTGGTGGAGGAGCTGGCGCGGTTCTACCATGTGGGAACGGATCAGATATTTGTAGGAGTAGGATCTGACGATGTACTGTCCATGTGCTTTCTGACCTTTTTTAATTCAGAAAAGCCGGTTTTCTTCCCGGATATTACCTATTCCTTTTATAAGGTATGGGCAGAGCTCTACCGGATTCCATATGAATGTCAGAGAGTGGACGAGAACTTCCGTCTGGTGAAGGAGGATTATTACAGGGAAAACGGAGGAGTGATCTTCCCCAATCCCAATGCACCTACAGCTCTTTACGAGGAGCTTAATGTGGTAGAGGATATCATTGCCCACAATCAGGATGTGATCGTGATTGTAGACGAAGCCTATATAGACTTTGCGGGGCGTTCTGCACGGGAGCTTATTGACAAGTATGATAATCTGATCGTGGTGCAGACTTTTTCCAAGGCGCGCTCCATGGCAGGAATGCGGATTGGTTATGCCATCAGCAATCCAGGGCTCATCAGATATCTCAATGACGCAAAATATTCCTTTAATTCCTACACCATGAATCAGACTTCACTGATTTGCGGTGTAGAAGCAGTGAAGGATAAGGAATATTTTGAAGAAGGGCTTCGTAAGATTATCAATACAAGGGAGTGGGCCAAGGGAGAGCTTAGAAAACTGGGTTTTGGGTTTACGGATTCCAAGGCGAATTTTATCTTTGCCTCACATCCGGATTATGATGCAAAAGATCTTTTCGAGGCCATGAAGGCAAAGGGAATCTATGTGCGCTACTGGGGGAGTGAACGGATTGAACAGTATATGCGCATTACCGTTGGCACAAGAGAAGAGATGGAGATACTCTTTACATTTTTGAGAGAATATATGAATAAAGGAGAACCTTATGACTGAGACATTAGTGCAGGGAATTATTGACGCCCTGGGAGGCAGCGTTGGAAAGGAGCTGATTGTATTTCTGATTTCCATGATTCCGATTCTAGAACTTAGGGGGGCGCTCCTTGTGGCAGGCCCGCTTCTCGGAGTGCCGGTGACTACGGCAATTCCGCTTAGCATCATTGGCAATATTATTCCGGTTCCGTTCATCCTTCTTCTGATTACGCCGGTTTTCCGGTGGATGAAGGGAACGAGGCTCTTTAAGCCCATGGTGGATAAGCTGGAATCAAAGGCTATGAGTAAAAGTGACCAGATTGAAAAATACGAGTTCTGGGGACTGGTACTTTTTGTGGGGATTCCCCTTCCGGGCACAGGAGCATGGACCGGATCACTGATTGCAGCACTGCTGGGGATTAAGTTTAAGAAGGCATTTCCGGCAGTAATCCTTGGTATTTTTATGGCAACAGTAATTATGTGGTTTATCTCATATGTGCTGCTGGGCGGTGTTCAGATTCTGGGATAGATTTAAATGGATTTTTGCATGTAACTGTGAAGGCGTCTGACAGTTACGAGAAAAGAAGAAAAGGAGTGTACAAGATGGAAAAGGTATATGATGTAACGGCGATGGGTGAAATGTTGATTGATTTTACGATGAACGGTCAGAGTGAGCAGGGGAATAATATGTTTGAGGCATGTCCGGGCGGTGCGCCGTGTAATGTTCTTGCCATGCTGAACAAGCTGGGAAGAAGGACGGCTTTTATCGGAAAGGTTGGAAAGGATCAGTTTGGACGTCTGTTAAAGGATACGATCGAAGAGCTGGGAATTGAGACAAAGGGGCTGGTTCTGGATGAAGAGATTCATACAACGCTTGCATTTGTGCATACATTTCCGGATGGGGACCGTGAGTTTTCTTTTTACAGGAATCCAGGGGCTGATATGATGCTCTCTGAGACAGAGGTGGATTATGACCTTATACGCAAGTCTAAGGTATTCCACTTTGGAACTTTGTCCATGACAGATGAACCGGTGAAAACTGCCACAAAAAAGGCGCTTGAGGCTGCAAAAGAGGCAGGCTGCCTGATTACCTTTGATCCGAATCTGAGGGAGCCACTCTGGAATTCTTTAGGGGAGGCAAAGGAGGCTATGGAATTCGGGTTCCAGTATTGTGATATGCTGAAAATATCGGATAATGAGATACAGTTTATTTCCGGGAAAGAGGACTACGATGAAGGGATAAAATACCTGCAGGAAAAATACAACATTCCGGTTATTTTCCTGACCATGGGGAAGGCGGGAAGCCGTGCGTACCATGGGGATCTCCGGGTAGAGAAAGCCGGATTTACGGTAAAAGCGGTAGAGACCACAGGGGCAGGGGATACATTCTGCGGCTGTGCGATCAATGGACTTTTAAAGTATGGAGTAGAAGGACTGACAGAAGAGACGCTGGGAGAGATTCTGACCTATGCAAATGCCGGTGCAGCGCTGATCACACTGAAAAAGGGCGCGATCCGCTCTATGCCAGAGCCCTCTCAGATTGATGATATGATACAGGCGCCGTAACTACCCGGCAGGTCTGTGCAGGGCCTGCCCCGGTCTTGAACAACGAAAAGAAAAAGTTGGGAGAAAAACGATTATGGCAATGAAAATAAACAAAACACTTCCCTCTCCCCAGGAGTTAAAAGCAGAATATCCCCTGCCGGATGAGCTTAAGGAATTGAAGAAAAGGAGAGATCAGGAGATCCGCAAGGTATTTACCGGAGAATCCGACAAGTTTCTTGTGATTATTGGCCCATGTTCTGCTGACAATGAGGACTCGGTATGCGAGTATGTAAACCGGCTGTCACGAGTAAATGAAAAAGTTTCTGACAGACTTATATTGATTCCAAGGATATATACAAATAAACCAAGAACTACAGGTGAGGGATATAAAGGCATGCTTCACCAGCCGGATCCGGACAAAGCGCCGGATCTGTATGCGGGAATTCTTGCAATCCGCCGGATGCATCTGCGGGCAATGGAGGAGAGCAGGCTGACAGGTGCGGATGAGATGCTGTATCCGGAAAACAGAAGCTATCTGGATGATATTTTGTCCTATGAGGCCATCGGCGCCCGTTCCGTGGAGAACCAGCAGCATCGTCTTACGGCAAGCGGCATGGAGATACCGGTGGGGATGAAGAACCCTACCAGCGGCGACCTCTCTGTGATGCTGAATTCCGTGGTGGCCGCACAGAGCGGACACCGGTTCATTTACCGGAACCTGGATGTCACAACAGACGGGAATGATCTGGCCCATACGATTCTGCGCGGTGGTGTGGACAAATACGGAACCAGTATTCCCAATTATCATTATGAAGATTGTGTAAGGCTTCTGGAATTATATGAAAAGAAGGAACTGAAGAATCCTGCGGTAATTATTGATGCTAACCATTCTAATTCCAATAAGGCATATAAGGAGCAGATTCGCATTGTAAGTGAGGTTCTTCACAGCCGCAGAATGAACAACGGACTGAGAAATCTTGTAAAAGGTGTTATGGTTGAAAGTTATCTGGCTGAAGGAAGACAGGATATCGGTGAAAATATGATTTACGGGAAATCGATTACGGATCCGTGTATCGGCTGGGAAGATACTGAAAGGCTGATTATGAAGATCGCGGAGGAGTGTTAGCTTTTATCCCGCAGTTCCAGCATGTCCAGATATTCCATGAGATCCTTCTTTGACCTTGGTGAGAGCTTCCCATAACGGATGAGAAGGGCGCGTTCCTCGGGGCTGCACCTGCCATTTCTGGCTTCGTCTAACTGGATGGTTTCCTCATCCTCCAGGAGATAATCAACAGATACGTGAAAAAGAGTAGCAAGAGCTGCCAGCTTTTCGTGAGAAGGCTGGCGCTTTTTTGTCTCATATCCGGCAATTGTAGAACGTGCAACGTTAAGACGGGCGGCAACATATTTTTGAGTCATATCGTTTTCGCGCCGAAGCTCTTTTAGTTTCTTGTCAAATGACATAGCAGCGTCCTCCTTTGGAAAAAATTGGAAATTACGTACATTTTAGCAAGAAAACAGATAAAGCGACATAGAAAGTGTCAATAATCAACAAATAGTTGCAAATGTGAGTTTCGAAACGCAACATGTGTGGGTGGGACGCAGAAATGGGTAAAATATATCCTCATGTGCGGTACGGTGTGAGAGCCCGCAGAGAGAACGATATGCTCTGAGTGAACAGGGCAACGCGGATGTGAACTAAATATTAACTCCGACTAAGACGTTCGGGAGAGCCCTCACGCCTAAGTCTACGTAAATATTGGATATAACAGCGCAGCAAGCTGCCCTGTTACATGCAAAAATCCATTTTAAATCGCTTCGCGATGGGATTTTTGCACACTTGAATCACTTTCTTACGGTCAGCGCAGTAAATGCGCAGACCTGTATGAACTACTATGTTAGAATTCACATCCGCTAAAAACGCCCTTGAATTGTTCTGTCAGAGCATATCGTTCTCTCTGCGGGCTTTCTTGAAGGTTACTGACATGAGGATATAATTTACCCATATCTGCTGTTTGTCGGGATGCCGTGCTGCTTTCTGCACTGCTGGGGGTGAAAAATGCTTTCTGTCAGGTAGCGAATAAATTATAGAAAGGGAAGATTCTGCGGAGAAATTATTGACAAACGATAATTCTGTGGTATCATAGGAGTATAAGATTATCGAAAAACAATAATTATTTGCTTTTGTAATTGCCGGATTTAGGGAGAGGGTCAGGATGAAGAGAATGGAGGGTGTTATGAGGATGAGGAGAATGAAGGGTATTTTGGTGGTGGAGGCGGTTGTGTGTGTGATTTTTTGTCTGCTTCGGGATGAGGCTCCGGGGGTGTTTTCAGGGGCGGCGGCTTTTCCTTTTGAGCAGATTGGGATGGGGCTTCGGAGACTTTCGCTGTCAGGAGGAATTGGGAATGGGGCAGCGATCATTTTATACATTCTGCTGAGTCTGGTTCCGTGCCTGATCTGGGCTTATATGGAGAAAAGGGGTGCTGCCAGGGGGATTGACTGGATGCTCCTAGGGCTTAGTCTTCTGCTCTTTGCAGTGAATTATTATATGGTGAATCCAGGCCTTTTTGTTACGGGTGTTCCGGGAGCGGGGAAGCTGGTATTAGGGAGTGTGTTTTATTCGGCTCTTTCAGGGTATCTCTTGATCAGGGCTCTGCTGATGTGTCAGAGCGCCGGGGAAGATAGGCTTTGGAAGTGGATTCGGGGACTGTGCGGGTTTCTGAACATGGTGTTTGTGTATCTGATATTTGGGACCTGTTTTGGAGATTTCCTGGATGCAGTCCAAAAAGTGCAGGCCGGAGATGGCGGAATCTATGGGGAGAATCTTATGTCTGGGATTAGTGAGTACGGTGTGACTTACCTGTTTCTTGGAGGACATTATTTGATCAATGTTATGCCTTATGTGTTTGACATTGGCATTGTTTTTCTGTCGATGCATATGCTGACGGTGCTGGAAGATGACCGGTATTCTGCCAGTGCGGCAGAAAAGGTTGACAGGCTGGCTTCCTTCTGCGGCCGGGCTCTTGTGATTACGGCCAGTGCGGATGTTGTATTTAATATTCTGCAGATGATTTTTCATGATCGTCTTTATCAGACAGACATTGTAATCCGGATTCCGGTGATATCAATCGTATTTGTACTGGGGGTACTACTGTTCGCAAGGTACGTGCGGGAGGATCAGAAGCTAAAGCAGGAAAATGACTTATTTATATGAAGGAGCATGATATGGGAATCAGGGTTTGCCTGGAAGAGGTCTTGAAGGAACGTGGTATGACATCCAAAGAACTGTGTAGTCTTGTACATATAACAGAGGCCAATCTGTCCGTCTTAAGAAGCGGAAAGGCGAAGGGTGTCCGTTTTCATACGATTAACCGTATCTGTTATTTTCTGCAATGTGATGTAGGAGATATTTTGAAATTTGACGGAAAGCTGGAGGGAGAAGAGAATGAAGGGTAGAGGATATTTTCTATGTATGACAGGTATATTGATGATGATTTCACTGTGCGGGTGCTCCCTGGCCGTTCCGGACGCCGGCATGGACGGGGAAGGAGACAGACTGATCGGGGCAGTTATAACCGACGACTATCTGGATCTGTTTGACATAGATCAGTATGTAGGTGATCACGCGTCAGAGTTACTTCATAATCATGAGGTAGTAGTGGATCGTGCGCCAAAATATGAGGGCAGGCTGTATGCCACAGTAAAAAAAGGAAAAGGAGAGAACTCCGGGCAATGGGAGATTTCATTCGAGGGAGTAGACGGACTGAATATGCTTCAGCCCGTATGGAAAGATGAAAAAGGCGAAGAATGCTACGATTCCGTATGCTCTGATGGCGTCAGTGACGTCCATTTAAGTGTAAATATGGACGACCAGGGTGAAGAGACGAACCTCACCGGCATTATCTATATGCCCCCCGGACAGGCGGACCATGACATTTCCTACCATGTGAATCCAGTATACCAGACTTCCGACGGAAAAATATATGCAGTCAGCGGCCCGGGTTTTTCCACAAGCGGAGAGACCGCAGAGGGAGAGGTGTCCTCCATAACCCTGCATGAAGAAAGAAAGGAAACAGAGAATGGAAAACAGCAGACAGAAAAAAGCAGTGTGACCGTCCGCTATGGAGTCATGCATAAACCAGTACAGATTACCATTTATCAAATGGGCGAAAATCATCAGATTTTAAAACAAAACACATTCACCCCAGGAGAAGTCCCGGACGAACTGACCCCAGAGCGCAAAACATCCTATATTCTGATCGAAACCCAGAAAGAAGACCTGTCCGGAAAAAAGATGATCTCCAGAGACATCTACACTCCAGACCCAGAAGAAGAAAACACAATCGAAACATACTACGCCCTAAACAACGGAATCATAGCAAAAAAAACAACCACCCTCAAATAACCAGAATACCTAATACTATGAAATGACAGATTTTCTATCGTTCCAACCAATGACCGGCAGACTTTCTATCGCCCTCACCCCCTCCCGGGCAGATTTTCCACCGCCTTCCAAGAACAGCAGGCAGGGACAGGCCTATATTTCGATGAAAACAATCCAGGGGCGCTCTTTATGGAGGTGAAATCCACTGCTTACGCAGACTTAGACGTGAGGGCTCTCCCGAACGTCTTAGTCGAAGTTAGCAGTTAGTTCACCGTAATATTGCCCCGTTTGAATGAAATATAGGCCTGTCCCTGCCTGCGTCCTCATATATAAAACAAAAAATCTCCCCCCATAAACACTTTACACTTCCAGCTTTGTCGATTATAATGGGTTTAGCCACATTTACACAAATATTGGAGGATTCAGATTATAATGGAACAATACAAGCAGGAATTTATACAGTTTATGGTAGAGAGCGACGTTCTGAAATTCGGTGACTTTACTTTAAAGAGCGGCAGGAAATCTCCGTTTTTTATGAATGCAGGCGCATATGTCACGGGAACACAGCTGCGAAAGCTAGGAGAATACTACGCAAAAGCGATTCACGATACATATGGTCTTGACTTCGACGTCTTATTCGGACCGGCGTACAAAGGGATTCCTCTTTCTGTCGCCACATCAATTGCAATCAGCGAACTTTACGGAAAGGATGTCAGATATTGCTCGAACCGCAAGGAGGTAAAGGATCACGGCGACACAGGGATCCTGCTGGGAAGCAGGCTGATGGACGGTGACCGCGTGGTTATCATTGAGGACGTGACTACATCTGGAAAATCCATCGAAGAGACCTTCCCGGTTTTAAAGGCACAGGCAGACGTGGAGGTAAAGGGTCTTATGGTGTCGCTGAACCGCATGGAGGTGGGAAAGGGTGGAAAGAAGAGCGCCCTGGACGAGATCAAAGAGCTCTATGGAATCCCTGCCAGCGCCATTGTCACTATGGAAGAAGTAGTGGAGCATCTCTATAACAGAGAATGCCAGGAAAAAGTAGTCATTGATGATACATTAAAAGCAGCGATTGACGCATACTATGAACAATACGGCGTGAAATAATGGGAAGAAACGAAATAGTTGCAAAAAGGGAAATGAAATAGTTTCCGGAGAAAGAGCAGGAGGATTGTCATGAACGAAAAAGCGTATAAATCAATGAGTTTTGCAGGTGCGGCCGGAGTTGCCATAGGGATTATCATGATTGTTACAGGAGTTGCCACAGGAATTGTCGCAATTGTGAGCGGGGCAAGGCTCCTTAAGGATAAAAGAGGGCTTACATTCTGATGAATGCCAGGAAAAGAAAGAGGATTCGTATATTTGGAAAGATATGCTTTGTCCTGTATATTATATTTATTATTTACTTTCTCATATTTTCTGACTGGTATGGGAGAACGACCACGGGGATGGAGGATTACCATTATAATCTGATTCTGTTTAAGGAGATTAAGAGGTTCTGGCAGTACCGCGACCAGGTCGGGCTGTTTGCAATGTTTACAAACCTTTTCGGGAACGTACTGATATTTATGCCGTTCGGGTTCTTTATGCCCATGGCGAGCAGATACCGCAGTTTTTTCTCCACCTTGTTCTGGAGCTTTGGACTGAGCCTGGGGGTTGAGTCCTTTCAGCTTGTGTCCAGGGTAGGCTGCTTTGATGTGGACGACCTTCTGCTCAATACAATTGGCGGGGTCGCGGGATATATCGTATTTGCGGTATGTGCAGCGATAAGGAGAAGATATGCTTATAAGAAGAAAAAGAGATAATCAGGATGAAGACAAGGCCCGTGCCATTGCCAAGGAGCGTGAAAGACGCCGCCGGAAGATGATCCGGACGAAGTACGGGCAGACTCCCCTGAAGCATGCAAAAAAGGGAATTCAGTCCTGCGTCATGGCGGTAATTGTAGTAGCGTTTTTGTGTTCCATGGTGATATATTCCTTTCATTCAAAAGGGAAGGTTGCACTGATTATGGGCGTAGCGGGAATCGTGACGCTTATCATGGCAGGAAAGGGCTTTCATCTTGCCCTGAAGGGCTTTAAGGAAAGGGATAAGAATTACATAACCTGTAAGGCGGGAATTGTCGGGAATGGGATTGTCCTGCTTGGAATGACGGCAATATTTTTAAGGGGGCTGATTTAGTTGATAGAAGAGAGGTACCGGCTTGCGGTGGGCAGGATCGGTGAGATGAAGGAGGAACAAACGGCAGGGGAACGGTTTCGGGACTATTTCCTAAAGATGTCGGATTTTGTCATGATGATCAGGGAGCTGGCGTCCTGCATCCGGGACGGGAGCTACCGGAGCCTTGGCCTTACGGAGCTTAAGGAATGGAACCAGCGCCTGTATGAGGATATTCTGCCGGAGAATTATGGGAGGAGCTACGGGAATCCGGCCTATGCGGCAAAGATCCTGGGCGAGGACTATGGACAGATGCTTTCCTTCCTCTATACAGAACTGCGTGGAGCCATTGTGTATGCATTTGAGGAGAAGACAGAGTATCTGGATATTCTGTTCGAGCTCCTGATACAGATCTATAATCAGTTTGAAGAGACAGAGTTTCCAGATGTGAAGAATATAAAGGAGGCTCTCTACTGGTATGCCAGCGATTATTGTGATGTATTTGCAGCAGACCGGGTCCGGGACCAGATTGATCCACAGCAGAGTTTTGCGGTGAATATTATAGAGAACGCGGAGCTCTCCGATATCCGTTATCTCTATTTCTTTGGCGAGTACGTCAGTGAAAACGAGAGAAGGACAGCAGAGCATCTGAATTCACTTCCAGAAGAGAAGATTCGGAAGATGGCGGATGTATATACAGAGGGATACCGTGTGGGATTTGTAAATACGGGAAAGGATCTTTCGAAAAAATCAACAGTCAATATCCGCTATGTACTTGGCTTTGAGAGGGTGGTGAGGGCCGCTGCCGGGAATTTCCGTAAGATGGGGCTTTCGCCCGTAGTCTACCGTGCCTCTGTCAGTGCAATTACGAAGCGCCAGCACCTGAAGACAGGATATTACGGCGGAATTCCCAATAAGCAGTATGATTATGACCATAAGGACGACCAGGGGCTGTTTCTAGATAAGCAGTATGTGGAGAGAAAGCTTGAGGTTATGAGGACTGCCTTTGAACAGAATAAGGAGCTGGCGGCAGGCCACGGGGGGCCTGCCTGTATTGAGATGTTTGGAGAAAAGCCGTTTTCACCGGAGCATAAGGAGGAGGCGGTAAAGCTTACAAAGAAGCAGGAAGAGCTGTCGCTTCAATACGACAGCCGGTCCGGGCAGATTACGAACACGTATATTCCCGGTGATGAGAGAAGCTTTACAATTGTTGCCTACCCGGTTCCTGAGATCGGGGAAAGGTATGAGGAGATTTTTGACGAGATCATCCGTATCAATACACTTGATGCAGAAGTTTATGAGCGGGTGCAGCAGACGATTATTGACGCCCTTGACCAGGGAGAATATGTCCATATCCTGGGAGGAAATGGAAATAAGACAGATCTTAAAGTGCAGCTTTACAAGCTTCAGGATCCGGCAAAGGAGACCATATTTGAGAACTGTGTGGCGGACGTCAATATACCGGCAGGAGAGGTGTTTACCACCCCGGTTCTTGAAGGGACCAATGGGATTCTCCATGTGGGCAGTGTCTATCTCAATGAGCTTTTGTACCGGGATCTGGAGATTACATTTGCCAATGGAATGATTGCAGACTATGCATGCAGGAATTTTGAGAGAGAGTCTGATAATAAAAAGTATATCCATGATAATATTCTCCATAATCATCCGACCCTGCCTTTGGGAGAATTTGCAATTGGCACGAATACGACCGCCTATGTTGCAGCGAAAAAATATGGAATTGAGGATAAGTTCCCGATTCTGATTGCAGAGAAGATGGGGCCGCATTTTGCAGTGGGAGACACCTGCTATACCTGGAGTGAAGATATCCGGGTATATAATCCGAATGGAAAGGAGATCGTTGCAAAGGATAATTCCGTGTCTGCCTTAAGAAAGGAGGACTTGTCCAGGGCGTATCTGCACTGTCATACAGATATTACGATTCCCTACGAGGAGCTCGACAGCATTACAGTTGTAACAGAGACAGGGAAGGAGATTGTTATTATCAGGGGAGGCAGATTTGTGCTTCCAGGTACGGAGATTTTAAATAAACCATTTAGTATTTAAAGAAAGGAAAAGGACTATGCCAAAAGTAGGAATTGTAATGGGAAGTGACTCGGACTTAAAGGTCATGAGCAAAGCAGCAGCAACACTGGAGAAGTTTGGGATTGATTATGAGATGACAATTATCTCGGCGCACCGGGAGCCGGATGTTTTCTTTGAGTGGGCGAAGGCGGCAGAAGGAAAAGGAATGAAGGTGATCATTGCAGGAGCCGGTATGGCGGCGCATCTTCCGGGAATGTGCGCGGCGCTGTTTCCGATGCCGGTCATAGGAGTTCCGCTGTCCGGGAAGAATCTTGCCGGAGAGGATGCACTGTTTTCAATTGTGCAGATGCCTCCTGGAATTCCGGTTGCCACAGTTGCCATTGACGGCGGGATGAATGCTGCCATACTGGCAGCAAAGATTCTTTCCGTATCTGACGGGGAGCTGCTTGAAAAGCTGAAGGCTTATACGACTGAGATGAAGGAGACGGTACAGGCAAAGGCGGCAAGACTGGATGAGATTGGGTATGAGGCATACCTCCAGACAAAGTAGGGCGGCAGATTGCAGCTTATTTTAAAAAGAATGAGGAGATGTAGTATGGATTATAAGAAATCTGGCGTTGATATTGAAGCAGGCTACAAGGCAGTGGAGCTCATGAAGGAACATGTGAAAAAGACGATGCGTTCTGAGGTCCTGGGAGGTCTTGGCGGATTTTCAGGTGCATTTTCACTGGCGAAGATCAAAGAGATGGAGGAGCCGGTGCTTTTGTCCGGTACAGACGGCTGTGGGACGAAGGTAAAGCTTGCCATGATTATGGACAAGCATGACACCATTGGAATTGATGCGGTTGCAATGTGTGTCAATGACATTGCATGTGCAGGAGGCGAGCCATTATTTTTCCTGGACTATATCGCATGCGGCAAGAATTATCCGGAGAAGATTGCATCTATTGTAAGCGGCGTGGCAGAGGGATGTCTTCAGTCAGAGGCCGCTCTGATTGGCGGTGAGACGGCAGAACATCCGGGGCTGATGCCAGAGGAGGACTATGACCTGGCAGGGTTTGCAGTGGGTGTCTGTGATAAGAAAGACATGATAACCGGTGAGAACCTGAAAGCCGGTGATGTGCTGATTGGCATGGCGTCGTCGGGAGTGCATAGTAATGGGTTTTCTCTTGTACGAAAGGTTTTTGAGATGACCAGGGAGTCACTGGATACATATTATGAGGAACTTGGAACTACACTGGGCGAGGCTCTGCTTGCGCCTACGAGAATCTATGTGAAGGCTCTTAAGAGCATAAAGGCTTCTGGGGTTACAGTGAAGGCCTGCAGCCATATTACAGGAGGCGGATTCTATGAGAATATCCCGAGAATGCTAAAGGACGGTGTAAGGGCAGTGATCAGGAAGGACAGCTATCCGGTTCCGCCAATCTTCGGGATGATTGCAAGAAATGGAAACGTAGAGGAGTATGCCATGTACAATACATATAATATGGGACTTGGCATGATCGTCGCAGTTGACCCAGAGGATGTGGATCAGACAATGGAAGCCATCAGAGCAGCAGGAGACACACCGTATGTGGCAGGACACATCGAGGCAGGAGAAAAAGGAGTCACATTATGTTAGATGTAGTGGTACTGGTGTCTGGCGGCGGAACGAATCTCCAGGCAGTCATGGATGCAGTGGATGAGGGAAGGATTACCAATGCGGGGATTGCGGGAGTGATCAGCAATAATCCGAATGCTTATGCACTGGAGCGGGCACGGAAGAAGGGAATTGCAAATTGCTGCATTTCCCCTAAGATGTTTGAGACAAGAGAGGAATTTAATGAAAAATTCCTGGAGGCAGTGGATGAAATGGAACCGGACCTGATTGTGCTTGCAGGTTTTCTTGTGGTAATTCCTCCGGTCATGATCAGAAAATATAGAAATCAGATAATTAATATTCACCCCTCTCTGATTCCATCCTTTTGCGGGAAAGGCTATTATGGGCTTAAGGTTCATGAGGCCGCTCTTGCGCGCGGGGTAAAAGTGACGGGGGCGACCGTTCATTTTGTAGATGAAGGAACCGATACCGGCCCCATTATCTTACAGAAAGCGGTGGAGATCAGACAGGAGGATACCCCGGAGGTGCTCCAGAGACGGGTCATGGAGCAGGCAGAGTGGAAGATCCTTCCGCAGGCGGTTGACCTGATCGCCAACGGGAAGATTAAGGTAGTGGACAATCAGGTGAGATTTTTATAATGTGGAGACATGCGGACAGTTACAGTACAGCGTTGCATAATTAACAGTTAATTACGCAATGCTGTACGAATTGAAGATTCAAGATAACAGGAGGAGAGAAAAATGAAGGTTCTGATTGTAGGAAGCGGCGGAAGAGAGCATGCGATTGCGTACTGCGTGGCAAAGAGCGATAAGGCTGAAAAGATATACTGTACACCAGGAAATGCCGGAATCGCGGAGTATGCAGAGTGTGCGCCGATTGGTGCCATGGAATTTGACAGGATTGTGGCGTTTGCAAAGCAAAAAGAGATTGATCTTGTCATTGTGGGCATGGATGATCCGCTGGTGGGCGGACTGGTTGATGAGCTGGAGGCTGCAGGAATCCGCACATTCGGACCCAGGAAAAATGCAGCAATACTGGAAGGCTCCAAGGCATTTTCAAAGGATCTGATGAAAAAATACAACATACCCACAGCAGGCTATGAGAACTTTACAGATCCGGATAAGGCGCTTGCTTATCTTGAGACGGCGAAGTTTCCCATCGTCCTTAAGGCAGATGGTCTTGCACTGGGAAAGGGCGTGCTGATCTGCAATACGCCTGAGGAGGCGAAAGAGGGTGTAAAGACCATTATGCTGGATAAGAAATTTGGCTCTGCAGGCGATGAGATGGTAATCGAGGAGTTCATGACTGGCCGTGAGGTATCCGTACTCTCTTTTGTGGATGGAAAGACGATTAAGACCATGACTTCTGCACAGGATCATAAGCGTGCAGGAGACGGGGACACGGGGCTTAACACCGGAGGAATGGGAACCTTCTCGCCGAGTCCGTTTTATACAAAAGAGGTGGAGGAGTTCTGCAATAAATATATCTACCAGGCTACCGTGGATGCCATGAAGGCTGAGGGAAGGCCGTTTAAGGGGGTGATTTTCTTTGGACTGATGCTGACTGAAGACGGTCCTAAGGTTTTGGAATATAATGCGAGATTCGGAGACCCGGAAGCCCAGGTGGTGCTTCCGCGTATGGAGAATGACATCATTGATGTAGTAGAGGCATGCATCGACGGAACACTGGACCAGATTGACCTGAAGTTTGAGGACAATGCTGCGGTATGTGTGGTACTGGCCAGTGACGGGTATCCGGTCTCATATGAGAAAGGGCTGCCGATTACCGGGCTTGAGGAGTTTAAGAAGCATGATGGATATTACTGCTTCCATGCCGGTACAAAGTTCGACGGGGATCAGATCGTGACGAATGGCGGGCGCGTGCTTGGAGTTACGGCAAAGGGAAAGGACTTAAAGGAAGCGCGGGCGAATGCTTATGCGGCGGCAGAATGGGCGAAGTTTGATAATAAGTATATGCGCCATGATATTGGGAAGGCGATTGATGAAGCCTGATGCAGGTTCTTAAAAAGAGTAAGCTTCTGTGGGTTGACAGAGGCTTACTCTTTCCTGTTACAGATACTATCTGTAAAATTTAGTAGTTGCCGAGTTCATCAAGATAGCGGTCAATTTTTTTCAGGCGTTTGTCAATTCCGCGAACCTTGTGGCTGATGGTTTCGAGAAGGGCTTCGGCTATGAACTGGGGACCGATCATGGAATTGAAAAAGGTGTTAGTGTCTACCGGGACGGTAATGAGGGTAGTAGCATAATCTGCCAGCAGTGCGCTTGGCTTGTCGGTAACTACAATAATTTTAGCACCGTTTTCTTTTGCCATCTGTGCGGTCAGCCTGTCCACAGAGGAATATCTTGGAAAGCTGAATATAATCAGACAGTCATCCTTACAGATGTTGCACATGTGGTCAAAAGGACTCAGAGAAGACGAGCTCGCTGTCTCTACATCCCGGACCATGTGCTTTAGATATAGAAGAAAATAATTTCCAAGGCATGTGTTTCCGCGTGTGGCAAGGATGTATTTCCTTTTGCTGCTGATAATCGCATCAGCGGCATCTTCAAAAACGGACAGTGCATTTTCGGAAAAAATATTGTCCAGGTTCTGTATTGCATTCTTAAAATGACGTTTGATATATTCGGCATTGTTGTCAAGAGTGGCTCTTTGGGCAATGCGCTGTGACGGGATGGTGATGGTGCTGGATATGCTCAGAACCTTGTCCTGATAGTCCTTGCGCAGTGCCTTCTGAAAATCCATAAAGCCCTGGAAGCCCAGTGATCTGCTGAACCGTATCACGGAGGATTCGCTTACGCCGAGTCTCGCGGCGATTTCTGTCGAGGTCATGAAGCATGCATCGGACGAATGGTCTAGTATAAACCCGGCAATGACCTTCTGCGTCTTTGTAAGCTCTGCATTTCGAATCAGTTCTCTGATTTCTTTCATACTATATCCTCCGATGCCATAAAATTTTGAGCTGTTACTTAAATTTAACCATGAAATGAAGGAATATGCAAGGGGCGTGAAAAAAATAGTTTGTATCTATTAGAGTTTATGTTATAATATTAGCCGTAAGACCAAGGGATTTTATAGTTTGCCTGGTCGGTTGCCTGCCGGGAATCCGGGAGGCTTCTTTCCAAATTTTTTTAATGGAGGAGAGGTTATGAAGTTCCTTACAAACAAAAAACTTGCGACACGCATCGGCGTCATTACAACGGTGCTTATATTAGGCGGCATGCTCCTGCTTTGGGGCATCGTTTCTGCCAATGCATCTGCTACGGTCCAAAGCAATATTACGAATCAGCTGACCGATGCGGTGGAGTCCCGCGCGGCTATCATTAATGATTATGTGACCTCGGCGGAGGAATATGTGAAAGCTTTTGCTTTGGGCAGTGAAGTAAGAGAGCTTTTGCTGGATCCGAAGAATTCGGAACTGGCAGAGCTGGCTCAGCAGTACACTGAGGATTTTGCAACGGTCAAAGGCATTTTCGAAGGATTGTATATTGCCACCCCTGCCACCCATGTTCTTACTCATACTTCGCAGGGCGCTATTGGCATGACAACCCGGAAAGGGGATTCTTTAGAGGAGTTTCGAAGTACTATTCTGGCTAGCCAGGAGCTGACGAATCTGGGGATTATGGAGTCTCCGGGCACGGGCAGCATGATTCTTTCCATGTATTACCCGATTTTTGACGGTGAACGGTGTCTTGGATATGTGGGAGCCGGGGTTTACGCCAGCCATCTGATGGATTCTCTGCTGGATCTGGATATCAAAGGCCTGCCGGACAGTGAGTATGTCTTTCTCAATGTGGAATCCGGCGTTTATCTGTACCATAAGGACGAGGCGCTTCTGAACACAGAAACCAAGGAAAACGGCTATCAGGAAATTCTTCGGCGGATACGGGAGAAGAGAGACACTCAGGCGGGTACATACTCATACAAAGATGACGACGGTATGGAACAGCTGGTGGTATATAAATATTTGAAAGACCGGAACTGGGCGTTTATGGTACGTGAAAGCTCGGCAGAAGTCTTTCGCGCAGTAACGACTGTACGGTACCTTGTCGGAGGGCTGTGTGCTGTGGTGGCGGTGGTCATCATTTTTGTAACCCTATTGATTCTGCACCGGGAAGGCCGGGAGCTGCTGACGGTAGAACGGGCCATCCGGCGTCTGGGGGATCTGAATCTTTCAGCAGATGCAGACCTGGAGAATTTTTATGGCCGGGAGGATGAGATTGGCAAAATTGCACAGACAGCACATCAGGTATGTGAATACCTGCGGGAGACCATTGACGACGTGGGACGCGTCCTGGGGGAGATTGCAGGGGGAAACCTGACAGTGAATGTGGAGGAGAATGAGAGCCTTTATATAGGAGATTTCCGGGTTTTGTGGGAAAGCCTTAAGTCCATTCATGCAAATCTGATGCATGTGATCCGTGATATTTCCAGGGTGGCGGGCCAGGTGGATATTAGTGCGGATCAGGTGTCCGCAGGGGCGCAGGTATTAAGTCAGGGTACTACAGAACAGGCAGTTTCCATTGACGGACTGATGGAGAACGTGAGCGCCATTACCTCCCAGATTCAGACCAGTGCTGTGCGCTGTGGAAGCGCCGGTGAGCTGGTAGACAAGGCCGCCGGGTATACGGCAGAGGCCGATACGAAGATGGGACAGCTTATGGAAGCTACCAGGAATATTGAAGCGTCTTCTTCCCGCATCGTAACCATTACCAGGACTATAGAGGACATTGCTTTCCAGACCAACATTCTGGCCCTGAATGCTTCCGTGGAAGCTGCCCGGGCCGGTACGGCGGGAAAAGGGTTTTCCGTTGTTGCGCAGGAGGTGCGCAATCTGGCTTCCCGGTCGGCAGAGGCCGCCCAGAATACGAATACTCTGGTGAGCCGTTCCATTCAGGATGTGAAAACCGGAACGCAGTCTACGGATCTGACTGTTTCCGCCATGCAGATTATTAACGGATGCATCCAGTCCATTAAGGAGCTGATGGATGAGATTGCGGCCGCCAGTGTAGAGCAGTCCGAGATGATTACCCAGGTGGAAAATGGGATTAAAGAGATTTCCAGGGTAGTACAGGCAAACGCTTCTTCTGCGCAGGAAAGCGCTTCTGTATCCAAAGAACTGTCCGGGCAGGCCCGGGCTTTGAACCAGCTTATCAGCCGGTTCCGCATTTAGTAGAGAGAGTAGAGAGAGGCTGTTGTGTAATGCAACAGTCTCTTAATTATCGTTACTGTCTGCTGCGCTTACAGCAACCACTTATTATATCCGGTTTCGTTCCAGGAGGCAGTAAATGCAAAGTTACTGTTCACTCCGTGACCAGTAACGAATATTCCTGTAGAAAACGTGGAATATACATGATATAATGGTAAAAATCATGTGTTTGTATAACAAAAGAGGTGACTGTATATATGGTTATTGAGATAGATTTTAACAGCAGTGAAGCAATCTATGTCCAGCTTCAGCATCAGATCATTATGGGAATTGCAACAGAAGTACTCCGGGAGGGGGACACTCTTCCTTCTGTGCGTCAGCTGGCAGATACAATCGGTATCAATATGCATACGGTAAATAAGGCATATTCTGTCCTGAAGCAGCAGGGCTTCATACAGCTTGACAGGAGGAAGGGGGCGGTAATCGCGATTGATATTGACAAGATACAGGCTCACGAGGAGATGAAGCAGGAGCTTCGCATCGTGCTGGCAAAGGGGTGCTGTAAGAATATCAGCCGGGAAGAGGTACATGGGCTGGTAGACAGTATATATGATGAATATACGTTATAACTGTTTACATGATTATAGAACAGAAAGGAACTGACAACATGAATTATACGGAACAGGCAAATGAGGTGCTGCGGATTGCAAAGGCAGCCGCAAAGGAGCTTCACCACCCTTATGTGGGGACAGAGCATCTGCTTCTGGGGCTCAGAAAGGTTTATACAGGCGTCGCGGGACAGGTTCTCGCTGCAAATGGACTGGAAGAGGAAAATATCTATAAGGTCGTGGATGAGCTGATCTCTCCGGTAGGAGATGTGACCTTTAAGGAAAGTCCTGAGTTCAGCCCCCGCCTGAGCTATATACTGAACGAGAGTGTGAATGAGGCGCTGCGGCTCGGTTCGGATGAGACTGGAACCGAGCACATGCTTCTTGCCATGCTGAAAGAGGTGGACTGTGTGGCTACCCGGATCCTCATTACACTGAATATTAATATTCAGAAGATTTTCCAGGAGATTCTGAATGTTACCGGGGTAGATGTAAAGGAATACCAGGGAGACGCCATGCAGGAGGGCTATAAAGGAAAGGAAGGCGTCCTCAGGCAGTATGGAACGGATCTGACTCTTGAAGCAGAAGATGGAAAGCTTGACCCGGTTATCGGCAGAGAGGCAGAGATTCACAGGCTGATGCAGATTTTAAGCAGACGTACGAAGAATAATCCGTGTCTCGTAGGGGAGCCGGGTGTGGGCAAGACAGCAGTGGTTGAAGGACTGGCAGCCCAGATTGCCACGGGAGTGGTGCCGGACAGCATGAAGGATAAGAGGATTCTTACCATGGATCTTGCGGGCATGATTGCAGGCTCCAAGTACAGAGGTGAATTTGAAGAGCGTATGAAGCGCCTGATCCAGGAGGTAAAGGCTGCCGGAAATGTGATTTTATTTCTTGATGAGGTGCACACGATTATCGGCGCCGGAGGCGCTGAGGGCGCCATGGATGCATCCAATATACTGAAGCCTGCTCTTGCAAGGGGAGAGTTTCAGCTGATTGGCGCCACGACAATTGTGGAATACAGGAAATACATTGAAAAAGATGCTGCTTTGGAAAGAAGGTTTCAGCCTGTTACTGTAGAAGAACCGGATGAGGGCCACTGCCTGAATATTCTGGGAGGATTGAAGAGCAGATATGAGGATCACCACCATGTGTCAATTGATGATGAGGCGATTGAAGCGGCGGTTCAGCTGTCTGACCGCTATATCAGTGACCGGTTTCTGCCAGATAAGGCGATTGACGTACTGGACGAGGCATGCTCCAAGGTTGCGCTCAGGGGCTTTAAGGTCCCGGAGCGGCTCTATGAGCTGGAAGAGATGATCCAGACCCTTGGCAGGGAGATGGAAGAGGCTATCGTCAAGGGAGATATGACGGAGGCATCCATGCTTCATAAGGAAAAGAATGCGGCAGAGAAGAAGCTGGAGCGTACAAGGAAGAACTTTCAGTCGAAAAATGCAAAGAGGCAGATGTGCGTTACGGAGGATGACATTGCAGATGTAGTATCTGAATGGACAAAGGTGCCTGTGAGAAGACTTCAGGAATCAGAGGGAGCACGGCTTAAGAAGCTGGAGCAGACGCTCCATAAGCGTGTCATCGGACAGGAGGAGGCTGTAACGGCAGTGGCGAAAGCAGTCAGAAGAGGCCGTGTAGGGCTCAAAGATCCTGGACGTCCGATTGGCTCCTTCTTATTCCTGGGGCCTACAGGCGTGGGGAAGACGGAGCTGTCGAAAGCGCTGTCCGAGACTCTGTTTGGAAATGAAGATTCCATGATCCGTGTTGACATGTCAGAGTATATGGAGAAGCACAGTGTGGCGAAGATGATCGGGTCGCCTCCGGGATATATCGGACACGATGACGGCGGACAGCTTAGTGAGCAGGTAAGGCGTCATCCGTATTCTGTGATTCTGTTTGATGAGATTGAAAAGGCGCATCCGGATGTATTTAATATCCTGCTTCAGGTTCTGGATGACGGACACATTACAGATTCCCAGGGGCGGAAGGTGGATTTCCGCAACACGGTGATTATTATGACATCCAATGCAGGGGCACAGTCGATTATTGACCCAAAGAAGCTGGGCTTTAATGTAAAGGAGGATAAGGCAGGAGATTACAAGCGGATGAAGTCTAATGTAATGAATGAGATTAAGCTGGTCTTTCGTCCGGAATTCCTGAACAGGATTGATGAGATTATCGTCTTCCATCCACTTGGGGAGGAGGAGATGAAGCGGATTGTGAGCCTGATGTGCAAGGATGTGGTCAGGCGTGCGAAGGAGCAGCTTGACATTACGCTTACCATCCGTGATTCCGTGAAGAAGCATATCGTGGAGACTGGTACGGATAAAAAATACGGGGCAAGGCCTTTGCGCCGCGCCGTTCAGAGCCAGCTGGAGGATAAGCTTGCTGAGGCGCTGCTCTCCGGGGATGTGACAAGAGAGAGCGAGGTTGTGGCAGGGCTATCGAAAAAAGAAATAAAATTTACAATGAAGACTACAAATTAGTCGTGATTTCATATATAATAGGGGTATCAAGAACTTAGGAGGAGACAAAAAGTGGCAGCGGTAAAAGAACTTTTAAGAGCAGAAGCGGACGGTTCATTAAGCTTCGGAGACTACACACTGGCGAGTAAGACTAAGCTCGAGGGATTTGACTTTCAGGGAGACATCTATAAGGTAAAGACATTTGCCGAGATTACGAAGGTGGAAAGGAACGGCATGTTTGTATACGAGTCCGTACCGGGAACTGCAGTGGAGAACTTTAAGGCATCAGCGAGCGAGATCAGCTTCACTGTATCAGGGATGAAGGATGCGCAGGTTACATTGGAGCTGGAGGCTGACAGTGAATATGTCGTCTATATGGATGGTGTGAATGCCGGAAATATGAAGACGAACTTAAGTGGGAAATTAAGTATGAGTGCCGAGCTTGCACCAGATAAAAGTGTAGAGATTAAGGTTGAGAAGAATGAAAGAGTGAAAAGTTAAAGGAGCGAAAAGTGTGCGCATTTGCGCACACTTTTTCAGAATGGGAGCATTGCAGAATTACGCAGTGCTGTATCAGATATTTTTGGAATGACAGAATTAATAGGAGAAGGGTTATGGCTAAGGCAAAGAAAAGTATTTATTTTTGTCAGAACTGCGGACATGAGGAAACCAAGTGGCTCGGGCAGTGCCCGATGTGTAAGGAATGGAATACATTTGTGGAAGAGAAGACCGGGACTGTAAAGTCCGGTACAGGAACCGTGAAGACAGGGAGAGCGGCAAAGGCTGTGACCTTACAAAGCGTGTCTGCAGACGAGGATGAGAGAGTACTGACCGAGATTGGGGAGCTTGACCGGGTGCTTGGGGGAGGAATCGTACCGGGCTCTCTTGTGCTGGTAGGAGGGGATCCGGGCATCGGGAAATCTACACTGCTTCTGCAGGTGTGCAGGAAACTTTCAGACAGTAACAGGAAGATTCTGTATATATCAGGGGAGGAATCGCAAAAACAGATTAAAATGCGGGCAAACCGGATGGGAAAGTTTTCCGACACCCTGTTTCTTCTGTGTGAAACAAACCTGGATCTGATTCGCGGCGTCATCGAAGAGCAGAAGCCGGATATGGCAGTGATTGATTCCATTCAGACGATGTATGACGATGCGGTAGCCTCTGCGCCGGGCAGCGTATCCCAGGTGCGGGAGTCTACCAACATTTTTATGCAGCTTGCGAAGGGGCTTGGCATCACGATCTTTCTTGTGGGCCATGTGACAAAAGAGGGCACGGTGGCGGGTCCGCGGGTACTGGAGCATATGGTGGATACTGTGTTGTATTTTGAAGGGGACAGACATGCCTCCTACCGGATTCTCAGAAGTGTAAAGAACCGCTTTGGCTCTACCAATGAGATCGGAGTGTTTGAGATGAGGGATAAAGGGCTTGTGGAGGTCGAGAACCCTTCGGAATTCATGCTGAACGGAAGGCCAGAGTGTGCATCCGGCTCTGTCGTGGCATGCTCCATTGAGGGGACGCGTCCCATGCTCCTTGAGATACAGGCGCTGGTGTGCCGCAGTAATTTCGGAATGCCAAGGCGGACAGCAGCCGGGCTTGATTATAACAGGGTGAATCTTCTCATGGCAGTGCTGGAAAAACGGCTGGGACTGCCACTCTCCAGCTATGATGCCTATGTGAATATTGCAGGAGGGATCAGGATGAATGAACCGGCCACAGATCTGGGAGTTGTTATGTCGATTGTGTCAAGCTACAAGAACCGTCCGGTTGCCGGGGATACGATCGTCTTCGGCGAAGTGGGGCTGAGCGGCGAGGTGCGGGCGGTTACGATGCCGGAGCAGCGCGTGGCTGAGGCAAAGAAGCTGGGCTTTAAGACCTGTATCATGCCGGCTGTGTCTGTGAAGTCAGTAGGAAAGACGGAGGGAATGGAGATTATCGGGGTGAAGACAGTGAATCAGGCGATGCAGCTTATGTAAAAGAGAGTGTGTCAGGGGGGCTGGCAGCGCCTGAAGTGCGGCGTATGGAGTATAAATGTATGAGTGGGCTGGTGCAGCTTCTGGGTGCGCCAGCCCTTCGGAGTGTGCCCCGCCCCGCAGGGTCAGACTCTGCTAATTATGCAGCGCTCTGGTTCGATTTTTTAATATTTGGTCAATGAGCGCTGATGCGGCCTCATCTTTACTCATAAGGGGCAGTTCAGTCACAGAATCCGGTGTAATCAGAGTCAGAATATTTGTGTCAGTTTCAAAACCAGCGCCCTGCTGTCTCAGGTTATTTGCGGCAATCATATCCAGATTCTTTTTTATAAGTTTTCTGCGGGAATTTTCCAGCATGTTTTCTGTTTCCATAGAAAATCCGCATAAGAACTGGCCTTCTTTTTTGTGCTCTCCCAGGTATTGGAGTATGTCGTCTGTCTGCTCCAGGACGATGGACAGGGAGGCGTCTGATTTTTTCATCTTTTCGCTGGAGACAGCAGCCGGACGGTAATCTGCAACTGCAGCTGCCTTGATGATCAGATCCATGTCATTGCTTCTTGAAGTTACCGCGTCATACATTTCTTTTGCCGACAGAACAGGTACGATGTCTGTGAACATGGGCGGTGTGAGGGAAGTTCTTCCCGTTACAAGCGTCACATCCGCGCCGCGGAGCATGCAGATCTTAGCAATGCTATATCCCATTTTTCCGGAAGAATGATTTGTAATATAGCGTACAGGATCAATAGCCTCCTGGGTAGGACCTGCCGTTACAAGGACGCGCAGTCCCTTCATATCCTTGGGAAAAGCGATATGGTGCAGTACATGTTCATACAGTGTTTCAGGTTCAGGCATCTTCCCGGCGCCAGTGTCTCCGCAGGCCAGTCTGCCACAGGAGGGAGCAATGACCTCCATGCCGTACTTTGCAAGAAGATTAAGATTATCCTGGGTAAGCGGGTTTTCATACATGCCTGTATTCATGGCAGGAGCAATCAGCTTCGGGGCACGGCTTGCAAGAACCGTAGTGGTCAGCATATCGTCAGCAATTCCGTGGGCAAGCTTTGCAATTACATTAGCCGTTGCCGGGGCAATGAGGATCAGATCCGATTTCTTTGCGAGAGCCACATGCTCTACCTGAAATTCAAAATTGCGGTCAAAGGTGTCTGTGATGCACCGGTTGCCGGTCAGTGTCTCAAAGGTGACAGGATTGATAAAATTTTTCGCATTCTCAGTCATGATAACATGGACAGCAGCACCGGATTTTACAAGGAGGCTTGCAAGAGAAGCACTCTTATATACCGCGATTCCGCCGGTGACTCCAAGAAGTACAGTTTTCTTTTCCAATATCATAATATATCCTCCATCATGTGTAACCTTCGCAAATCCATCTAAAATTCGCTCCGCGAATGGGATTTGCTCACACCTGAATCATTTTCTTACGGACTTTGCAGTAAATGCAAAGTCCTGTGCGAACAGTAACGAACTGTTATATTTTATCATACCTTGTTTTGTTTTGACTTGCAAGATATATTATAATTTGTTATAATATATCCCGTTGCAGTGTTAAGGTTCACTTTGGACTTATCCGAGTGAACCCTGACCTAATTGTATTGTATCCCACATAAGCGGGAATGATAACAAGGAGGAATTGAATAATGAAAGAAGTAAGACACGACACAAGATGGATGGTCAGTGTTGCACTTATGGCAGCGATTGTCATCGTACTGGCGAATACACCGCTTGGTATGATCCAGCTCCCGATTATTAAGGCGACAACTGTACACATTCCGGTAATCATCGGGGCGATTCTGTTAGGTCCTTCGGCGGGAGCGATTCTTGGAGCGGTATTTGGCATCTGTTCTCTGATCAGCAATACCATGGCGCCGACCCTTTTGTCCTTCGCATTTTCACCATTTATGAGTACGACAGGACTTACGGGGGCAGTGAAGGCAGTCTGGGTATCCGTTGGCTGCAGGATGCTGATTGGAATAGCAGCCGGATGGCTCTGGATTCTGCTTAGCAAATGCAGAGTGAATCATCTGCTTGCCCTTCCTGTTGCAGGCTTTGCAGGCTCCATGGTGAATACGATTGCAGTGATGGGAAGCATTTATGTATTGTTCGCGCAACAGTATGCAGATGCCAGAGACGTAGGAGTATCGGCAGTCTGGGGTCTCATTATGGGAACCGTGACAGCTTCGGGAATTCCAGAAGCGCTGGCAGCGGCAATTCTGGTACTGGCTCTTGGAAAGGTGCTGATCCAGGTGTTCAAGAGAATGGATATGCCGGTGATGCAGGCACAGGCGTCAAAATAGAATAGAGAAATGATAAAAGGTATAATCCCTGGAAATTTATTACAGGTATTATACCTTATTTGTTACTTTTTGCGGTTATGCAATTGTTGCGCAGTAATAAAAGCTAAGGGATGATGCCCTCTGTCCCGGGAATGCGCATTTGTGACCCGTGAACATTAACTCCTGTTCCGTGAATATTATTTCTTATATGCGAAAATGTAATTGTAAAATTACTGTGAACTTGCTATAATATTCACAGTGGCAACCACAATAAATGATTTATAAAGGAGAGCAGAATTATGAGAAAAAGAATGAGCAGAATCTTATCAATTCTGATGGCTTCTGTGCTTGTTGTATCAGCAGGTAGTGTTGTACGGGCTGAAGAATTTAATGAGCCGGAAGCGCAGGAAACATTGCAGGCAGCTGAGGCGGAATCAGTGGAAGCAGAACCAGCTGAGGCGGAACCAGTGGAAGCAGAACCAGCGGCAGATGCAGAAGTGACAGAAGAAGGAACACAGGAAGAGGACACCGGGGAAGAGACAGATGCGGATCTGCAGGAGAATGCAGAAGAGGTACTGGCACAAAAAGAAGAGAGTAAGTTAGAGTCAGCTTCAGAAGCAGAAGAAGTATTGGATACAGAAGGCGTCCGTGAACTTTTGGCAGGAGGAGCGGCAGTAGTAAAGCAGAATGATATTGTAGTAAATCATGTAAGCACATATAAACAGCTTGAGTATTTTGATAAAAATCCGGAGCAGATGGTGATATGTTCAATTATTCGCGATCTTAGTGACAGCTTTGTTTCTTTTTGCAAGAGTGTAAGTCTGCCAAAAGGAACAATTGAGCTGGCGGTTTCGAATATTCAGCAAAGCGGATGTAGTGTTGAGTTTGGCGTTTATAGTGATGCGCAGATGAACAATCGCATAAGTTCTTATGGTTATGTCACGCAGGGAGATACTAGAAGCATTATTTGTAACATTCCAAAAGACGGCTCTTATTACATAGGAGTAAAACCGTCTACATCTATTCCTGAGAGACAGTATTATGCAGTTGCACTGATTGCCTGCTCTTACAGCGGACAGGATCGTGCAATTAAGAACAAGGAAAGACTTGTGATCGGCCAGAAAGACGGGGGCACAGTAAATTACGTCAAGTATAAAGCAACACAGACCGGATATTTGAAAACCAGTACTGATACAAGTTCAAAGATGGTAAAGATTACACTGTGTGATAAGTCTAAAAAGGCCTTATCAGGAGAAACTCTTGCCAGTGAGGAACCGACGTATGGCGTAAAGAAGGGAAAAACCTACTGGATTAAGCTGAAGAACCCATGGTCCACGTCTGCAGGTTATTATACATTTACACTCAACAATGGAAAAGTAAAAGAAAGCAAGGCTGGAAAATCACAGAAAAAGGCTGTAACAATCAAGAAAAATAAAAATATAAAAGGATGGATTGAGGCAGGTAAAAAAGAAGGCAAACAGGCAGACTGGTATAAATTTAACCTGACTGGCAAAAAGTCAGTGAAAATTTATATGAAAGGCGGTACCAATGATAAGATTAATGTTACCGTATATGAGAAAATAGGAAGCAGAACTAGAAAGATAGGTACAAGAACAGTAAACAATAACTTTAACAACATAATACCATCAAGAGGAAAATGGTCAAAAGGGACCTACTGGATTAAGATCTCAAGAGGTACAGCCAAATCATCAGGATACTACACTCTGAAGTGGAAATAAGAATTATTTAAATTGGGGACGGGGCATTTTTAAAAATGCCCCGTCCCCAATGCAGATTGGAGGATGGAATTTAATGAGTGTAACAGCAGGTGATCTGCTAAAGCTTCCGTCTCTTCGCTGTGCCGAGGTGCTGGGCGGCAGGAAGGGCCTTGCAAAGATCGTTTCCTCTATATCCGTACTGGAGTCCACGAATCCGGATATACTGGTGGACGGATTGTTTCCCCAGGGGGAATTTTCTGGCAGTGAGATTGTTATTACTGGTTTTATGAATATTCTGGATGATGTGGAGTGTCAGTGCGCCAATATCCGCAGGATGGCAGAGGGCGGAGAGGTTGGTCTGATCCTTTTTTATGTGGGTGTCTATCTTCCTGATGTGGATCAAAGACTGATTGATCTGGCGGATGAACTGGACTTTGTGCTGATCTGTATGCCGAAGGGGGAGAGGAATCTGCGTTACAGTGAGGTGATCTGTGATGTGATGGATTGTATTTCCAGGGATCGTGCCGGAAATGAATCTATTGTGTCAGAGATTCTGGAGAGGGTGTCTGTGCTGCCGCCACAGCTTCGCTCTGTGAATACGGTGCTGCAGATGGTGAGTGACCGGATGAAGCTTTCCCTTGTTCTGTGTGATTCTTCCATGAGGATTCTGAATCTTGTGGCATGGCCGAGAAGCCTGGAGAATGTGCTGAAAAATGGAATGCAGGAATGCAGGACATTTCCCGGGGATCAGGAGTTCCAGAGGTGTCCGTTTCTTGATGACGGTTATATGGGGCGGGTTACGCTGCATCCCGGACACTGCGAGACAGTGGAACTCTTTTTGATTTACCAGGACGTACCAGGGGGGTATTTTCCGCGCAGGGTTGTGGAACAGATTACGGATGTTGTGTGTCTCGGGGTAAATATATGGGGGCAGCAGCATAGTGAGGTTGCGGTTCATGAACTGGTACATGCGATTATACAGGATGAGCCGATGAAAATGCGCAGGCTTGCGGAGATCTTCCGGATTGATGTGGAGGCAATTCATGAAATGTGGATTGTATGTGGGGAAAGGGAGAGCACAGAGCAGTATCTGAAAAAGGAAATGGGTTCTCTTCGTGCTTTTGCAGAGAGCTGTGCGGATACGGTGGTGGCAGATGTTTATGAGGGGAAGCTGCTGCTGTTCTTAAGCAACCCATATTCGCAGAAGGAGGCAGAGGAGCAGATTGCCGGGATTCTGGGACAGGTCAGTATGGCGGGGGAAGCCATAACTCTGACGCGATGTAATGGGCTTGGCAGTACGGGTGATGTAAGAAGGGCATATCTGTGCCACCGGGACTATCTTGCAGAAAGCGGAAGGGTATTTCCGGGGAAGCGTTATTTTCAGATTGGAGAGATTCAGTTTGTGAAGGAATGCCGTGAACTGGCTGAGAGAGGAGAAGAGGAGGTTCAGCGGGCCCTTGGAGTGCTGGACTGCATCAAGGCAGACCGGGAAGCCGTTAGCCTTGTTGATACATTGAGCCTCTATCTGCTGGAGGGAGATTCAAGTGTTACGAAAACGGCGGAGCGGATGTATCTACATAGAAATACAATCAAGTACAGAATACACAGACTTACGGAGCTTCTTGGATACCGCCCGGACAAGATGCCGGAGGGGATCGCGCTGTACCGTGCGGTTGTTGTCAGAAGGCTCTTGTGTTAGTGCAGGCTTTGAGTTTGGGAACAGTTTATTCTGCGGCTGTTCCTTAGAAGAACGATCGCGGAATCTGTGGTATCTGTTACATCTGAAGCAGGAAAGCATTGTCCATTTGGACAATGCTTTCCTGCTTTTTTCTGCCTGTGAAACGATGCCTGTCTGTTCTTTGGGGGCGTATACTAAGAAATATAGTGTGTGTCAGATAAATCTGCCGCACGGTATAACAGGATGCGCACAGACGCATAAGGAAACATCCCGCTTTGCGGCTGGCGCGGTACTCATGACAGATTTCAGCGGCCGTGAGTATAATTGTAATCCGGTTCTTGGGTAAAGGAAGATTTTGGATAGACCGGATGAAGGGAGTCAGATGAGGAAAGGAGAAACATAAGGTGAGAAAATTAGGAGTTCAGGAAATTGAGGACATTGCTCTCGGAGCTGCGCTTCTGGGAGCAGGCGGAGGAGGAGACCCGTATGTGGGGAAGCTGGTAGCGCTGGGGGCGGTAAAGGAGTGCAAAGAGGTTACACTTTTAAGCCCTGATGAGGTTCCAGACGATGCGCTGGTTGTCCCGGTTGCAATGATGGGTGCGCCGACCGTTCTTGCGGAAAAGGGAATTGGTGGAAAGGAGTACCAGACACTTTTCAAGATGGTTTCCCAGTTTTTTGGAAAGGAAATCTATGCATTCATGCCCATAGAGGCAGGAGGCGTGAATTCCATGCTTCCGATTGCGGCCAGTGCAAGGCTGGGACTTCCTCTTGTGGACGCAGACGGCATGGGGAGGGCATTTCCAGAGCTTCAGATGGTGACATTTACCATGGGAGGTATGAGCGCATCCCCTATGGCGCTGACAGACGAGAAAGGAAACAGTGTCATTTTTGAGACCATCACAAATAAATGGACAGAGGAACTGGCAAGGGCAGTTACCATGAGCTGCGGCGGTGCGGTGTCAGTGTCCCTTTATCCTATGACAGGAGCGCAGCTTAAAAAATACGCGGTCCGCGACATTGTGACAAGGAGCCAGAGGCTGGGAGAGGCAATACGGACCGTGAAAGCCAGTACGGACAAGTCCCCGGAGGAGCAGTTTCTCGAAGCAGCAGAAGGGTACAGGCTTTTCAAGGGCAAGATCGCTGATGTATTGAGAGAGACGAGGGACGGATTCAATTTTGGAAAGGTGCTGCTGGAGGGAATCGGTGAGTGCAGAGGGAAGAATGCCTGTGTGGAATTTCAGAATGAGAATCTGGCTGCCTATGTGGAGGGTGAGATTGTAGCGACAACCCCGGACTTAATCTGCCTTGTGGATACAGAGACATTTGTGCCGGTTACGACAGATGCATTAAAATATGGAAAGCGGGTACTGGCAGTGGGGCTGAAATGTTTTGAAAAATGGCGCTCAAAAGAGGGACTTGAGCTTGTGGGACCGAGGTATTTCGGCTGTGATACTGACTATATCCCTTTGGAAGAGCGGTGTAAAGGAGGGATTTATCATGTATAAGCTGGGAATTGACGTTGGAGGAACGAACACAGACGCGGTGCTGATTGATGAGAACCTTCATGTAGCAGCGGACATCAAATATCCGACCTCAGGAGATATTTACGATGGAATTCTGGGAGCGCTGAGGGAGGTTCTGGCAGTATCTGGAATAAATCGAGAGGAAATTGGGCAGGCCATGCTTGGCACCACCCAGTGCACCAATGCAATTGTAGAGCGTAAACATCTTGCGCCCATCGGGATTCTGCGTATTGGCGCGCCGGCAACCCTGGGGATTCCTCCTATGGTGGACTGGGAGGAAGAGGTCAGCAGCATAGCCGCAGGCACAGTCATAGTAGGAGGTGGTTTTGAATACGACGGGAAGGAGCTTGCACCCTTTGACCGGGAGGCTGCCGCACAGTTCTTTAGGGAAATGAAAGAAAAGGGCGTGAAATCCATTGCTATTTCCTGTGTATTTTCCACAGTGCGCAGCGAGCACGAGCTGGAGGCGGCAGCGCTGTGCCGTGAGATCATGGGCGAGGATGTCCATGTATCCATTTCCAGTGAGATCGGTTCCATGGGACTCATTGAAAGAGAAAATGCCACCATTTTAAATGCCGCCCTCTGGAAGGTGGCGCAGCAGTTTACGGAAGGGTTTGCAAGAAGCCTTGCTAAGGAAGGGGTTGTTAATGCAGACATTTATCTGTCACAGAATGACGGTACTCTCATGACTATGGAACATGCGAGAAAATATCCCATTCTCACTGTTGCCTGCGGACCGACCAATTCCATCCGTGGGGCGAGCTATTTAAGCGGATTAAAGGATGCCATCGTGGTGGATGTAGGAGGAACCACCACAGATTTCGGTGTGATACAGAACGGTTTTCCGCGGGAATCCAGTGTGGCAGTGACCATTGGCGGCGTGCGTACCAATTTCCGCATGCCAGATATTATATCCATAGGCCTCGGAGGGGGTTCCATAGTAAGAGAGCATGAAGATGGCGGGATTACCGTAGGACCGGACAGCGTAGGCTATGAGATCACAGAAAAAGCAATGGTATTCGGCGGCCCGGTCATGACTGCAACAGACATAGCGGTGAGGTTAAAGCTGGCAAAGCTCGGGGATGCTTCAAGAGTGGAGCAGATTCCCCTCCTATTTGCAAAAAAAGCAATGAAGGTGATACATGAGAAGATCGAAGAAGGAATTGATACCATGAAGGTTACAGGCGCGGACTGCCAGGTGGTTCTGGTAGGCGGCGGTTCCATTATCCTCCCCGAAAAGATCAAGGGAGCATCCGCGGTGAAAAAGCCGGAACATTTCGGATGCGCAAATGCAATCGGCTCCGCCATCTCCAAAGTAAGCGGAACACTGGAAAAGCTGATGAATTATGACGAGATACCAAGAGACGAAGCGCTCGCCCGGGCAAAGGAAGAAGCAAAGGAACTGGCAGCGGCAGCAGGCGCAGTACCAGGGACGATCGAAATCATCGAGGTCGAAGATGTGCCCCTGGCATACTATCCGGGGAATACAAACCGCGTAAAGATAAAAGCCGCAGGCGAGTTGGGGACGGGGCATTTTTAAAAATGCCCCGTCCCCAACTCAACGAGTCCGATTTCCAGCCCCTGGTCTGTAAATAAACTGTCTCCATTCATGCTCAGGTACATCTTGTCCAGCTCGTCTTCATTGACTAGCCATGCAAGGCGTACAGTTACGCTTTCCCCGGGTTTGATTTCTTTAATATAATTTTTTGGATTCTTGTCGCCTGGGATATCGTTATAGGGCATGTCGGATATGCCAGGGGTACTTATGCCAATGTGCTCATTTTCAACATAATCGCAGGTTTCATCTGTGCGGTCAAAGATTTTGTAGACAGCGCCTTCTTTGATGATCGGAACGGCGTTAACGAAGTAGTGTACGTTGTGAAGGGTCGTGCTGCCGGTGTTGGTATATTCCGCCTCGGCATACAGAAGTTTTACGGGCTGCTTTTCCGTACGTACAACTTCGGTCATGGTGTCTGTTCCGTTTCCGTTTTTTATAAAGTTCAGGGTATCAGATGTGAGTTTGCCGTCCGGTCCTGTCAAGTCTTTCCAGCTTTCATAAGTTTCGTCCATAATGGCGTCTCTGTTGGTGATAAGCGAGAGGTCATCTTCCACCTGCACTTTGGTTATAGATGCTTCCAGGCCGCTGCCTTCAGGCGCTTCGCCAAGGAGGCTGGTAAGGTCGAACTTGTCGCCTGCCTGATGAACATTTGCCATCTGAGTCTCGTCTGCTTCATCGTAGTAATAATCATCTGCGGCAAGATCATCGTTTCCTTTTTCATCTGCTTCTTTGCTGAGAGTGTTTATAATGTCGCTCCAGTGAGTTAGATTTTTTGATGCAACCATCTTTCCAGTGGGGGTCAGATCAGTATTTTCAGCTATTTTTATGAGCTCCTCTTTTTCACCGTGTCCCCAGGAGCCAATCATGAGTATCCGGTTTAGTTCTTCATATAGTACGTACAGTTTTCCGTTTCCCCAGTCTTTGTCGGCAGAGTATCTGACGCGGATATAGACAGCATCGCGCCCGTCTACAGTAAGGGGCTGTGCATCACTAACAAATGACATGGACAAGGGATCAGCTTCATCTGCCAGTACAGGCTCGCTTATCCAATAGCCGGCGTCATGGCTCTGGTTTACGTAGTATTCTTTTTCCGAACTGTAGGTAAAGCCTTCCGGAATATAATTGACTTTCATCTTCACCTCTTCGACCTCTTTTGGCAGCTTCTTTTCAGTGGAAATCTGAAGGGTTCTCTGATATTCCCTTTTTTTATTTAAATGTATCTGATAGATCCGTTCAGCGGCAAATACGGTTCCGCTGATACATAGAATTGCAGCTGCCGCAATAGCGGCAATCCGCCGGAAGGTGAGGGGCTTTTTCTTTCTATGGGTTACGGTGGCATCAGAGTTATTTTGTTGTTTTAGAAATGTTAATGTTTCTTCTGTCCGCTTTTTCACTATATCTGATGCCGTCGTATTTTTATAAATATCACGTATTTTCTGTTCGTTGCCGTGGTTCTCTGTTTTCATAAGAATTTTAATACCTCCTTCCGTCCTCTTGCGAGACGTTGCTTTACTGTGTTCTCCGAGATCTCAAGAATCTGGGAGATTTCCCGGATGCTGTAGCTGTCGCCATAATATAATGCCATAACAATACGGTTCTTCTCGCCAAGATTTTGTATCATTGACTTGAACATAATGTTTGCCTCCATAGTTTCCGCACCGGGCTCGGGGATCTGCTCAAGACTTTCTAGTGGGCGGCTTTTCCGCAGTATGTCGCTGCATTTATTGATAAGGATCCGGATCATCCAGGTCTTAAAGTATTTTGGCTCTTTTAAATCTTCAAGCTTTTCAAAGCCGGTAAGAAGTGTTTCCTGGATGGCGTCCGCAGCATCCTCATCATTGTACAGCCTGCTTCGGGCAACCCGGTAGAAGGAATCCTGGTAAATGCGGATCAGTTCGCCGTATGCACCGGCATCCCCATGCTGTGCCTGTTTTACTAAATTAATCATTTTGTGCATGTCTCCATGTTTTCTGAATTGTGATTACCATAATAGCTATTATACTTATTAGATGCTGAAAAAGAAGAAAAAGTGACGAATAATAATATTAATTTTTAAAATAATTGTAAGACAGAGGTCTGTTGTTGTATAATTAGAAAAACAGAAATAGAGATACTTGTATGGAGGCAGGGGACGTTCCCGTATCAGGACAGGAAGACCGTATAAGTAAGTAGTTGGAAACAGGAGGACACATTATGAAAAACAGAAGCAATGTGGGATACAAGGCTGCAAGGATATTTCTGGCAGCGGGGGCGGCCGTGCTTTTCTTTACAGGCTGTAAAGGAAAGCCTACAGCAGTAGATATTATGAAGGAAGCAGTAAAGAATACGAATAAAGCAGAATCATTTTCCGGAAAAATGGTTCTGGATGCGGGAATCGACATGAAGGAAAGCGGTATGTCCCTGGGGCTTGACATGAATATGGACATGGACATAGAGGCAGTAAAAAAGACAGGCGCCTGCCATCTGAAGGGTGGCGTAAAGACTGGTCTGGCTGATATGCAGGTAAACATGGAAGTATTCAATGTGCCGGGGGAGGATGAATCCGGATTCATTACCTATATGAATGTTGCAGATACATGGACAAAAGCAAAAAGCGTAGAAATGGATGAAGAAAAGAACATTGCCGCCCTTATGAACCTGGAGAGTTATATAAAGAACGGGAGCAGGCTCGAACTTGAGAAAGATACAAGGAAAGAGGAAGGCGGAGAGGTATATGTTATCAAGACATCGGCCGGCGGGAGCGGTTTCGGAAGCGCCGGGGCGATTCTGGGGCGCCTTTTTGGGAATTCTGGAGACGGGTTTGATTTAAAGGATGTGAAAATGAATGTAACCTTCAAAATTTACAAAGAAACCATGCTTCCAGAATCCGTTTCTATGTCACTTACCGGAAGCGAAGGAGCCGGGCTTGTCATTCCGGTACCGGGTAATGCATTAAATGAGGTTTCTTTAAAGAATATAAGCTTTCTCCTTTCCTTTAAGGAATTTGATACGGTTGGGGAGATCCGGGTGCCGGAAGAAGCACTTGGGGCGCAGGCGGATCCCACAGGTATTATGAGCGGTCTGGAAGAGAAAGTTCCAGGAGAGGAAGAGCCGGAAGAGGAAGAGATGCCAGAGCTTCAGAAGGACAGTGAAGGAAACTATATACTGACGGACTGGGAAAATAAAAAGAAGATTGCGATTCCTGCCCGGGAAGGAATGGAGGTGGATCAGTACTCCACAAATACAAATATTACTTTTTACAAAGACGGGAACCAGCCGTACAGTGCCTCCTATTCGCTGGAAACGCTTTATGAAAAAGAGGATGAGGAGTTCTATGCAGGATTTAAGGAGAGTGCAAAAGAGATGTATGAGACGATAGATGGCTACAGTGATATTGAGTATCATAAGAAAAAGGAAATAAAATCAGGAGACAGGACGATAAAGTATGTAAGTCTTTCTTATACATATGAAGATTCGTTATACGAAAATGAGGTCTATGCGTGGACGGTTATAGACGATGGATCCCTGCTTGCATGCGATATCCAGGAACATTCTGAAAAGAAAGGGCATTATGCCATAGATGAAGAGGTCATCAGCGAGCTTTTTGATGGAATTAAGTATTGACATTTCCCAATATTAGTGGTAAAAATGTACTATGTGGCAGTTGAGTAAGGGAATTAGCCTGCCGCATTATAGCAATATGAACAAAGAAGCTTGATAGAGGCGCGGATTTCATGAGTAGCCGGGAACGACGGTCAGGGGGACTGTTCCCGGGAAAAGGGAAAGCCGCCGAAGAGGTGCTGTACCCCATATATCACCTCTGGGACGTATGCAGAATATGCTGCGGACTGTCACATCAGTGGAGCGCTATCGTAGTATGACGGATATATTTGTTGAATGATTATGATTTCGTAAATATAAAGCTGCAGATTATGCCATGAGCGCGCCCGGGAGAGCATTGTTCATGGTATTTTTATTGTTAAAAAACTATTTATTGAAAAAGAAAGGACATGAGAAGATGAAGAGCAGAAAGAAAACATTATGGGGTGCACTTGCATTTTTATGTATTTTGATGTGCAGCGCCATAACCGCTTTCGCGGCAGATGAAGCGGCGGAGTACGTGCCTGATATGTACGCAACCTTCTGGGGCCTGATCCCTCCGGTAGTTGCCATTGTACTGGCACTGATTACAAAGGAGGTATACAGTTCCCTGTTTGTAGGAATTCTGATTGGAGGACTGTTTTATTCAGGCTTCCAGTTTGAGAGGACAGTTACCCATGTATTTCAGGATGGTATTGTGGGAGTGCTGTCTGATGCCTATAATGTAGGTATCCTGGTATTCCTGGTAATTCTGGGAATTATGGTATGTATGATGAATAAGGCGGGAGGTTCAGCGGCATTTGGTCGGTGGGCAAGTGTGCATATTAAGTCCCGTGCAGGGGCTCAGCTTGCAACAATCGCGCTGGGCGTGCTGATCTTTATTGACGATTACTTTAACTGTCTGACAGTAGGAAGCGTGATGCGTCCGGTTGCAGACAAACACAATGTATCCAGGGCAAAGCTTTCCTATCTGATTGATGCTACGGCGGCTCCGATATGTATTATAGCGCCGATTTCCTCCTGGGCGGCAGCAGTTACGGGCTTTGTGGAGGGAGAGGATGGATTTTCTATCTTTATCCGTGCAATTCCGTATAATTATTATGCGCTTCTTACGATTGTTATGATGATTGTATGTGTTCTTCTGAAGATCGAATACGGCCCAATGAAGCTTCACGAGGACAATGCAATAAAAGGAGATCTGTATACAACGCCGGACAGACCATATGCGAATGCAGAGGAGGATGTTGTAGAGAGCAGAGGAAGTATGATTGATCTTGTATTCCCGGTTCTTGTACTGATTGTCTGCTGTGTGATCGGAATGATTTATACAGGCGGATTCTTCAGCGGGGCAGGTTTTGTAGAGGCATTTTCAGGCAGTGATGCATCAGTAGGTCTGATGCTCGGAAGCTTCTTTGCATTTATTATAACGATTGTATTCTACGGAATCAGAAGGGTATTAAAGTTCGGCGAATCCATGGCATGTATTCCGGACGGTTTCAAGGCAATGGTTCCGGCAATTCTGATCCTGACACTGGCATGGACGCTGAAAGCCATGACGGACAGCCTGGGAGCGGCTGAATATGTGGAAATGGTCATGAAATCTGCCTCAGAAGATCTTGTAAGGCTTCTTCCGGCAATAATTTTCGTGGTTGGATGCCTGCTTGCGTTTGCAACTGGTACCTCATGGGGAACCTTTGGAATCCTGATTCCGATCGTTGTAGGAGTATTTATTGGAAAGGATGAAACCATGATGATTATGTCCATCTCTGCATGTATGGCAGGGGCGGTATGCGGCGACCACTGTTCCCCGATCTCGGATACGACCATTATGGCATCCGCAGGGGCACAATGTAATCATGTAAACCATGTTTCGACCCAGCTGCCATATGCAGTTACCGTGGCGGCTGTGTCATTCGTAACCTACGCAATTGCCGGATTTGTCAGAAACCCAGTTTTCTGTCTGCTGATTGGAATTGTACTGATGGTCTTAGTATTAATTCTTATGAAGGCCTTTTCAGAACGGAAATAGAGCAGAAATTATTTTTTATAGGCGCTGAATAATGTATTGTTATTCAGCGCTTAATTGTTAGAGCGTGTTTGAAAATTGCTTTCTGCAAGATGTCGTCCCAGTTTGCATCAGATTTTATGCTGGATTTAGGAGGTGTAGCGGGCTACATTGACTAAATTCAGCATAAAATCTGGTGTAAAGTGGGGCGGCAGATTGTAGGAATGAATTTTCAAACACGCTCTAGGGCAAACTTTATGGATTGTCCTCTATTTGTGGTTTTACCTTGCAATAATCCGAAAATAGAAAACTTGATCTGCAAAAATAAAAAAGGTGGGAACAAAGAGGATGAAAGAACATAAGATCGTGCGTTACTTGCTGCAGGGACGTATATTTACTAATATTGGAGACAGCATCTTATATATGTTGGTAATCTGGCGTCTGAGTAAGGAACTTTCGTCACCTGTCTTGCTTTCGATCGCCTTTGCGACACTGGCAATCGTGGATGCATTAACAGTATTTATAGGACCACTGGTTGATTCAACAGTGCCTAAACAGAATTTATTTTGGATGAGCCGTTTTCAGATGGTATGTACAGTGTGCCTGATCATCCTATTGTTCTTCGTTAAATTAAACATTCATCAGCATGGAGTAGTGCTATTAGTGGTATTGTTATTGACATATATAGCATCAGCAGTTATATATCCATCAGGAGAAAAGCTTATTCCGCTGCTGGTCAGTGATGATGAGTTATTACATACAAATGGTTTGTTCCATACAAGTGAGAAGGTGCTGGATGTTGCTTTTAATGCAGTTTCAGCTTTTATGATTAGCTTTTTTAGAGAGGATGTCATTGTTTTACTCATAATAATATTTTTTTTGCTGGCAACTAGATTTCATAGAATCGTAGCTTATTATTATGAGAGCATGCAAAGGGATAATTTTTCCGGATATAAAAAAGAAAGATACTCAATCCCTAAATATGTGGAGGAATTAAAAACAGGTATTCGGGAAATAAAAAAACATACCGAAATAATATTGCTATTCTTTCCATTAAGTATAATTAATATGTTTTATGGTATAGCAATGGTTGGTTTGCCCAGAGTTGCCGAAGTATATATTAGTGATATGGCATATGGTTATGGAAGCTTACTAATGAGCGCATCCCTGGGCGGTATTTTAGGCTCTTGTTTGATTTGTAAGTTTCCTAAAAGTATTTATGCGCCGAAAAAGTATTCAAAGATATTTTTATTCATAGCAGGATCAGCATGGCTAATAATGTCAATAATAATAAAATATAATTTTTTGTTTGCGTTCTTATTTATTTTTATTAGTAATTGCGGAATAAATATGATGAATGTAATGTTTACATCTATTATTCAAAAGGAAATTGATGCATCTCTTTTAGGAAGAGTTTCCACATTTACGGAAAGTTTAGTTTCCATAATTATTCCTCTTGGTAATTTGATGGGAGGAGTTGTTTTGGTACTATTTAACCCTCTGCTGTCACAAATTCTATATGGTATTGTTATGATTTTATGTGGTATATTGATCTTCCCCAGTAGAATACGATAAATAAGCATTGGGGACGGGGCATTTTTAAAAATGCCCCGTCCCCAACTTTTTTTGCGAATCTGACATTCCCACTTGTAGACAGCGGTAAAATTGGATAAAATAGGAACAGACCCAATTTTACTTTTGAAAGGAGCATATGAAAAAGCATATGAGCATAAAAGATTTATCAGCCTATGAACTGGTCAGGGAGGAAAAGCTTCCTGGCATTCATTCCAATGGTTTCCTGTTAAGGCATAAAAAGAGCGGCGCACGAATTCTGCTTGTGGAGAATGATGATAACAATAAGGTATTCAGCATCGGCTTCCGTACTCCGCCTCCGGACAGCACAGGTGTTCCGCATATTATGGAGCACTCTGTTCTGTGCGGTTCAAAGAATTTTCCGGCAAAGGATCCTTTTGTAGAGCTTGTGAAGGGCTCTCTAAATACTTTTTTAAATGCCATGACCTATCCGGACAAGACCGTGTATCCGGTGGCGAGCTGTAATGACAAGGATTTTAAGAATCTGATGCATGTCTACATGGATGCAGTGCTTTACCCGAATATCTATGAGCATGAAGAAATTTTCCGTCAGGAGGGCTGGAGCTATCAGCTTGACAGTCTGGAAGAGCCGCTTAGTTATAACGGAGTTGTGTATAATGAGATGAAAGGGGCGTTTTCCTCACCGGAGGGAGTGCTTGACCGGGTGATTCTGAATACATTGTTCCCGGATACATCCTATGCAAATGAATCCGGCGGGGATCCGGATGACATTCCGGATCTTACCTATGAACAGTTCCTTGATTTCCACAGAACCTATTATCATCCGTCTAACAGCTATATCTATCTGTACGGGGATATGGATATGGAGGAAAGGCTTGACTGGCTTGACAGGGAATATTTAAGCTTTTTTGATGCAAAAGAAGTAGATTCCAGAATCAGGTTCCAGGAGCCTTTTGAGGAAGTGAAGGAACATACCTTTTCCTATTCCATTGCAAGTGATGAACCGGAGGCGGAGAATACGTATCTTTCTTACAATAAGGTGATTGGAACCAGCCTTGACAGGGAGCTTTACCTTGCTTTTCAGATTCTGGATTATGCGCTTCTTTCCGCGCCGGGCGCGCCGCTTAAGAAGGCGCTGACAGATGCCGGAATCGGAAAGGATATTATGGGTTCCTACGACAATGGGATTTATCAGCCCATTTTCTCTGTCATTGCAAAAAATGCGGAGGAAAGCCAGAAGGAAGAGTTTGTAGAACTGATTGAGAAGGTGCTTTCTGGCCTTGCAGAAAACGGCATTGACAGAAAGGCTCTTGAGGCGGGGATTAACTATCATGAGTTCCGTTACCGCGAGGCGGACTTTGGAAATTATCCGAAGGGCCTCATGTACGGGCTTCAGATGATGGACAGCTGGCTTTATGACGAGACCGAGCCATTCATGCATGTGGAGGCGCTGAAAACCTTTGAAGCTATGAAGGCAAAGATGGGAACCGGCTATTTTGAGGAGCTGATCCTAAGATATCTCCTTGAAAATTCCCATGGTGCGATTGTAATCGTAAGGCCGGAGAAAGGGCGTACGGCGCGTCTGGATGCAGAGCTTGCAGAAAAGCTTCAGGCATATAAGGAAAGCCTCAGCCGGGAGGAGGCAGAGCTTCTGGTATCCCGGACTCATCAGCTTGAAGAATACCAGTCTGAGCCAGACACAGAGGAGGATCTGAACCGGATTCCGGTACTGGAAAGGAAGGATATATCCAGGGAGATTACTCCGATTTATAATGAAGAGATGACCATCTCAGGTACTCCGGTTGTGTTCCACGAAGTAGAGACGAACGGAATCGGCTATGTTGATGTGATGTTTGATCTGTCGGGAGTGGCGGCGGAGGATCTGCCCTATGTGGGCATTCTGCAGTCCGTACTGGGAATTATTGATACAGAACATTATGAGTACGGGGAATTATTTAATGAGATCAACATGCACACCGGCGGAATCGGTACGGCGCTGGAGCTTTATAATGATGTGACGAACGTGCGTGAAAAGGCATTTAAGGCGACCTTTGAGATAAAGGGAAAGGCGCTTTATCCGAAGCTTTCCAGAACCTTTGAGATGATGGGGGAGATCCTGTCAGCATCAAAGCTCTCTGACACGAAGAGAATCAAGGAGATTCTGGATATGCTGAAATCAAGGCTTCTCATGAAGTTCCAGTCCTCCGGGCATACTACGGCAGCACTGCGCGCCCTTGCCTATGCATCGCCTTCTGCACAGCTTAAGGATATGACGAATGGAATTGCTTTTTATGAAAAGGTAAATGAGATCCTGGAGCATTATGAGGAATGCAGGGAGAAGCTCTCAGAGAAGCTTTATGAGCTTTCTAAAAGGATCTTTTGCCCGGATAATCTGATGGTCAGCTATACGGCTGCCCGGACAGGACTTGCCGGGATGGAGGAGCTGCTTTGCGGGCTTAAGAGTAAGCTTTATACACAGACGCCGGAAGAGACAGCGTGCATCATTCACTGCGAGAAGAAGAATGAGGGCTTTAAGACAGCTTCCAAGGTTCAGTATGTGGCGCGTACCGGAAACTTTATTGATAACGGCGCATCCTATACCGGAGCGCTGCAGATACTGAAGGTAATCTTAAGCTATGACTATCTGTGGCAGAATATCCGTGTGAAGGGCGGTGCATATGGCTGTATGAGTAATTTTACAAGGGTTGGGGACGGTTACTTTGTCTCCTACAGGGATCCGAACCTGAAACGGACCAATGAGGTCTATGAGGGGGTTGTGGACTATCTCAGGAGTTTTACGGTTAGTGACCGGGATATGACAAAATACATTATTGGCACCATGAGCAATATCGACCAGCCCCTGACGCCTGCGGCAAAGGGTGAACGCTCCATGAATCTGTATATGAATAAGGTGAGTGCTGATATGATCCGGGAGGAACGCAGCCAGATCCTCGATGCAACGCAGGAGGATATCAGGAGCCTTTCCCGTGTGGCAGAAGCCATCCTGAAGGCGGGACAGCTCTGCGTCATCGGAAGCGAGGAGAAGATTGAAGAGGACAGGGAGCTGTTTGATACCATCACGGCATTTTAATATGAGGTATGAGAAATGAAAAATTTTAAATCAGGCTTCGTGACGCTGATTGGCCGCCCCAATGTAGGGAAATCTACTCTTATGAATTACCTCATCGGGCAGAAGATTGCCATTACGTCTAATAAGCCGCAGACTACCAGAAACCGGATTCAGACTGTCCTCACGACAGAGGAGGGACAGATTATCTTCGTGGATACCCCGGGGATTCACAAGGCGAAAAATAAACTTGGGGAGTATATGGTAAATGTTGCAGAGAAGACGCTGGGCGAGGTAGATGTAGTGCTATGGCTTGTGGAGCCCACCACCTTTATCGGCGCAGGAGAGCAGCATATTGCAAAGCAGCTTAAGGGCTGTAAGACTCCGGTCATTCTTGTGATTAATAAAACTGACAGTGTGAAAAAGGAAGAGGTGCTTCTGTCCATCGGAGCCTATAAAGACACCTGTGATTTTGCGGAGATTGTCCCTGTCTCTGCAAGAAATGGGGATAATACAGAGGAGCTTGTGAAAGTGATTATGAAGTATCTCCCGTATGGCCCTCAGTTTTATGACGAAGATACAGTGACAGACCAGCCGGAACGTCAGATCGTGGCAGAGCTCATCAGGGAGAAGGCGCTGCATTCTCTGAATGAAGAGATTCCCCATGGAATCGCCGTTGCCATTGACCGGATGAAGTGCAAGAATAAGGTCATGCATATTGACGCCACCATTATATGCGAGCGGGATTCCCACAAGGGGATAATTATTGGAAAACAAGGAAATATGTTGAAAAAAATTGGAAGCACTGCCCGGTATGAGATAGAGAAAATGCTGGATTTACAGGTAAATCTTAAGCTTTGGGTTAAGGTGAAAAAGGACTGGCGGGACAGCGATTATCTAATGAAAAATTTTGGATACCGGGAAGAGGAATAAAAAGTATATTCCACTGGGGAACCTAATGGCAGGATGTAACACAGACATGAGGTGATAAAGTGGAAGAAAAGTACTGGCAGCAGTTTTTGGAGACAGGAAAGATTACAGACTATCTCTATTACAAGGGTATGCAGATCATAAGCCGTGTGATGGATAGCTATGAAGGTAACGGACAGCATGAACCAGATTATGGTGACGGGCATGGTGCTCGGGGTGACGCCTGTAGGGGAATCTGACAGGCGGGTTGTAATATTGACAAAAGAACGAGGGAAGATTGCCGTATTTGCAAGAGGCGCAAGAAAGCCGAACAGTGCACTGGTGGGGGTTACGGCCCCCTTTTCCTTCGGGGAATTCAATCTCTATGAGGGGCGGACATCCTACACACTGATGTCGGCCTCTATTTCCAGTTATTTTTCAGAACTCCGGGAGGATATGGAAGGGGCATACTACGGATTCTATTTTCTTGACTTTGCAAGTTATTATGCAGCAGAGGCAAATGATGAGACAGAGCTTTTGAAGCTCCTGTACCAGACACTGAGGGCTCTGGTAAGCCCAAGGATCCCCAACCGGCTTGTGCGCTGCGTTTTTGAACTTAAGTGCATCAGTATTAACGGAGAAGGCCCCCAGGTATTCGAATGCGTCAGATGCGGGGACAAGGAACGGGAGAAGCATTTCAGTATAAAGATGGGAGGCCTCATATGCATGGAATGCCTGGATGAGGCGCCGGATGCAGTGAAGGTTCAGTCATCTACATTATATACCATGCAGTATATTATATCATCCAGAGTAGAAAAACTGTATACCTTCGCCGTGACAGACAAGATTCTTGCAGAGTTAGAAAGAGTCGTAAAAAAGTATAGAAATGTATATGTAGAAAAAGAATTCAAATCACTGGAGATCCTGGAGACAATCATCGGAGACGGATAAGGGACTTACTTTAATGGCATCCTGACCGTTACCGTAAACTGCTCTGTTTCTTTTTCCACTTCCATCGTTCCTCCAAGGAGGCGCATCATCTTCTGCACACTCTTAAGTCCGATATTATTCCCGCTTACCCCTGCATGCTCGGCCTTTGCAGTATTCGTTACGGAGACAGTGAGATACTGTCTGCCAGACTCCCCGGTAATAACCACAGGCTGCTTCTTATCCCCATATTTAAGAATATTAGAGAAGAGATTATTGAATATCCGTTTCAGCATAGTGATATCACTTTCCAATACCCCTGACGTCTCAGGGAAATCCATTTCAGGAAGAAATCCGGCCAGCTTTATAAAATCACAGTTTTCAGTCAGGCACTGACTGATAAAGTCTGTGGATATCCAGTTAAGCTCCGGGGTCTCGTTTTCTTCCAGTACCAGCGCATACTCGAACATCTTGTCTGTCAGTTCCTTTAGGTCCTCTGCTTTTTTTAGACACCGCTCCACATATTCGTCCTGCATGTCAGGGCTTCGTTTCAGGCGCAGGACTTCCAGGTAGCCAGTCAGAATTGTAAGAGGCGTGCGCAGGTCATGGGAGAGGGCTGTGATCAGATCCTGGTTGGCAAGGCGGCTTTCCTGTTCCTTTAAGATCGTTTCATTCAGCGAGTTTCTCAGCCCGTTCAGCTCCCTGGCAAGAATCCCGATCTCATCCTCTCCGAAATCCGGAACCGGATGGGTCAGGTCGCCGGAGGACATGGTGAGAATTTCCTTTTCCAGTACAAGGACAGAGCGCATTTTCCTGCTCAGGAAAAACAGGACAATGCCAAAGAACACAAGGATGGAAAGGAACAGACTCCCTGCCATGAAGGGATAAAGGAACAGGGAGCGTTGGTAGTTGTACATCATGACCATGCCCGCATCGTTCCGGAATCTGAGGGGAAACATCCGCAGATCCTCGCCGTCGCCGTTTGTGAGCCGGTATCCCCAGTCAAAAAAAATGCGGAAATCCTTATCATCCATAATAGGGGCGAATCTTCCGGCCCGGTACAGCCCGTCATCCCTCCCATAAATATAAACGCTTGTATATTCATCTGCCATCTCCAGAAGGGGTTCCAGAGCCAGGGCTGTCTCTGTGTCATCCTCACTCTTTGGCAGGTCATAATCCAGCGCTGCCTCATAAAATTCATCCATAAACTCAAGGTCATCTAACTGGGTGTGGGAAAAATCCGTGTTAGTCAGCAGCTTTCCTACAGACCATCTGTGAAGCCACAGCTTTTGAAAAAGTACAAAACAGATGATGACTGCGCACAGAATCAGCAGGGAAAACTGACTGCTGATTTTTAAGCCTTTAATCTTCTTAATCACAGCGATACCCCTTTCCCCACACGGTTTTTATAAGGAGAGGATTTTTCGGATCCTTCTCAATCTTAAGGCGGAGATTGCGGATATGAACAGTAACCGTGTTATTCGCACCATAATAATAAGGTTCGTCCCACACCGCCTCATAGAGCCGTTCTGCGGAAAAAGTCTGCCGCCGGTTCTTCACAAGCACAAGCAGCACTGCATACTCGGTATCCGTAAGCTCAAGGGTCTTACCATCCCGGCGTACCTGCTCTTTCGCCTCGTCAATTTCTAGATAGTGGTACTTTATAGGCTCAGACTTCCCGGGGACAGGGTTTTCCTCCCGGGTATCCTTTCCCTTATACACCTGATACCGCCGGATCAATGCCTTGCTGCGGCTGATGAGCTCATTATAGGAAAACGGTTTTTCCAGATAGTCGTCCCCTCCGCTGGAAAATCCCAGGGTCTTGTCACTTTCCTTCGTGCGGGCGCTCAGGAACAGGATCGGCGCGTTACTGAATTTGCGGATCTCCAGGCATGTCTGATATCCGTTTAACCCGGGCATCATAATATCAAGAATAATCAGGTCAAAGGAGTTTTCCCGGATTGCATCCAACGCCTCCGACCCGTCCCCGGCTTCCGCGATCCCAAACCCCTCGCCACCAAGTAATACATGTATGATTTCCCGGATTTCCAGGTTGTCATCAACAATTAAAATACGTGTTTCTTCCACAATTCTTCCTCCATTTATAAATCGTTACTATTCACGGACTAACCGTCTGCTTATAGCAACGCATCCAGCCCATTTAAAAGTCGCTAAATCTATCATAGCAGATTTTTTAGAAATATTTGTATCATCTTAATAATTCTTAAGATATAATTTAGGCAATTATTAAGAAATATCCATTAAAGTATATAACTGACAGAAAGAAAGGGAATAACTAATGATATCGGAGGTGTGGCAAATGAGTTTAATTAGTATTGTTATTCCGTGTTATAACGAAGAGGAGGCTCTGCCAGTCTATTACAGGGAGATGTGCAGAATCATGAAAGAGATGGCGGACACTGAGTTCGAGCTGTTGTTTGTGGATGACGGCTCTACGGACCGGACGCTTGGAATATTAAAGGAAATGAATGAAAATGACGCGCGGTGCCGTTATCTGTCATTTTCCAGAAACTTTGGAAAGGAAGCAGCACTTTATGCCGGGCTTAAGAATGCCCAGGGTAATTATGTGGCGACAATGGATGTGGACATGCAGGATCCGCCGGGACTTCTGCCGGAGATGTACCGGATTCTTAAGGAGGAGAACTACGACAGCGTGGCCACAAGGCGCTCCACCAGAACCGGGGAGCCAAGGATCCGTTCCTTCTTATCCGAAAGCTTTTACAAATTCATCAATAAGATTTCTCGCACGGAGATTGTGAACGGCGCCAGGGACTACAGGCTTATGAAGCGGAAGATGGTGGATGCAGTGCTTGGAATGAGCGAGTACAACCGCTTTTCAAAAGGAATCTTCGAATGGGTGGGATTTCGGACAAAATGGCTGGAATTCCAGAATGTGGGACGTTGTGCCGGGGAGACGAAGTGGTCGGTTAAGAAGCTGTTCATGTACTCTCTGGAGGGAATCACCGGCTTTTCGGTAGCTCCCCTTTCCCTCGCTTCTGTAGTTGGAGTTATGTTTTGCGCACTGGCGTTTCTTATGATTTTAGTCATTATTGTCAGGACGCTCATATGGGGAGATCCGGTGTCGGGCTGGCCGTCACTGGCGTGCATCATTTTCATGGTTAGCGGAATACAGCTCTTCTGTACCGGGATTGTGGGACAGTATCTGTCCAAAACCTATCTGGAAACGAAGCACAGGCCCATATTCATTCTGAAGGATTCCAGTGAGGAAAATACGGGAGGGTCACATGAAAAAGTTTCGGTATAGGAAGTACTCTGACTATCTGCTGCTATTTGCGCTTGCCGTAGTACTGTGTTGGCTGTTTGTCCTTCGCAGGGGCGTATTTGGCAGTGCGGTGGACTGGATCAGCCAGCACAGCGTACTGCCGGACTATTTCCGGAAGCAGTTCTATGCGACAGGGGAGTTGTTTCCGGAATTCGCATTCCACATTGGCGGTGGGCAGAATATATATAATTTCGCTTATTACGGACTCTATAGTCCGGTTATTCTTTTATCCTGGCTGTTCCCCTTTGTAAAAATGTCTGATTACATGATGGCAGCGCAGTTTCTCTGTCTGGCGGCCTCTGTACTGCTTCTGTACGCATGGCTTCTTGGCCGGAAATTTCCCCGGGGAACTGCCCTTGGCATGGCGGTCATATTTCTTTTGGCAGGTCCTATGATTTTTCATTCCTGTAAACAGATCATGTTCGTAAATTATATGCCTTTTTTATGCATGAGCTTTCTGGGAGTGGACCGGTATTTTGACAAAAGGCGGTTCGGGCTTCTGGTCGCAGGCATTTTTCTGATGATTATGACAAGCTTTTATTTCAGTATCGGAGGGATGCTGGTGCTTTTGCTGTACGGAGTGCACCGGTATTTTGAAATGTGCGAAGGTGGGGGAGCGAAGCTTTCCTTTAAGGGATTTATGGGGGAGGGAATCCGTTTTCTGATTCCTTTTATAACTGCGGTACTGATGAGCGGAATTCTGCTTGTCCCGACCGCGCTTGCGCTGACAGGCAGGGAGGACAGTGCATCAGGAGTGAAGGAGCTGTGGGAGCTTTTGATTCCCCGGCTGTCTGTGGAGCGCTTTTTTTATTCCCCCTACGGCGTCGGACTTACGACGCTCAGCGTCTCGGCTCTTGTGTCAGTGATGTTCCTGGGGAAGCTCTCAGAGCGTGTGCTTGCATGGGTCAGCGGCGCTGTGCTTGTATTCCCAGTGTTCGCCTGGCTCCTGAACGGAGGGCTCTATATCAGGGACAAGGTAATGATTCCATTTCTGCCGCTTCTGTGCTATATCACAGCATGCCATCTGCGCTCACTGGAGCAGGGGGAGTCTGGCCGGAATTGTAAAGGAGGCCAGTCTGCCGCAGAAAGACAGATGCGTGTCAGGCAGGACTGTGGCATCTGCGGAAGGAAAGAGCGTGTCAGAGAGGACTGCGGCATCTGCGGGAGGAAAGAACGTGTCAGAGAAGACTGCGGCATTTGCATCAGCCGGGAAAGATGGCGGCGCAGAGCAGCCGTATGTCTGCCGGCGCTTGCATACCTGACGCCAATTCTGATGGTCTGTAAAGAGATTGGGAAGGGAGAATATGGAGAGTACTGGAAGCTTGTGCTCCTGGAGGGGCTTCTTACCATGTGCCTCTTTTTATTCAGAAGGAGGCATGCAGTGCTCCTCCTCCTTCCGTCGGTTCTGTCCCTGGGGCTGTTCACAGGAGTAATGAATACCTGTGAAAATCAGACTGTGGACAGGGAATTTTATGAGGCAGTGACGGACGAGGATGCGGGAAAGCTGATCCAGAAAGTAACTGGGAAGAAAGAGGAGCAGGGCGGAATCTACCGGATCGAGCAGGCGGGGGATGCTGCGCAAAAAGCGGCAAACCTTAACCGGATCCATGATATGAGTCAGCTTACCTCCTCCATTTATTCCTCATCCTATAATGCCGGTTATCAGAAATTCAGGGAGGAAGTATTCGAACTGGAGGAGCCGTTCCGCAATTTTCTGATGCAGCCTGCAGCGGACAATCCGGTATTTCAGGACTTTATGGGCGTGAAATACATACTCCGCCGGACAAAGCCTGCCAGTCAGGAAGAGAAGCAGGGAGAGAATTCAGGGAACACGCTTTCCGGGTATACGCTCCTGGGAACAAAGGGGGCATGGGAGATGTATGAAAATGAGGATGCGCTTCCTGTTGCCTTTGCGACAGACCGGGTCATGACAGAGGAAGCATACGGGAAGCTTTCCTTCCCGTATAACCAGCTGGCGCTGCTGGAATATGCAGTGGCAGGGGAGGGAAGCGGCGATGCGGCAGCCGGTAAAGATGTGGCCGGTGAAGATACAGACAGTGAAGATCCAGATAATAAAAAGCCGGATCGTACAGATATGGGCAGTGAAGAGCCGTCCGGTAACAAGCGGGAAAGTGAAGAAGCGGCCGATAAGGAGCCGGGCAGTAAAGAGAATACTGTGGAGGCCGTGGACATTAAGTTCCCGGAGACGGTCTCATCGAAAAAGGATGAGACGAAAATGATAAATATTCCTGTCAGGGAAACGGAAAATATTCTATTCCTGCAGTTTAGGGTAAAAAATTTAAGGCCCGGGCATGATCTGACAGTCTGGGTTGAGGGGACGCGAAACAAACTCACTTCAAACAGACATTTCTACTATAATAAAAACACTGTATTTACGTATGCTGTCCCACTGGAAAAAGGACAGAAACAGATCAGGATAAAGTTCGGAGAAGGACATTATGAGATATCCGGCGTCAAGTGTTTCCTGGGCGCGCCTGTGAGCCGTGAAGAAGCGGGGCTATGCCAGTCGGAGTTTATGACAGACCAGGAAAAAACAAAGGGGAACGTAATCGCAGGAGAGATCAATGTAAAGTCAGACGGGTATTTTGTGACGACAATTCCTTATGATGAAAGCTTTGATGTGTACGTGGACGGCCAGGAGACAGGGAAGGAGAAGGTGAATACCACATTTCTGGGCTTTCAGATATCGGAAGGGGAGCATGAGATACGGATTGTCTACCATGCCCCCGGGATGCTTTTCGGGAAGCTTTTGTCACTTGCAGGAGTGGTACTTATGTTCGTCAATTGGGGACGGGGTATTTTTAAAAATACCCCGTCCCCGTGGTCGATGGGATTGGTAATGTCGTCCGTGAAGATTACTATTAGTGGGGATTCTTTTGGTACAAGGGATTATAGCAGAGGCGGCGGAATTGCAGGATATAATTCAGGTACAGTTGCAAATAATATAGTTGAAGCCTGTGAGTTGGTAGGACCTTGGGTGAGAAAAGGCGGCGTTATCGGGTACAATGATGGGGCTTATACAAATAATAGTTATAATGGTACTTTAAATCAGACAGGAAATCAATAAAGACGATGCCGAACATACCGGGAGCGTAATCTCATGCTTCCGGTATTTTTAAAATGCTGTTTATCATTCGGAATCTAATTGAGTTAACTTCTGATATGTGATAATATATAAGACAAGACGGGCCTGATCAGTGAGCTTCTAAGAACCAGCAGAGCTTCATAACAGCATTTTTAAGAATGCCCCGTCCCCAAAGTTGGAGGGATAAAATGGACAGACCTATTACAACATTATTTATGCTAATGTCTGTTGATGGTAAAATCAGCACCGGAGCATCAGATCATTTAGACGTGGATAAGGATTTTCCTAAAATTACAGGAGTGAAAGAAGGATTACACCAATATTATGAAATAGAGCAGACGACAGATTTATGGTCGCTTAATTCCGGAAGAGTGCAGGCCAAAATCGGTATAAACACAGCAGACATGCCAAATAAAACGCCCGTCTCTTTTATTGTAATTGATAATAAACATTTAAAAGAACATGGGGTACGTTACTTTTGCGCTTTATCAAAACAATTTGTGCTGGTTACATCTAATGATAAACATCCGGCATTTGAAATAGAAGAAGATAATCTCCATATCATATATCAAAATGAACTATCGTTGAAAGATGTTCTTGCTAAACTCAAGTCACAATATAGTTGTGAGAGAATAACGATACAAACTGGTGGTACATTAAACGAACTGTTTCTCCGTGAAAAGCTGATAGATTATCTTGATATTGTTGTAGCACCTGTATTAGTTGGCGGTAAAGATACATCCACTTTAATCGATGGGAAATCTTTAGTGTCAGAAAGCGAATTATCAAGACTAGGTGTGTTGAAATTGCAGGAATGTGTAGTTTTGGAAAACTCATATCTTAGATTACGTTATAGGGTAATTTACTGACGGTTTTTTGGCTTTCTGATGCCGTCTGCAGGAAATATGATGAAGCCCAAACCTATCATGATGGGAAATATGGAAGCTTCTTGATCTGTTATTTCATGTTATAATCTTAACTGGAAGGGATGTGATGATATGGGCCTGTCAGAATTTGAACGAAAAAAAGATGAAAAGATGGATGGCGTGATTTATGATATGTCGCCTTCACCGGGATATCAGCATGGGATTATAAACAATAACATAAATACAATTTTAAAAATTGGTTTAAAAAACAGTTTGTGTCTTGTATTTATGGAAAACTTGGATTTTAAATATCACCTAGAGGTAAATGATGATTATTTGTGTCCTGATATTATGGTAATCTGTGACCGTAAGCATTTAAAAGGAGGTTTCTATAGCGGAGTACCTAAATTTATCGTGGAAACATTGAGCCCTTCAACGGCTAAGAGGGATAGAGCTGAAAAGAAGGGTATTTATGAAAAAGTGGGAGTGGAAGAGTACTGGATTGTTTCACCGCAGGGGAAATCGGTGGAAATATATTATCTGCAAGATGGGAAGTATATTCTGGAAGAGAATTATATTCTAGTAGAAGATAAAGAAGATGAGCACTATAATGCAGAGACAATAATTAGTTTACGGGCGTTTCCGCATATTACGATGGAATTAAGAGATATATTTGAAAAAGTGGATTAGATGCTATGTGATGGCGGGGAGGTATCTTGCGTCCGGGCGTATTCAGGGAGATTTCCGGACTAACTGTCCGCTCATAGTTAGTTACTGTTCACTCCGTGACCAGTAACATTCGCAAATCCATCTGAAATTCGCTCCGCGAATGGAATTTGCTCACTCTTGAATCACTTTCTTACGGTCTGTGCAGTAAATGCACAGACCTGTGTGAACAGTAACCATAGTTACATAATACTCCTGTGATTCAACATTGAGGCTTGCAAATAAGGGAAACGCAAGGTATAATAGCTGTAACTTTCCTGTATCCTGTGCATCTGATGCGCAGAATGCGGGAATATGATTCGGGAGTGTAATATAATAGCTGCTGGTCATAAACATTACAGAAAAAGGAGTGTAAGAGGAATATGGTAGAGAAGACAATGGATAAGATTGTAGCACTGGCGAAGTCAAGAGGATTCGTATATCCAGGCTCCGAGATTTACGGCGGTCTTGCCAATACATGGGATTACGGCAACCTCGGAGTGGAGCTTAAGAACAATGTTAAGAAAGCATGGTGGCAGAAGTTCGTACAGGAATCCCCCCACAATGTCGGTGTAGACTGTGCAATTCTCATGAATCCGCAGACATGGGTGGCAAGCGGCCATCTCGGCGGATTCAGCGACCCGCTTATGGACTGTAAGGAATGTCATGAGCGTTTCCGTGCAGATAAAATGATTGAAGATTACGCAAAAGAGAATGGGCTTGACATCGGCGACACCATTGATGGATGGAGTCATGAGAAGATGCAGGATTACATTGCAGAGCATGAGATTCCGTGTCCGACCTGCGGAAAGCACAACTTTACAGAGATCCGTGAGTTTAACCTTATGTTCAAGACCTTTCAGGGCGTTACAGAGGATGCGAAGAGCATCGTATATCTGCGTCCTGAGACGGCACAGGGTATTTTTGTAAACTTTAAGAATGTACAGCGCACTTCCAGAAAGAAGATTCCGTTTGGTATCTGCCAGATCGGCAAGTCCTTCCGGAACGAGATTACGCCGGGCAACTTCACCTTCCGTACAAGGGAGTTCGAGCAGATGGAGTTAGAGTTCTTCTGCGAGCCGGATACAGACCTTGAGTGGTTCGCATACTGGAAGCAGTTCTGCCTTGACTGGTTAAAGGCACTGGGTCTTAAAGAGGAAGAGGTCCGCTATCGTGACCATACGCCGGAGGAGCTGAGCCATTACAGCAAGGCAACAACAGATGTGGAATTCCTGTTCCCGTTTGGATGGGGCGAGCTGTGGGGAATTGCGGACAGAACCGACTTTGACCTTACACAGCATCAGAATGTATCCAAGCAGGATATGAGCTACTTTGATGATGAGAAGAAGACAAAGTATGTTCCATATGTAATCGAGCCGTCACTGGGCGCTGACCGTATGGTGCTTGCATTCCTGTGCAGCGCTTACGACGAGGAGGAGCTGGAAGGCGGGGACGTAAGAACCGTGCTTCATTTCCACCCGGCGCTGGCTCCGGTGAAGATCGGGGTGCTTCCGCTTTCCAAGAAGCTGAATGAGGGTGCTGAGAAGGTATACGCACAGCTCTCTAAGAAATTTAACTGTGAGTATGACGAGCGCGGGAATATCGGCAAGCGTTACCGCCGTCAGGATGAGATCGGTACGCCGTTCTGTGTAACATACGATTTCGATTCTGAGGAAGACGGTGCAGTGACCGTCCGCGACCGTGACACGATGGAGCAGGAGAGAGTGAAGATCGAAGATCTGAATGCATATTTCGAGAAGAAGTTTGAGTGGTAGTATGATCTGGACAGCTGCGAGGATGGATCAGAGATGAGGAGAAGACCAGTGGTTTTCTCCTCATTTTTTATGATAAAGTCAGAAATTTAATGAGAACCCCCCATTGTATCCGCGTTAGTAAAATGTTACAATAGTTGTGTCACGGTAAATTTTTTTATCTGAAAAACATTTATATATGGGAGGTTTTAAAATTGAGTGCAGCAAATGATGGATTAATGTGGGCGCTTGTGAAGGAGAAGCCCGAGGAAGGACTGTGGATGAAGCGTGTGCCGGTGCCGGGAGTGGGGCCGAATGATGTGAAGATTAAGATTCACAAGACCGCCATCTGCGGTACGGATGTGCATATTTACCAGTGGAATGACTGGGCACAGCATACAATTCCGGCTGGACTGACCGCAGGTCATGAGTATGTTGGGGAAGTCGTGGAAAAGGGGGAAGGAGTACGTGGCTTTCAGATTGGGGATCTGGTGTCAGGGGAAGGACACATCACGTGCGGAAAATGCCGTAACTGCCTGGAGGGGCACAAGGAGAACTGTAAGGATGCAAAGGGCGTAGGCGTTAACAGGAACGGCGCATTTGCAGAGTATCTTGTGATACCGTCCTGTAATGTATGGCCATGCAATCCGGCGATTCCAGAGGAGATGTATGCCATCTTTGATCCTTTTGGAAATGCTACACACACAGCACTGTCTTTTGAGATGCTGGGAGAGGATGTGCTCGTGGCAGGAGCGGGTCCTATCGGATGTATGGCAGCAGCCATTGCAAAGTTCTCAGGGGCGAGACATGTCGTTGTCACGGATATGAATCCATACCGTCTTGAACTTGCAGAAAAGCTTGGCGCAACGAGAACCGTGAATTTAAAGGAAGAGAAGCTTGAAGAGGTCATGAAGGATATCGGCATGACGGAAGGGTTTGATGTCGGCCTGGAGATGTCCGGATCGCAGGCAGGGCTGCATCAGATGATCCATAATATGAAGCATGGAGGGAATATCGCCCTGCTGGGTCTGCAGAGAACGGACGCGGTCGTAGATCTTGAGACCGTGATTTTTAACGGGCTGAATATCCGGGGAATCTATGGAAGAAAGGTGTGGGATACCTGGTACAAGATGTCTACCATGGTTCAGGCGGGATTAGACATCTCTCCGATTATCACGCATCATTTTGACATCAAAGATTACGAAAAGGGCTTTGAGGCAATGATTTCAGGAAAGTCAGGAAAGGTAATTCTGGACTGGGCTCATGTGAACGATTAGTACATTATTGCATGAATCAGGGAACAGAATAGTTACAGGAACAGTTAATTAAGAAAGAGAGAAGAAAAAGATGGCAAGAAAAGATGATATTTTAAATATTTATACAAAAGAAGTGGAAGGAATCAGGGAGGCAGGTCTTTTTAAGGGCGAAGCACCTTTCATATCTCCCCAGGGAGCAAGGGTGAAGATGGAGGATGGAAGAGAGCTTCTGTGCATGTGTGCAAACAATTACCTTGGCCTTGGTGACAGTCCCCGTCTGATTGAGGCTGCGAAGAGGACCTATGATGAGAAGGGCTACGGCGTTGCTTCCGTACGTTTCATCTGTGGTACGCAGGATATACATAAAAGGCTAGAAAAGAAGATCTCAGACTTTCTGGGAACGGATGACACTATTCTCTACTCTTCCTGCTTTGATGCCAACGGAGGTCTGTTTGAGACGATTCTGACAGCTGAGGATGCGGTGATCAGTGACGAACTGAACCATGCCTCTATTATCGACGGGGTGAGACTGTGCAAGGCAAAGCGTTTCCGCTATAAGAATAACAACATGGAGGATCTGGAAGCAAAGCTTAAGGAGGCAGATGAAGCAGGGGCTCGTATTAAGCTGATTGCCACTGACGGCGTATTTTCCATGGATGGCATTATCTGTAACCTGAAAGGGGTGTGCGACCTTGCAGATCAGTACAATGCCCTTGTAATGGTTGACGACAGCCATGCAGTGGGATTTGTGGGAAAGACAGGACGCGGCACGCCGGAGTACTGCGGCGTCCAGGGCCGCGTGGATATTATCACGGGAACACTGGGAAAAGCCCTTGGAGGGGCGTCAGGCGGATACACCTCCGGACGCAGGGAGATCATTGACCTTCTGCGGCAGAGAAGCCGCCCGTACTTATTCTCCAATTCCCTTGCACCGGCGATTGCAGGAGCAAGCATCGAATTATTTGATATGCTGGATGAGAGCACCGAGCTTCGCGACCACCTGGAGGACGTGACCGCATATTACCGGAAGGAGCTGGAGGATAATGGCTTTGACATTATTCCGGGAACTCATCCTTGTGTGCCGGTCATGCTGTATGATGAAAAGACGGCAGCAGAATTTGCAAAGCGGATGATGGAAAAGGGCGTGTATGTAGTAGCCTTCTCCTACCCGGTCGTACCGAAGGGAAAAGCAAGGATCCGTACACAGGTATGCGCCGGTCATACAAAGGAAGACATAGACTTTATCGTAAAATGCTTTAAGGAAGTCAGGGAAGAAATGAAGTAAAACAGTCGGGGACGGGTTATTGTTCACACAGGACTTTGCATTTACTGCAAAGTCCGTAAGAAAATGATTCGGGAGTGAACAGTAACGGGGACGGGGTAAAATTAATTTTACCCCGTCCCCAAAAGAAAAAATATATGATATACTATATAGCTGAGATTATATAAAGAAAGGGGAATCATTGTAAGATGGAACTGAAAAATGTTTGGAGCTCTTATGCTAAAGAGGAGCTTCAGGAGCTTGAGAAAGTAAATGATCTGTACAAATCCTGCCTGGACCAGGGTAAGACGGAGCGTGAATGTGTCAGTCTTACGGTTCAGATGGCGAAGGAGAGAGGCTACAGGGATTTAAAAGAGGTTACACAGTCTGGCGGATCCCTGAAGTCTGGTGATAAGGTGTATGCAGTATGCATGGATAAGATGGTTGCACTTTTCCATATCGGAAATGAGCCGCTTGAGAATGGTATGAATATTTTGGGGGCTCATATTGATTCGCCGCGCATTGATGTTAAGCAGAACCCGCTCTATGAAAATGAGGAGTTTGCATATTTTGATACACATTACTACGGCGGCATTAAGAAATATCAGTGGGTTGCAATCCCCCTTGCGTTACACGGCGTGATTGTCAAAAAGGACGGTACGGTTGTGCAGGTGAATATCGGAGAGAAAGAGGAGGATCCGGTATTTGTCATCACAGATCTGCTGGTGCACCTTGCGGCAGATCAGATGGAGAAAAAGGCCAAAGAGGTTATTGAAGGCGAGAAGCTTGATCTGCTGATCGGAAGCCGTCCGATTGAAAAGGATCCGGCTCTTGATAAGGAGGAGAAGGATGCCGTAAAGAAAAATGTCATGGCGATCTTAAAGAAGCACTATGACATTGAGGAAGAGGATTTTATATCTGCAGAGCTGGAGATTGTTCCGGCAGGGAAGGCAAGGGATCTTGGAATCGACAGAAGCATGATTCTTGGATACGGCCAGGATGACAGAGTATGTGCTTTTACCTCTCTTTTTGCTATTCTGGATGTAGAGGATGTAAAGAGGACTGCCTGCTGTATTTTAGTAGATAAGGAAGAGATCGGAAGCGTTGGTGCTACTGGTATGCATTCCAGGTTTTTTGAAAATACGGTGGCAGAGCTTGTGGCCCTGTCAGGAAGCGAATCAGAGCTTAAGATCAGAAGAGCGCTTCAGAATTCAAAAATGCTTTCTTCTGATGTAAGCGCCGGATTCGATCCGATGTTTGCAGAATGCTTCGAGAAGAGAAGCTCTTCTTTCTTCTCAAAAGGGCTGGTATTTAACAAATTTACCGGAAGCCGGGGAAAGAGTGGGTCGAATGATGCCAATGCGGAATTCCTGGCGCAGATCCGGAGGGTTATGGATGAAGGGAATGTTGCTTACCAGTTTGCAGAGCTGGGCAAGGTGGATGTAGGCGGAGGCGGAACGATCGCTTATATCATGGCAAATTATGGAATGGAGGTTGTGGACAGCGGAGTCTCAATCCTGTCTATGCATGCGCCCTGGGAGGCATCAAGCAAAGCGGATGTGTATGAGGCCTATAAAGGATATAAGCTCTTTTTGAAAAAAATGTAGCGCGCGGCAAAACTTAAATCGCCCATAGTATCCATTTACCGGCAGTATCAGAGTCATGGAAAGGACGGTGAATAAGATGAAGAAATGTGCAGAGATTGCAATTATCGGCCTTGGAAACAGGGGAAGGAATGTTTATGCGAAGGCAGCGAAGCTGTATCCGGATAAAATGAAGATTACTGCCGTGGCGGACACGGATCCGGAAAAGACTGCGTTGATGGCAAAGGAGTATGACCTGTGTGAGGGAGCCTGTTTTGGGAGCGGCGAAAAGCTTCTTAAGCAGGAGAAGCTTGCAGATGCCGTCATTATCGCTACCCAGGACAGGCAGCATGTGGACCATGCGGTACTGGCGCTGGAAAAGGGATATCATGTCCTTTTGGAGAAACCTGTTTCACCGGAGCTTTCCGAATGCGTCAGGCTTGCAGAAACAGCCAGAAAATGCGGGCGCATGGTGATTGTTTGTCATGTGCTCAGGTATACGCCCATCTACCGGAAGGTGAAAGAGCTGTTAGATGGTGGAAGTATCGGTGATGTAGTTTCAATTACGGCCACAGAGAATGTAGGATGGTTCCACCAGGCTCACAGCTTCGTGCGGGGAAACTGGGCCAATTCAGAAAAGTCCAGTCCCATGATTCTGCAGAAATGCTGCCATGATATGGATCTCTATCCCTGGCTTGCAGACAAGACATGTGAATCGGTATCCTCATATGGGAGCATCTATCTGTTTAAACCAGAAAAAGCGCCAGAGGGCGCCGGGAAGCGCTGCCTTGACGGATGCAGGGCAAAGGAAGGATGTCCTTTTGATGCGGAGAGCATCTACCTGGATAATAAGCTTACGGGATTCCGCAGAGGAAACCGCGGGTGGCCCCTGAATGTCCTTGTTCCGTCCGGGCCGACGGAGGAGAAGATTGTAGAGGCGCTTAAGGCAGGAAACTACGGAAGATGCGTGTATCATTGTGATAATAATGTGGTGGACCACCAGGTTGTGAACATGAACATGACAGACGGAACGACCATGAGTTTTACGATGTGTGCTTTCACGCCAGATGTTGCCAGATATGCCAGGTTCATGGGGACAGAGGGAGAGCTGATTGTCAACATGAATGTACAGGAGCCGGAAAAGTGCGGGCTTGTGGTACGCAGATTTGGTGCAGAGGTGAAGGAGGAGAGAATTGATGTCATGAGTCTTTCGGATGATTTTTCCGGCCACGGCGGGGGAGACCAGGTTCTGACAGAAGAATTCCTGGATCTGGTCCGGGGAGAGAAAAGAGAGAGTGCGTATATCACATCTCTTGACCGCTCTTTAGAGAGCCACTATTGTGCACTGGCGGCGGAATACTCGAGGACGCACGGAGGTATTCCGGTAAAGATAAAAGAATTTGTATGATGCAGGCGGCAAAAGGTCATGCATTTCGTGTCCGCATGAAAAAGCATGATCTCTCTACGGCTGCATCATTTGCATCAGGGATGCAGAAAGGGAAGTGCAGATGGATCAGGAGCAGAAGAAACTTTTTAAAGTGATGACGCCGGGAAAAAAGATGGAATACCTGTGGATGTATTATAAGACATGGTTTGCAGGGCTTCTGATTCTTTTTGCCGCGGCCGGAATCGGAATTATGATGTACCGGGGAATGCATACCACTGTTCTGTTAAATGTGGCAGTTGTAGGAGGCGATCATAATCAGGCAGTGGAGTTCGCACAGGATTTTGCCGGATATGCGGGAATCACGAAGAAGGACGGGGAAATCCGTGTAAAAGCGAATCTCCCGGACGAAAGCAGCGGCAGTTCTCTTACGACTGCCCTTACAACTCTTATGGGTGCGGAGGCACTGGACGTCCTTATCTGTTCCGAGGGGATTTATGAAGAATACAGCAGTCAGGGCGGGTTTCTAAATGTGAAGGAGCTGCTAGGGGAAGAGGCAGAGGCCTGTGGGGGCCAGGTGCTTTCTGACGCTGTCTGCCTGGGAGCAGACAGCCTGCCTGGAAGAAAGAAGATGGTACAGTATGATAAAATCTATGTGGCTGTATCTGTAAACTGCAAAAATCCGGGGCTGGCGGCTGAGTTTTTGCGTTATCTGATGGAGGAATAAAAGTAACAGTTCAGACCGTAAGAAAGTGATTGGGGAGTGAGCAAATCCCATTCGCGGAGCAAATTTTAGATGGATTTGCGAATGTTACTGGTCACGGAGTGAACAGTAACACGAATACAATGCTTTTTACCTGTATCTTTCCGGAAACTCTTGACGAATACTGGCAAAAACAGTAAAATATTATATGCGACTTAAAAAAATATTTAGTTTTTAGGAGGTCATGACAAAATGGCAAAATGGGTTTATATGTTTACAGAAGGTAACGCGACCATGAGAAATCTTCTCGGCGGTAAGGGTGCGAACCTTGCCGAGATGACAAGCCTGGGTCTTCCGGTACCACAGGGCTTCACGATCACAACAGAGGCCTGCACACAGTACTATGAGGACGGCAGGACAATCAATGACGAGATTATGGAGCAGATCATGGAAGCCGTTACGAAGATGGAGGCTATTACAGAAAAGAAATTCGGAGATAAAGAGAATCCGCTTCTTGTTTCTGTACGTTCCGGTGCCAGAGCATCCATGCCGGGTATGATGGACACAATCCTGAACCTTGGTCTTAACGAGGATGTTGTAGAGGTGCTGGCAGAGAAATCCGGCAACCCGCGCTGGGCATGGGACTGCTACAGAAGATTTATCCAGATGTATTCTGACGTAGTTATGGAAGTCGGAAAGAAATACTTTGAAGAGCTGATTGACAAGATGAAAGAAGAGAAGGGTGTTAAGCAGGATGTTGAGCTTACCGCAGAGGATCTTAAGAGTCTTGCAGGACAGTTCAAGGCAGAGTATAAGGAAAAGATCGGACAGGACTTCCCGTCTGACCCGAAGGAGCAGCTGATGGGAGCAATCAAGGCTGTATTCCGTTCCTGGGACAACCCGAGAGCCAATGTATACCGTCGTGACAATGATATTCCGTATTCCTGGGGAACAGCTGTTAACGTACAGTCCATGGCATTTGGCAACATGGGCGATGACTGTGGTACTGGTGTTGCATTTACCCGTGACCCGGCTACAGGAGAGAACGGCCTGTTTGGAGAATTTCTGACAAATGCACAGGGCGAGGACGTAGTTGCAGGTGTCCGCACACCGATGCATATTTCCGAGATGGAGCAGAAATTCCCGGAGGCGTTTGTTCAGTTCAAGCAGGTATGCGAGACGCTTGAGAAACATTACAGAGATATGCAGGATATGGAGTTTACTGTAGAACACGGCAAGCTGTACATGCTGCAGACACGTAATGGCAAGAGAACTGCACAGGCAGCTCTTAAGATTGCGTGCGACCTTGTTGACGAGGGTATGAGAACAGAGGAAGAGGCAGTTGCCATGATAGATCCGCGTAACCTGGATACACTGCTTCATCCACAGTTTGACACTGCTGCACTTAAGGCAGCTACGCCGATGGGCAAAGGTCTTGGCGCTTCTCCGGGAGCAGCATGCGGCAAGGTTGTATTTACGGCAGAGGATGCTGTAGAGTGGCATGCAAGAGGAGAGAAGGTTGTTCTTGTACGTCTTGAGACATCACCAGAGGATATCACAGGTATGAAGTCTTCACAGGGTATCCTGACTGTACGCGGAGGTATGACAAGCCATGCAGCCGTTGTTGCGCGTGGAATGGGTACATGCTGTGTATCTGGATGCGGCGACATCGCTATGGACGAGGAGAATAAGAAGTTTACACTGGCAGGAAAGGAATTCCATGAGGGAGATCCGATCTCCATTGATGGTACAACAGGTAACATCTATGACGGAGTCATTCCTACTGTTGATGCTAAGATTGCCGGTGAGTTCGGAAGAATCATGGCGTGGGCAGATAAGTACAGAAGATTAAAGGTTCGTACCAATGCGGATACACCGGCAGACGCGAAGAAGGCTGTTGAGCTCGGCGCAGAGGGTATTGGTCTTTGCCGTACAGAGCACATGTTCTTTGAGGAGGACAGAATTGCTGCATTCCGTGAGATGATCTGCTCTGATACTGTAGAGGAGAGAGAGGCAGCCCTTGAGAAGATTCTGCCTTATCAGCAGGGAGATTTTGAGGCTCTTTATACCGCACTGGAAGGAAATCCGGTTACCATCCGTTTCCTTGACCCGCCGCTTCACGAGTTCGTTCCGACTGAGGAAGAGGATATTAAGAAGCTTGCTGACACCCAGGGCAAATCCGTAGAGGATATCAAGACACTGATTGATTCCCTCCACGAATTCAACCCAATGATGGGACATCGTGGATGCCGTCTTGCAGTTACTTATCCTGAGATTGCCAAGATGCAGACAAAAGCTGTAATCCGTGCAGCGATCAATGTGAAGAAGGCTCATCCGGACTGGGCGGTTAAGCCGGAGATCATGATTCCGCTGATTGGCGATATCAAGGAGCTTAAGTATGTGAAGAAGTTTGTTGTCGAGACTGCAGATGCAGAGATTGCGGCAGCAGATATTGAACTTGAGTATGAAGTTGGTACGATGATTGAGATTCCGAGAGCAGCTCTGACAGCAGATGAGATTGCGAAGGAAGCTGATTTCTTCTGCTTTGGTACAAACGATCTGACACAGATGACCTTCGGATTCTCCCGTGATGACGCTGGTAAGTTCCTTGAAGGATACTATGATGCTAAGATTTATGAGAACGATCCGTTTGCGAAGCTTGATCAGACAGGCGTTGGCAAGTTGATGGAGACTGCTATTAAATTAGGTAAGCCGGCAAATCCGAAGCTTCACATTGGTATCTGTGGCGAGCATGGCGGAGATCCGAGCTCTGTAGAGTTCTGCAATAAGATCGGCCTGGATTATGTATCCTGCTCACCATTCCGTGTACCAATTGCAAGGCTCGCGGCAGCACAGGCGGCGATAAACAATGTAGGAAAATAGAATATAAGCCAGTCTATTTTGGAACTTTTGTAGTGACTCGTGAAGATGTGCAAAAATATATGGCGCATCACCCACAGTACACAAAAGCCAATAGATTCAAAGACATAGTGCTTAAAGTCTATATATAAGTCGAAAGGGAAGTGAGAAATTACTTCCCTTTTGCATATCTATTGAGGACTAAATCAGTAAAACATTAAGTTTTATTGGTTTAGTCCTTTTTTGCGTTTATGGTTGTTCGTTCCAATATTTGATATTGGGATTTTCAATAAAAGATACTAAGGAGGTCATTAAAAATGACAAACACAGCGTTAAGTGCAAAGGCGAAGCAGATTGCTCAAAATGTAACTTTCAGGGATGATGAACACAGGAAATTCTTTCTCACTTATCTGCCAAAATGCAGATATGGCGATGTTTACCATGCGGCATTGGTGTATTGCTTGGGGATTGATGCGGACACAAGGAGAAATGTCAAAGCAATTTATGACTTTAAAACAGGGTGTGTCAAAACGGAGTGCCTGCATAATGGCTGGATTACAAGTGGAAGCGCAAAGGTAGTCCGTATGGCGTTCAATCTTTATAACAATGGTACGCCGAGCGTGTACGATTACGAAGATATGGAGGATCAGTTGAAGGAGTGTAAGCAGTATACGGTGGAGGATTTATTCTGTTGTGGGTATGCAAGATACTTCTGGCAGGCGGTGAAAGTCCGTTATCCGGAATACTGCTAAAGAAACAGGCAGGAGGAAACGATGTTAAAAATCAGATTAATGGGAACCAAGAATGATATTAAGTGGTTCAGCAGGATTCTTGAAAGGAATAAAAAAGTAAATGTCTTGCAAATCTCCGAGCCTTATGCCAATAAGGGGACAAACAGGTATTACAGAGTTTACGCAGAGGTAGAAAGAGAAACGGAAAAAGTTCAGTAAATCAGTAGGAGGATAAAAGTTATGTGTAGAGTAATTGCAATCGCAAACCAGAAAGGCGGAGTGGGAAAGACCACCACAACAGGCAATTTAGGAATCGGGCTGGCAAAACAGGGAAAGAAGGTGCTTCTGATTGATGCGGACGCACAGGGCAGTCTGACCGCAAGTTTAGGCTTTACAGAGCCGGACAGTCTGGAAGTCACGCTTGCAACCATTATGGGGAACTTAATCAATGACGAGGAAGTAGAGCCGGGAGAAGGTATCCTCCACCATGAGGAAGGGATAGACTTAATGCCGGGGAACATTGAGCTTTCCGGTCTGGAGGTTTCCCTTGTGAATGTGATGAGCCGGGAAACGGTACTCCGGTCATACATAGAGATTGTCCGGGAGAGCTACGATTATATCTTAATTGACTGTATGCCTTCCCTCGGCATGATTACCATAAA